>NZ_AYXG01000075.1 GCF_000564855.1 Actinokineospora spheciospongiae
TGCAACTCCGGGTAGGCGTTGTCCAGGCCGACCGCGGCGAAGGCGAGGAACCCGAAGCCCAGGTACCCGTCGAGGCCCTTGGCGACCTCGGTCAGGTCGGCGGGGACACCGCCTGCGGCCACACCCACCAGGTTCAGGTCAGGGGCGTAAGAGGGTTGCTTCTCCGCCGCCCACAGCGCACCGCCGCCGCCTTGGGAGTAGCCCTGGAAGATGACCTTGGCCGTGGGCTTGAGGCCGGTCTGCGGCAGGCGCTGCGCGGCGCGCACCGAGTCGATGACCGCCGGGCCCATGGACTGGCCCACGATGTAGGTCGGCTTGTTCGCCGCGCCCGGGCGGTAGCCCTCGTAGTCGGTGATCGCCACGGCGTAGCCGGCGCTGATGGAGTCGTTGATGGCGGGCTGGTCATACAGGGTGCCGCGTTCGATGGCCTTGGACGGTGTGCACTTGAACGCCGGACCCTGCGTGCCCACCGAGTAGCCCACGATCGGCGCCTTGGTGGTGTCGGCGAACTTCGGCGTGAGGATCGTGCCGGTGACCGCATTCCGTTCGCCCAGGGCGTTCGTCGACAGGTACATGACCTGCCAGGCGTTGGCGTTCAGCGCGTTCAGCGGGGCGACGGTGGGGCGCCAGCGGATGACGTCGCCGGGCTCACCGGCGGGCAGCGGGCTCGGCGGCTCGTAGAAGGCGTCGCCCGGGGGGCCGGGCAGGGCGGGCGCCGCGGCCTTGACCACGGCCGCCTCGGCGGGGGACTGGACCGTGCCGTTGACCGCGACCACCGCGACAGCTCCCGTCACCACCGCGGCGACCGCGCTCGCGATCCGCCGGTGAGTTCTGGTCACCAATGACCTCCAGGGCAGGGGAAGGGGATAGCCGTACTATCCGGATCTGCGTATCCCCAGGTCAACCATTGCGTAGGAAACTTCGAAAAGATGTGGTCGGGTGCGCGTTCCCGGGGTCGGATTCGCACGGTGTTGACACTTCCGAAAGCTCTTTTCGGGTACCTCCAGGTACTTCGATTGCCTGCCCGCGGCTCGGGACATCCGGCTGGGCCGTACGCCCTACCGCTGGTCAGCGTCGTGCTCGGCGGCCACGGGGGTGCGGCCCGTTGGCCGTTGGCCGATTGCGCGAGCAGTTGGTATGGTGGTTGATCCACTCCGCAAGAGCGCTGATCAAGATGTGGTCTGTGCGATACTTGCCATGAGCCAACCAAGGTTCGAGTGAGTGGCGAAGAGGTGAAACGACTTCCCCGTGATTGAGCCACGACAGTCCACCCGCACGACCCCCGTCTCGACCGGCAACGGTTGGTGGGGTGCTCCCCATCCGGCGGTGGTGCTGGACGGGAACGGCGCCCTGCTCGCCGCGAACGAGGTGGCGACCCTCCTCGTGCCCCCGGGCGACACCGTCCCCGACTGGCTGGCCACCGCCTCCGCCGCGGACGGTCGCGTCCACGGCGACATCGGCGGGCGCGGCTTCGAAGCCCACCCGGTCCCGCACGGCGACGACGACAGCGTCACCTGGTGGTTGGTGGAGGACACCGACACCCGGCTGGCCATCGAGGCCCTGCGCGTCGAGCGCGAGCGCACCGCCCTGCTCAGCGAGGTCTCTTCCGCGCTGCTGGCCTCGCTGAACCTCGACCGCTGCATGGACGTCACCGCCCGGCTCGCCGCCGAGCACCTCGCCGACGCCGCCGTGGTCATCGCCCCCGCCGCCCGGCACCGCTACCCGGCGGTGCTGTGCGTGCGCGACGGGGACCCCGTCCGGACCCGGCTGCGCGTGCACCCGGAGGACGTGCCCGGTCTGGCCGAGGCCCTGCAGGGCTTCCCGCCGGTGCCCTCGCGCTGGATCGACCCGGCCAGCACGCCCGACTGGCTGCGGCCGGACGGGTTCGGCGAGATCGGCTCGGTCGTGGTCACCCCGCTGCCCGGCCTCGGCGTGGCCGCGGGCGCGCTGGTGCTGCTGCGCCGCGCCGGGCAGCCCGCCTTCGACGAGGGGGAAGAGGTCTTCGCCCGGCTCTTCGCCGCCAGGGCGGGCGCGGCCATGTCCGCGGCCCGGATGTTCGCCCAGCAGAACTCGATCACCGAGACGCTGATGCGCGAACTGCTCCCGCCCACCCTGCACCAGGTGGGCGGCGTGGAGTTCGCGGGCCGCTACCGGGCCGCCCAGGACACCGAGCGGATCGGCGGCGACTTCTACGACGTGCACCCGACCGCCGACGACGACGAGTCGCTGGCCGTGCTGGGCGACGTGTGCGGCAAGGGCCTGGAGGCCGCCGTCCTCACCGGCAAGATCCGCAACACCCTGCACGCGCTGCTGCCGATGTCCGGCGACCACCTGCGGGTGCTCAACCGGCTCAACGACACGCTGGTCAACCCGCACAGCACCCGCTTCGCCACCATGGTCCTCGCCTCGGTGCGCCGCGAGGGGGCGGGTGTGCGGCTGCGGCTGACCTGCGCGGGCCACCCGCCGCCGTTCATCGTGCGCGCCGACGGCCAGGTCGAGGAGGTCGCCAGCCGGGGCAATCTGGTCGGCGTCATGCCCCGGATCGAGGCCACCAGCACCACCGTGACCCTGGCCCCGGGGGAGACCTGCCTGCTGTTCACCGACGGCATCACCGAGGCCCACGGCGGCCCCCTCGGCGGCGAGCTGTTCGGCGAGGACCGGCTGCGCCGGGTGCTGGCCGACTGCGCGGGCATGCCCGCGGACGCCATCGTGGAGCACGTCCAGATGCTCGCCGCGCAGTGGATCGGCGACCGCCCGCACGACGACATGGCCGTGGTGGCCATCACCGCGCCCCGGGGCTCGCACCTGACTGCGGTCGGGGGGCACGGTCCCGGCAGGTACACCGCATGACGCCCGCCGAGCCCACCCGCACCGCACCCGCCCACACCGAGCCCACCCGCACGGAGCAGGCCACCGCCGGGCACGTCGAACGGCTGTGGGCCGCGGTGTGCGACCGCGACGAGCACACCGCCGCCGAGGTCGTCACCGGTGCCGCCGCCGCCGGGCTGGCGCCGGAGTCGGTCCTGCTCGACGTCATCGCCGCCGTGCAGCGCCGGGTCGGCCAGGAGTGGGCCGACAACCGGATCACCGTGGCCCAGGAGCACGCCGCCACCGCGATCAACGAGCGCGCCCTCGCCGCCCTCGCGCTCACCGCCCCCACCCCGGCGCCGACCCTGGGCACGATCACCGTCGCCTGCGTGGACGGCGAGTGGCACGCCCTGCCCGCCCGCCTGCTGGCCGAGGTCCTGCGCCTGCGCGGCTTCCGCGTCGACTACCTCGGCGCGCAGGTCCCGGCGCCGCACCTGATCACGCACCTGCACCGCACCGGCCCGGACGCGGTCGCGCTGTCCAGCTCGATCGCCACCCGGCTGCCGTCGGCGCACGCCACCATCACCGCCTGCCAGGCCGCGGGCACCCCGGTCATCGCCGGGGGCGCCGCCTTCGGCCCCGACGGCCGCTACGCCCGCCTCCTGGGCGCCGACGCCTGGGCCCCGGACGCCCGCGCCGCCGCCGACCGCCTCGCCCGCTCACCGCTGAACCGGCCCGCCGGGGGCCACCAGCCCATCGACGACCTCCCGCACCTGGCCGACCAGGAGTACACGATGGTGTCGCGCACCTCGGGCCAGCTCGTCAAGGCGATGCTGAGCGGCCTGGAGGAGACCATCCCGGCCATGCGCTCCTACACCGAGGCGCAGCGCGAGTACACCGCCCAGGACCTCGCGCACATCGTGGACTACCTCGGGACCGCCCTCTACGTGGACGACGCGGACCTGTTCACCGGTTTCCTGACCTGGACCGCGGGCATCCTCACCGCCCGCTCGGTCCCGGCCAGGTTCCTCGTCCCCGCCCTGGACCTGCTGGCGGCGGAGCTGCGCGACTTCCCCCGATCCACCGCCCTGCTGACGGCGGGCAGGTCCGCCCTGCCCGCCCGCGACGTGCCCGGAGACCACGACCGATGACCCCCCGCCCCCTCACCACGAGCTGGACCGCCCCCGACCGCGACTCGGTCCGGGTGCGGCTGGACGGTGACCTCGACTTCGACACCGCCGACACCCTGCTGCGCGAGGTCATCGCCCGCCTGCCGACCGTGCGGGCCCTGCACCTGGACATGTCCACCCTGGGCTTCTGCGACTCCTACGGCCTGTCCACCCTGCTGATGATCCGCCGCCACGTGGACGCCGCGGACGCCTGCCTGCACCTGGAGAACCGCCCGGCGGGCCTGGACCGCATCCTGCGGATCACCAACACCCTGAACCACCTCACCGGCTCCACCGCCGAGGCCCACCAGCAGACCCCGCGACCGTGAGCGGACCGACGATGCGGTTTGCCCGCCGGTGCGGGAAACTGGGGGCATGACGAGCGAGGGGATCGGCTCCGCGGTGGTGGTGCCCGTCGGTGACCGCGTGGACGCGGACACCCTGGGCGCGGTCGCCGACCACATCCCGACCCGGCCCGCCGCGATCGTGCTGGACCTCACCGCCGTGTCGTTCCTCGACTCGGCCGCGCTCAGCCTCCTGGTGACCGAGCACAACCGCTGCGCCGACCACGGCATCCCGCTGCGCCTGGTGGCCGACACGTCCGTCGTCACCCGCCCGATCGAGCTGACCGGCCTGGACCGCCTGCTGGACATCCACCCCACGGTGGAATCCGCTGTGCGGGCGGAGTAGCCCCGCACCGTCCCAGGTGGACCGGACCGCGGCTCCCCGGAGGGGAGCGCGGTGCGGGCCGCCCGCTAGCGTGGTCCCCGTGACCACGGACAACACCCCCGCCGTCGTCGTGACCGGTGGCGGCACCGGCATCGGCCGGGCCATCGCCCGCGACCACGCCAGGGACCACCGGGTCCTGGTCGTGGGCCGCACCGAGTCCGCGCTGGCCGAGACGGCCGGGGACCACCCCGGCATCCGCACCCTCGCCATCGACATCACCACCCCCGACGCCGCGGCGGTGGTCGTCGCGACCGCCCTGCGGGAATTCGGCAGGCTCGACGTGCTGGTGAACAACGCGGGCGCCGCCACGCCCGCCCCGCTGTCCGCCGTCGACCCGACCACGACCGCCGAGCAGTTCGCGGTGAACCTGAGCGCCCCGATCTTCCTCACCCAGGCCGCGCTCGACGCCCTGGCCGAGACCCGGGGCACCGTGGTCAACATCAGCAGCGCGGGTTCCACCGGCGGCCGGGCCTGGCCGGGCTTCTCGGTCTACGGCGCGGCCAAGGCGGGGCTGGAGTTCCTCACGCGGACGTGGGCGGCGGAGCTGGCGCCCCGGGGCATCCGGGTCGTGGCCGTCGCGCCGGGGGTGGTCGAGTCGGGGATGGGGCTGCGGATGGGGTCCACCCCGGAGCAGTACGCGGCGTTCCTCGCCGAGGTCTCTGCCGCGACCCCGGTGGGGCGGGTCGCCCAGCCGGAGGAGATCGCCCGGTGGGTCCGCACCCTCACCGCCCCGGAGGCGGGCTTCGCCACCGGCGCGGTCTTCGTCGTCGACGGGGGCATGAGCCTGGGCTGACACCCGGTGGTCCGGTGTGGACACCCCGGGAGCCGCGCGGGCGGCTCCCGGGGCCGGGGATCAGGGGGTGGTCGCCTTGTCGCCGTAGGCGTGCTCGGACACGGTGGTGCCCGCGGGGTCCCGCAACTTGGCGATGTCGCCCTTGTCGTTCCAGATGGGGCGCTTGATGCCGTGGTTGAAGCCGCCGCTCTCGGGGTGGTCCTCGTTGGTGTAGACGCGGATGCGCTGCCCCGGGGCGAGCACGGTCCCCGGCGGGAAGGTGAAGTCCTGCCCGGCGTCGTCGGCGCCGAGCACCCAGCCGGAGATGTCGGCCGGGGCGGTGCCGCGGTTGACGATCTCGACGAACTCGTCGGCCTGGGTGCGCTTGACCTCGCCCTTGAACCGCACCTGGGTGATCACCGGGTCGGGCTTGCCTGACACGGCGAACATGGCGACGACGTCGGCGCTGTTGGCCGCGTTCTCGGCGCTGACGAACCGCCGGACCACCACGCCGTTCTGCTTGAACCCGCTGATCAGCACCGCGTACTCGGTGCCGTCGATGGTCACCGTCTCCGGTGAGACGAAGGTGGGCAGGTCCACCAGGTCCTCGGGGGCGGGCCCGACGTTCGGCGTCTCGTTGTGGTGGAAGGTGAAGCTGAAGTCGGCGGTGGTCCCGTCCTCGAACACGACGTTGACGGTCAGGTCGACGTCGAACTCCTGCGAGGTCAGGCCGGTGATCGGGAAGTTCTCGTGGGTGAAGGTGCCCAGGGTGAACTCCGACCCGTCGGTCTTGACGTCCACCTCGCCCCCGCGGAAGACGTAGCCGCTCTGCCCGCTCCCCGCGGGCACCCCCCAGGTGACGCGGTCGGTGGTGAGCCCGGTCAGGTTGGGCGGGGTGACGCTGATCGCGGGCCAGAACCCGGTCGTGACAGCCTTGCTCATCGATCTCCTCGGTTTCGAGCGGAGCAGTTCCATCGGCGAGACCGGGCCCGGTCAACCAGACAGTAGGGCCCCACCAAGATCATCGACTACCGCCGTCCGAGGGACCCTCCCCCTGCGCGACATCCACACCGGGTGTGCCCCCGAATCCGGGGCGCCGGAACCGGGTGATCGCAACGCCATCGGAAGGTTCTGACCACAGTGGACGGTTGGGCCTGCTCGCCCGTCCTCGCGCGGCCGTACGATCAGCAGTTCTTCCGGGAACGCTGCCGGGACGTCTCGTACAGCACGGCCGTCGCCGCGTTGGCGGCGTTGAGCGAGCTGGCGCTGCCCACCATCGGGATTCGGACGAGGTGGTCGCACAGCTCGCGCCAGGTGGAGCTGAGCCCGGCGGTCTCGTTGCCGACCAGCAGCAGCACCGGCCCGGTCAGGTCGAAGTCGAAGACGTCGGCCTCGCCGTGCTCGTCGGTGCCCACGATCGCCACCGGGACCCCGGCGGCGCGCTTGGCCCGCACCCAGGACGTGACCTCGCGCGGCGCGGACACCCGCACCGACGGCAGGGAGAACAGCGAACCGGTGCTGGCCCGGACGGACTTGGGGTCGTAGACGTCCGCCGCGTGGCCGGTCACGATCATCCCGTGCGCGCCGAAGGCGTCGGCCGACCGGATGATCGAACCGATGTTGCCGGGGCTGGTGGGCCGGTCGAACAGGACGCCGAGGAAGTCGGCGCGCACCTCGATCCGGTCGAGGTCGTCCGGCGGCAGCTCCAGCACCGCGACCAGCTCCGCGGCCGACTCGTTCTTCTCGCCCAGCTCCGCCAGCAGCTCGCCGGACAGCGCGAACTGCTCCGCGGGCACGGTGTCGAGCAGTTCCCGCGCCCACCGCGACGGCGACCGGTCGGCGTTGTGCAGCAGCGCCCGGACCGGCCAGCCGCGCTCGACGGCGATGGTGATCGGCCGCACCCCCTGGACCAGGAACTCCCGCGATCGCTGCCGCTTGTTCCGGTTGGTCAGCAACGCCTGCCACTGCTGGAAGCTGGCGTTGCGCGAGGTCACGCGCCGCACCGAACCACCGCCCTCCGGACCCCGTGGGCCTGCGTCGACAGCGACCCGCCCCTCGCCGGAGATGGTCGCACGCGGCGGTCGCCCACCCGGCCGGGGCCCGTCCCCGGAGCAGGCGCGCCCACGGCCACCCCGGTCCGCTTCCGGCGTGCCGCAACCCTATGATGTGCCGTCGACGACGCGTCGAATCCCACCCGGACACCGTGTGGTCGCGCGTGCGGTTCCTCCGCCGAGCGAAGGGGTGTGGGGCAGTGGCCGTCCGTCTGCTGGCGAGGACCCTGCGCGGCCTGGAGGACGTCGCGGCCGGGGAGGTCGCCGAGCGCGGTCTCGGCGAGGTCGAGCACCGCCGCCACCGCGAGGTGTGGTTCACCGCCCCGCGCGCCGACCCCGGCCTGCTGGACCTGCGCACGGTCGACGACCTGTTCCTGCTGGCGGGTGTCCTCGACGGCGTCGGGCACACCAAGGCGGAACTGGCCAAGTTCACCGGCGCCACCAGGTCCGCCGACCTGGCCGGGCTGCTGCGGCAGCGGACCCGCTGCGGCGGGTCCGCCGGGGCCACCGGCGTCGACGTCGCCGCGTCGTTCCTCGGCAAGCGCAACTACAACCGCTTCGACATCGAGGACGCCGTGGGCGCCGAGGTCGCGGGGGCGCTCGGCCTGCCCTACCACTCCCGGCGCGGCGGCGCGGCCCCACCGGCGGGGACGCTGTCGTTCCGGGTGACGGTCGAGGGCTCCCGGGCGGCGCTGGCCCTGCGCATCGCCGACCAGCCGCTGCACCGCAGGCCCTACAAGCAGGCCTCGACCCAGGGGACCCTGCACCCGCCGCTGGCCGCGGCGATGGCGCTGCTGGCGGGCGTCGGGCCGGGGCACACCGTGCTCGACCCCTGCTGCGGCACCGGCACCATCGTGATCGAGACCGCCGCGCTGGCCCCCGGGGCCCGGCTGCTCGGCGCCGACCACGACCCCCGCCCGCTGGCCGCGGCCACCGCCAACGCCGCGCTGACGGCCACCTCGGCGCTCTGGCTGCGGGCCGACGCCGGCCGCGTCCCCGTGGGCACGGGACGGGTCGACCGGGTGGTGGGCAACCCGCCGTGGGACCGGCAGGTCGCCGCCCTGGGCACGCTGGCCGGGCGCCCGGACCGGCTCTTCCGCGAGGTCCGGCGGGTGCTGGCGGACTCGGGTGTGGCGGTGCTGCTGCTGCACGAGGCGGAGGACCAGCGCGCCGCGGCGGAGTCCGCCGGGCTGCGCGTCGGCGACGTGCGCCCGCTGAGCCTGTTCGGCGCGCACCCCTCGATCGTCACGCTCACCGGCTGACCGGGTCGCCCGTCGCGGCCCGGGGAGCGGACTGTCCGGTGAGGACTCGGCCGAGCCCGGCGGGGTGGGCCGCCCGGCCGCGGTGGGTCAGTGCGGTGGGTCCTGGGTGCCCGGTCGGTCGAGGCCCGCGGCCAGGTGGGAGAGGGCTTCGTCGACCTCCTCGCGCAGGGTGGCCGAGGTCGGGATCTCGTCGGTGTCCGAGGTGCGGCTGAGCCAGCGGGAGAGGACGACGCGCAGGGTGGCGAGGGTGGCGGTCGCGCACAGTTGCGGGTAGACCCCGGGCGGGTCGGCGGGGTCCGCGGCGGCCAGGCGCTCGGCGATGGCGTCCGCCAGGGCCCTCTCCTGGGCGATGAGCACGGCCATCTGCTGCGGCAGCAGCGCGGGGGTGTGCTGCATGAGGCGCAGCACCCGGATGTGGTCGCGGCCGACGGCGTCGTCGCGGTCGACGACCACGAGGACCGCCTCCCGCACGGCGCGCAGGACGGATTCGTGCGGGGGCCGGGCCCGGAACTCCTCGACGAGCGCTTCGGCGCCCGCGGCCGCCGCGGCGAGGACGGCCTCCTCCTTGCTGGAGAAGTGGTTGAAGAAGGTGCGCAGGGCCAGGTCGGCCTCGGCGGCGATCTGCTCGACCGTCACGTTCTTCACGCCGTGGCGCACGGCCAGGCGCAGCGCCGCCTCGCGCAGGGCGGTGCGGGTGGCCTGCTTCTTGCGCTCACGGCGCCCCGGGACCTGCGCGGAGGGGGAGTCCCCGGCCTGGGGCTGGCTCACTCGGCCCTCTCCTCTGCTGTTCGGCGGGCGGGCTGCCCATTATGGACGAACAGCGGGCCACCGACCCGGCCGGTGAGCGCCCCGGGGTCAGTCCCAGGCCACCGGCAGGGAGTGCACGCCGAAGATCAGCATGTCGTTGCGCAGGGGCACCTCGGTGGCGGGGGTGGCCAGGCGCAGGCCCGGCAGGCGGGTGAACAGCTCGGTGAAGCCGATGCGCATCTCGATGCGGGCGAGCTGCTGGCCGAGGCACTGGTGGACCCCGTGCCCGAAGGCCAGGTGCGGGGCCCGCTCGCGGCGCAGGTCCAGGCGGTCGGGGTCGTCCCAGTGCCGGGGGTCCCGGTTGACCTCCGGCACCCCGAGGACCACGGTCGCCCCCGCCGGGATGTCCACACCCCCCACGGTCACGTCCTGCGTGGCGACGCGGGTGACCCCGAGCTGGATGATGCTCAGGTAGCGCAGCAGCTCCTCGACGGCCTGGTCGACCAGCTCGGGGTCGGCGCGCAGCGCGGCGAGCTGCTCGGGGTTCTCCAGCAGCGCGAAGGCACCCAGGGCCAGCATGTTCGCCGTGGTCTCGTGCCCGGCGCCGAGCAGCACCAGGGTGAGGTCGATGAGCTGGGCGTCGGTCAGCGGCGGGTCGGCGTCGTGGATGAGTCCCGAGATCAGGTCGTCACCCGGTTCGACCCGCTTGGCCGCGATGAGCCGGGCGATGAACCCGTACAGCTCGCCGCCCGCCCGCGCCCGTTCCTCGTCGGTGGAGGCGGAGCTGAGCGCGATGGCGGTGTTCTCCTGGAAGGAGCCCCGATCCCCGTAGTCGACCCCGAGCAACTCGCAGATCACCAGCGACGGGATGGGCAGGGCGTAGGCGGGGACGAGGTCGGCCCCGGTCCCGGCCGCCCGCATGGCCTCGATGTGCTCGACGGCGATCTCGGTGACCCGCGCCTCCAGCGCCTTCATCCGGCGCACGGTGAACTGCCCGGTCAGCAGCCGCCGCAGCCGGGTGTGCTCCGGCGGGTCCATGAAGATGAACATGCCGTCGGCACGCGCCTCCACCGGCACCGGGCACACCGGCGCACCCGCCTGCGCGGCCACCTCATCCGCCCCCATCTGGGTGGCGTCGCGGTAGCGGACCCGGTCGGAACTGAACCGCAGGTCCCCCATGACCTCCCGGGCCTCGGCGAACCCGGTCACCAACCAGGCCCGCGCCCCGTTCCCCAACTCCAGCGGCTGCACCGCCCCCTGCCCCCGCAGCCCCCGCAACCCCGGCGCCGGGTCGAACGGACACCCCTCACCGCGCTCCAGCAACTCCGCCGGGATCAACTGCCGCAACGCCACCGGCGCCGCCCCGTTCCCGCCCACCTGCTCCTCG
This sequence comes from Actinokineospora spheciospongiae, assembly GCF_000564855.1. Lineage (GTDB taxonomy): Bacteria > Actinomycetota > Actinomycetes > Mycobacteriales > Pseudonocardiaceae > Actinokineospora > Actinokineospora spheciospongiae. The sequence goes on from NZ_AYXG01000075.1 coordinate 10,926, forward strand.
GCCTGCCCCTGGGAAAGGTCCATCACCCGTCCTGTTCCCGGGACCGGCACCCCGCCCCCGTAGCCACCAGTAGTCCCCCCAACCCTACCCACAACCATGCACAAAATGCATCAATGCACACCACGCACGAATAAGTCGCTCCCTGCCGTCAACCGGGGGTGCGCTCGTCAAGCCAGGGGCGTACTCACAGACTCAAGCCCGCAAACACGAACGGCCCACCGGCGAACATCACCGGCAGGCCGCACAACCCACGCACACCACCACGGACCTGAAAGGTCCCCCAGCCAACCCCACCACCCCGACACGCGACACACCGCACCGTGGGGGTCCGGGGGGTCGCCCCCCGGAAACGATGACGGCCGACCCTGTTCGCGCTCTCCGCGAACATGGATCGGCCGTCGGTCGTGGGCGATACTGGGATCGAACCAGTGACCCCTTCGGTGTGAACGAAGTGCTCTCCCGCTGAGCTAATCGCCCGGCGCGGTTTCCCGCGTCGACGGGGAGAAGATTAGCAGGGGGTGCGCGTCAGTTGAACAGGGGGGAGGTCAACCACGCCCAGTGGATGCCGAACCAGCCGCCGACCAGCGCGAACGCGTTCAGGAGCCAGAGGGTGGCCAGGACGATGAGGGCGGTGGCGGCGAGGACGAGGAGGCGGACGAGCAGGCTCTGGCGCTTGAGCCAGTCGGTCCAGGCGTCGTACTTGCCCCTGGCGTAGGTGAGGATGCGGCGGGCCCAGGCGAACTCGGTGGCGAGGATGGCCAGGCCGCCGAAGACCACCACCCAGCCGGGGCCGGGGTAGGGGATGAGGATCACACCCACGACCAGCACCAGGGTGCCGACGACGCCCACCCCGGTACGCCAAACGGCGCGGGTGGTGGGGTTCCGATCGGCCCAGTCGGGTCGAATGGGGCCTTTCCGGCGGGTCTCGTCGGTCACCGGTTCACCACCTTCCTCGCTTGTCGTCCACATTCTGCCGTCTGCGGGCACGCGGGGCACCGCGACCGCCTGACCTGGGCCAACCAGGTGGTCCTGCCCACAGATCACCGCCCCGCCCCCAGGTCAGCGCGGTATTGGCGAACTGGTACACAAACGGTCCCGATAATTCGTGCGCCCGCAGCTACCCCTGCCGTGGGAAACCGGTCAATATGGAAGTGCCTCCACACGGGCCGATCACCGGGTGCGCAGGCTCGACTGCACTGCGCACCGGGGTGTGGGCCGGACGGGTGATCTCACCGCGATCCGCGTTCGGATACCGGCGCTCGGGCGTCACACCGGTGTGCCTCAGTCGTTTGGCTGGGAAGGGAGCAGAAGGGTAGCGACGATGCGAAACGATCACGTCACGCTGCGGTCGACAGCGGTGTTCGACCTGTTGGCGCCGAGGACCCCGGCGGTCCCGGTGAAGGTCGAGCTGCGCTACGACACGCGCGACCCGTACGCGGTGGTGGCGGCCTTCCGCACCGGCCGCGCGGGCTGGGTCGAGTGGGTCTTCTCCCGCGACCTGCTGGCCGACGGCCTCATCGCCGAAGCGGGCGACGGCGACGTGCGCATCCGCCCGGCGGTGGACGACCCCGAGGTCGTCGTCATCGAGCTGAGCTCCCCGTCCGGCCACGCCGTCTTCGAGGCCTCCGCCCAGGAGTTGGCCGACTTCCTCGACCGCACCTACGACGTGGTCGTCCCCGGCAACGAGCACCTGTGGGTCGACGTCGACGAAGCGCTCACGCACCTCATCTCAACCGATCTGACCTGAGGGAACAGCCCGATCCGACCCCCGATTTGGAGCCCGGATCGGGCATCGGATAGAGTTCTCCTCACACCACGGCGGACGGGGACACCAGCCCCGGAAGTCGCGGAGTACGCGGATGTAGCGCAGCTGGTAGCGCATCACCTTGCCAAGGTGAGGGTCGCGAGTTCGAATCTCGTCATCCGCTCGGAAGTGGTTCGGCCACGGCCGGTCCCCTGGGGTCTCCAAGGCCCCAGATCGCTGGCGGAGTGGCCGAGTGGCTTAGGCAAGGGCCTGCAAAGCCCTGTACGCGGGTTCGATTCCCGCCTCCGCCTCGGGCGATTAGCTCAGTGGGAGAGCACTACCTTGACACGGTAGGGGTCACTGGTTCAATCCCAGTATCGCCCACCAGCGCTTGTGCGCAGGTGACACAGCCCTCCCCCTCGATCAGAGGGGGAGGGCTTCTGCGTTCCCGGGGTCGGTCCGACCGGAACGGGGCGCCGAGCGCTCGGGGCGGTCGTCCGGTGTCGACCGCCTGCGGGGTCGATTGGCACCGCGCTGTCCTCACTGGACGGTGCCCGCGACCTCCTCGATCCGCTGGGCGGTCCGCCGTGGCGGCGGGCACGCCGATGGCGCGTACCGTCACGGCAGCGCACGACGTGAAGGCACTTGACCACTGGAGGGGCGTTGACCGCCGAGATCCCCGCCCTGCTGGCCATGGCGTTCCGCACCGTCATGGACCAGGTGCACGAATCCCTTGCCGCGGAGGGGTTCGACGACGTCCGGCCCGCGCACGGGTTCGTCTTCCAGTACCTGTCGCAGCGGGCGGCGGGGGCCACCGCGGTCGAGTTGGGCGGGCACCTCGGGGTGACCAAGCAGGCCGCGGTCCAGTTGGTGGACGAGCTCGAGCAGCGCGGCTACGTCGAGCGCGGGCCGCACCCGACCGACCGTCGCAGCAGGATGGTCGTGCTGGCACCGCGGGGTTGGGCCTGCGTGGCGAGCGTGGTGCGGCGCTGGGGTGAGGTCGAGGCGCGCTGGGGCGACCTGATCGGGGCCGACCGGGTCGAGCACCTGCGCGCCGACCTGCGGCGGATCGTCGCCGACTCCGGTCAGGCGGTGGCGCTGCGCCCGGTGTGGTGAGGTTCCCAGCGGTGCGCCTCGAAGGGTGCGTCGAGCGGGGCCCCGGTCAGCCGGTTGGCGAACGTGGACAGCGTGTACGTACCGACGCCGAGCACCACGTCCAGGGCGTTGCGCTGGTCGTAGCCCGCGGCGAAGAACGCGTCGACGTCCTCGTCGGCCACGCCGCCGCTGGTCGCCAGCACCGCGTCGGTGAACCGGCGCAACGCCTCCAGCTTGGCGTCGGCGAGCGGCTCGCCCCCGCGCAGCGCCCCGATGACCTCCGCGTCGACCGCCTGGCGGGTCATCGTCGCCGAGTGCAGCGCCACGCAGTAGTGGCACCGCACCCGGGTCGCGAGGGTCATGATGACGACCTCGCGCTCCAGGGCGTCGAGCGACGAGCGGTCGAACGCGGCGGTGTTGCCCAGGAAGGTCGCCAGCAGTTCCGGCGACTCGGCGATCCGCGCGACGGGGGAGGGGATGAAGCCGAACTTCTTCCGCGCGCCCTCGACCATCTTCCGGGAGCCCTCGGGTGCGGTCTCGGCTGTGTGGCTGGTGAATGCCATGTGGATCTCCTTCTGCTCGTCCTCCCGAACTGTGCCCGCCCTCTCACCAACTAGTCAAGTTGCTTGACTAGTTGGCGATGGGGTCGGAGCTGTCGAGTTCGGTGTCGACAGAGGTGCGGGGCGGCGCGCCCGCTGGAACCTGAGCGCTGTCGATGATGACGACCGGGCTGTCCATCACCTGGGGCGCAAGGTGAAAATCACGGGAACTGATGCGTACCCCGATCCGACCACCTCGCCGACCCACCTCACGAGCGAAGGAGTCCGGGATGACCGTCGACGAGCACGAGGCGCCGCCACCCGAGCAGCGGCGGCGGGCGCCCGGTGGGTGGGCCGGGGTCCGACCGCTGCTGATGCGCCTGCACTTCTACGCCGGGGTGCTGGTCGCACCGTTCCTGTTGGTCGCCGCGCTGAGCGGGCTCGCCTACATCTACACCCCGCAGTTGGAGCAGGTCGTCCACGACCACGAGCTGCACGTGCCCGCCGCCGCGGCGTCGGTGCCGCTGTCGCGGCAGGTCGAGCTGGCCAGGCAGGAGGTGCCCGAGGGCAAGCTGGTGTCGGTGCGCCCCGGGGCGACCCCGACCGACAGCACCCAGGTCGTCTTCCACCTCCCCGACGCGGGGTCCAGCTTCAACCAGACGGTCTTCGTGAACCCGCACGACGGGGAGATCCGCGGCTCGCTGGAGACCTACGGCTCCAGCCAGGCCCTGCCCGTGCGCGCGTGGCTGAGCGGGCTGCACCGCAACCTGCACCTCGGTGAGTTCGGCAGGCTCTACAGCGAACTCGCGGCCAGTTGGCTCGGGGTGCTCGTCCTGGTCGGCCTCGGGCTGTGGGTGGGCAGGCGGGGTGTGCTGCGCCGGATCGCCCGCCGCGACAACCCCGCCGCGGGTCCCGCCGCGAAGCGCGGCCGGACGGTGTCGCGCCACGCCACGGTCGGCGTGTGGGCCGCGATCGGGCTGCTGTTCCTGTCCGCCACCGGGCTGACCTGGTCGGCGTACGCGGGGGAGAACGTCTCGGACCTGCGCACGGCGCTGGACTGGACCACCCCGTCGGTCACCAGCGCCGTCGACCCGTCCCCCACCGGCGCCGACGTCGGCATCGACGCGGTCCGCGCCGCCACCGCCGCGGCCGGGCTGGCCGACCCGGTCGAGATCCGCGTGCCCGCCGCCGCGGGCAAGGCGTACGTGGTCACGCAGGTGCAGAAGGGCCTGCCGGGCAAGTCGGACTCCATGGCCGTCGACCCGGCGACCGGGCAGGTCACCGACACCCTGCGCTTCGCCGACTACCCGCTGATGGCGAAGCTGACCAAGTGGGGCATCGACGCCCACATGGGCATGCTGTTCGGCCTGCCCAACCAGATCGTCCTGACCGCGCTGGCCCTGGCGATCATCGGGCTCGTCGTGTGGGGCTACCGGATGTGGTGGCTGCGCAGGCCCCCGCTCGGCGCCAACCGCTTCGGCAAGGCCCCGCCCCGCGGCACCTGGCGGCGGGCGTCGCCCACCGTGCTGGTGCCGCTGGTCGTGGTCGGCGGGCTGCTCGCCTGGTTCCTGCCCGTCTTCGGGGTGTCGCTGGTCGCGTTCCTCGTGGTCGACGCCCTGGTCGCGTTCAGCACCAAGGAGGAGCCCACCAAGACCGGCTGAGCGCCGCCACCCCGCCGCCGGGAGAGTCACCCATTCGCGGTCGTTGGGCCATATGTACCATCGCCCGAGATCGAATGCTGGGCCGAATGGCCTACCACCCCGGTGACGATGTGCGTCGTCCCCACGTCGGACCCACCGCAGCAGGTGGGTGAAGGAGTACCTCCATGAACGTCCACAAGCGGACCGCCGCGACCCTGGCCATGCTGGCCACCGCTGCCACCCTGTCCATGGCCACCGCGGGTGTCGCCTCCGCCGACCCGATCGTCGACGACAACGGCCCCCTCGGCAACGGCCTCGGCCTGCTCGGTGCGCTCGGCGCACTCGGCGACGGCGGTCCGCTCGGTGACGGCGGCCCCCTCGGTGACGGTGGCCCCCTCGGCGACGGCGGTCTCCTCGGTGGCGCCGGTGCCGGTCTCCTCGGCGGCGGTCTGCTCGGCCGCTGACCGACTCGGTCGCGTACGTCTGTGAACCGGCTCCCGATCCCGGGAGCCGGGATCGGATGAGGCTCCGCCGAACCGCGGCAGCGGTTCGGCGGAGCCTCGCCCGTCGGCCCGCACCCGGATGGAAGAGTCCACAGGGGACTGATCCGGTGGCGGGCCGTTGCCGTGTCAGCCGGTGGGTGAGCGGCGTTCGATGAGGACGGTGTCGTGCCAGGTGCCGTCCACCTGGGCGATGCGCTCGCGGATGCCGACGGTGCGGTAGCCCGCGCGGTGGTGCAGGGCGATGCTGGTGCGGTTCTGGGTGAAGATGGACGATTGCAGGGTCCAGATCCCGTCGGCGTCGGCGGCGGTCACCTGCTTGTGCAGCAGGGCTTTGCCGACGCCCCGACCGCGGTGGGTTCCCGCGACGTAGACGGAGGTCTCGGCGACGCCCGCGTAGCAGTCGCGGGTGGAGGTGGGGGCGGCCGCGGTCCAGCCGACGACCTCGCCTTCGGCCTCGGCCACCCAGCGGTGGCCGGGGAGCCACTTGGCGTCGAGGGTGGCGCGGCTGGGGACGGTGGTCTCGAACGTGGCCAGGCCGGTGGCGATGCCCTCGCCGTAGATCCGGCGCACGGCGGACCAGTCGCCGGGTTCGAGGGCGCGGACGGTCACGTCGCCGGGGACGTCGTCGGGGCAGCAGGGGTGGGGGGCCAGCAGGCCCATCACGGCGTCGGCGGCGTGCGGAAGCCCGGCGCAGCAGGCCTCGTTGACGGTGACGATCGTGGCGGTGCCCTCCCTGCGCAGCCGCACGAAACCGACGTCGGCGAGTTTGCGCAGGTGGTGCGAGGTCGTGGACTGGCTGGTGCCCAGGACCGCGGTCAGCGCGCCGACGGTGGTGCCCTTCGGGCTGGTGGCCACCGCGTGCAGGAGGCGGACGCGGACGGGTTCGGCGAGGCAGGCGAACCACTCGGCGTAGGTGGCGGCCTCGCCGTGGGGCAGGACGTGCACCAGGGGCAGCGCGATCGGCATGGTGTGAAGTGTATCGACTTGGATCGATGGTTGTATTCATCGACGCAGCTCGATATTGTCCCCCCGTCTTGATCGAGCACAGTCGATGAATGGGGAACACGATGAGCGATCTGCCCGTGGTGGTCGTCGGAGCGGGACCGGTGGGGTTGGCCGCCGCCGCGGAATTGGTCGAGCGCGGGGTGGTGCCGCTGGTGCTCGAACGCGGCGCGACCGCGGGCGCGGCGGTGGCGCAGTGGCACCACGTGCGGCTGTTCTCCCGGTGGGCGGAACTGGTCGCCCCGGCCGCGCGCAGGCTGCTGGAGCCGCTCGGCTGGCGCCACCCGGCCCCCGGCGACCACCCCACCGGCGCGGAGTGGGCCGGGTCGTACCTGCGCCCGCTGGCCGATGCGCTCGGCGACCGGGTGCGCTTCGGTGCCGAGGTGGTCGGCGTGGCGCGGCGCGGCCGGGACCTGGTCGTCGACGCGGGACGCGGGACCGAGCCGTTGGCGGTGCACGTGCGCACCGCCGACGGCGGGGAGGAGCGGATCGCCGCGCGGGCGGTGGTCGACGCCTCCGGCACGTGGACCTCCCCGAACCCGCTGGGCGGGGACGGCCTGCCCGCGATCGGCGAAGCCGCCGCCGCCGACCGGATCTCCTACCGGGTGCCCGACCTCGCCGACCCCGGGGTGGCCGCGCGGTACGCGGGCGGGCACGTGGTGGTGGCGGGCAGCGGGCACTCCGCGCTGACCGCGCTGGTGGCCCTCGCCGGGGTGGCCGAGCGGGAGACCGCGACGCGGATCACCTGGCTGCTGCGCAGGGGTGCGGCCGGGGCGGTGTTCGGCGGCGGTGCGGCCGACCAGCTCCCCGCCCGGGGCGCGCTGGGCCTGCGGGCGCGAGCCGCCGTCGAGGCCGGGCACGTCTCGGTGGTCACCGGGTTCCGCACCGAGGCCGTGGAGCGCGACGGGCGCGACCGGTTGGTGCTGGTGTCCGGCGAAGGGCAACGGGTGCAGGGTGTCGACCGGGCCGTGGTGCTGACCGGGTTCCGCCCGGACCTGTCGTGGCTGTCGGAGGTGCGCCTCGACTTGGACTCGACGTTGCAGGCGCCCGCAGCGCTGGCGCCGCTGATCGATCCGAACACCCACTCCTGCGGAACCGTCCACCCCCACGGCGTCAAGGAACTCGAACACCCCGAACCCGGGGTGTTCCTGGCCGGGATGAAGAGCTACGGCCGCGCGCCGACGTTTCTGGCCATGACCGGCCACGAGCAGGTCCGCTCCCTCGCCGCCGCCCTGGCCGGGGACCGGGAGGCAGCCGAGCGGGTGGAGCTGGTGCTGCCCGAGACGGGGGTCTGCGGCGGAGCCGGGGTGTTCGACGCGCCCGCCGAGGACCAGGGCGGTTGCTGCGGCACCCCCGCACCCGCCGCCGCCCCGTCCGCGACCCCGGCCCGCTGATCCGGCCGAGCCGCGCCTGCGGGTGCGCTCAGGAGGTCGGTGCGGGGGCGATTTCGGCGATCAAGCCCTCGACCAGGGCCTTGATCTCGTCGCGGATGGGTCGGACGGCCTCGACGCCCTGCCCGGCGGGGTCGGTGAGCTTCCAGTCCAGGTAGCGCTTGCCGGGGAAGACCGGGCAGGCGTCGCCGCAGCCCATCGTGACGCACACGTCCGATTCGCGGACCGCGTCGTGGGTGAGGACTTTCGGGGTCCGGGCGGAGATGTCGACGCCCACCTCGCGCATGGCCTCGACCACGGCGGGGTTGACCTCATCGGCGGGGGCGGACCCGGCGGAGCGGACCTCCACCCGGTCCCCGGCCAGGTGCGACAGCCAGGCGGCGGCCATCTGGGAGCGGCCCGCGTTGTGCACGCACACGAACAGCACCGAGGGCTTGACGGGCACGGTTCCTCCGGTTCGGACTGTGGTTCCGGTCGGGTGGGGGAGGACGGCGTCCTCGGCGTGCGCCGAGGCGTGCGGGTACAGGGCGCGCAGCAGCGGCACCGCGATCGCGGCGGCGACGAACTGGGCGAGGACGTAGGCGGGGACCGAGGAGGGCGCGATGCCCGCGAAGCTGTCGCTGAACACGCGCCCGACGGTGATGGCGGGGTTGGCGAAGCTGGTGGAACTGGTGAAGAAGTACGCCGCGCCGATGTAGGCGCCGACCGCGGCGGGGGCGGAGGCGGCCCGGCCGGAGCGGGCCAGGGAGAAGACCACCAGCAGCAGGCCCAGCGTGGCGACGACCTCGGAGAGCCCGTGCGGCCAGGTGGCCCGGTCGGTGGTGGAGATGCTGATCGGGGCGGCGTCGAACAGCGTGTTCGCCACCACCGCCCCGGCCACGCAGCCGAGCACCTGGGTCGGGGCGTAGGCGAGGAGGTGCCGTCGGGGCAGTCCGCCGAACACGGCGTCCACGAGGGACACCACCGGGTTGAAGTGACCGCCGCTGACCGGGCCGAAGACCAGGATGATGGCGTGGAGCCCGACTGCCGTGGCGGCGGCGTTCTCCAGCAGTTGCAGGCCGACGTCACCGGGGGAGAGGCGCTGGGCGGCGATGCCGGAGCCGATCACCAGTGCGGCGAGCAGCAGGCTGCCCAGGAACTCGGCCAGCAGTGCGCGGGCCAACGGCCGCGTCATCGGAACTCCTTCTCGGAACGCGCTGTGGGTGGGTCGTCATGGGGTGCGGACGGCGGGCGCCAAGCGCTCGACCCGGTCGGCCAGGTCGCGGAAGGCGGAGTCGAAGGCGTCCTCGGTGCCCACCGCGGCCGGGTCGGGCACCGACCAGTGCAGCCGGTCGGCGGGGTCGAGTTCCTCGTGGGCGTTGTCGCACACGGCCACGACCAGGTCGTCCGGGTGCACGACCTGCTCGACGTGGTGGGGGCGGGCCCGGGCCAGCGACAGGCCGTGCGCCCGGGCGGTGGCGACGGCCAGCGGGTGCACCCGCTCGGCGGGCCGGGTCCCCGCCGACGCCGTCGGCACGGCGCTGCGACTGGCCCACAGCGCCGCCGCCAACTGCGAGCGCGCGGAGTTGTGGCTGCACACGAACACCACCCGCCGCGCCCGCCGCACCCCGGAGGGCACCAGTCCGGCGAGCGCCGCGGTACGCAGCCGCAGGTAGGTGCGGCGGGCGTCGCCCTCCGACCGCGACCGCCGCACCAGCCCGGCCCGCTCCAGCGACTTCACGTGGTGGGCCAGCAGGTTGCTGGGCAACCCCAACGCCGCGCCCACCTCACCCGGCGCGGCGTCGCCCAGCAGGAGCCGGTCCACGATCGCCAACCGCGCGGGCTCGCCCAGCGCGGCGTGGACGCGGGCCCGCGCCGCCAGCTCCGGAGACCAGTCAGTGTTCATTGACTCAATACTTGCTGAGCTTCCCGCTGCCGGTCAAGACCGACCACGCAGACGAGCGCTGCGTCACACGACTGTGGACGCACCCACTCGTCAGTGGGAAGCGGGGCATCCCGCACACCCACTGTCCGATGTCGACGCTCAACACCGCGGCCGGGCCCTCACCCCGAGGAGTGCATCAATGTTCAGGTCGCGGTTGCCGGGTACGTCCTAGGTGGCGGAAAGAACGGGACGCCGGGGTTCTGCCCGACGCAACCCTCGGGCGCGGCCCCCGCCACCCGGCCCCGATGATCACAACAGGAGGAACGCACACCATGGGTTTTCCGAAGCGAGCTGAGGACATCATCGGTCTGACCGCGCACGACCGGTCCGGTGACAAGGTCGGCAAGATCGGTCAGGTCTACTACGACGACCAGACGGAACAGCCCAAGTGGGTCACCGTCAACACCGGCCTCTTCGGGATGAACGAGAGCTTCGTCCCGTTGCAGGGCGCCCGGGCCGACGGCGACACGGTGGTCCTCGGCCAGGAGAAGTCGGTCATCAAGGACGCGCCGAACGTCGGCCACGACCAGCACCTCTCCGAAGCCGAGGAGATGGAGCTGTACCGCTACTACGGCCTCAAGGCCGAGCAGGGCCAAGGCGAGCGCGCCGTGGGCACCGAGCGCCGGGCCGAGCCCGTGCGCACCGGCCGGGGCAACGGTGAGGCCACCATGACCCGCTCGGAGGAGCGGCTCAACGTCGGCACCCGCAACGAAGAGGTCGGCAAGGTGCGGCTGCGCAAGCACGTCGTCACCGAGGAGCAGCAGGTGTCGGTGCCGGTCCGGCGCGAGGAACTGCGGGTCGAGCGCACCCCGATCACCGGGGCCGAACGCGGCGCGGCGGGCAAGCACGCCGACTTCACCGAAGCCGAGCAGGAGGTGACCCTGCACCAGGAGCGCCCGGTCGTGGGCAAGGAGGCGGTCCCGGTGGAGAAGGTGCGGGTCGGCACCGAGACGGTCACCGAGAACGAGACCGTGCGAGGCGAGGTCCGCAAGGAGCAGGTCGAGGTGGACGGCGCTGACGAGCGTCGGCGGCGCTGACCGGGTTCGTTGACAGACGGGGGTGCCCCTGGCCTACTGGGTCGGGGGCACCCCCGTGTGCGTGTCTGGTGTTGATGGCTGCCCGTGTTGATGCCCGGTCTCTTGCTGTGGTGCCCGGGTGAGGGTCTGCTCCCCTTGGCCGTGTTTGAAAGCCCGGTCTTTCGCTGGGGTGACTGGGTGGATGTGCTCAGCTTTCGAGCCCGGGGTTTTGGTGGGGGTGCCCGGGTGGGTGGATGTGTTTGGCCGGGGCCCCTATGGCGATCATGTGTT
>NZ_AYXG01000076.1 GCF_000564855.1 Actinokineospora spheciospongiae
TTCGCCCACCCACGCGCACCGCAGCAGAGGGTCTTCGTAGGGGCCCCGAAGAAATAACTCCACCCGATCCAGCACCACACCCACCCAAAGCGCCCAGCAGCCCACCACCCGAAATGCCCGGACACCCCGGCCCCAGGCCCAGCTGCCCGAGCCCAGCTGCCCGAGCCCAGCTGCCCGAGCCCAGCTACCCGACCACGCCGTGTGCCAGGATTCGCGCCATGTCACCGTCGACTTCCCGCCCCGGCGCGCACGGCACGTTGATCACGGTCGCGCCGACCGGGGCCGAGCACAGCAAGGCGGACGTCCCCAACCTCCCGGTCACCGTCGAAGACCTCGTGCGGACCGCAAGGGATTGCGAGCGGGTGGGTGCCGCGATGATCCACCTGCACGTCCGCGACCGCGACGCCAAGCCCACTTTGGACCTGGGGCTCCTGCGGGAAACCGTGGGAGCGGTCCGGGAGAACTCCAACCTGATCGTGCAGTTGTCCACCGGTGGGGCGGTGACCGACTCCGAGGCCGACCGGCTGGCGGTGCTCGACGCGCTCCCGGATTCGGCTTCCTGCTCGATGGGCACCGTGAACTTCGGCGACGACGTCTTCCTCAACCGGTGGGAGTTCATCGTCGAGCTGCACAAGCGGATGCGGGAGCGGGACATCGTGCCGGAGTACGAGATCTTCGACCTGGGGCAGTTGACCACCCTGCGCCGCCTGCTCGACGAGCACGGCCTCCCCTCGGGTGGGCACGTGCACCTCGACCTGGTGCTGGGGGTGCCCGGTGGCATGGCGGGCGACCTGGAGACCGTGGCCGCCGCGCTGCGGCTCGTCCCCGAGGGCGCGACGTTCTCCGCGACCGGGGTGGGGCGCAGCACGCTGCCGGTGCTGCTGGCCAGCCTGTCCGCCGGTGGGCACCTGAGGGTGGGCATGGAGGACACCACCACCTACGCCAGGGGTGAGAAGGTGAAGGACAACGCCCAACTGGTGGCCCGCGCGTCGAGCCTCTCGCGGATCGCGCAGCGGCCGCCGATTGGTCCAGACGAGGCACGGGTACTCCTGGGGGTGGCGCGGTGAGCCACCGAGTCGCCAAGATGTGGCGGTCGGGGATCGAGTGTCGGAGGATGTGCCCGTGATCGAAGTCCGTCCCGGTGGACGCAGGCGCATCGACCGGGTCCTCGCGCCGGATTACGTCACCGGCCTCGACCGCCTCGACCTCGGTGAGGTCCGGGCCCGTCGCGACGACGCCGCCCAGGAGGAGACCGACCTCTCCTACCTGCGCAGGTTGTTGCACGGTCGGATCGACATCGTGCTGGCCGAGCAGCGCCGCCGCGCCGACGGCGGCAGCGCCTCGGTGGTGGAGCAGTTGGCCAGCATCCTCGCCGACAACGCGGTGGGGCCCGCCACGGGTTCCGGTCGCCACCAGGTGATGGAGCCCTCGCGGGCGGAGGCGCACCGCAGGCACGTCGAGGCCCTGGTGTCCGACGCCGACCTGTCCGACGTGGCCGCGCTGCCGGACGAGCGGCTCGACCTGGCGCTGCGCACCTACCGGTCGGAGGAGGCCTCGGTGTCGCAGCGGCGGCGCCAGGTGCAGCAGGTGATGGACCTGCTCAACGAGCAGATCGGCAACCGCTACCGCGCGGGCAGCGCCTCGGTGGACGACCTGCTCGCCGCCGAGCGCGAGAAGCCCGACCGCGAGAAGCCCGCCGAGCGCGGGAAGCCGGGCGAGGACCGCTGAACCCGGCCAACCCGGTGCTCGCCGAGGTGGTGCGCTCCGGGTTCACCGAGTCGGTGCACCGCGGCTCGCTGGTCGTGCTCACCGACGACCGGGTGCGCCTGGCGGTCGGTGACGTGGGCTCGCCGGTCTTCCCCCGGTCGAGCAACAAGCCGCTGCAGGCCCTGGGGATGCTCCGCGCGGGGCTCGACCTCGACGACGACGCCGACCTGGCCATCGGGTGCGCCTCGCACAGCGGTGAGGCGGTGCACGTTGACCGGGTCCTGGCCCTGCTCGCCCGGCACGGCCTCGCCGAGGACGACCTGGGCTGCCCGGAGGACTGGCCGCTGCACGAGGACAGCCGTGGCGACCGGCGCCGCCGGGTCACCATGAACTGCTCCGGCAAGCACGCCGCCATGCTCGCCACCTGCGCTCAGCTCGGCTGGGACACCGCGTCCTACCTCGACCCGGCGCACCCGCTGCAAGCCGCCATCGCCGCCACCGTCACCGACCTGACCGGCACGCCGATCCCCGCCGTCGGCGTCGACGGCTGCGGTGCCCCGCTGTTCGCGCTGAGCCTCACCGACCTGGCCACCGCCTGCTCCCGGCTGGTCACCGCCCCGCCCGGCACCCGCCGCCGCCGCGTCGCCGACGCCATGCGCGCGCACCCGCACCTGGTCGGCGGCACCGACCGCATCGACACCGCCCTGATGGAGGCCGTCCCCGGGCTGCTGGTGAAGGGCGGCGCGGAGGGCGTCCACATCATGGCCCTGCCCGACGGCACGACCCTCGCCCTCAAGGTCGACGACGGCGCCGCGCGCGCCCGGACCCCGGTCCTGGGCGCCGTCCTGGAATTCCTGGGCCACCAGCCCCCGCCGCTGGACACGGTGGTGCTGGGCGGCGGCGAACCCGTCGGAGAGGTGCGCGTCCCGGCGGGCCTGTTCGGCTCAGGCCCGCGGGCGTAACCGGACCCTCGTGCCCGGCCGCGCCTGCGCCAGGGCGGCCAGGTGCCCGGTCGGGACCACCCCGATCACCGGGTAGCCGCCGGTGGTGGGGTGGTCGGCCAGGAAGATCACCGGGCGCCCGTTCGCGGGCACCTGCACGGCACCGGTCACCACCGCTTCGCTGGTCAGCTCGCGCTCGGCGCGGGCGTCCGCGCGGACCAGGGGGTGGCCCAGCAGGCGCAGCCCGACCCGGTTGCTCTCCGGGGACACCGACCAGGTCGCGGCGGCGAGCTGGGCGACCGGGTCGGCGAACCAGTCCTCGCGCGGACCCAGCAGCACCGGCACGGTCAACCGGTCCGGCGGGCTGGGCGGGGCGACGGCGTCCTCGCCGGTCGGCGGCCGGACCGGGGTGCCCAGCGGCAGCACGTCCCCGGCGCGCAGCGGGTCGGGGCCGATGCCGGAGAGGACGTCGGTGGACCGCGAACCCAGGTGCGGCGGGACGTCGAGGCCACCGGACACCGCCAGGTAGCTGCGCAGGCCCGCCCGCGGCGGGCCCAGCTCGACCACGTCGCCCGCGCGCAGGTGGACCGGGGCGTGCGAGCCGACGTCGCGGCCCGCGAGCAGGACCGGGGTGCTCGGGCCGGTCACCACGACCGTGCAGGACGCCTCGGCGCGCAGCACCAGGCCGCCGAGGACGACCTCGATGCCCGCCGCGCCCTCGGCGTTGCCCGCCAGCCGGTTCGCCAGCCGCAGCGACGGCACGTCCAGCGCCCCCGACGGCGGCACCCCCAGGTGCGCGTACCCGGGCCTGCCGAGGTCCTGGACCAGCGCGGAGGGCCCCGGCGCCAGCACCGTCACCGCCCGCCTCACCCGGTCACCTCGAAGCGGACTGTGTCACCGGGGGCCAGCAGGGCGGCGGGGGTGCGGTGCGGGTCGAACAGCGGTTCGGCGCCCGCGGCGAGTCTGCCCAGCAGCCGCCAGCCACCCGGGGAGGCGCGCGGGTAGACGCCGGTGAACTCGCCCGCCACCGCGACCGACCCGACCGGCACCCGGGTGCGCGGCGTCCCCAACCGGGGCTGGTGCAGCTCCGGCGGCAGGCCGGTCAGGTAGCCGAAGCCGGGGGCGAACCCGGTGAACGCCACGGTGTACTCCGCCCCCGAGTGCAGCGCCACCACCGCGTCGACGCCCACCCCGGCGGTCGAGGCCACCAGCTCCAGGTCCGGCCCGTCGTAGACCACCGGCAGCACCACCGGGCGCCCGGTGACGGCGGGGGCCACCGACAGGTCGGCGGAGGTGAGCAGCGGTCGCACCGCGGCGACCGACGGCGAACCCGGCCGGAACGACACCAGCACGGTCCGCGCGGCGGGCACCAGGTCGACCACGTCCGGCAACCCGGCCAGCAGCGCGCGGGCGGCGGCGACCTCGGTCAGCGAGCCCAGCTCGACCAGCACGGCGTCGGCGCCGCAGCGCAGCAGGCGCACGCAGGCGGTCAGCCGACGACGCGGCGCAGGTAGGCCGAGGTGTGCGGCTGCATCTCCTGGCCCATCATCGCCCGCTCCTCGACGTAGGCCAGGTCGACGCCGTTGACCAGCCCGTAGAGCCGCTTCGCCGCGTTGACCTCCTTGGCCGAGGCGGTGCGGGTGACGATGTCGGTCTCGATCTCCCAGGAGGTCTGGGTGCGCGGGGCGCCGTAGTAGATCTCGGTGATGCCGGTGGCGTGCGCCAGCAGCACCTCCAGCGTGTCGTCCGGCCCCGGGCGCCACCAGCCGACCTCGCGGGCGGCCGGGCGGATCACGGCGCCCTCGTCGTCGAGCAGCCAGGCCCGCGACTCGTAGGACAGGAACGGCCGCCCGTCGTGGGCGAAGGTGATCTGCTGGCCGAACTTGAACGGCCCGTCGATCGTCGGGTAGACGACCTCGCCCTCACCGCGCCACACCCCGACCAGGGGCAGCAGGGCGAGCAGGTCGTCGTGCAGGTTCGGGCCCTCGCGCAGGTTCGCGGTGTCCGCCGGGATCGGCAGGTCGTCGAACTGCGGCAGGTTGCGGTGCCGGGTCCGCTCGGCCCGTTGCAGGGCGGCCTGGACCGCGGCGTCACCGCTGCCGGGGACGACCGGGGGCTGGTTCGCTGTCATCCGCTCAGCGCTGGTCGGCGTACAGGCGGTACACCACGTAGACCGCGAACCACGCGGTCACCAGGCCCACGATGACCAGCAGCGAGGTGAAGAAGATTTCCACGCCCCGCAGCTTAGCCGCTGCCGCCGCGAACAACCCGCCCACGCCCGGTGGCCGTGCTCTCACCCGCACCCGGGAACGGCGACGGCCCCGGAGCACGGGGTGCTCCGGGGCCGCTTGGTGCGCTGGGTCAGGCTGGTGCGCTGGGTCAGCCGACGCTGACCGCGACCTCGTGCAGGCCGGGGCCCGCCGCGTTGACCTTGGCCTCGCCGTTGCCGGAGCGGTGCAGCGCGCGCACCGTCCACTCACCCGGCGCGGCGAAGAACCGGAAGTCGCCGGACTCGGCGGAGACGACCTCGGCGGTGAACTCGCCGGTGCCGTCGAGCAGGCGCACGAACGCCCCGCCCACCGGCTGGCCGCCGCTGGTCACCTTGCCGTTGAGGACGACCTCCTTGCCCGGGTCGACCCCGGCCGGGATGGCCGAGCCCTGCTCGGGGGCTCCGCAGCTACTGCTCATCGTTATCTCCTTGACGGGGTTGACCGGACCTTGTTCTTGGATCAGCCCTGCGCGCCGATTTCGACGGGGACGCCGACCAGGGAGCCGTACTCGGTCCACGAGCCGTCGTAGTTCTTCACGTCGCTGTAGCCGAGCAGCTCGTGCAGGGCGAACCAGGTGTGCGAGGAGCGCTCACCGATGCGGCAGTAGGCGATGGTCGCCTTGCCCTCGTCGAGGCCCGCGTCCTTGTACAGCTCGCGCAGCTCGTCGTTGGACTTGAAGGTGCCGTCCTCGTTCGCGGCCTTGCTCCACGGCACGTTGATCGCGGTCGGGATGTGGCCCTTGACCTGCGCCTGCTCCTGCGGCAGGTGCGCCGGGGCGGCCAGCTTGCCGGAGAACTCGTCGGGCGAGCGGACGTCGACGAGGTTCTTGGTGTTGATCGCGTCCACGGCCTCCTGGCGGAAGGCGCGCAGCGAGAGGTCCTGCTCCTTGGCCGAGTAGGTGGTCTCGTCGCGCGTGACCGCCTCGGCGTCGAGCGGGCGGCCGTCGAGCTCCCACTTCTTGCGGCCGCCGTCGAGCAGCTTCACCGCGTCGTGGCCGTAGAGCTTGAAGTACCAGTATGCGTAGGCGGCGAACCAGTTGTTGTTGCCGCCGTAGAGGATCACGGTGTCGTCGTTGCCGATGCCGCGCGCCGACAGCAGCTTCTCGAAGCCCGCGCGGTCGACGAAGTCGCGGCGCACCGGGTCCTGGAGGTCCTGCCTCCAGTCGATCTTCACCGCACCGGGGATGTGCCCGGTGTCGTAGGCGCTGGCGTCCTCGTCGACCTCGACGAAGACCACTCCGGTGGTCTGGAGGTTCTCCTCGGCCCACGCGGCCGAAACCAGCACGTCTTCGCGGCTCATCGGGAAGTTCCCACTTTCTTTCTGGTTGACACGGCGTTGGTCGACACGGCTCAGTGGTCCGACACGGTCCTGGTGGAACCGGGCAGGCGGTGCAGCAGCAGGTAGGTCTCGCAGCCCAGGCAGAGGCCGAAGGCGGCGTTGAGGAACGCGGCGGCCAGCGCGAACGCGGTCGCCACCACGCCGAGCGCGGGAACGCCGAAGGCGTAGCCGAGGGTGCCCACCAGCGCGAACGCGAAGCCGACGCCCTGGGCGAAGCGCAGCGGCGCCACGTCCTCGCGCTCGTCGGTCGGCCCGAGCCGGGGCGCGACGAGGACGCGGTAGAGCACCGAGTACGGCGCGGCGGACAGGCTGGCGAAGGCGCCGACGGCGAACACCACCACCTGCGCGGCGAGCAGCGGCCACCAGCCGGTGAGCAGCACCGCCACGAGCACCGCCGAGGTCACCCAGGCGGCGAACCTGGGGCCGCGCGGGTCGACCTGCGGACGTGCGGACATGTGGTCTCCTGATCTGGGCGCGAGGGCTTCCCTGCGTACCGGCGGTTCGGTGCTGGGCACCGCGGCGGGCGTCGCACCCACCGGACCACCGCCGGTCAGATCACCGACACAGGCTGCTGTGCACGCGGCCGAAATCCACCGCGCGGCGCCTGGTCAGGTTGCTGGACACGGGGGCGAGCTTACGCGCAGGCCCCCGGTTGTGAGAGGACCCGTCCACGGGTTGGGACAGGCCGAATGGGGCTTGTCAGCGGTGAACCCGCTGGTGGTGGACCCGGGCGGGCCTCAGCCGGGCAGGTGCGGGGCCAGCGCCGCGAGCAGGTTTTCGCGTTTCGGGACGCCACCGACCCGCAGCAGTTCCACTCCTCGGGAGTCGACGGCGAGGGTGGTGGGCGTGCGCAGCACCGACAGCGCCTTCGCCAGCTCCGGGCGGTCGGTGAGGTCGACGTCGGCGTGTGCGAGGCCGTCGGTGCGCGCGGCCAGGTCCGACAGCAGGACCCGGGTCTGCCTGCACGGGGCGCAGAAGGTGGTGGAGAGCTGCACCAGCGTCACCCGCGCGCCTGCGTCGAGCGCGGCGCGCACCTCGGCCGGGACCCGGGCCGCGGTGTCGTCCTCCCGCGCGCGGACCCGGCCGTCCCGGGCCCGCAGGGCGAACCCGACCACCGCGGCCACCAGCAGCGTCCCCAGGGCGACCAGCGCACCCGTCATGCCCGTTCACCTCCGCGGGCGGGTCAGCTCCCGCCCAGCACCACGTCCGTCGCCTTGCCCTTCACCGAGAGCAGGCCCGGTTCGACGGTAACCGCGGTCGGCGTGACCCCGAACGGCAGGCTGCCGGTCGGCAGGGGGCGGGAGAACACCCCGAGGATGGTGTCCTCGACCGCCGACGGCAGCCGGGTGGCGCCCGCCGCGTTGCGCAGCTCCAGCCGCTTGGCGCTGATGGCGATGCTGTCCTGCTCCAGCGAGATGATCGAGAAGACGCACAGCTCGGTGGACAGGCCCGCCACCTCGACCGTGCCGCACAGCCGCACCCCGGCGGTGCTGCCCTCGGTGTCGGCGGTCTCGACGCTGTCCAGGTCGGTCTCGCCGCCGTCGGCGGGGGCGGTGGCCACCAGCGCCTTGCTCGCCGGGTCGATGGTCAGGTTCTTGATTGAGGCGATGACGCTGTTGCCCTGGTTCTCCTGCAGCGCGTGGTTGACGTCGGCGGCCTTGATCCGCACCTGGCCGTCGACCTCGCGGACCGGGAGCTGCTTGAGCGAGCCGGACACCACGTCCGACAGCGGCGCCTTGATGCCGCGCAGGTCGGCGTGCACGTCGACGTCGCGCAGGGTGTCCTGGACCGGCACGCCCTTGGCGTCGACGGTCACCGTGTCGTACTCGCCCGCGATCACCTGGGCCAGGAAGGAGAAGCCGCCGACCTTCACCGACGGGTCGTCGCGGAGGCCGAACTGCGCCTTGGCCCGCTTGGACACCTCGTGCTCGAACACCGCCGCCGCGCCGAAGTCGGCCGCGACCAGCAGCGCCGCCAGCACCACGAGGGTGATGACGAGCCGCCGCACCGCCTTGGACCGGCCCCGCCTGGGAGCCGCCTGCGGCCTGCCGGAGTTCGTCATGGTCGTCATCCCCGCCACCTGTCGTGTCTGTCCGTCGTGTCTTGCCCGTCGTGCCCCTGGTCTGTCGCCTGTCCCCTTCAAGGACTCGTCAGCACCCGGTCGGGTTGCGGAGCCACCCCCAATGATCCCCGTCGACTCCCCGTCCCGAGAGCCGGGGCGGTCCTCCCGGGCGCCGTGGCGGCAGGCTGATCACCGCCCGTCCAGGTGGTCCGGGAGGACCCGACCCGTTCGGGAGTACCGGATGGTGAGATCCGAAGCCGTGTTACGCATGATTCACAAAGCCAATTCCCGCGCGGTGAGGAAACGCTTCCGGCTTCGATAACAGCAGGTCAACAGCCGGATTAACGTGGCTGTAACATGACCCCCCTGACCTGCGCGGAGTCCGCCCGGAGCGCGTGCACCCGTGTGACGCAAGCTTCACGACCACGACATTCCCGCAGCTCGGCAGCTATTCTCCGCTGAGCCGAAATCCGAACTCCCGCTCCTCGACGTCGACGGCGCGGATTCACGCAAGAGAGAGGCGGACTCGCATGAGCCTCGACCTGCTGCTGCTGACCGCCGACCCGGAACCCGGTTCGGTCCTCCCGTCGCTGATGCTGCTGCCGCACACCGTGCGCACCCAGGCTCCCGAGGTCACCGCCCTGCTCGAGGCCGGTTCCCGCGACGCCGTCGTGGTGGACGCGCGCACCGACCTGGCCGCGGCCAAGAGCCTGTGCAGGCTGCTCACCAGCGGTGGCGACAGCTGCCCGGTGCTCGCCGTGGTCAACGAGGGTGGCCTGGTGGCCATCAACAGCGACTGGCGCATCGACGAGATCCTGCTGCCCACCGCGGGCCCGGCCGAGGTGGACGCCCGGCTGCGGCTGCTCACCTCGCGCGGCCCCGCCGGTGCCGCCGCCGACGGCGCGCTGCGCCTCGGCGAGCTGGTCATCGACGAGGCCACCTACATGGCGCGGCTGCGCGGGCGCCCGCTCGACCTCACCTACAAGGAGTTCGAGCTGCTCAAGTACCTCGCCCAGCACGCGGGCCGGGTGTTCACCCGGGCCCAGTTGCTGCAGGAGGTTTGGGGCTACGACTTCTTCGGCGGCACCCGCACCGTCGACGTGCACGTCCGGCGGCTGCGCGCCAAGCTCGGCCCCGAGCACGAGCAGATGATCGGCACCGTGCGCAACGTCGGCTACAAGTTCGTCCAGCCCCCCAAGGCGGGCGGCTCCCGCCGCGAGGTCGACCCCCTCGACGCCGACCTGGCGAACTTCTCCCTCGACGCCCGCTAGGCCGCGACACCTCGCTCACGAGTCCCGGACACCCCCTCCCGGTGTCCGGGACTCGCCGTGCCCGGTGGGTAGGGTCGGACCCGTGACCGACCTGACCTGGGGCCCAGCCACCGACGAGATCCGCCCGCTGCTGCTCGCCGCCGCCGCGGCGGACGGGCGCCCCGAGGTCTCCCCGGACGGCCCGCTGCCGCGCGAGTTCCGCGGCGGCGAGCAGCTCGTCGCCGTAGCCGACCACACCGTGGTCGGCTACGCCCACCTCGACACCGACGGCGACGCGCACGGCAACCAGGTCGCTGAGGTGCTCGTGCACCCCGAGCACCGCCGCCGCGGCGTCGGCACCGAACTGGTCCGCGAGGTCTTGGCGCACGCCGCCGACGGCGTCCGGCTCTGGTCGCACGGCGACCACCCGGCCGCCGCCCGCATCGGCGCGCGCCTGGGACTTCAGAAGGTGCGCGAGCTGCTGGTCATGCGCCGCGGTCTCGACGAGGAGCTGCCCGAACCGGTCTGGCGCGACGGCGTCACCGTCCGCGCGTTCGTCCCCGGCCGCGACGAGGCAGCGGTGGTCGAGGTCAACCGGCGCGCCTTCGACTGGCACCCCGAGCAGGGCGCGCTGACCGTCGCCGACGTCGAGGCGACCGAGCGCGAGCCCTGGTTCGACCCGGCCGGGTTCTTCCTCGCCGTCGACCCCGCCGACCGGCTCCTGGGCTTCCACTGGACCAAGGTGCACCCGGACGGCACCGGCGAGGTCTACGTCGTCGGCGTCGACCCGGACGCCCAGGGCGGCGGCCTGGGGCGGGCGCTGACCCTGGTCGGCGTCCGCCACCTCCGAGCCACCGGCCGCCCCGAGGTCATCCTGTACGTGGAGGCCGACAACGCCCCCGCCGTCGCCGTCTACCGACGCCTGGGCTTCACCCGTTCGGCCGCCGACGTCCAGTGGGCCGTAATGCGCACCGGTGGCGCCTGAACGGTTACCGGCTGCGCACACCCGGGTCACGGGACGGCGACAATGTTGTAGTCAGAGCCACATTCGGGGGCTTGTTCACCCGTCGTTCACCTCTTCAAGAGGGCGCGTCCACCACCGCTGCCTAGCGTCGCCGGCGACACGGCTGACAGAGAGTCACGCCGACCGTGAAGGCTCCTGTGCTGGAGGAAATGTGAAGACCAAGCGGACCGCGTCGGTGCTCGGCATCGTGGCCGCCGGTGCCCTCGTGCTCAGTGCGTGCGGCAGCGACAACAACACCCCGACCGGTTCCGGCAACAACTCCGGTGCGCCCGCCCCCACCGCGACCGCCCCGGTCGAGTGCGGCGGCAAGAAGGCCCTCCAGGCCGAGGGTTCCAGCGCGCAAAAGGGTGCGATGGAGGCCTTCAGCGCCGCTTACCGCGCGAAGTGCGCCGACCAGCAGCTCTCCTACACCCCGTCCGGCTCGGGCGCGGGCATCAAGCAGTTCAACGGCGGCATCGTCGACATCGGCGGCAGCGACTCCGCGCTGAGCAAGGACAAGGGCGAGGTCGACGCGGCCGCCCAGCGCTGCCAGGGCAACCCGGCGTGGAACCTGCCGCTGGTCTTCGGCCCGGTCGCCGTGCCCTACAAGCTCGACGGCGTCACCGACCTGACCCTGACCCCCGAGGTCGCCGCGAAGATCTTCAGCGGCGCGGTCACCAAGTGGAACGACCCGGCCATCGCGGGCATCAACTCCGGCGCCACCCTGCCGGACAAGCCCATCACCGTGATCTACCGCGGCGGCGAGTCGGGCACCACCGACAACTTCCAGAAGTACCTCAAGGCCGCTTCCAAGGGCGCGTGGACCAAGGACGCGGGCAAGGTCTTCAACGGCGGTGTCGGCCAGGGCGCCGAGGGTTCCGCGGGTGTCGCGGACGCCGTCGCCGCCGGTGACGGCGCCATCGGCTACGTCGAGTGGTCCTACGCCCAGGACAAGAACCTGACCTCCGCCAAGATCGACAGCGGCTCCGGCGCGGTCGAGCTGACCGCCGAGTCGGCCGCCAAGGCCATCGCCTCCGCCAAGATCAAGGGCGAGGGCAACGACCTGGTCGTCGACCTCGACGCGCTCTACGCCAGCAACACCGCGGGCGCCTACCCGCTGGTCCTCACCACCTACGAGATCGTCTGCTCCAAGGGCTACGACGCCGACACCGCCAAGGCCGTCAAGGCGTTCCTGACCGTCGCCGCCACCGACGGCCAGGCCACCCTCGCCGACGCGGGCTACGTTCCGCTGCCCAACGAGTTCCAGGCCAAGCTGCTGACCGCCGTCGGCGCGATCGCCTGAGTCCAGCGACCCAGGCAGACTGAGCAGAGACGCGATGAGCGACTTCGCCAAGGTCGGACGCCCCGCGACCCGGGAAACCGGGTCGCGGGGCTCGGCGCCGAACACCGCCCCGGAGGCCACGATTCCCCCCAACCCGCCGGACTCGGGCCCGCCCCCGGCCGCGCCCAAGGTCGTCACCCGCCCGGGTGACCGGATCTTCCGGACGCTGACGGTCGGCTCGGGTGTGCTGATCGTCGTGATGATCGTCCTGATCGGCGTCTTCCTGCTGATCCAGGCCATCCCCTCGCTGGCAGGCAACGAGGCGAATTTCCTGTTCAGCCGGGACTGGAACGCCGACCCGGCCGCCTTGGCCTTCGGCGTGCTGGACCTGCTGCTGGTCACCGTGTTCGCGTCCATCTTCGCCCTGCTCATCGCGATGCCGATCTCGCTGGGCATCGCGCTGTTCCTCA
Organism: Actinokineospora spheciospongiae; assembly: GCF_000564855.1. Lineage (GTDB taxonomy): Bacteria > Actinomycetota > Actinomycetes > Mycobacteriales > Pseudonocardiaceae > Actinokineospora > Actinokineospora spheciospongiae. The sequence goes on from NZ_AYXG01000076.1 coordinate 12,324, forward strand.
CCCAGTACGCCCCCAAGCGGCTGGCCAGGCCGTTCGGCTACGTCGTCGACCTGCTGGCCGCCGTGCCGTCGATCATCTACGGCCTCTGGGGCCTCTACGAGCTGGCCCCGGCGCTCAAGCCGGTCAGCACCTGGCTCAACGACACCCTGGGCTTCATCCCGATCTTCGCCACCGGCAGCTCCAACCTGGCCATCGGCCAGACCATCTTCACCGCGGGCATCGTGCTCGCGGTCATGCTGCTGCCGATCATCACCGCGATCAGCCGCGAGGTCTTCGACCGCACCCCCTCGACGCAGATCGAGGGCGCGCTGGCGCTGGGCGCCACCAAGTGGGAGGTCGTGCGGACCACCGTGCTGCCCTTCGGCCGCGCGGGCTACATCAGCGCGTCCATGCTGGGCCTGGGCCGCGCGCTCGGCGAGACCATCGCCGTCATGATCATCCTCGCGTCGACCTCGCAGCACTTCGGCTTCAGCCTCTTCGACGGCGGCGACACCATCGCCTCCAAGATCGCCCGCGCGGCGGCGGAGTTCAACGACCCGCGCGGCGCGGGCGCCTACATCGCGGCGGGCCTGGTGCTGTTCGTGCTGACGTTCATCGTCAACGCCTTCGCCCGCTACATCATCTCCGGGCACAAGGAGTACGAATGAGCACCGCCACTGACCTCGACCGGCCCGCGGCGCCGCCCGCGTTCCAGGAGATCGGGGCGGGTCGCAAGCTGCGCAACCGGTTCGCCACCGGGCTGGTCTGGGGCGCTTTCCTCATCGCGCTGGCCCCGCTGGTCTGGCTGCTGATCACCGTCCTGGCCCGCGGCCTCGAGCACGTGCTCAACGCGGACTGGTGGAGCAGGTCCTTCGCGGGCCTGACCTCCCGCCAGTTCGGCGGCGGCGTCTACCACGCGATCATCGGCACCCTGTTCCAGGGCCTGATCTGCGCGGTCATCGCCGTGCCCATCGCCATCCTGGTCGCGGTGTACCTGGTCGAGTACGGCAAGGGCTCCCGGCTGGCCAACGCGGTCACCTTCACCGTGGACATCCTCTCCGGTGTCCCGTCGATCGTGGCGGCGCTGTTCATCTACGCCCTCTGGGTGACCACCCTCGGCTTCCCGCGCAGCGCGTTCGCGGTGTCGCTGGCCCTGGTGCTGCTGATGATCCCGGTGGTCGTCCGCACCACCGAGGAACTGCTCAAGATCGTCCCGGACGAGCTGCGCGAGGCCGCGTACGCGCTGGGCATCCCCAAGTGGAAGACGATCCTCAAGATCGTCATCCCGACGGCGCTGTCCGGCATCATCACCGGCATCTCGCTGGCCATCGCCCGCGTCATGGGCGAGACCGCGCCGGTGCTGGTCCTGGTCGGGTACACCAGCTACATCAACTTCGACCCGTTCAACGGCAGCATGGCGTCGCTGCCGCTGCTGATGACCTCCGAGCGCCTCACCACCAACGCCATCGGCGAGGCCCGGGTGTGGGGCGCGGCGGTCACCCTGATCCTCATCATCACCCTGTTCAACCTGCTGGGATCGCTGATCTCGCGGCTGACCTCCCTGAAGACGAAGTAGGCGACCCATGGCCAAGCGCATCGACGTCAAGGACCTCAACCTCTACTACGGCAAGTTCCACGCCGTCGACCAGGTGTCCCTGGCGGTCCCGCCGCACAGCGTCACCGCCTTCATCGGCCCCTCCGGCTGCGGCAAGTCCACCGTGCTGCGCTCCCTCAACCGGATGCACGAGGTCATCCCCGGTGCCAGGGCCGAGGGCAAGGTGCTGCTCGACGGCGAGGACATCTACGCGAGCACGATCGACCCGGTGTCGGTCCGCCGCACCATCGGCATGGTCTTCCAGCGGCCCAACCCGTTCCCCACCATGTCCATCAGGGACAACGTGGTGGCCGGGCTCAAGCTGGCGGGCGAGCGCGACAAGCGCAAGCTCGACGAGGTCGCCGAGCGCGCCCTGCGCGGCGCCAACCTCTGGGCCGAGGTCAAGGACCGCCTCAACCGCCCCGGCGGCGGCCTCTCCGGTGGCCAGCAGCAGCGCCTCTGCATCGCCCGCGCCATCGCGGTCCGCCCCGACGTCCTGCTGATGGACGAGCCCTGCTCCGCCCTCGACCCGATCTCCACCCTGGCGATCGAGGACCTCATCGGGGAGCTGAAGAAGGACTACACGATCGTCATCGTCACCCACAACATGCAGCAGGCGGCCCGGGTCAGCGACCAGACCGCCTTCTTCAACCTCGCGGGCGTCGGCCAGCCCGGCCGCCTGGTCGAGATCGACGAGACCGAGCGCATCTTCTCCAACCCCGGTCAGAAGGCCACCGAGGACTACATCTCCGGCCGCTTCGGCTGACCGCCGCTCCACCCCGTCGCACCCGCGAGCCCCTCGGCCCCTCCGGCCGGGGGGCTCGCGGCATTCCGTCACCCGATCCGGTCATCTCCCCCCGGTGCCGGGAACCACCACCGATCCCGTCCCGTCAGAGCCGAGACGGGCAACACCCGCCATTGGTACCGTGACGCGGGAGGTTGTGGCCATGACTGGATCTGTGCAGACGGCTTACCACGCCCCGGGTGCCCCGCCACCGGGCGCGTCGGACCGGAACAGCCCCGACTACGACCCCACCTACGACCCGAAGAGCCCGTACTACATCGACCGGACCGGGACCTCGGACACCTCCCAGGAGGTGCAGGAGCAGGCCGAGCAGCAGGTCGACCAGGACATCGACCAGGCGAACTGGTGGGAGATCTGGAAGCAGTTCACCCGCAACAGCGAGATCAACGAGCAGTTCAACCAGGACATGTCCGCCCAGGCCAACCAGTTGGCCCAAGGGCTGCAGACCCGGCCGGGGCCCGCGCTGTCCTGCACGAACTACCTGAGCACCGAGCACCCCACGCTCCAGACGATGGTGACCGAGGGCGTCGACCCCGACCAGGTCGGTGAGATGGGCGAGATGTACGTCGAGGCCGGGAACCAGATGTCGGGGTTCCAGGGCGACGTGGCCTCGGCGATCAACAACAGCCAGACAGACTGGCAGGGGACCGCGGGCGACTCGGCCCGGCAGTTCATGGCCGACATCGGCAACTGGGTGGGCAAGGCCGGGCAGAGCGCGCAGTTGGCGGGCACGCAGACCGGCATCCAGGCGTCCGCGCTGGCCGAGGCGAAGAACTCCATGCCCGAGCCGGTGCCGTTCGACCTCAAGGCGGCCAACCAGGACCTGGCGACGACGACCGACCCGATCGAGCTGGCCACCAAGGCGACGCAGTACATGAACGACTACCGCGCCAGCCAGGCCGCGCACGAGGAGGCGGCCCGCGTCGTCGGCACCTACGACGGCGCCCTGGGCAGCTCGGCGACGATGCCCGCCTTCGCCACCCCGCCCACCATGTCCGGCGGCGGCACGGACGACCCGGGCAAGCCCGACGACGGCAAGAAGGTCCAGAACCCCGGCGACAGCGACGTGACCGTTTCCGGCGGCGACGACCGGGGGGCCTCGACCTTCAACCAGAACCCGGGCGGCGGCAACGGCAGCACCAACCCGCCTCAACTCGGCGGCGGCAACCCGGGCACCACCGGCAACGGCGGTGGCGGCGGCAACGGCGGCGGGACCACCCCGGGCACCCCGCAGATCCCGATCCCCCCGGGCGGCGGCAACGGCACCACCAACCCCAGCCAGTACCCGCCCCCGTCCGGCCCCGGCCACCTCCCGGGCCTCAACGGCCCGAACGGCGGCGGTGGTGGTGGTGGCGCCGGGAACGGCAGCACCAACGGCGGCCTCAACGGCATGACCCCCCTCGGCGGCGGACCCCTGAACGGCCTCGGCGAGGACAGCGTCCGCGGCGGTCGCGGCGGCACCGGCTTCGGCGGCGGTCGCGGTGGCTTCGGCGGCGGTGGTGGCGGTGGCTTCGGCGCAGGTGGTGCGGGCGGCGGGGCAGGCGCGGGCGGGGGCGGCGCAGCCGGTGCGGGCGGTCCCGGCGCAGGCGGCCTCGGCGCCAAGGGCGCGGGTGTCGGCGCGGGCGCGCTGGCGGCCGAGCACGCCATGGGCGCCCGCGGCGGTGCCGCGGGCGCGGCGGGTGCCGGCCGGGGCGGAGCCGCGGGTGGCCTGGGCGGCATGGGCGCGGGCGGCGCCCGGGGCCAGGGCGGCGAGGACGACGAGCACCAGCGCCCCTCCTACCTGGTCGAAGCCGACCCGGACGAGGTCTTCGGCACCGACGAGATCACCGCACCCCCGGTCATCGGCGGCTGAGCCCCGCCCGGTACGGGCCGACCACTGGTCCGGTGCCCGAGCCCCCGGCGGCCTGGGCGCCCTGCCAGAACCCCAGGCCGAACGCGGACGCGGCGAAACCGCCCACCGCGAGACATGGCCGGTTCACCGGCGGTGACATGGCCGGTTCACCGGCGGTGACCCGGCCGGGTCACCGGTGCCGGGGACAGCGCCGATACCGGGGCGGGGTGCGCCGGTGCGGGTTAGATTGTCCCCATGCCGCCCCGCTCGTTCTCGCTGTCGCTCGCCGCGGTGGACATGCTGTCGCAGGTGTTGCGGGTGAACTGTCGGCTCTACCCGTTCCAGATCCCCAGCTTCGGGGAGTTCGACGAGGACCGGCGGCGGATCGCGAAGCTGGTGTTCACCGACCTGACCAACCGCGGGCTGATCCGCCACAACAGCATCGACACCGACGTGGAGACCGCGCTCAAGGTGACCGGCGACCACGACGTCGCGGTGGCGATGTCCGGCAGCATCGATCCCAAGCGCGACATCCAGGCGCGGGCGGCCGCGGCGGGGACGGCGGGGGTGCTGGCCGTGCAGGAGGGGCAGAGCATCCGGTTCGAGGTGATCAGCCCGCTGGGGCTGGCCCGTTCGCTGGTGGCCCTGCTGCCGCCGCTGGGACCTGGGCCGGGGCAGTCGGTGCAGGTGGTGCAGGCCGCGCCGGAGGCCAGGGCGGAGGGGTTCACCGAGGCGGTGCGGGCGCCGCGGTCCAGTTCGGACGCCCAGTTGCGGATGGCGGCGGCGATGCTGGAGCGGCCGCGCAAGGGGTTCGGGTTCTTCATGGTCAGTGCGCGCGGCAGGCACGGCCGGGAGGTCGACACCGGGACCGTGGGGTGGATCGACACCGACGCGGGGCGGTACCTGATGGTGTCCAAGCCGGGTGCGGAGGGGGAGGTTCGGGCGACCTACTCGCCCGCCGACAGCACCCGGCTGGCCCAGCAGCTCACCGAGCTGATCGACGAGTCCCGGCGCCGGTAGGGCTTCGCCAGGTCGGGAGCCGGGACCGCCGCCGCGGGTCGTGACGACTCGCGGAACACGGCCTAGGGGCCCGCGAACCCCTTCACCAAGGACAGGTCCCACCACAGCGCGCCGGAGCGCAGGTCGTCCACAACGGACCGCAGCCACTCGGCCTCGGCGCGCCGCAGGGCCAGTGCGTATTCGTCCTCCAGCACGAAGATGCGCGGCAGCGGCGCCATCTCCGCCTCGGTCGCGGCGATCTCGGCCTCGACCAGGCCGCGTCGGGTGGTCAGGCAGGTGGCGACGTCCTCCGGGGTGAGGATGAGCATCGAGGCGAGGGCGGCCGGCATGTCCGGGTACTCCGCGGCGGGGGTGGAGAGCATCTCGCGCAGCCAGGTGGTGGCGATGGCGTTGCAGCGGGTGGGTGTGGAGGCCGTGGTCCACGAGGCCTACGACCGCGGCGCGGACGGGGTGGGCGCGTTCCTCAACCTCGCCCCCAACGGCATGGACGCCCTGCGCGTCCTGGACCTGCACGAGGTGGTCGGCGAGGCGGGCTTCGCGACGCCGACCATCCGCCTGTTCCTCGGCGAGCACCGGCGGCTGCGCGAGTTCAGCCTGGTCGGGGCGCGCACGGACGGCCTGACCTCGATCACCCTCAACCGCGGGGACCTCTACGCCCGCCTGCGCGACGAGGCCGTGCGCCGCGGCATCCTGATCGAGTACGGCAAGCGCCTGGTCGGTGCGGACCCCGACGCCGACGGGGTGACCGCCCGGTTCGCCGACGGCAGCACCGACCGGGGTGACCTGCTGGTCGGCGCCGACGGCCTGCGGTCGGTGGTGCGCACGCTGATCGACCCGGGCGCGCCGGACGCCCGGTACGTGCCGCTGGTCAACACCGGGGGGTACGTGCGCGGCGTCGACATCGACACCGAACCGGGCGTCACCCGGATGATGTTCGGCAAGCGCGCCTTCCTCGGCGTGGTCGGCGCGCCCGGTGGCGAGGTGTGGTGGTTCTGCAACGTCCCGCAGCGGCGCGAGCTGTCCCCCGCCGAACTGGCGGCGATCTCGCCGGGGGAGTGGAAGTCGCGCCTGCTCGACCTGTTCGCCGACGACGGTGACCTGCCGCGGCGGGTCATCGGCGGGACCGAGTCACCGATGCTGCCGTGGAACACCTACGACTTCCCCCGGGTGCCGACCTGGCACCGGGACCGGATGGTGATCATCGGTGACGCCGCGCACGCCACCTCACCCGCCGCGGGCCAGGGTGCGTCGATGGCCGTCGAGGACGCCGTCGAGCTGGCCCGCTGCCTGCGCGACCTGCCCGTCGAGGCCGCGCTGACCGCCTACGAGGGCGCCCGGCGCGCCCGGGTGGAGAAGGTCGTGGCGCACGGCAAGCGCAACGGCGACCAGAAGGGCGTGGGCCGGGTGGCGAAACTGCTGCTGCCGCTGGTCTTCCGGCTCATGCCCGACCCGGACCTGCGCTGGCTCTACGACCGCGAGACCCTCTGGGAGGCCCCGGCCCGCTGAACCCGCGCGTTCGGCCCGGTGGGGGTGGCCGGGCCTGCCAGGATGGGTAGGTGAGCCAGCAACCGCCGTACCCGCCGATGGGGTACCCGCCACCCGGCCACCAGCCGCAGCCGTACCCCCAGCAGCCGTACCCGCCGGGGCCGTACCCGCCGCCCTACCCGCAGGGTGGGCCGTATCCGCCGCCGGGTCATCCGATGCCCCATCCCGGGTACCAGCCGCAGCCGAGTGGGATCACCGCCGTCCTCGCGGTGGTGTTCGGGTTCCTGTGCCTGGGGGCTTCGGCGTGGTCGATCGTGTTGTTGGTGCAGCCGCTGGTGGGTGGGTGCGGGGAGTCGTGCTTCTACGGCCCCGTGGGCGTCGCGCTCGTCACCGAGGTGGTGTCGAGCCTGCTGATCCTGATCGGGGCGATCCTGTTGCTGGCGCGCAAGACCGCCGGGGCGATCCTGCTGGCGGTGGGCGGGTTCATCGTCGTGGTGCAGGCTGGGATCGGCGTTGTCATGGCCCTGACCTACGGGGTCATGCCGTTGGTGCCGATCCTCGGTCTGCTGGTGGCGTTGGCGATGGTGGTGTGCGCGCTGTTGCCGCCGACCTTCGCTTACACGCGCAAGCGGGTGGCCACCGGGTACCGCCCCTACTGAGCCCCGGTCGTCGCCCGGGTGATCGCGGCCTCCACCGCGCCCACCCGGTCGGCGAGCAGGCCGATCGCGCCGACGGCCCGGCTCACCGCGTCGGTGCCGTCGCCGCCGAGGGCGCGTTCGCGCAGGTAGGCGGACTTGACCTCGGCCCAGCGCGCCGCCTGGGCGGGGGTGAGGCGCCCGCGCAGTTCGGCGAGCTTGAGCAGGTTGGCCTCGGCGCCGCTGGTGAGGGTTTGGGCCTCGCCGCGGTAGTGGTCGTCGAGGAGGGCTTCGAGTTCGGCGTCGTTCATCACCGGCACGATGCGCTCGGCCAGCTTGTTCATGTTGCGGTAGGAGCCCTGGAGGCCGAACGGGGGTTCGGTGCGCGACGAATCGGCCTGGGCGGCGGAGGCGATGTAGGCCCGGTTGTTGGCCAGCACGACCTCCTGCACCCGCAGCAGCTTCGCCAGCACGGACACGATGCGCTCCACCTCGACCGCGGAGTACGGGTGCGCCAGTTGGTCCGGGCGCACCGAGTCGTCGCCGCGGGCCATGCGGACGAACAGGCCGATGTCGCCGCGGTCGCGGGTGGACAGCGGGGCCAGCACCGGGTTGGAGGTGAGGGCGTTCTCGACGTAGCTGAGGGCGAACAGCTCCTCCCGGCCGGAGAGCACGTCGCCCAGGTTCCAGACGTCGGCGCGGTTGGCGAGCATGTCCGGGACCCGGAAGCGCTGGCCGGTGGAGGTGTACGGGTTGCCCGCCATGCACACCGCGAACCGCTTGCCGCGCAGGTCGTAGGTGCGGGTGCGGCCGTTCCAGACGCCCTCCATCCGGCGCTGGGCGTCGCACAGGGAGATGAACTTCTGCAGCAGCTCCGGGTTGGTGTGCTGGATGTCGTCGACGTAGAGCAGGGCGTTGTTGCCCAGCTCCAACGCGAAGTTGATCTTCTCCACCTCCTGCCGGGCGGTGGCGTCGGGGGCGTCGGCCGGGTCGATCGAGGTGACCGCGTGGCCCAGGGCGGGGCCGTTGACCTTGACGAAGACCAGGCCGAGCCGGTTCGCCACGTACTCCATCAGCGTGGTCTTGCCGTAGCCGGGCGGGGAGATGAGCAGCAGCAGGCCCATCTGGTCGGTCCGCTTGCCCTCGCCCGCCGCGCCTAGCTGCTTGGCCAGGTTGTCGCCGATCAGCGGCAGGTAGACCTCGTCGAGCAGGCGGTTGCGGACGAACGCGCTCATCACCTTCGGCGCGAACTCGTCGAGCCGCAGCCGCCGCTTCTCCTGGGCCACCAGTTCGGTGCGGGTGCGCTGGTAGGCGCGGAACGCGGGCACCCGGTCGGTGCGGAAGGCGGCGGTACGGGCCAGGAACTCGTCCAGCCGCAGGGTCAGCGACCGGTCGGTGATCCTCGGGTGCGCGCCGAGCAGCCCGTCGACCGTGGCCGTCAGCGCCGCTGAGGACTCCTGCCTGCTCAGCGCGTCGCCGGTCAGCTCGAGGGCCACCGCCTCGGGCAGGTCGACCGCAGACACCTCGGTGGTCGTGGCGAACGCCTCGTACCAGGCGGTGACCAGCTCGAACCGGGCCGCGAGCCGGTCGCCGTCGGCCAGGGCGGCCAGGTCCTCGGCGAACCGGCGAGCCGACTCCGCGCCGAGCGACGCGTGGAAGCGGTCCACCATGGACACGGCGGTGGCCCCGGTGGCGAACTCCGGCCCGGAAGCCAGCTCCTCCACCAGGTACTCCCCTGCGGCGGCCAGGTCGACCGCGGGCAGCCCCTCGGCGGTGAGGAACCCGCCGATCGCCGCGCCCAGCTCCCGGTGCAGCCCGGCCAGCGCGGGCACGGTGCCGAACGCGGCCCGCGCCCGGACCAGCGACGCCGCCCGCACGGTCCACCGCCGCCACGCCTGCTCGTCCGCGCCGAACACCCGGTAGAGCTGGGCGGCGGCCCTGGCGTCCGGCGGGAAGCGCAGCAGCCCGGCGGCGGTGTGCAGCCGCAGCAGCGCCGCCAGGATCAGCGCGGCGTCGTGGTCGTGCACCCCGCGCTCGTATGCCTCGTCGTAGCGGGCCTCGGCGGTGCGCCGGACCAGGTCGAGCAACCCGTCCTCGGTGACCGCGGCGGCGTGCAGCGCGTCGTGGTCGGCCTCGGCCAGGATCGACGCGGCCAGGTGCTCGGCCCGGTACACCCCGGGCGTCTCGGAGACGACCACCTGCTCCCAGAACTCCCGCGTCGCGGCGAACCCCGGGGAGTCGACCGGTGCCCGGTAGTCGGTCCCGGTGACGGCGAAGGCCATCCCGCCGTCGTGCGGCACCACGGTCAGGTCGAGCGGCTGGGTGTTGACGGCGAACGCGTGCGCGCCGAAGCGCAGCGTGTCGCCGCCGTCGCCGTAGAGGTCCAGCCGGTCGCGCAGCGCCCGCCCGGCCTCCTGCCGGGCCGCCTTGACCCGGCCCAGCAGCTCCTCGGCCCGCACCTGGTCGCCGAGGCCGCGCAGGTCGTCGGCGACCGAGCGCAGCTTGGCCACCATCGGGTCGGCGGCGAAGTAGGTGTTGACCTCCTCCAGCGTCGCCAGCGACGACACCCGGCGCCGGACGCTGCCCAGCACCCGCTCTGCCGAGTCCACCAGCCGGTCGGCGCGACGCGCCCGCTCGTCGAGCAGCGACTGCTTGCGCGCGGAGAACGCCTCGTAGACCTCGGTCCGCTTCTCCCCCAGCCGGGCCAGGAAGTCGTCGAACTCGGCGAAGCGCGACTCCAGGTCCTCCAGCGACAGCAGCAGCCGCCCGAGCTGCGCGTCGCACCGGTCCGGGGTGTCGGCGACCGCCAGCGCCCCGGTCACCGACTGCCCGAACAGGGCGAACTCGGCGGCGAACCCGGCCCGGCCCTCGGTGGCCAGCAGCTCCGCGCGCCGGGCCACCAGGGTGGCGCGGGCCCGGTTGACCCCGCCCAGGACCTCACCGACCTGCTCCAGGATGCCGGTCCGCGTGGTGGCGTCGGCGATGTCCAGGGTGCCCACGACCTCGGTCAGCACCTCCAGCCCCGCCGCCTGCTCGGCCAGCCGCTCGTGCACCGGCGCCGCCGCGGCGGCGGTGGCGATGCCCGCCGCGTCGGCCACGAGCCGGTCGACCCGCTCGTGGTACCCGGTGAACGCGTCCGGCCCGCGCAGGAACTCCACCGCCCGCCTGCCCGCCGCCCCCAGCTCCGCCGCCAGCTCCTCGGCCAGCGAGTCCACAGCGGACAGGTCGACGTACCGGGTGTCGCGCAGCCCCACCACCCGGCCCTGCGCCCGGCGCAGCCCGGCGAGGGTGCCCACCCACGCGTCGGCGGACCTCGGCGCCTCGGCGCGCACCACCCGCACCAGGGCCGCCACCGCCTCGGCCTCGGCCGCCAGCGCCTCGGCGGCCTGCCGGGTCAGCGCCTGCACCGCCTCGAACTCGTCGAGCACCTGCTCGGCGGTCGCGCGGACCTCCGACAGCGGCGTGCGCAGGTCGTGCAACCCCGGGTCGCCGAGCCAGTGGTAGTGGTCGAACACCCGCGCGCAGGTGGCGATCAGCGCCTCGAACACCGGGGTCGACGGCGCCATCTCGCCCACGAGCTGGGTCACCGACAGCGCGTCGGAGATGCCGCGCACCAGGTCGGCGTTGCCCACCCGGTCCAGCGGCCCGTCGCCCACCGGCTGCGCGGCGGCGTGCGTGTCGGACAGGAACGGCGTCTGCCACACCTGCATCGGGTGCACCCGGGTCGGCTCCTCCGACGCCGCCCGGAACACCACCAGCGTGCCGTCGGCGAACAGCGAGTACCCGTGGCAGACGATCGGGGTGGCCACCTGCTTGCGGATCACGTTGTAGGGCAGCAGCAGCGTGCGGCCGTCCTCGCGGGCGTGGAACGCGTAGAGCACGTCCTCGCCGTTGGGGGAGCGGATGACCCGCTCGTACTCCAGGCCGGCCACGTCGGTGTCGAACGTCTTGTGCGCGCCGGTGGCCAGGTGGTAGCCGCCGGGGAAGATGATCCCCTGGTCCTCGGGCAGGCGGCGGCACGCCTGGCCGATCCCGTCGAGGCGGACCACACCGCGGGTGCGGGTGTCGAAGACCAGGTGCCGCCAGTCGGTCTCGTTGTACGGGCGGACCTTGAGCAGGATCAGCGACCCGACCTCGGCGTGGAGCACGTCCGCGTCGGCCAGGCTCTGCAACGGCTCGGCGACCGGTTCGCTGTAGACGCCCTCGCCGGTCTCGGTGTTGTTCTCCACCTTGACCGTGAGGTCGCCGTGCACGGTCTCGACGAACACCTTGCCCAGGATCGAGATGTGCGGGAACCGGCCCAGCACGTGGTCGTCGCGCGTGGTGGGCACCCACTCGAAGTCGTGCGAGGCCGGGAACACGTGGTCGCGCTCGCCCCGGTTGTCCTCGTAGGCCACGGTGCCGTCCGGGGCGACCTTCCAGCGCAGGACCTTGGTGTCCTCGGTGCGCGGCCCGGTCTGGAAGACGGCCAGCAGCTTGCCGTCGACGTGCCGCAGTTGCAGCAGCCGGGTCTCGCGGTAGTAGCGGTACAGCTCGGTGAAGTCGCGCCGGAAGCCCTCGTCGGACAGCAGCCCGGGCACGTCCTCGGCGGTGCCCGCCTCGAACCGGAACGCCTCGCCGTCGCGGGTGAACCGGTGCAGCGAGAACACGTCGTCGACCGAGGTCTCCGGCTTCAACCCGATGAACACGTTGTACCCGAACAACATCAGCCCACCCGCGGTGCTGTTGCCTCCAGCGCCTGCGGGCACGGCAGTGATGTCGCGCGGCACGCAGTTGTTCTCGGTCCGGATGCGCTCGGTGCCGATCAGCCGCAGGTCCGCCCCGCCGAACACGGCCAGGCGCTCGGCGTTGAGCGCCTCGGCCCGGCGGGCCAGCTCGGCGGCCTGCTCACCGAGCCGGGCCCGCAGGACCTCGTAGGTCCCGGCGTCCAGGCTCGGTGCGGCGGGCGCGTCCGCGGGGGTGTCGGTGCTGGTCACGGGGCTACTTCGCGGCGGCGAGGGCGGCCACCGACTGGTCGGCCACGCCGAGCCTGCGCGCGTGCGTCAGCAGCTCCTTGAGCTTGCCCGCCTCCGGCCCGTTGGTGTCGATCAGCCGCAGCAGCACCGCCGACACGGTCAGGTTCCGCACGTCGTCGGTGTCGATCGAACCGAGGACGCCGCGCAGGTCGTCGGTGAAGCTGCCTGACCCGTCCAACCACGGCCGGGCCAGCGATTGCGCCACGTCCGAGTGGTCCACGAACCCGTCCACGGCCTTGCCCAGGCCGACCGCGCCGACCACCCGGTCGAAGAACATGGTGTCGCCGCCGACGATGTCGATGTCGGCCTTCTCCAGGCCTGCGGCCAGCACCTGCGCCTGGCGCTCGGCCACGTCCCGCTGGGCGGAGATGCCCGCGAGCCGGACCTCCTTGTCGGTCTCCACCCGCAGCCGGTACTCCTCGTGGTCGCGGGTGGCGGCGTCCATGGCGGCCATCGCGCCGGCCTTGTCCGCCAGGCCCTCGGCCTCGCCCTTGAGCTTCTCCTTGATCGACTCGGCCTCGACCAGCGCCTTCTCCCGCGCCACCGCGGCCTCCGCCCGGCCCACCTTCTCGATGGCGGCGGCGTCGCGCTCGCGCACCTGCACCTCGGCCAGGCCCTTCGCCGCGGCCTCGGCCTGCGCGCCCTCGGCGAGGCGGATCTTGGCCCGGGTGTCCAGCTCGGCGCTCTGCTGGCGCGCCTCGGCCAGCGTCAGCTCCTCGCGCGCCCGGTGCTTGGCGGCGGTCTCCGCTGCCTCGGCGGCCTTGATGTCCTTGACCAGGTTCTCCTGCGCCTGCGCCTCGGCGGCGATGATGGTCGACTCGCGCAGCCGCTCGGCCTCCTCGACCACGCGCAAGCGCTTGATCGCCTCCTCCTGCTCGGCCACGGTCTTGTCCACCGCGATCCGCTCCCGCACCACCTCGGCCACCGTGCGCTTCTCGCCCTCGACCTCGCGCTCCTTGGAGATGCGCGACAGCTCGGTCTCCCGCTCGCGGGCGATGACCTCCAGCAGCCGGTCCTTCTCGATCCGCTCGGTCTCGATGGCGATGACCCGCTCCCGGTTCTTCGCCGCCACCGCGATCTCCCGCGCCTGGTTCTCGCCCTGGATGCCCAGGGACTCCTCGGTGCGCAGGTGCGCGGCCTGCGACTTGAGCCGCTCCTCGGCCTGCACCTTCTGCGTCTCGGCCTCCTCGCGGGCGCGCAGCGTCTCGATCTCGCGCCGCTGCTTGATCTCCGCGTCGGCCTGCCGCCGCTCCAACTCCAGGATCGCCTCCCTGGCGTCGACGTTCTGCCGGGTGATCTCCTTCTCCTCCGTGCGCGTGTACTCGTTGGTGCGCACGTGCTCGATGGCGGTCAACTCGGTGATCTTGCGGATGCCCTGGGCGTCGAGGATGTTCGCCGCGTCGAGCTGCGACAGCGGGGTCTGCTCCAGGTAGTCGATCGCCGCGTCCTCCAGGCTGTAGCCGTTGAGGTCGGTGCCGATGACGTTGATGATCTGGTCGCGGAACTCGTGCCGCTTGGTGTAGAGGTCGACGAAGTCCAGGTGCTTGCCGACGGTCTTGAGCGCCTCGGAGAACTTGGCGTTGAACAGCACCTGCAGCGTCGCCTCGTCGCTGGCCCGGTCGGTGCCGATGGCCTGGGCGACCTTGATGACGTCCTCGACGGTCTTGTTCACCCGCACGAAGAAGGTGATCCGGATGTCGGCGCGGATGTTGTCCCGGCAGATCAACCCCTCCCGGCCCGCCCGGTGGATCTCGATCGTCTTCACCGAGATGTCCATCGTCTCGGCCTTGTGCAGCACCGGCAGCACCACCGCGCCGGTGAAGGTCACGTCGACCTTCTTCACCTTGGACACGATCAGCGCCTTGCCCTGCTCCACCTTGCGGAACATGCGGGCGATCGTGAACAGCACGACGAGAACGACGAGCAGGATCACGCCGAGCAGCACGCCCAGCCCGGTCGAGATGGCGTCCATGCGGTCCAACCCCTTGCGGTTTCAGTTGATCGGGAAGTCGAGGTCCACCGGGGCGACCCAGAAGAACTCGCCCTCCGGGTCGTAGTCGTGGATGACGGCGGTGCTCCCGGCCCGCAGCGGTTCGGTACCCGCCTGCCGCACCTGCACGATCGCCGAGGAACCGTCGGCGGCGGTGACCTCCGCCTGGCCGAAGCCCAGGTCCACCCGCCCGGTCCGCACCACGCAGAGCAGACCGACGAAGTCCGAGCGGGTCGGCGCGAGCCGGTCGTCGAACAACCCGCGCAGCGGCACCACCACCAACCGGGTCAGCACCAGCGCCACCAGCACCGCCACGACCAGCACCAGCACCGACAGCGCCGCCACCGCGACACCGGGGAACCCGCTGCCGGACAGCAGCACGGTCCCCACCAGGCACCCGAACCAGGACAGCGAGATCACCAGGCTCAGCGCCACGCTGATCGGCACCCCACCCAACCCCAGCCCGTCGAGCGTCTCCGCCCCGGCCCCGTCCACCCCGTCCAGAGCATCCACATCGGACAAACCGAACGCGACGAACAGCCAGTAGCCGACCACGACGAGGAGCAGGAAGGTGAACAGCGCGGTCGGGAAGCTCAACGCGGCCACGACGAACTCGCGCACTGGTCTCCTCCACCCTGCTGCCCTTGGGCCGGAACATACAAGGCGGGCGGGCGCCCCGGAGGCGTTTCGGCGAACCCGCCGCCCACGCGTGATCCGGTCCGCGCGACCGCCGGGACCGGATTCGGTCCGCGGACGCGGGAGCGCCGCCCGACCACGTGGTCGGGCGGCGCTCCGCGGTGGGTGCCGGTCAGCCCCCGCTGATCACAGCGGAGCGCGGGCGGCGAACCGCAGCGTCGCCTCCGGGTCCCCCGGTCCCGGTCCGAAGGGGAACCCCTGGCCGGTGGAGAGGAACGTGACCCTGCGCTGCAACTCGGCGTCGGCCCGGGCCTCGTGCCAGCGCAGTTCGGCCTCGGCGTCGCCCTGCCGCATGGCCGCGGCGTTGGTGATCTCCCGCTGGGCGCACTCGTGGTCCTTGACCCACCGCAGCTCGTCGGTCTCCACCGCGGCCTGGAACTTCCGGCGCTCGCTGCCGGTCCGGATGTCGACCAGGTGCTCGTACTTGGTCGTCCCGCCGAGGAACTTCACGACCACCGGCAGGCAGTCGATGAGGATGAAGAAGATCCGGATGAACCAGGTGGCCCCGGCGAGGAAGGCGTTCTCCGAGGTCAGCTCGTCCAAGGCCCGGAACCGCTCCAGCAGGCCGATCGCGCCCTGGCTGGCGATGAGCTCGTCGACCTGCCGGGTGACCTCCGCGTCGCGCCGCTGCTGGAAGTCCTGGCGGGCGGTCCCGAGCGCGCCCTCCAGCTCGCCGATCCTGGTCTCCAGGCCCGCCAGGCGGTCGGCGCGCGGCTTGACCGGGTGCGACTCGCGGA
This sequence comes from Actinokineospora spheciospongiae, assembly GCF_000564855.1. Taxonomy (GTDB): domain Bacteria; phylum Actinomycetota; class Actinomycetes; order Mycobacteriales; family Pseudonocardiaceae; genus Actinokineospora; species Actinokineospora spheciospongiae. Next base: position 28,111 of record NZ_AYXG01000076.1, read on the forward strand.
AGTCCTGCGCCTCCTGCTCGCGCCGCAGGCACTCCGCCCCGCGCCCGCGCCTGCCGCTCGTCTCCCCCGTCGCCGTCGGCGTCCCGTTGCACTCCTGGCTCGCCAGGGTGTCCCGGCGCGCCTGCTCGGCGGTGTCGGCGCCGATGCCGTCGCGCAGGGTCTTGGCCTGGTCGAGCAGACCGGCCAGCTCCAGGTCGACGGCCTGGTGGCCCGCCGCGAGGTTGAGCCGGTGCCCGTCGCACCCGTCGGCCCCGGCCCGCTGCCGCTCCGCCTGCTCGGCGGTGGCGTCGGGGTTGCAGCGCAGCAGCACGCCCGCCAGGTCGCGCCGCTCCTGCTCGCGGTCGTTGGTGATGTCCTTGACGATCGCGGTCTCGAACACCCGCAGCACCAGCGGTTCGGCGATGACGACGCCGAAGAAGAAGGCCAGCAGCAGTCGCGGCACCAGGACGCCCACCCGCCTGCGCCACTCGGTCCCCGAGGCCGAGGACACCAGCCAGCGGTCCAGGTTGAGCACGAACACGCCCCAGATCAGGGCGGGCAGGAACACGGCCGGGTGGAAGCCGCCGAGCACCTCGGACAGGGCCACCAGCATGGAGAAGGTGGCCACGGTGGCGGTGCCGAGGACGACACCGCCCATCGCGGTGTAGCGGGCGCGGTCGCCCGGTGCCCGGTCCAGCAGGTCCTCGTCGACCCCGGTGAGCACCCGCAGTAGCCGGGCGGGCGTCGACCGCCCACCCCGCCGGTCAGGAGTGGTGCTGCTCACCGGTCTCCCCCCGCTCGACGCCCGCCCGGGGCACCACGCCGTCGAGCCGGGGCAGTTCCGGTGCGCCGATCGCGGGCTTGTCGCTCGCGCCGACCACGTTCAGGACCTCGTTGAAGATGCGGTCCACGTCGATCGTCGTGGTGTCGAACGCGCCTTCCGGCAGGCTCTGCAACAACTTGATCATCTCGTTGCGCCTTGCCTCGGCCAGGGAGTACTCCCGCTCGGCCGCCTCGGCGAGGTTGATCTCGCCCCTGCTGACCCCGAGGCCCGCCACCGCGGCCGGGCCGCGACGAAAGTAGTCCTCCAGGCGGGCGGCGTCCCGGTCCTCCGCCGCGGCCCGCAGGTCGTCCACGGCTCCGGACCAGACGACGTCGCGCTTCTCCTTCTCGTGCGCGGCCAGGTCGGCCGGGGTCTGCACGTGCACTTCGGCGAGGGTGACCTCCATGCCGGGGATCTCCGGGGCGCGCAGCTTGCAGAAGGCGTCGATCCGGGCGGTCACCTCGGCGCGGACCCGGCCGATCTGGTCGATGGTGCTGCCCGCGCCCATCCGGCTCAGCGCCGTGTCGCGTTTGAGGAAGATCTCCAGCGAGCGGGTGACGTCGTGGTGGCCCGCGGCGGCAACCACGTCCGCCCGGGTGACGCGGCAGCGGAAGTCCACCGTCACGGTGAACTCGTCGGCTGGGCTGGCCGACGGCAGCGCCAGCCGCACCGGGACCAGCCGTTCCCGGATGTCGACCAGGGCGACCGCCACCGCGTCGACGACGACGTCCTCACCGCCGGTGAGGTGTCTGCGCTCGGTGGCCGCGTGGTGGCCGGTGGCGGTCTCGAACACCAGCACGGTGCCCGGTGTCGGGGTGGGCAGCTCGCTGAGGTCGCGCACCCGGGAGAGGAACTTCCGCGGTGCTCGGCCCAGCGCGTGCTCGCTGATGACGGGATAGGGGGGAACAGTCACTCCGTGGCTCCTCACGGGGTCAGGAAGATGGGGACGAGGTGGTGGGGACGACCTCGCCGCCGATGGCGGCAAGCAGGGTCGAGACGAGGACCTTCGGCGGTCGCCTGCCGAAGCGGTCGCTCTCCATGGCGCGCACCAGTTCGGCCAGCCGCAGTGCCCGGTGCGCGGGCGGCATCCGCTGGTTGATCACCGCGCCCAGCCGGGCCACCGCGGTGTGCGCGGACCGGTCGCCCTCCAGGGCGCGCAGCGTGCGGCACAGCGCCTCGATGGCCTCGGCCCGGTGCGGGGCGCTGCACAGCACGTCCGCCCACAGCCCGCCGAGCAGCGTGACGCCGTCGGGCTGCTCGGCGCCCTCCCCGACCGAGACGACCTGCTCGGCGCTGAACCGCAGGATCTGCGCGGTCGCCGGGTCGTCGCTGCCGGGTTGGGTGGTGCTCAGCACAGACACGACCATGCCGCGCGCCGCCCGGACGACCCGGTGGCTCCAGCCGTGCTCGTACTGCTCGTCGGACCCGTCGACCTCCGGGACGCCCGGCGCCTCGGCCGCCCCGGTGCCGCGGTCCTTGGTGATGGCCCTCCGGTGCTCCTCGCTGACCAGCAGCAGGACCTCGTCCGCGTTCTCCGAGCCCTCCTTGACCGCGGTGGCGAACAGGAACTGCAGGGAGGTGCGGGCGACCGCGGCGATCCGCTTGGCCCGCAGCGCCAGGAAGCACAGCCTGCGCATCGACTCGACCGGGTACCGCAGGCCCAGCGGACCGCCGAGCGCCATGGCCGAGGTGATGGCGTGCGGGAGACCGCGCCCGGACCCCCACTCGAAGGCGGTGCGCAGCGCCAGCGGGGCCAGGTGGTCGTCGTCGCCCATGAACCACAGCACCATCGCCGCGGTGGAGCGTTCCCCCGCCCGGCCGCCCGCCCAGTGCTCCAGCAGCCCCAGGCGGACGTCGGTGAAGTCGGCCAGGGCCAGCCGGGCCAGCCCGTAGGCGATGCCGCCCTCGATCTCGATCCGCAGGTCCAGGGCGGCCAGCCCGCGCAGGAAGCGCCGGACCGGCTCCCACAGCGAGTAGCCGAACTCCTCGTGCAGGGCGGCCAGGGTGATCTCCCGCAGCTCCGGTGAGCGGAACCGGATCTGCCGCCCGCTGCCGGACCCGTCGGCCTCGTCGGCCTCGGCGGTCATCAGCTCGTGCGAGCGGTTGCGCCGCTTGACCGTCCACTCCCCCGGCGGCGGCCCGGGCACCGCCGCGCCCTCCGCGGGCGCGGGACGGGTGTGCCCCAACAGGAGTTGGTGCAGGAGTTCGTGCGTCGGCTGCGGCTGCGGTCCGATCAGCGCCAGCGTGGCCACGGAGAAGACGTCCTCCGTGGTCGGCTCACCGTCGAGCCACCTGTCCACCTGGTCGCGCGCGGTGTGCTGGAGGGCGTCGAGCGCCCGCTCCGGGTCCTCCAGCAGCCCGGCGGCCAGGCGCACCACCTCGCGGGGCCTGCGCAGCCGGGCCACCGAGTCCAGTGCCCGGGCCTCGACGCCCGGTGCCAGGTCCGCCCCTTCGAGGCACCGCAGGAGCAGCGCCCGGTGGTCCGGCGCGGTGATCCGCACGGCGAAGTCGGGCAGCGCGCGCTCGACCAGGAACGGCGGCGTCCCGGTCACGACCAGGTGGGCGCCCGCCTTCTCCACCCGCGCCGACAGCAGCTCCAGGTCGTGCACGTGCACCCCGGCCTCGCTGCCGTCACCGACGTGGTCGCAGATGAGGTACCCCTGGCCGCGCTCGAAGGTGACCGTGTTGAGCACCTGCGACAGCGACAGCGCCGGTGACACGCTGGTCAGGCGGGAACACCCCAGTCCCACGAGCAGCTTGATCGCGGTGGTGCGCTTCCCGATCCCCTCCAGCCCGGACAGCGCCACCACGTGGCAGCCGCGCAGCACCGCTTCGGCGTCCCCGAACCGCTCCGGCACCTGGTAGTGCCGCAGTTGCCGTTCGACCTCGCTCGCCTTGATGGTGCCGGTGACCCGGTGGGGGCGTTCGGCGTGCCCGTTGAACACGCCGAACACCGCGTGCTCGGCCCGGATGTTGCCGTTGATGGTGGTGTAAGCGGATTGGCGCGCCCGGACCGCCTGGGTGTCCTCGTCGTCCGCGTCGCCGTCCTCCCGCGCCGACTTGTCGCCCGGCGGCGCGGCGGTGGGCTCCTCGGTGTCGCGGGCGGGTTCCTCGGCGGGCTCCGCGCCCGCCCGGGGCTCGTGCTCCTCGGTCATGTCGCGCCGCTCAGCCGTTGCGGATGCCGAAGACGAGGTCGCTGCCGGAGACCGACCCGTTGACCGTCGTCGAGACGTGCGGGCCCCCCGGCGCGCTCGGCGCCGCCGGGGCCGCACCCGCGGTCCCCCGCTGACCGGAGCGCACCTGCGACCACAGCCACGCGGTGCCGCTGAACTCCTTGAGCTCCACGGCGACCGACTCGAACTCGTCCGGCCGCAGGGTCGTGTGCCCCTCGTGGACGGTGTCGCGGTAGACGACGTCGGAGAGCACCAGGGCCAGGTCCGCCCCCGGGTTGTCCTCCAGCGCCGCCTTGAGCGCGGCCGATTCCAGCAGCCGGTGCACCTCGACCGGGGCGGGACCCGCGTAGCCGTTCTCCGCCGGGACGACCGGCCCGAAGTGGATCGCCACCCGCAGCCGCAGCTTCGCCGCCTCGACGCGCTGACCGTTGTGCCGGTCCAGCCCGGCGCCCAGCTCGCGCACGAACCGGTCGACGACCACGGCCTCCGGCTCGGAGTCGGGGAGCACCGCGAACTCCGAGTCGCCAGAACCCGAGCGCCACCACCGCGTGCGCTCCAGCCCCGCCCGGCGGCCCGCCTCGTCCAGGACCTCGAGGAGGAACCGCTGGTGGGAAAGCTGGAGCTGGGTGTTCGCCCGCCCATATGACCGCACATCTGCGGCAACGCAGAGTTGGCGGCGCATTGCGCCATTTGAGGACATCAACCGGCCTTTCGTGCCAATCCCGAGTGGGTGCTCGACATCTTGGGCACAGTCCGTCACGACAAGTACGCAGCGGGACGGATTTCAGCCGAGATCAGAGATTGTCCGCAAAATGTCCAACCGCACGATCCGCACGCAGCCGTACTCCTTGACGATGGCCCCGCGCTCCGCGAACTCCGTGAGCACCTTCTCCGCCGTGCGGGGCGTCATCATCGCCATGAACCCGAGCTCGTGCTGGGTGAGCGCCACCGCCGGGTCCTCCCCGGGGGCGGGCCGCCGCGCGGTGTCGAGCAGCAGCCGACCCATTCGCACCCCCGGGTCCTTCATCGTCGCGTCGACCCGCCTGCGGTTCGCGAAGGCCAACCGCCGCGCGGTCATCTGGTGCAGGCTGATGGCGAAGTCCGGGTGCGCGACCACCAACTCCCGCAACACCGCCCGCGACAACACCCGCGCCTCCACCCCGGTCGTGGCCTGCACGCTCGCCGACCGCCTGCCGCCCTCCGCCAACACCGCCGTCTCGCCGACCAGGTCCCCCTCGGTCGCCGTCCCCAACGGGATCTGCGCCCCACCACGGGAATCCACGAAGACCTTCACGCTCCCGGCGAGCAGCAGGTAGGCGGAATCCCCGCGTTCCGCGTGCCGGAACAACACCCCCTTGACCGGGAACGCCATCGGCGACCCGGCACCGAGCAGGGCCTCCCGGGTGCGCGCGGACACCTGGGCGAGAACGCTCCCTTCGGGCCACCGAGCTGGCCGCATGCACGCCTCCCGGATTCGAGGTCCCCTCAGCCTGGCGGTACCCCCCTCCCGCGCCCGCCGCTTGATCACCACATCACCCGGATGCGAACCGCCGCACGCCATTCGGCCCACACCGCTTCACCTCCCGTCGTCGCCCCTCGACCGCCGGTCACCCGGTTGCCCGCGCCTGTGCGTGGCGGCCCCGTTCCCGACCCGGGGCCCCGCTACACTCGGGGGTCCGGGCCGTTAGCTCAATTGGTAGAGCTGCGGACTTTTAATCCGTAGGTTCTGGGTTCGAGCCCCAGGCGGCCCACGAAGCCCCAGGTCAACGACCTGGGGCTTTGTCGTTCATGATCACCCGGAGTTCCCCCGGCGCGTTCGCTGCGGCAGACTCGGTGCATGGGTGACGCGCTGTGGTTGTGGGTTCGGAGTGAGGTCCGGGAGACCGAGCGGCGGGTGGCCGTGGTGCCCGCCGACGCCCGGCGCCTGGTCGAGGCCGGGGTGCGGGTCACCGTGGAGGAGTCGCCGCGGCGGGTGTTCGGGGTGGAGGAGTACGCCGCCGCCGGGTGCGAGGTGGTGGGTGCGGGCAGTTGGGTCGACGCGCCGGGTGGTGTTGTCGTGCTGGGGTTGAAGGAGTTGCCGGGGGAACCCGCGGCGTTGCGGCACCGGCACGTCTACTTCGGACACGCGTACAAGGGGCAGGGTGGGGCCGCCGAGCTGGTCGGGCGGTTCGCCGCCGGTGGTGGGGCGCTGCTGGACCTGGAGTACCTGACCGACGAGCACGGGCGCCGGTTGGCGGCCTTCGGGTACTGGGCCGGGTACGTGGGGGCCGCGCTGGCGGTGCTCGCCGCGCGCGGGGAACTCGAGGCGCCGTTGCGGCCGACCACCCGGGCCGCGTTGGACGAGAGCATCCGCGCCGAGCGGGACCCGACCACGGCCCTGGTCGTGGGTGCACTGGGGCGCAGTGGTCGGGGGGCGGTGGACGCGCTCGCGGTGGCCGGGATCAGTGCCACCGCGTGGGACGTGGCCGAGACCGCGGAGCTGGACAAGGCCGCGCTGCTCGACCACGACATCCTCGTCAACGCCGTGCTGACCTCCACCCCGGTGCCGCCGTTCGTCACCGACGCCGACCTCGACCGGGCGCGGCGTCGGCTCCGAGTCATCTCCGACGTGACCTGCGACGTCACCTCCGACTGCAACGTGCTGCCCGTCTACGACCGGATCACCGACTGGGACGAACCGGCGCGCGGGCTGCGCCGGGACAACCCGGTGGACGTCATCGCCATCGACAACCTGCCGTCGCTGCTGCCGCGGGAGGCGAGCACCGCCTTCTCCGCGGACCTCACGCCGCAGTTGCTCGACTTCGACGGTGATCCCTGGGAACGGGCGCGCGGTCACTTCGACGCCGCCGTGGCCGACCTCGGCTGACCGGGTCCCGGCCTGCGGCACCGTCCACGCGGGTACCGGGTTCCCGCGCGGGGCAGGGGAAAACCGCTCGGTGGACCCGGTGGGGACCTGCCACAGTGAACCGGTGGAAACGGGTACCGGGGTGTGGTCGTCGGACGCGTGGTTCGAGTGGGCGGTGTCGTGGCTGGACGACCGGCTGGCCGTGGCGGGCCGCGCGCGGACCGGGCCCGCGCGGCGGCACCGGGTGCGGCCGTGGTCGGTGGTGCTGACCGCGCCGACGGACGCCGGTCCGGTGTGGCTCAAGGCGACGGCGCCGGGCACCGCGTTCGAAGCGGGCCTCTACGAACTGCTGCCGAGGATCGCGCCGGACCACGTGGTGGCGCCGATCGCCACCGACCTCGACCGGGGGCTGTTGCTGCTCCCCCACCGCGAACCGCTGCGGGACGCGGACCTGGTGGACGTGCTGCCGGTCTACGCGGAGTTCCAGCGGGCGGTGGCGCCGCACGTCGACCGGGTGCTGGCCGCCGGGGTGGCGGACATGCGGGCGCCGGTGATGCCCGAGCGGTTCGCCGAGGCGCGGCGGGTCATCGGGACCTCGCCGGAGTTGGCCGGGTTCGCCGACACCTTCGGCGCGTGGTGCGCGCGGTTGGCGGAGTCGACCGTGCCGCCCTCGCTCGACCACAACGACCTGCACGCCGACAACTTCCTCGTCGGACCCCGGTTCTACGACTGGGGCGACGCCGTGGTCGCGCACCCGTTCGCCAGTCTCCTCGTGCCCCTGCAGCAGGTCGGGCCCGAGGAGCGGGACCGGGTGCGCGACGCCTACCTGGAGGTGTTCGACGACCTCGCCCCGCGGGCCGACCTGGTGGCCACCGCGGAGCTGGCGTGCCGGGTCGCGGTGGTGGCGCGGGCGCTGGTGTGGCACCGGGCGGTGTCGCCGGAGCCCGGCGACTACACCGACGCTCCACTCGCGACACTGCGGTCGCTGCTCGGGTAGTCCTCGAAGCCGGTCGCGCGGATCGCGGCGAGCAGCTTCGCCGCCAGGTCCGGGCGGCAGATCACCAGGTCGGGCAGGTACGGGTGCGGCCGGTTGTAGCGCAGCGGCGACCCGTCGACCCGGGAGGCGTGCAGGCCCGCCGCGGCCACCACCCCGACCGGCGCCGCCGAGTCCCACTCCCACTGGCCGCCCGCGTGCAGGTAGGCGTCCGCCTCGCCGCGCAGGACCGCCATCGCCTTGGCGCCCGCCGACCCCATGGTCAGCACCTCCGCGTCCAGGGTCTCGGCCACGGCGCCGGTGAACGCCGGTGGGCGGCTCGCGCTGACCAGCAGGCGGATGCGGTCCTCGGACGGCGGCAGCGGTGGTGGGTCGTCGGTGGCGTAGACCGTGCCGAGGGCCGGTTGGGAGACCGCCGCGGCGACGAGCCCGGCACCGCGCTGCCACAGCGCGATGTGCACGGCCCAGTCCGGGCGGCCCGGGAGGGCGTACTCGCGGGTGCCGTCCAACGGGTCGATGATCCACACCCGGTCGGCCTCGACCCGGGCCGGGTCGTCCGCCGACTCCTCGGAGAGGACCATGTCGCCGGGGCGTTCGGCCGCCAACCGGTCGAGGATCAGGGCGTTGGACTCCAGGTCTCCGCGTCGTCCCAGGTCAGCCGGTCGTCGGTTACGGAGGTCGAGCAACAAGTCACCGGCTGTAGTCGCCAGATCGACGGCGAGGCGGGCATCCGTGGTCATGCTTCCTCCCTGCGCTCGGGGAAAGTCGAATGTAGCAACGCCAGGGGGAACGCGGGGTCATCCCGTGACGTCTGTGTGGGGGACGGCGCGATCGGCGGGAGTGCAGCGGCATGGCGGACATCGAGTACCGGTTCGGCACCGGCGAGGGTGACCCCCACGTGCACCACGGCGCCGCCGACGTCGACGCGGACGGCGACGGCACCCCCGACGCCGTCGCGGTCGACTTCGACGGCGACGGCCGCTACGACGACGCCATGTGGGACTCCGACGGCGACGGCGTGGCCGACACGGCACTGCTGGACACCGATGACGACGGCAAGGCCGAGTCCGCCTACAGCGACCCCAGCGGCGAGGGCACCTGGAACGCGCACGGCCAGGGCGGCTCCCCCGCCGACCAGACCGCGCACCCGCCCCCGCCACCGGACGACGAACCCGACGACGGCGGCTTCGAGAACCAGCCGGCCGACGATGCGGGCACCTCCGACTCGGGCGGCACCGGCGCCGAGGACGACCCCGACGAGGGCTCCGACACCGCCGAGGACGGCCCGGCGGGCTCCCGCTTCGACGACTTCCTCGACTCGCTGCACGACGACCCCGCCGCGACCGCCGACGACCTCACCGCCGACGACCTCGCCGCCGACCCGGGGGACGCGGACTGGGGCGCCTGGTAGCCGCTGCGCCATCCCGCGCCCGCGGGGGGTTAGCCTGGGCGGCGTGGTCGCAGGATCTCCGAGTACCCCCACCGGTCCCAGCCTGAAGATCGGCCGGTACGCCGTGGACCCGGCCGTGGTCCTCGCGCCGATGGCCGGGATCACCGACGTGGCGTTCCGGCAGCTTTGCCGGGAGTTCGGCAGCCCCACCTCGCTGTACGTGTGCGAGATGATCACCGCTCGGGCGCTGGTCGAGCGGGACTCCAAGACCATGGAGATGATCACCTTCGGTCCCACCGAGCACCCGCGCTCGTTGCAGCTCTACAGCGTCGACCCGCACAACATGGCCGAGGCCGTGCGGATGGTCGTCGCCGAGGACCTCGCCGACCACGTCGACATGAACTTCGGCTGCCCGGTGCCCAAGGTGACCCGCAAGGGCGGGGGCGCGGCGCTGCCGTTCAAGCGGCGGCTGTTCGGTGAGATCGTGGCCGCCGCCGTGCGCGCGGCCGAACCCGCGGGCATCCCGGTGACGGTCAAGTTCCGCGTGGGCATCGACGACGAGCACATCACCTACCTCGACGCCGGGCGGATCGCCGAGGCGGAGGGGGCGCAGGCGGTCGCGCTGCACGCCAGGACGGCCGCGCAGCGGTACTCCGGGCAGGCCGACTGGTCCAGGATCGCCCGGCTCAAGGAGGCCGTGACCGGCATCCCCGTCCTGGGCAACGGCGACATCTTCTGCGCCGACGACGCCCTGCGGATGGTCGCCGAGACCGGCTGCGACGGCGTCGTGGTCGGCCGGGGGTGCCTGGGCAGGCCGTGGCTGTTCGGCGAGCTGCACGCCGCCTTCACCGGCACCCCGATGCCCGAGGGGCCCACGCTCGGCGCCGTCGGGCGCATCCTGCGCAGGCACGCCGAACTGCTCACCGCGCACATCGGCGAGCAGAAGGGCCTGCGCGAGCTGCGCAAGCACATGGCCTGGTACCTGCGCGGCTTCCCGGTCGGGTCGCAGATCCGCCGCAGCCTGGCGATGGTCAGCACCCTGGCCGAGCTGGACGACCTGATCGGTCAGCTCGACCACACCGCGCCGTACCCGCCGGAGGCCGCCGAGGGCCCGCGCGGGCGCCAGGGCTCCCCCGGCCGCGTCGTGCTGCCCGAGGGCTGGCTGGACGACCCGGACGACGCCGCCGTCCCGGCGGGCGCCGAGCTGATGCACTCGGGGGGCTGATGCGCCGGGCACTGGGGGTGGTGCTGCTCGCCGCGGCGGCCACGGCGTGCACGTCGACCGTCGCGGGCTCACCGGTCCCGGCGGGCGGGCAGGGCACCGACGGGCAGCAGGCGCTGGTGAAGCAGTACTTCACCGACCTCAACGACGCCGCGGGCGAGGGCCCGGCGGCGCAGCGGGAGTTCCTGCGCCGCACCCAGCACCCGGACTTCACCGACCGCGCCTGCGACCTCGGCGACCTGACCCTGCGCATCGAGCCCGCGCTGTCCACGCTGCGGCCGGACCCGCGGTGGAAGCCGGAGGAGGCCACCGCCCGCCCGCGCGGCACCACCTACGTCGTCGGTGTGTCGGTGCGCATCCGGCGGGACGGCTCGACCCTCGCCGAGCAGATCGGGTCGCAGCGCGTGGTGGTGCTCAGCGGGAAGGCGTACGGGTTCACACCCTGCCCCACCCGGTAGTTCCCCACCACAAAGCGGTGTTCCTCGATGAGAAGCACCACTGCGGCAAACGGGTGACCCACACCGACCGTGGATGGTGGTACCGCTCCGCCGGATCACCGGGATGGAGCAGCGCCTCGTCCACCAGTAGGGGGAATTACGACCTCCATGCGTCCCGCCCGCTCAAGCGCGGCCTCTTTAAGGACGACACACATTCTTACGTAGGGAGGTGACCGCGGTGACCGTTCTGGGACGAGGTGTGACCAACTCAGAGCCGGACCGGCACGACACCCCGTGGCGAGGCCACCGGGTCAACGAGCCGACGATCCCGCTGCGCCACCCCGCGATCACCGACCGGGCCGAGAACCCGGACCTGGACCCGCCCGCGGACGCCGCCAACCTGGTCAGCCTGCACGAGTCCATCGCCGCCCTGCTGGCCTCCCGCGGCCAGTACCGGCAGGCCTACCAGCACCTGCGCTCCGCCCTGGACCTGGTGTCCGAGCTGGGCGAGCAGCCGCAGATCCCGGAGCAGCTCCGCCGCGAGGTGGACCGGCTGCGCCGCGAGCACGCCGAGGCGCACGAGCAGAGCATCCGCGACAGCCTCACCGCCAGCTACAACCGCCGCTACCTCGACCAGCGGCTGGTGACACTGCTCGCCGAGCAGGACCGCGCCGACGGGCTGGCCGTCGCGCTGGTCGACCTGGACTGGTTCAAGCAGGTCAACGACACCTTCGGCCACCTGGTCGGCGACCGGGTGCTGCAACGGGTGGTGGAGCTGCTGCAGGAGGGGCTGCCGGAGGCGGGCTTCTGCGCCCGCTACGGCGGCGAGGAGTTCGTCCTGGTGCTGCCCGGGGTCGACCGGGTGACCGCGGTGGGGCTGGCCGAGGCCGCCCGGGCCAGGGTCGAGCACTACCCGTGGTCGAGCCTGGTGCTGGGGCTGCGGGTGACCGTCAGCATCGGCCTGGCGCAGGAACCCACCGTCCGCGTGGCGGAGGACACACCGGCCGGTCCGGAGCGTCAGCTCCGGGAAGCCGACGCGCTGCTGTACACCGCGAAGCAGTCGGGTCGCAACGCTGTCGCTTATCTGCTCGACGGCAAGCCCCACCTGGCCGGAGCCGCCGCGGGCCGCCGGGCCGTGGTGGTGCCCAGGGCGAGTGCGCGCTGACGCCCCCACGCTTCCGGGCGATACGCCGATCGGACTATAACCGTGGGTACGACACGCAGAGTTTGTGAAAAGAAGCCTGTCCTGAGGTCGTCACAGGGATCTGTCAGTCGTACTATCGCGTCCGCACTGTGACACGATCGGGTAAGCAACCGAGCGCGACGTCGCAACGGGTTGACAACCAACTGGTAACGGTTAACGCAGGACCTCGGAAGGAGCATGGGTGCCCGACGACCACAACCGCGACGGCGCCCCAGGCCACGGCGAGCCCCCCGGGGGCAAACGGCGCGCCCCCGAACCCACCGAGGAGCCCAGGCGCAGGCGCCGCGCGGCGGAGAACTCCGGCGGGCTGAGCGTGTCCGACCTGGTGGAGCGGCACAGCGGCTCCCGCACCAACCTGACCCCGGTCGCCCCCCCGGCGCCCGAGCCGGAACCGACCGGCCGCCGTGCGGCTACCCCCTCGCGCAGGCACCGCACCACCACCGTCCCCGCGGACATCCTCGTGCGGGCCCAGGGCCAGCCCCCGGCCGAGCGGCCGCTGAGCCCGCGCACCGACGACAGCATCCCGACCACCGTGGCCGACCTGCTCGGTTCCACCAGCACCCGCACCGCCGTCCCGGACGCCCCCCGCCGAGCCCGCCAGGACGACAGCGACGCCTTCCCGGTCGACCGCGACCCGCACCAGCAGCCCGCCGCGGCCTACCCCCCCGCCCCCGGCAGGCGCCGCGCCGCCGAGCCCCCGGCCGACGAACCCACCGGCCGCCGCGCCCTGTCCGACGACGCCCGCCGCAGGCTGATGGCCCAGCCGGAGGAGGAAGGCGCCCCCGCCGCTGGCCGCCCCTTCCCGACCGCCGACGAGTTCGAGGCCAACCGCCGCGGCACCCCCGGCCACCGCTCCCGCGCGGAATCCGCGAGCACCCCGGGCCACCGCTCCCACCCGGAGCCGGACGGCACCCCCGGCCACCGCTCCCAGTCGCACCCCGGCAACGCCGCAGGCCACCGTTCCCAGCCGGAGCCCGGCAACGCTCCGGGTCACCGCTCCCAGTCGCAGCCTGGCAACGCTCCGGGTCACCACTCCCAGTCGGAGCTCGGCGAGGCTCCAGGCCACCACTCCCAGTCGGAGTTCGGCGACGCCGCGGGCCACCGCTCCCAGGACGCCGCGGGCCACCGCTCCCGGTCGGAGTCAGCAGGCATCCCCGGCCACCACTCCCGCGCGGAGCAGGGCGATGTCCCCGGTCACCGGACCCAGTCGGAGCCCGGCGCCACCCCGGGGCACCGCTCCCGGTCCGAGGCGGGCGACGGCCTCGGCCACCGCTCCCAGCCGGAGACCGCCGACGCCGCGGGCCACCGTTCCCCGGCGGAAGCGGGTGCTCCTGGTCGCCGTTCCCGGTCCGAGCAGGTCGACACCCCCGGCCACCGCGCCCGGCCGGAGCCCGCCGAGGGGTTCGCGGGCGGCTCCCCCGCCCACCAGGGGCCCTTCCCGGCCGATCCCGCCCTCGTCGACCCGCCCGTCACGGGCAGGCGCTCCGCGGGCGGCGGCGAGCCCTTCCCGATCGACCGCCCCGCCAAGCGCGCCCGCCCCGAGGGCGGCCGCCGCGCGCTCCCGGAGAACACCCGGGGCCGCCGAGCGCTGCCCGAGGACGAGGACGGCGCCCCCCGCGCCCTGTCGACCCCCGACGCCCCCGCCCGCCCCGCCCCGCGCGGCAGGCGAGCCCGCCAGGCCGACCAGTCCTTCCCCCGCGACCCCCGCCAAGCCGACGACGCCCCACCGCCCCCCGGCGGTCCGCGCCCCACCGGCAGCCACCCCCGCCCGATCCGCAACGGCGATTCGTACCCGCGTCCGGACGCCGAGGGCATGCCGGTAAACGGCATCGATCGTCCGGCGAACGGCACGGGTGCTCACCCGCGTCCCGCCCGGAACGGCGATCCGTACCCGGGGCCTGACGCCGAGCGCCCAACGAACGGCACCGGCGCCCACCAGCGCCCCCGCCGGAACGGCGATTCGTACCCGCGCCCGGATGCCGAAGGCATGCCTGCACACGGTGCTGATCGCCCGGTGAATGGCACCGGCGCCTACCCGCGTCCTGGCCGGAATGGTGATTCGTACCCGCGTCGGGGTGCCGAGGGCATGCCGGTGCACGGTGCTGATCGTCCGGCGAATGGCACCGGCGCCTATCCGCGTCCTGGCCCGAATGGTGATTCGTACCCGCGTCCGGATGCCGAAGGCATGCCTGCACACGGTGCTGATCGCCCGGTGAATGGCACCGGCGCCTACCCGCGCCCTGGTCGGGATGCCGACTCGTACCCACGGCCCGATGCCGAGGGCATGCCGGTGCACGGCGCCGGTGATCGCCCGGTGAACGGCACCGGCGCCTACCCGCGTCCCGGCCGGAATGGTGATTCGTACCCGCGCCCGGGTGCCGAGGGCATACCGGTCAACGGCACCGGTGCGCAGCCCCGGTCCCGCGCCGACCGCCCCGCCAACGGCACGGGTGCCCACCCCCGCCCCAACGGCCCGCAGGGTGATCCCCACCCCGGCGCCGAGAGCGGTCCGCGCCCGCCGGTCAACGGCACCGGGTCGTACCCCCGGCCCCGCCCGGAGGACGCCGAGGGCCCCCCGCCCGCGGGCACCGGTTCGTTCCCCCGGCCGAACAACCTGACCAACGCCTTCCGCCGCCCCGACCGCCCGCGCCCCGGCGCGGAAGGCCTGCCCGTCGACCGCCAGCGCCGGGCCGAGGGCGACTCCTACCCGCGCCCGGACGCCGAGGGCCTGCCGATCAACGGCACCGGCGCCCACCCGCGCCCCAACGGCCAGCCCGGCTCGAACGGCCAATCCGGCCCCCACAGCCAATCCGGCCCCCACAGCCGGAACGGGCAGCCCGGCCCGAATGGCCAGCCCGGTCCCCACGGCCAGTCCGGCCCGAACAGGCAGCCCGGCCCGAAGGGGCAGCCGGGTCCCAATGGGCAGCCCGGTCCTGATGGCCAGCTCGGTCCCAACGGGCAGGCCGGGGCGAACGGCAGGCCCGGTCCCAATGGGCAGCCCGGTCCCGATGGCCAGCCCGGTCCCAACGGACAGCCCGGGGCGAACGGCAGGCCCGGCCCCGGCGGCCGATCCGGTCCGCGTCGCCCGGAGGCCGACAGCTACCCGCGGCCCGATGCCGAGGGGCTGCCGGTCAACGGCGGTCGCCCCGGCAGGCCCGCCGGTCCGCCACCGCCCGGCGCGCCTGGCGCGACCGGCGCCCACCCGCGCCCCCCCGCTCCCGGCCGCCCGAACCAGCGCCCCACCGGCGCCTTCCCCGTCCCGGGGAGCACTGGTGGCACCGGGAACACCGGGGAGCGCCGGATCTCCGAGGGCCTCGACGGTCTCGACGAGCAGCCCCCGCGCGGTCCCCGGCAGCAGCCCGGCCAGTCGTCCATGCCGCCGCAGCCGGAGGACGGGGCGGAGGACCGGCCCGCGATGATGCCGCCGCCGGACGTTCCGCCGGAAGAGCTGATGGGGCTCACCACCGAGATGGAGCCGATCGGTGAGGCCGTGCAGAAGCGGCGCCGGGTCGACCACACGCTGGCGCGGTTCTCCGCCGTGCACGACGAGCTCGCCGCGGAGGAGAAGGCCCGCAAGGCCAAGAAGCTCAAGCTGAACCCGTTCGCGGGTGACGTCGACGAGCTGGACGACCACCTGACGGGGCTCGGGCAGGTGCCCGGTGCCGAACCGGGGGAGGTGGTTGACTTTGTCGACTCCAAAAGTGGACCGGAAGCGCCCGACGAAGAAGCGCGGACTGTTCGGACGCCGCCGCTCCGACTAGCCGAGCCCGGCGCGGACCTGCCCACCGAGGTGGTCCCCGCCGTCGACGAGCCCGCCCGGGACGACAGCCCCGCCGAGCCAGAACCGGAAGCCGAGCGGGAGCCGGAAGCCGAGTCGGAGCCCGAGGCCGTGGTCACCCGGGGGCCGCAGCCGCACGACCGGAAGGTGCGCGCGGGCCGGTTCGCCGCCATCGCGGTCGCCGCGGTCGTGTTCGTGGCGACCGGCATCGGCTGGGGCTACGCCAAGTGGACCGACGGCACCATCGACGACGTGCGCGCGCTGGACCCGAACTCGGCCTCGATCACCGACGCCGCCGCCCAGCAGGGCGACGAGAACTTCCTGCTGGTCGGTTCCGACAGCCGGGAGGGGGCGTCGGCCGAGGAGGGCGTCGGCGACGCCGAGCAGGTGCCCGGTGCGCGCTCGGACACGGTGATGGTGGCGCACGTGCCCGCCGACCGCAGCCGGGTCGTGCTGGTGTCGTTCCCGCGCGACCTGGAGATCAACCGGCCGTCCTGCGAGCGGTTCGACGCCAAGAGCAACACCTACACCGGTGAGCAGGTGCCGGGGCAGAAGATCGCGAAGATGAACACCGCCTACCAGGTGGGCGGCCCGCTGTGCATGACCAAGGTCGTGCAGGGGCTGTCCGGGTTGAACATCACCCGGTTCATCGGGATCAACTTCGACGGCTTCAAGGGCATGGTCGACGCGGTCGAGGGCGTCAACGTGTGCGTCGAGAAGCCCATGTTCGACACCACCCTCAACACCTGGGTCGTCAAGGACGCGGGCACCGAGGTGCTGCTGCGCGGGGACCAGGCGCTCAACTTCGTGCGCGCCAGGCACGTGGTCGGCGACAGCACCTCCGACTACGGCCGGATCAAGCGCCAGCAGCGGTTCCTGTCGGCGTTGCTGCGCAAGGCCATGTCCAGCCAGGTGCTGCTGGACCCGGGCAAGCTGACCAGCTTCACCAGCGAGTTCGCCAAGTCCACCTTCGGCGACAACATCGGCCTGGACTCGCTGCTGCGGCTGGGCCAGTCGCTGCAGGGCCTGGAGGCGGGGCGGGTCACCTTCATCACCGTGCCGACCGTGGGCACCTCCAACACCCGCGGCAACGAGACGCTGCTCCCGGACGACAACAAGGCGCTGTTCCACGCCATCATCAACAAGCAGGCACTGCCCGGCGAGAAGCCCGTGGGCGGGCAGCAGGCGATGCCGCAGCCTGCTCCGCTGCGCCAGCAGCAGACCGAGCCGGTCGACCCGAAGACGCTCAAGATCCAGGTCCTCAACGGCGGCAACACCACCGACGGCATCGCCAAGAAGACCGCGGAGAAGCTGACCGGCGTCGGCTACACCGTGGTGCAGGTCAACGCGGGCCCGTCGGTGCCGAAGACCACGATCCGCTACGGCAAGGGCCGCGAGGCGCAGGCGCAGACCCTGGCGTCCTCGATCCCCGGCGCGACCCTGGAGCTGGACCCCGGCGCGGGCGCCGCGCTGGTGCTGGTGCTCGGCCCGGAGTTCAACGGCACCGTCACCGCCCCCGGCGGCGCGGGCGCACCGGTCCAGGAGGAGCTGCCCGCCAACCTGTCGACGATCAACGCAGGGGACGTGACCTGCGCGTAGGCGGGTTCGTCGTGGCGGGTTCATCTTCGGTTCATCCCGCGCTGGGGCAACCGGGCGCGCGGGGAACTAGGCTGACCGGCATGCGTGAGGCTTACCATCTCGAACTCGGCAAACTCGCCGATCAACTGGCCGGCATGTGCGCGATGGTGGCCGAGGCCATGGAATCCGCCACCCGGGCCCTGCTCGACACCGACCTGGCCGTGGCCGAGCAGGTGATCAGCGGCGACGAGAAGATCGACGACGCCCGCTCGTCCTGCGAGGAGCACGCCTACGCGCTGCTCGCCCTGCAGGCGCCGGTGGCCACCGACCTGCGGACGGTGCTCGCGGCCATCCACGCGGCGGAGTCGCTGGAGCGGATGGGCGACCTGGCCCTGCACGTGGCCAAGGCGGCCCGGCGCAGGCACCCGGCCCCGGTCCTGCCGGAGCCGGTGCACGGCTACTTCGCCGAGATGGGCCGCATCGCCGTCGACCTCGCCCGCAAGGCCGAGACCGTCATCCGCACCCAGGACGTCGCCGCCGCGCGCGCCCTCGAGGACGCCGACGACGAGATGGACGACCTGCACCGGCACCTGTTCTCGGTGATCATGGACAAGGAGTGGCCGCACGGCGTCGCGTCCGCGGTGGACGTCACGCTGCTGGGCCGCTTCTACGAGCGCTACGCCGACCACGCCGTGTCGGTGGCCAAGCGCGTCGTGTTCGTCGTCACCGGTCGGATGCCCGGCTCGGGCGACGAGGACCTCTGACAGTCCACAACAGACAAACCCGAACCGCCCCGCCGACACCGGTGGGGCGGTTTTCCTTTCCCGCACCGAGTCCGGCCGCCACGCGGCACCACCGGCCGCGGTGGGTTGTGCGGGGGAGCGCGGAGATCGATACTCGGACCCGTGTCCCGCTGGCCGGTCGTCGTCGCGTTCGCCGCACTGGGTGTCTCCACCCAGGTCTGCTGGCTGGCCTACGCCGCGATCACCACCGCCACCGCGACCCACTTCGGCGTCTCCGATGCCGCCGTCGGCTGGCTGGCGAACCTGTTCCCGCTGCTGTTCGTGCTGCTCAGCGTGCCAGCCGGGCGGCTGCTGGACACCCGGCTGCGGCCCGCCCTCGCGCTCGCGGCGGTCCTGCTCGGCCTCGGCGCGCTGACCAGGGTCGCGGTCGACGCCTACTGGGCGGCGCTGCTCGGGCAGGGCCTCGCCGCCCTGGCCCAGCCGCTGGCCGCCAACGCCATCACCCGCGTCGCCGCGGCCTACCTCGAACCGCGGCACCGGCCGCTGGGCATCGCCGTCGGCGCGGGCGCCACCTACGTCGGCATGATCCTCGCCATCGGCGTGGGCACCGCCATCCCCGACGACGTGCCGCTGGTCGTCGCCGTGGGTGCCGGGCTGACCCTGGTCACCGTCGTCGCCGCGCTGTTCGCCCTGCGCGGGCGACCGCCGTTCGGGGTGGCGGTGCGGCGACCGCCGCCACTGACCGCCGTCGCCCGGCAACCGGGGGTGGGGCTGCTGGCCACCGTGGTGTTCGCGGGCATGGGCGTCTTCGTGGCGCTGGCGACCTGGCTGGAGCCGCTGCTCAAGCCCAGCGGGGTCGCCGCGGACGCGTCCGGGCTGCTGATGCTGACCATGCTCGTCGCCGGGATCGTCGGCTGCGCGGTCATCCCACCGCTGGCGGCGCGCAAGACCGCGGAACCCACCGCGCTGCTGGTCACCGGGGTGGTCACCGCGCTGGCGTGCCTGCTGCCGGCGCTCGCGCCGGGGGTGGCCACCGGGTTCGCCGCCGCGCTGCCGATCGGGTTCCTGCTGCTGGCCGCCCTGCCGGTCGCCCTGGCCCACGTCGAGCGCACCGCGGGCGACTCCGCCGGGACGGTCACCGCCCTGCTCTGGCTGACCGGCAACGCGGGCGGCGTGGTCGTGTCACTGGCCGCAGGCGCCCTGCTCGGCACCCCCGGACTGGCCTTCGGGCTGTTCGCACTGCTCGCCCTGGGCGCGGCGGGGCTCGCCCACTCGTTGCGCGCGGTGGATCGGGGCAAAACACTCCACTAGGTTCGAACGCGTGTGCTCAGAGCCGGTGTCACAGCCAGGTAACCGCCGGGGGGATGCGGACGCCGCGGCCGGTCCCGTGCGGTTGACTGTGTCGCCATGGGTGTCGAGCCACGGGGAGTCCGGTTGGTGACCACCGCACCACCGGAGACCACCGCGCCGTCGCCCCTGCGCCGGGTCGCCAGGTCGGCCACCACCACCCCCGGCAGGCTGTCGGTGATCTGGGCCGGGCTGCTGCTGCTGACCATCGCCACCGGCATCGTCTCCGCCGTCGCCACCCAGGCCAAGCAGGACACCCTCGACGAACTCCTCACCCAGCGCGAACCCCTCGCCGCGGTCGCCCAGCAGATCTTCCGGTCCCTCTCCGACGCCGACGCCACCGCGGCCAGCGCCTTCCTCTCCGGCGGTGTCGAACCCCCCGAGCTGCGCGCCCGCTACGAACTCGACATCGCCACGGCGGGCGAGGCGGTCGGCGCCGCCTCCTCCGACCTGGGCGACGACCCGGTGGCCGCCGGGTACGTCAGCACCCTGTCCCGGCAGCTACCGGTCTACACCGGACTCGTCGAGACCGCCCGCGCCAACAACCGCCAGGGCTTCCCCGCGGGCGCCGCGTACCTGCGCGAGGCGTCCGGGCTGATGCGCTCGAAGATCCTCCCCGCCGCCGAACAGCTCTACGGCATCGACCACCAGCGCCTGCGAGCCGCCCAGGACGAGGCCCGCGCGCTGCCGTGGGGGCCGGTCGCGCTCACCGCGGCCCTGCTGGTCGCCCTGCTCGCGGCCCAGGTCCACCTGACCCGCAGGACCAACCGGCTGCTCAACGTCGGCCTGGTCGTGGCCACCGCGGCGGTGGTCGTGGCGGTCGCCTGGGCGTCGGTCGCCCTGCTGCTGGCCGCCGACCGGGTCGACGACGCCCAGCGCAACGGCTCCGCCCAGGCCGACGTCCTCGTGCACGCCCGCATCAACGCCCTCAAGTGCCGGGCCGACGAAACCCTCACCCTCGTCGCCCGCGGCGACGGCCCCGGCTACGAGGCCGAGTGGCAGCAGCTCGCCGCCACCCTCACCGGCGACGGCCGCGACAACCTCCTGCGCCAAGCCCAGGACCTCGCCCCCACCGACGCCGTCCGCCAGGCCGTGGACAACGCCTCGGCCTGGCAGGGCGCCCACCGCAGAATCCGCGAACTCGACGGCAACGGCCAGTACGAGGAAGCGGTCACGGTCGCGGTCGGCCAAGCCCCCGACAGCGCCGCCACCACCTTCGCCGCCCTCGACGACAACCTGCGCACGGCCATCGACGCCGCCCGCGCCGAGTTCGCCACCCAGACCACCGGGGCCGCCCAGGTCACCACCGGCCTCACCGCGGGCGTGGCCCTGCTGACCACGGTCGCCGCCGCGGGCATCTCCGCGGGCATCCGCGAACGCCTCCGCGAGTACCGATGACCCCGACCCCGCGACCCGGCCCCGCCCACCCGCCCCCGGCGGACCCGCCCGCGAGCACCCCAGCGGGCGGTGGTGCCCGCTCGGCGCGCGTGGTGGGGGTCAACGACGCGGCGGGCACGGGTGGTGCGGCGGAAACCGGCGGCCCGGTGCGGATCGGTGGCGAGATGGAGGTCGGCGGCACGGTGGGGGTCGGCGGTGTGGTGGGGACCGACAGCGCGGTGGTCACGGGTGGCGCGGTGAGGGTTGGTGGTGCGGTGGAGGTCGGTGGAGCGCCGGGTATCGGCGGAGTGGTCGGGGTGCGCGGGTCGGGTGGGGCGGTCGGGGTGCGGGCGGTCGGGGGGAGCGGGGCGCGGATGCGGCGGGTGGCGGTGCTGGCGGTCGCGGTGGCGTTGGCGGTGACCGCGTGCGGGGGCGGCGCGGTCCCGGTGGACCGGGTCGACGTGCGGTCGGTGGAGCGCCCGCAGCCGGTGGGGGTGGAGGTCAACCCGCCGACCAGCACCGGCGCGACCGCCGCCGTGCCCCCGTGCGACCCGACGGCGAGCCTGCGGCCCGCCGGGAAGCCCACGCCCGGCCTCATGCCCGCGGGCACCACCATGCGCGCCATCCAGGACCGCGGCAGGCTCATCGCGGGCGTCGACCAGAACACCTTCCTCTTCGGCTTCCGGGACCCCACCACCAACGCCCTCACCGGCTTCGACATCGACCGGGTCCGCGAGATCGCCGCCGCCATCTTCGGCGACCCCGACCGCGTCCAGTTCAAGGTCATCACCTCCGCCGAGCGCGTCGACGCCCTCAAGCGCGGCGACGTCGACATCGTCGTCCGCACCATGACGGCCACCTGCGCCCGCTGGGCCGACATCAACTTCTCCGCCATCTACTACACCGCGGGCCAGCGCGTCCTGGTCGAGAAGTCCTCCCCCATCACCGCCGTCGACCAACTCGGCGGCAAGCGGGTCTGCGCGGCCAAGGGCTCCACGTCCATCACCAAGCTGCGCGACTCCCCCGCCCCACCGGACCTCCTCGCCGTCGACAACTGGTCGGACTGCCTGGTGCTGCTGCAACAGGGCCAGGTCACCGCGATCTCCACCGACGACACGATCCTGGTGGGGATGGCCGCCCAGGACCCGAACGTGAAGATGGTCGGCCCGCGGTTCACCGAGGAGCCGTACGGCATCGGCATCCCCAAGCAGAGCGAGGACATGGTGCGCTTCGTCAACGCCGTGCTGGAGGACTCCATCCGCACCGGTTCCTGGACCGCCAGCCACAACCGCTGGCTCGACGGCTCCGGCCAACCCGCCAACCCCCCGGTCGCCCGGTACCGGGACTGACCATGACCCACAACCCGGACCCCCACAGCGGCCACCTCCCCCCACCCCCCTGGGACCAGCCGCCCCCCGACCCCGCGAGCGCCCAGCCCCCGGGGCAGCACCGACCCACCCCCGGCGCCCACCCGCGCCCGGGACAGCAGTCCCGGCCGTCCTTCCCGGGCCCGGAGCTGAGCGGTGGACAGCCACCGCACCACCCCGGACAGCCCCGACCGCAACAGCCAACCTCGGACGAGCCCACCGGTCCCCCACCGCAGGACCAGCGCCCGCCGTACCCCGGCAACCGCCCACCGCAGCAGAACCCGGCGGAATCCACCAGCCCCCAGCACAGGCAGCCCCCGAGCGGGCACCCACACCCGGACCAGGGCGCAGGCCCCCACCGCCCAGTGCCGCCATTCCAGCCGCACCCCCACCCCCGCCCGGCAAACCCGGCTGAGCAGACCGGGTTCCAGCCTCGCCCGGCGAATCCGGTTGAGCAGACCGGGTCCCACTCCCGCCCGGCGAACTCGGCGGAGCGGACCGGTTCTCAGTCTCGGCCGGTGAATCCGGCGGAGCAGAGCGGTTCCCGGTCTCGGCCGGTGAATTCGGCGGAGCAAACCGGGTCCCAGCCTCGGCCGGTGAATCCGACTGAGCAGGGTATGCCTCAGTCCCGCCCGCTCTCACCGCCCTCCGCTCCGAACTCGCCTGCCCCCGGTCCGGGTGGCCACCACCCCGCCCCGGCCCCGAACCGCCCCGGCCCACCCAACCCGGCCGAGTCCACCGATCCGCAGCCGCGCCCCTCCGAGCGCGGTCGCCACGGCAGGCGAAACCCGATCGAGCCTCCCCCGCCTCGGCCGGAGCACCCCGGCAGGCCTCGGCCGAAGCAGCCGGGCCAGCCCCACTCCGCCCACCCCGCCCAGCCGGGCCAGTTCCACCCCGCTCAGCCGGGCCAATCCGGTGCCGCCCAGTCAGGCCAGCCCCGGCCCGGGCAGGCAGGCAGGCCGCACCCCGCCCAGCCGAGCCAGTCCAACCCGGCCCAGCCCTGGTCCGCCCAGCCGAACGCACCCCACCCCGACCGGTTCCGCCCCGCGCAGCCGGCCCCACCCGGCCCCACCTTCCACGACGACTTCCGGGGCCACGACCAGCCCACCAGCGTCCTGGAGATCCCCACCCTCACCCAGAGCATCGAACCCCCGCCCCCCGTCGAGGAGCCCGAGCCCACCCCGACCCCCGACCCGTCCGGTTCCCAGCCCTCGACCGGTTCCGGTTCGTTCCCCGGCACCGGCAGGCGCACGGCTTCCCGCGCCGCGGGCCGGGGCAGGCTCGGGGCGGGGTTGGTCGAGGTCCCCGTCGTCCCGGTGAAGGACCCGGCCAGCGCTGTCCTGGACGACCCGGTGGTCGCCGAGAACAAGCGGTTCTGCAACAGTTGCGGTGCCGAGGTCGGTCGGGGTGGGCCGCCGGAGGGGGTGTGCGGGACCTGCGGGCAGGCGTACAACTTCCGCCCCCGCCTGTTCCGCGGTGACCTGGTCGGTGGCCAGTACGAGGTGCTGGGCAGCATCGCCTACGGCGGTCTCGGGTGGATCTACCTGGCCAAGGACCACAACGTCAGCGCCCGCTGGGTCGTGCTCAAGGGCCTCATCGACACCGGTGACGCCACCTCGATGGCCTCGGTGGTCGCGGAGCGGCGGTTCCTGGCCGAGGTCGAGCACCCGAACGTGGTGAAGATCTACAACTTCGTGCAGCACCCGGACCCGAACACCGGGTCGCTGGTGGGGTACATCGTCATGGAGTACGTGGGTGGGCAGTCGCTGCGGCAGTTGGCGCTGGAGCACCACCGGGAGACCGGGCGGGCGGAGCCGCTGCCGATCGGGCAGGTGATCGCCTACGGGTTGGAGATCCTCCCCGCGATCGGGTACCTGCACAGCATCGACATGCTCTACTGCGACCTCAAGCCGGACAACGTGATCCAGACCGGCGAGCAGCTCAAGCTGATCGACCTGGGCGCGGTCCGCAAGACCGACGACTACGAGAGCCCGCTGTTCTTCACCGCCGGGTACGCCGCCCCCGAACTGGCCACCGAGGGCGCCACCGTCGCCTCCGACATCTACACGGTCGGGCGGACGTTGGCGGTGCTCAGCATCGAGTTCGCCGGGTACACCACCCGCTACCGGCACACCCTGCCCGGTCCGGACGCCGAACCGCTCTTCGCCCTCTTCGGCAGCTACCACCGGGTCCTCAAGCGCGCCACGCACGCCGACCCGTTGCGCCGCTTCACCTCCGCCGGGGAGATGGCCGACCAGTTGACCGGGGTGCTGCGCGAGGTGATGGCGCTGGGCACCGGCAGGCCGAGGCCCGGTCTGTCCACCGTGTTCAGCGTGGACACCCGCTCCTTCGGCGCCTCGGTGGCCGGGGAGGGCGCGGACGTGCTGCCCGCCCCGGCGCCCGCCGAGGTGGCCAGCGTCCTGCCGCTGCCGCTGGTCGACACCGACGACCACGCCGCGACCGTGCTGGCGAGCATCACCGCCACCGAGCCCGCCGAACTGGTCGCCGCCCTCAACAGCGCACCGCGCGACTCCATCGAGGTGCGGTTGCGGCTGGTCAAGGCCCGGATGGAGCAGGGTGACCTGCGGGCGGCCCACTCGGAACTGGTGGCCGCGCGCAGGCTCGCCACCGACCCGGCCGAGTGGCGCCCGGACTGGTTCGACGGCTTGGTGGCCCTCGTCTCGGGCAACCCCGCGGCCGCCCGCGACGCCTTCGACCGGGTGTACGACGCGGTGCCGGGGGAGTTGGCGCCGAAGCTGGCCCTGGCCGCGAGCCACGAGCAGTCCGGTGACCACTTCGCCGCCGCCCGGTTCTACGAGTTGGTGTGGCGCACCGACCACTCGGTGGTCAGCGCCGCCTTCGGCCTGGCCAGGGTCTACCTCGCCCAGGGCGCCCGCGGCAGCGCCATCGAGGTGCTGGACCAGGTCCCGGACACCTCCAGCCACCACCTCAGCGCCCAGATCGCCGCCATCAAGATCAAGGCCCGGGCAGGTGAACCGGACGGCCAGGCGCACGTGACCGAACCCGAACTCCACGACGCCGCCAAGCGGCTGGAGCGCCTGACCCTGGACGCGGAACGCCGCACCCGCCTCGCCGCGGACGTCCTCGAAGCCGCCCACGGCTGGGTCGGGGCGGGCAAACCGGGTGCCGACCCGGCGAACCACCACCGCACCGTCCTCGGCTGCGCACTGTCCGAACGCGAACTGCGCTTCGGCCTCGAACACTGCTACCGCACCCTGGCCCGCCTGGCAGGCACCCCGGAACAACGCCATGCCCTGGTCGACCAGGCCAACTCCATCCGCCCCCGGACGATCACCTGAACCTCACCGGCACAACGGCCGACCACCCCGCCAACCGCAGTCCCGCCACGAGCACCACCAACAGGTCCCGGGTTTCCGAGGCGCGCCCGCCGGATCAGCTCACCCCAACTCGATGATCGAGATGTCCGGCGGCGCCCCGACCCGCACCGGCGGCCCCCAGAAACCGGCCCCGTTGGTCACGTAGAGCCAAGTGTCGTCCACTTTGGACAACCCGGAAACCGCGGGCTGCTGCGCCCGCACCGCGTAGTGGAACGGCCACATCTGCCCGCCGTGCGTGTGCCCGGACAACTGCAGGTCGACCCCGGCCGCCGCCGCGTCCTCGACCTGCACCGGCTGGTGCGCCATCAGCACGGTCGGCGTCCCCTCGGGCCTGCCGAGCAGCGCGCGCGGGATGTCCGGGGAGTCGTCGAAGCCCTTGCCGGTCACGTCGGTCACCCCGGCCAGCGTCAACCGTCCGCCCGCGACCGCGGTGTGCTCGTTGTGCAGGTAGTTCAGCCCGAGCCGTTCCAGTTCCCCGACCCACTGCTCGTACCCGCTGTAGTACTCGTGGTTGCCGGTGACGAAGAACGTGCCCTCGCGGGAGACCAGGTCCCGCAGCGGTGCCGCCGCCTCGCCCAGTTCCGCGACCGACCCGTCGGCGAGGTCGCCGACCACGGCGACCAGGTCCGGCTGCGTCTCGTTGATCATCCGCACGATGCGCTCGGTGTGCGCCCGCCCGGAGATGGGTCCCAGGTGGATGTCGGACACGACCGCGATCCGGTACCCGCGCAGCGCGGCCCCGCCCACCGGCACCGGCACCCGCTTGACCAGTGGCGGGCTCAGCGCCGAGACCATCCCGGACCCGACGATCCCGGCCGAGGCGACCCCGGCCACCACCGCCGTGGTCCGCGCCAGGAACAGCCGCCGCCCCTCGTCCACCGCGGGCGCGACCGGGGGGTCCGCGGTGGGCTCCGCAGCCGGTTCCACAGCGGACTCGGCGGCGACCCGGGCCGGGACCGGGGTGGGCGCCGCGCGCAACCACCCGCGCAACAGCAGTTTCGGGATCTCCAGGACCAGCAGTATCAGCAGCAGGTACATGAACATCGCCAGCCAGATGTAACCCGGCCAGGAGAACCACGCCGCCTCGGCAGGCCCGACCACCCTGGTCAGCGACAGCGTCGCCGCCACCAGCAGCGCGAGCACACCCAGCACGACCGTGCCGACCACCCGCCCCCGGCGGGAACGGGTGGTGTCGCGCACCAGCCGTTTCCAGAGGTACCAGTGCAGCAGCACGACCAGCAGGCCGATGAGGGCGAAGAACATGGCGCCAGCCTACGGATTGAGCTCCACCGACCGGCGGGTGAGCAGCTCGGGGTTGTCCGCGATCTTCGCCAGGTCCTCCGGCCTGCCGTTCTCCAGGAAGTGGCTCAGCTTGACCTGCACGAACAGCGCCCGCGCGCGGACGGCGACGGTCCCGTCCTCGGCGTCGAGCCGCCCCTCGGCGGACACGTAGACCTTGCGCCCGGCGACGCCGTCGAGGTGGGCGTCGATGAACAGCGTGGTGCCCACCGGCACCGGTCGGACGAACTCGGTCTCCAGCTTCGCCGTGACCGCGGGCTTGCGCAGCAGGTTGCCGACGGCGGCGCCGAGCGCCTCGTCGAACGCGCAGGCCAGCAGGCCGCCGTGGGCCAGGCCGGGGGCGCCCTGGTGCGCCTCGGTCACGGTGAACCGGGAGCGGATGGTGACGCCCTCGCAGGCCGAGGTGCGGATGTGCAGGCCCTGCTCGACGCCGTCGCCGCAGCCGAAGCAGTAGGCGTAGTGCTGGGGCAGGTCCGCGCCCGGTGCGGGCGCTTCCGGGTGGCGCTGGGGTGCTTCGGTCGGCACCGGCGGCCACACCTCGGTGGTGGTTCGACTCATTACCGAAGAGTAACTTACGTCCCGCGCACCCGCCTTGACCGGCTGAGCAGCGCCGCTGGCCCCGGCCCCCGGCCGGTCGCAGGCTGGGGCGGTGGACGAGGACACCACCGACGTGGTCGAGGCCGTGCGGCGCTGCTCGGAACTGGCCGACGCGCTGGCCCGGCTGGTGCTCGGCGACCCGGGACCGGCTCCGCCGCCCCGGTGCCGGAGGTGACACCGCGGTGACCGCCCCGCTGCGCTCGCCGCCCGCGGATCGACCGGTCGCCGTCACGGGGGGTGATCGATTGTGCGGACGTCACCCGCGGGGCAGTATTGCCCACCTGAGCGTGCGTTGTGCCCAAGTGTGCACAAGCACGGGGCTGGAGTGGAACCGGGACGGCCACCACGCCAGTCTGTTACCTGACGGAGGCGGTTCGAGCGGGGCCTCCAGCGGCGGCGTGGGAGGAAGCATGACGCGGGTTCGCACCATGGCGGAGGCCGAGGCGCTGGCGAAGCGGCACGGCGCCCGACCGGAGGCCCACCTCGTGCCCGGGCGGGTGCGTGCGGCCGAGCGCGGTGACCACCGGGTCGAGGGCGAGGACATGGACGGGCTGGAGATCAGCCCGGACGAGCTGCGCCGCGCCGAGGGCAAGCTCGCCCAGCTCCAGGAGGACCTGGTGGCCCGGCTGCGCGACGCCATCGCCCTGTCGGACCCGCTGCACGACGGCAGCGGCCCGGTCGCGGGCCCGATGCGCCAGACCTTCCTCAACCGCGCCGACGAGCAGAGCGGGGTCGTCGCCGCGCTGGTCGACTACATCGAGGAGATCGACGAGGTGCGCCGCACGATGAACGAAACCCTCGCCTCCTACACGCAGACCGACGAGTCGCAGGCCGAGGCGTTCCGCCAGGTCGAGCAGCGCATCCCGGTCCTGCCCGCCGTCGAGTCGGGGGAGCGGGCCTGATGCGCTACGACAAGGACCGCGAGGGCGAGTACTACTCCGAGGCCCACCCGCCGAGCCGCAGCGAACGGGAGCGCGCCGAGCGCCGCAAGCGCTTGCAGCAGCGCAACAAGGAGTTCAACGACTTCACCCACATCCGGTGGGACGCCTACACCCACCCCACCCTCTACAACATGATCATGAAGGCCAAGCCGGAGCAGCTCGGCGAGCGCGCCAGGTCCTGGGCCGAGCTGGCGGAGAAGATCACCGGCACCACCGGCGAGGTCAGCCGGGTCGTGGGCGGGCTGATGGGCGCCTGGCGCGGTCCGGCCGCGGTGCGCGCCGCCGAGTCCAACACCCGCCTCACCCAGTGGGCCGACGAGGCCGGGCACACCGCCTCCAGGATCGGCGCGGGCCTGTCGGACTACACGACCACGATCATACGGGCCCAGGCCGCCATGCCCGAGCCGGTGTACTACTACGCCGAGCGCAACTTCATGGCGGGCTACGACGTCAAGGTCGGCGGCGACCCCGCCAGCGCGGTCATGCTCAAGCAGATGACCGACGACCAGGCGCCCAAGCTGGAGGAGCGCAACGCGGCCAAGGCCGAGGCGGTCCGGGTCATGCGGGCCTACGCGGACCGCAGCCAGGAGGTGTCGCGGGACCTGCCGGTGTTCACCCCCAAGCCGGACAACCAGCCCACCGCGCCCCCGGTCTTCCCCGAGCGCCCCGAGGTGGTCGTCCCACCGGTCACCCCCCGCAGGCCCCCGTCCCCGGTGCCGCCCCCGCCGCACGACCCCGACGGCCCCACGACCCCCGGCGACCCCGACTGGGACAGCACCACCCCGTCCTTCGACGGCGGCACCTCAGGCGGCCCCGGTGGCACGGGCGGTGCGGGCGGCCACGGCAGCGGTTACGGAGGCACGGGCTTCGGCGGTGCGGGCGGCGGTTACGGCGCAGACGGCACCCGAGGCCCCGGCGGTGTCTCGGTGGGCGCGGGCGGCTTCGGTCCCGGTGGCTTCGGACCCGGTGGCTTCGGACCCGGTGGCGGCGGCGGCCCCGGCGCGGGTGGCCCCGGCGCCGCCGAGGCGGGTGCGGGCGGCCGTGGCGCGGGCGCCGGTGCGGGCGCGGGCCTGGCCGCGCGCGGAGCGGCGGGCGCCTTGGCCGCAGAGTCCGCGATGGGCGGCCGCGGCGGCACCTCCGGCATGGTCCCCGGCATGGCGGGCGGCGCGGGCGCCCCCGGCGCGGAGGACGAGGAGCACAAGGACAAGTACGGCGAGGGCACCGACTTCTTCGACGACCTGCCCCCCGCCTACCCGTCGGTCTTCGGCGCGTGACCGGCTACCACGCCGACCCCGGCGAACTCGCCGCCGCCTCGGCCAGGCTCCGCGACACCGCCGACACCCTGGCCGAGGTGCGCCTCGACGCCACCGCGACCACACCGGTCGGCCCCCCGGACCTCGCGGCAGCGCTGACCGCCTTCACCACCGAAGCCCAAAGCGCCCTGACGACCACCACGTCCGCCATCACCGAAGCCGCGGCGGGCCTGCATGCGGCCACCAACGCCTACACCGACACCGAGGTAGACGCCACCGCCGCCCTCACCCGCCACCTCCGCGACTGACCATGCCCCCGGCTGTCCACACCGCACCCGGAGTTGTCCACACCCCCCTCGCTGGCACGCCGGAATCGTCACCCCCACCCGGTAACGTGGAAATGGGGGGTCCCCAGGGCCGGATGATCTTGTTCGGGCTCGGGCTCGGGTTTGGGCTGGGGGGCGGAGCCGGAGTGCGGTCTGGCGCTGTGTGCGCAGCAGGTGCTGCGGGGGGTGCGCAATCTGTCGGGGCAGTGGGTGCTGGGGCTGCGCGAGCTGTTGGGGCGGTGCGTGTCGCTGGGGGTGTGCGTCTTCTCGGGGCTGTTCGGGATCGGCGGGGTGTTCGAGGTTTCAGGGTGGGGCGGGCTCCTGGGGTGTGTTCTGCAAAGCCCGGTTGTTTGTTGGTGGTGCCCGGCTGGGTGGATGTGTTTGGCCGGGGCCCCTATGGCGATCATGTGCTCCAGTGCGTCAGGTGGGGCTGAAAAGATGCCCCACCGCCCAGAGAGGCTGTCACATGATCGCCACCCCCGGCCAAACACATCCACCCACCCGGGCAGTTGGCTCGCCGGGCCGGCGGTTTGGTGGGTGGTCGGCTGGGCAAGCACCTCCACCCACCCGGGCAGGGCCGTAGCCGGGCTGGCGGTTTTCGGGGTAGTCGGCTGGCCGCGCACCTCCACCTACCCGGACAGTTGGCTTGCTGGGCCGGTGGTTTGGTGGGTGGCTGGCTGGCCGCGCAGGTCCGCCCACCCGGGCGTTTCCGTAGTCGGGCCGCCGGTTTTGGGGGTGGTCGGCTGGCCGCGCATGTCTGCCCACCCGGGGGTTTCCGTAGTTGGGTTGGCGGTTTGTGGGGTGGGTGGCTGGCCGCGCACATTCACCCGCCCGGGCGTTGGCTCGCCGGGCAGGCGGTTCGTGGGGCTGGCTTTCAGGAACGGCCCTGGGGGCAGGCGAACCGGTGTGGTGGGGCGGGTTGTCGGTGTGGGGCGGCGGGTTGGGGTGGCTTGTCCGGGTTTGGTTTCGGGTGGGGAGGGGGCGTGGTGAGCGCTTATCGCGGGTTGGGGTTCGACCCGGTGCCGGGCGACCCGGATGCGGCGGTGGCCGCTGCCGGGGGGTTCGTGGCCGCGGCTGAGGCGTTGGGGCGGGTGGAGCCCGCGGTGCGGCGGGCGCGGGAGGTCACCGGGGGGTGGGTGGGGGCTGCGGCGGAGTCGTTCGCGGGGGCGCTGGGGCGTGTTCCGTCTGATGTGGAGGATCGGGTGGAGCGGTTGCGGCGGGCGGCTGAGGTGTTGTCGGGGTGGGCCGGGGTGGTGGGTGGGAACCGGCGGGCGGCGGCTGACTTGGATGCGGAGGCCCGGAAGGTGCGGGGGCGGATCTCGGCCGCCGAGGATGACGTGCACGCTGCGCGCAACAACTTGGACTTGGCCGCTACGCCCGCGGCTGCCGCGGTGGCCGGCATGGACCACGCGACCGCCGAGTCCACCCTCGCCGCCCTGCGGTCGCGGTTGGACGAGGTGTTGCGGGCCGCCCGTGCGCTTGCGGAGGAGCACCAGCGGATCGCGTCCACCGCGGCTGCCGAGTTGGACGCCCTGCGGGGGGTGTCCGCCCCGGCCGGGCCCGTTGGCGCTCGCGGTATGGTCCCCGTGCTGGACGGGCTTTCCGGGGCCACCGCTGCCCTCGCCCGGCTGTTCTCGCCCGCTGGCGGGAGCGGGGTCCGGCCGACCGGGGCGGCGGGGGCGTTCGCGGGGGCGTTGGTCCCCGCGCAGGTCAGTCGGGAAACGATCGTCCTCGTCGAGGCGCCGACCCGTGGACCGCGGCGGTGAAGCTGGCCGCTGTTCCCGGCGTCACACCGGTTTCGCTGGTCAGTCCCGAGCAGACCGCCGAGGAGTTGGCCGCGCTGATGGTGCGCGCCCGTGGGCCGGAATCCGCCCACGACCCGGGGTTGCGGCAGTCCGCGGTGGAGGCTGCCGAGCTGGCGCACGCCAACGGGGCCGGGTTGGTCGCCGTGGTCGAGCACGCCGCCGCCGACCCCGCGGTGCTGGTGGCGCTGGTGGTGGTGAGCGACGTGCCGCACGGGGTGGGCGCCGCGGCGGAGCTGCGGGAGTACCTGGAGGCGGCGGCCGGGCCGGACATCCAGGACGTGACCGAGGCGCGGACCGAGCGCGGGCACCCGGTGGTGATCGCCGACCGCATCCCGGCCGGGGAACCCGGGTGCCAGTTGCAGGCGATCGTGATCGAGCCGGAGGGGCGGCGGATGGCGGTGTTCACCCTGCACTCCACGACTGGTCGCGGGTGGCTGGAGTTGGCCACGACGTTGGGGCGGTTGGTGTCGTCGGTGTCTTTCGCGTAAGCCCTGCGCATCGCCGGGGTTGGCCTCAAGATCTGCCTGCCGCGTTTTGAGAGCCCGGTTTTGGTGTTGGCGGGTGCCCGGGTGGGTGGTTCTTGGGGTGGCTTGTAGGACCTAGGTGCCCAGCACTTCGTCGCGGTAGTCGCGGGGGGTTTGGCCCACTGCTTTGCGGAAGGTTCTGGAGAAGTGGGCGGCGTTGGCGAAGCCGCACTGGCGGGAGATCTCGCCGATTCCCCGGACGCCGAGGGCTGGGTCGGCGAGGAGTTCTTTCGCGCGTTCCACCCTGAGGGTCCTGATGCGGCCGGAGACGCCGTCGCCGTCGTCGAAGAGTTGGTAGAGGCGGCGGCGGGAGATGAAAAGGGCTTCGGCGATGCGTTCGGCGGTGAGGGTGGGGTCGGACAGGTGTTCGCGGATGTACTCGGTGGCCGCTCGGCGGCGGGTGGCGAGGGCGTCGGCGCGGTCGAGTTCGGTGCGCAGGGCGGTGCGCAGGACCAGTTCGGCCAGGCCGAGGAGGTAGGCCTTGGCGCCGTGCGGGTCGAGGGTTTCGGCGACGGCGAGCAGGTGGGCGACCGAGGTGGCGAACAGGGATTGCAGGCCCCGCTCCACCGGCACCTGGCGGAACAGCAAGGGGCGCAGCTCACCGAAGTCGACCGAGAGCTTGTGGGTGGCGACCGTCAGCAGGACCATGCCCTGGCGGTCGCCGGGGTGGACCCGCAGTTCGCAGTCGCCGAAGCCGATGGTGGTGCCCGCGGGGGGCAGGTGGCGCGGGAGGGTGGCGCGCATGAGCAGTTGCACCCGGTCCGGGTCGGCCCTGGTCTTGCCGCCGCGGGCGGCGTCGAGGGCCTGGCGGGCGGCGGTGGCCCCGGAGGAGCGCACGACCAGGTACCCGGCGGCGACCTCCTCGGGCTCCGCCGGGGCCGCGGCGGGGGAATGGCCCAGCACCGGGGACAGCGCGGCGAAGCGGCTCACCGGGCCACAGTAGCCACCGCGCGACCCGGGGGCGTAGTGATCAGCCGAGGCAGGGGCCCGGCGGTGCGGTGGTGGGCTGAGACGGGCACGGAACGCGGGGACGCGGTGGTGGGTGGGCACGGGTGCTGAGGCAGGGCGCCCGGGGTGCGGGGACGGACGGGGCGGGCGTCGAGGCGAGGCGCCCGGGGCGTGGGGATCGGTCACGACGGGTGCCGAGGCAAGGGGCCCGGCGGTGCGGTGGTGGTCGAGGCGGGGCACCGGGAATCTGGGGCGCGGTGGTCGGGCCAGGCAGGCGTCGAGGCCGAGCACCGGGGATGCGGTGGTCGTTCCAGATAGGTGCCGGGGGAGGGAACCGGGGGCGTGGTGGTCGGTCGAGACAGGCGTCGAGGCGAGGGACCTGGGGCGAGGTGGGGCGAGACGGGGGAGGGGTGGGCGGCCACCCGGCCGCCCACCCCTCCCCCGGATCGATCAGTTGCTGCTGGCGGACATCGTGGACCACTTGTCCCAGGTGATGGCCCAGTCGTAGATGTCGCCGTCGACCGCGCTCAGTTGCTGGTTGCTGCCGGTGATCTCCACCGGGTCGCCGACCAGGACCGAGTCGAAGTACAGCTTGGCGTTGGCGGGGGCGAGGTTGATGCAGCCGTGGGAGACGTTGGCCTTGCCCTGCTGCGGGATGGAGGGGGCGTAGCCGTGGATGAACTCGCCGTTGTTGGAGATGCGCACCGCCCAGGGGACCACGACGTTCTCGTAGTCGTACTTGGGGTTGGTCATCGCGTAGGTGGAGTGCTTGCTCATCACCACGTGCGTGCCGCTCTTGGTGACCCGGCCCGGGTCGGACTCCAGGCCCATCGACGCCGGGAAGTCGGCCGTCTGCACCCCGTCGCGGAAGACGAGCACGCGGTGGGTCTGGGTGTCGGCCTTGACGACCTGGGAGCGGCCGATGGCGAAGGAGGAGGTGACGTCGGCTCGGCCGTAGCTGCCCGCGCCGAGGTCGCGGCCGTAGATGTCGACCGTGACCTTCACCTGGGTGCCGGGCTTCCAGTACTCCTTGGGCCGCCAGTGCACCCGGCGGTCGTCGAGCCACGCCCACGCCCCCTCGGTGGGGACCGAGGTCTCCACCGCGAGCGCCTGCTCGGCCGCGACCTTGTCCTTGACCGCCGCGTCGAAGGTGACCGCGATCGGCATGGCGACGCCGTAGGTCTGGCCGTCGCCGGTGTTGAGGCTGGCGCCGACCTGGCGCTTCGGCTTGGCCGTGGTGAACGCGCCCGCCAGGGCGACCGCCCTGCCGTCGTCGCCGGTGGCCGAGCCCGACCAGGTGTAGGTCTTGCCGTAGCCGAGGTCCTCGGCGACCGCCCATGACGTGCGGTCGGCCGAGAGGGTGCCCTTGACCTGCTTGCCCTCCGGGTTGGTCAGCGACACCGTCTCCAGCGCGCCGTCGACCACCGTCACCGTGACCGGCCCGCCGGGGCCGACGTCCACCGCGCCCGCCGCCGGGGAGGTGGTCACCGCGGCCGCCTTGGCCACGCTCTGCTCCGCGGCGGGTTGTTCCCCGCCGCCGCCCGCGGTCGATGCCGCGCCCCCGCTCGTGCAGCCCCCCAGGGCCAGCGCGGCGACCAGGCCCGCGCCCAGCAGCGTCGCCGGGAACCAGCGCCTCCGCTTGTCCATGTGCGTTTCCCTTCCCCCATTGCCTGTGCACCCGTAACGACGTGGCGGACCTCTCGGAAGTTGACCGGGAACACTGTGACACGCAACACATTCAATGGAATTTCGGCGCAGTTCGCCTCGCGTTCGAAGTGCGATGCGACCATTGCGGAGCGTGCTCACCCACATCACCCGCATGGCCCAGCCGAGCGCCCGTCAGGCAGTAGTGCGCCGGGGTTTCGCTCGATACGATTTGCCGTGCAGGCCGTAGTTTCTGTGTTCGTGCTTACACGCTCGCGGAACGAGAACGCGGGCGCGCTGCTTTCCCGCTGTAGTGGGCGGGAGTATCGCCCGGGGGCGGCCCGGGGCTGCATGGTGCAGCCCCAATGCTCCTGCGTTGGAGGCAGGTTTATGGCACAGGGCACTGTCAAGTGGTTCAACTCGGAAAAGGGCTTCGGCTTCATCGCGCAGGACGACGGCGGTGCCGATGTCTTCGTGCACTACTCCGAGATCCAGTCCAAGGGATTCCGCACGCTGGAGGAGAACCAGCGCGTCGAGTTCGAGGTCGGCCAGGGCACCAAGGGGCCGCAGGCCACGAACGTCATCCCGCTGTAGTCATCTGCTGTTAGTCGGCCGCGCGGGAGCGGCACCGACCTGACGACGAGGAGCCCCGGTCCGCCTGCGGACCGGGGCTCCTCGGTGTGGGTGTCGGGGGTGGCGGACCGGGTTCAGGACTGCGACTGCTTGAGCTGCTGCGCTTCCCACTCCAGCCGCTGCATGACCCACTCCTGGGCCAGTGCCATCGGCGAGGTGTTGCGGTACGCGGCGATCTCGCGCAGTTGCTCGTTGGCGACCAGCGGCAGGCGGAGCTGGTGCACCTCGGCGCTGCCGAAGCGGCGGCCCGACCCCGTGGTCTCCACGTCGCTGTCCGGGGACAGCGCGGCGAGGTAGTTCTCGAGGTCGTTGTCGGGGAGGTCCTGCTGCTCCTGCTCCCGCAGCGGGCCGCGCTGGCGTCCCGAACTGGTGCCGTCTGCCTTGGGGTCAGGGCGGCTGCGTCCGAAAGAGGGAAAAGGCA
This sequence comes from Actinokineospora spheciospongiae, assembly GCF_000564855.1. Taxonomy (GTDB): domain Bacteria; phylum Actinomycetota; class Actinomycetes; order Mycobacteriales; family Pseudonocardiaceae; genus Actinokineospora; species Actinokineospora spheciospongiae. The sequence continues at coordinate 64,118 of NZ_AYXG01000076.1, forward strand.
CGGGCACAGGATAACGAACGGGTTGCGGCGGTTCCGCACCTGTGACCTGGACCACGTGTGGCGGTGCGGACGGTTTGCCCGCGCCACCGCGCTGACCTGCGCGGATGCCTTCCCGAACAGGGAGAGGCCCCCGCGCCAGGGGGAGGAGCGCGGGGGCCGGAGGGGATCTCCACAGGTGCTGACCGGGGGGTGTCAGCACGTCGATTGTTGCACGCGCACGCGTTTCCGGCGAGGTCCGGACGTGTATTTTCCTCAGCGAATGTTCACCCGGATTTCGCCTTGACGGGTGAGGTGTTCACCCGCCGGGCACGGTCAGCCCGCGGCGGCCCGGAAGCCGCGCAGCCGCAGGCTGTTGGACACCACGAACACGCTGGACAGCGCCATCGCCGCGCCCGCGATCATCGGGTTGAGCAGGCCCAGGGCCGCCAGCGGGATGCCCGCCACGTTGTAGGCGAACGCCCAGAACAGGTTGCCCCGGATGGTGCGCAGCGTGCGCCGCGACAGCCGGATCGCGTCCGCGGCCAGCCGCAGGTCGCCGCGGACCAGGGTCAGGTCGCCCGCCTCGATCGCCGCGTCCGCCCCGGTGCCCATGGACAGGCCCAGGTCGGCGGCGGCCAGCGCGGGCGCGTCGTTGACCCCGTCGCCCACCATGGCCACGACCTCGCCCGCCTCCTGCAACCCGCGCACCGCGGCCACCTTCTCCGCGGGCAGCACCTCGGCGATCACGTCGGCCTCGGCGGTGATGCCCACCCGGGCCGCGACAGCCCGCGCCACCCGCTCGTTGTCGCCGGTCAGCAGCACCGGGCGCAGGCCGAGTTCGCGCAGGGCGCGGACGGCGTCCGCGCTGGACTCCTTGACCGTGTCGGCCACCGCGATCAGGCCCAGGATGCGCCCGCCCGCCGCCGCGGCGACCACGGTGTGCCCGCGCTCCTCGGCGTCGGCCTTGGCCCCGGCCAGCGCCTCGATCCCGGCGACGCCGTGCCCGGCCAGCAACCGGGGCCTGCCAACCACCACGTCCTCGCCGTCGACCAGGCCGGTGACGCCCAGGCCCTCGGTGTTGCGGAAGCCCTCGACCGGTGGCAGCGGACCGGCCTCGGCGGCGTGCGCGGCCACCGCGCGGGCGATCGGGTGCTCCGAGCCCGCCTCGACCGCGCCCGCCAGCCGCAGCAGCCGGGCCGGGTCGACCCCGTGGGCGGCGACGACCTCGACCACCGACATCCGCCCGGTGGTGACCGTGCCCGTCTTGTCCAGCACGACGGTCGTCACCCGGCGGGTCGACTCCAGCACCTCCGGGCCCTTGACCAGGATGCCGAGCTGCGCGCCCCGGCCGGTGCCGACCAGCAGCGCGGTCGGCGTGGCCAGGCCCAGCGCGCACGGGCAGGCGATCACCAGCACCGCCACCGCCGCGGTCACCGCCGCGTCCGCCTCCGCCCCGGTGAGCAGCCAGCCCAGCAGGGTCAGCAGCGCGATGCCCAGCACGACCGGGACGAACACCGCCGAGACCCGGTCGGCGAGCCGCTGCACCCGCGCCTTGCCGGTCTGCGCCTGCTCCACCAGCCGGGCCATCTGGGCGAGCTGGGTGTCCGCGCCGACCCTGGCCGCCCGCACGACCAGGCGCCCGCTGGTGTTGAGCGTGCCGCCGACGACCGCCGAGCCCGGCCCGACCTCCTCGGGCACCGACTCGCCGGTGACCAGCGACCGGTCGACCGCGGAGGCTCCCTCGACGACCGCGCCGTCGGTGGCGACCTTCTCCCCCGGCCGCACCACGAACAGGTCGTCGACCCGCAGCCGCGCCACCGGGACCCGGGTCTCCACCCCGTCGCGCAGCACGGCGACGTCCTTGGCGCCCATCGCCAGCAGCGCCCGCAGCGCGGCCCCGGCCCGCCGCTTCGACCGGGCCTCCAGCCAGCGCCCCAGCAGCAGGAACGCGGTGACGCCGACAGCCACTTCGAAGTAGATGTCGGCGGCGCCGTGGTCCCCGCGCGGCAGCAGGCTGAACTCGTGCCGCATGCCCGCCACGCCCGCGCCGCCGAACAGCAGGGCGTACACCGACCACAGGAACGCCACCGCGACGCCCATCGACACCAGCGTGTCCATGGTGGCCGCGCCGTGGCGCAGGTTCACCGCCGCGGCCCGGTGGAACGGCCACGCGCAGACCGCGACCACCACGGCCGACAGCGCGAGCGCCGCCCACTGCCAGGTCGGGAACTGCCACGCGGGCACCATCGAGACCACCACGACCGGCACCCCGAGCACCGCGGCGAGCAGGAACCGCTCGCGCAGCTCCCCGGCCTCGTCGTCGTGGGCGGAGTCCGCCTCCGCCGGGTCCGGCCGCTCCTCGGCGACCGGGGCGGCGGTGTAGCCCGCGGCCTCGACCGTGCCGACCAGGCGGTCCAGCGCGAACCCGGTGGGGGCGGTGACGGTGGCGCGCTCGGTGGCGAAGTTGACCGAGGCGCGCACGCCGTCGAGCTTGTTCAGCTTGCGCTCGACCCGGTTGGCGCAGGAGGCGCAGGTCATCCCGCCGATGTCCAGCTCGACGGTGTCGATGGCGTGCTCGGTGGTGGTCATGGGATTCCCTCGGGTCGGTGCGGGCTGGTGGGGCGGGGCTCAGCCCGCGAGCTGGTACCCGGCCTCGGTCACCGCGGCGGCGACCGAGGACCGGTCCAGCTCGGTGGCGCTGGTGACGGTGACCGCCCCGGTGGGCAGGTCGACCGCGACGTCGGTGACACCGGGCAGCTCGGACAGCTCCTCGGTGACCGAGCTGGCGCAGTGGCCGCAGGTCATGCCGGTGACGGTGTAGACGGTCTGCTGGGACACGGGTGGTGCCTTCCTCTGGGGGCTTGCCTCTGTGGGACTTGCCTCTGTGCTGCTTGCCGGGTCAGGAGCGGACGAGCCGGGCGATCGCGTCGGCGGCCTCGCGCACCTTCGCCGCGGCGGCGGCGTCGCTCTCCCTGGCGGCGTCCACGACGCAGCTCGCCATGTGCTCCTCCAGCAGTTCGAGGGCGAACGCCTGCAGCGCCTTGGTGGCGGCGGAGACCTGGGTGAGGACGTCGATGCAGTAGCTGTCCTCGTCGACCATCCGCTGCAGGCCGCGGACCTGCCCCTCCACCCGGCGCAGCCTGCGCAGGTGGGCGTCCTTCTTGGCGCTGTAGCCGGGGGCGTGCTCGTGCTCCATGCCTCCAAGATACCCATGGGGGGTAGGGGTTCCGCAAGCGGACGGTGTGCGAGGCGGCGCACATGGGGCCGAACGGGTGAAGGGGGCGGTCGGAGAATGCCGGTCGTTGTCACAAAGCGTCGGGAAAACCGATCACTTTAGGCAACCCAAGGTGTGGACCGGTTCACTCGCCGGGGGGCTGCGACAACGCCGACTTCTCTCATAGCCTCACGCCAGACAAAAAGCCGGGGAGGCAACAATGAGCGGGTCACTCGAAGTCCGGAGCTTCCTTCTCCAACAGGACAGCATGGGCTCGGCCGGGCAGTACCCCGGCGGCGTCCCCGCACCGCGCTCCGGGGAGTCCGCCCGGGTCTCCGACGAGCAGGTCCGCCGGGCCAGGCTGGCCGTGGCGCGCAGCGCCGTGGACGCCGGGGACTGCCGTGAGCTGCTGGAAATGCTCGGCCTGGTCGACGGCGAGGACGGGGTCCCGCCGGTCCGCCGCTGACCGCCCGCACCCCCGGGAACGGCGTCCGCCGACGCCGTTCCCGGTATGAGCAACCCATTTCGGCGCGCTATACCGAATGCGTGCCGGTGAATAGCGGACACCCTCGACTCGGCCCTCGTGGACCATTGCGGATTCCGGCCATTCCGTGACACCGTTGCCCGCGTGACCGCCGTCTCCGTCGCCGCCGAGACCCGCGCCGTCGTCCAGCGCCTCGGCGGCGCCTTCATGACCTCAGCCGAACTCGCCGAGCAGGAGGCCGCCGCGGGGCAACCCGCGAACACCCTCTACTTCAGCGGCCGCGCCGCCGCCCTCGGCGCCCCCACCCCACTGGTCGCCGCCGAGACCTTCGGCATCTTCCCGCCCAGGATGGTCGAGCTGCTGCTCTCCCGCGCCACCCTGCTGCCCGAGGCCGCCCTCGCCGCCTACTGCGAAGCCCTCTGGCAGTGGTCGCGCACCCACCTGGCCCACGCCACCACCCCCGACCGCACCGCCGACCTGCTGCTGGCGGTCGTCGACGCCGCCGACGCCAGCGGCCTGCCCCTCTTCGCGGGCCTGCGCGCCGCCCCGCGCCCCACCGACGGCCCCGAACGCCTCGGCCACGCCCTGATGCTCTTCCGCGAACTGCGCGGCGGCCTGCACTTCGCCGCCCTCCGCGCCTGCGGCGTCCCGCTGCCCGCCGCCGTCGTCGCCGACCCCGGCGCGGGCCCCGACCGGCTGCCGCTCATCGGCTGGCGCCCCGAGGCGATCACCGGGCTCGTCGCCACCGCCAAGGCGATCCCCAACCTCACCGTCCGCTGGGAAGCCGCCGAGGACGCCACCAACCTCCGCACCGACGAACTCCTCGCCGCCCTCGACCCGGCCGACCGCACCGAGCTGCACCAGGCCCTGCTCGCCCTGGAGTGAGGTTCGCGCAGGTCAAACCCTGTTTGGTACCCCGGATTTCGGTGGCTGGACGGTGTGCCCTAAGCTAATCTTGCTTCCAGCGACACCGAGCAAGCAGCACCTGGGCTCCCATCGTCTAGCGGCCTAGGACTCCGCCCTTTCAAGGCGGCAGCGCGGGTTCGAATCCCGTTGGGAGCACGCAACACCGGTAAGGTAAGGTTCCACCAGCAGTAGAGCAAGGCCCTGTGGCGCAGTTGGTTAGCGCGTCGCCCTGTCACGGCGAAGGTCGCGGGTTCGAGTCCCGTCAGGGTCGCTCGCTTTGGCGCGCCCATGCTCACGGAGTGCGTGAGCATGGGCGCTCGCCATTGCACTGGGGGGCGACCCCCCAGACCCCCACGGTGCGTGGGGTTGCTGAACCAGCGTGGTGCTGTTGTATTGGATCAGTGCTTCGCACTTTTATACGGCCAGGTAGCTCAGTTGGTACGAGCGACCGCCTGAAAAGCGGTAGGTCGGCGGTTCGACCCCGCCCCTGGCCACAGGAGTTGAGCGCCCGTTCCGGGATTCCGGGGCGGGCGTTCTGCGTTGGGGGAGAGGGCGTGGTGGTCCTACGCTACGCGAGCAAGCACTGACCCACGGGATCGGGTGA
>NZ_AYXG01000077.1 GCF_000564855.1 Actinokineospora spheciospongiae
ACTGGAGCACATGATCGCCATAGGGGCCCCGGCCAAACACATCCACCCAGCCGGACACCACCACCAAACCCCCGGGCTCGAAAGCTGAGCACATCCACCCACCCGGACACCCCGGCAAAAGACCGGCACCCCAAGGCCGAGGACTGTCCACAGAAGAGTGATCAGAGCTGGCGGTAGACGTCTTCCAGCGTGATGCCGCGGCCGATCATCAGCACCTGCACCCGGTACAGCAGTTGCGACACCTCGAGCGCCAACTGCTCGTCCGACTCGTGCTCGGCGGCGATCCACACCTCGCCCGCCTCCTCCAGGACCTTCTTGCCCTGCGCGTGCACGCCCGCGTCCAGCGCGGCCACGGTGCCCGAGCCCTCCGGGCGGGTCCGCGCCCGGTCGAGGAGCTGGGCGAACAGTTCGTCGAAGGTCTTCACGGTCGAAGATCCTGCCACCACCGGCGGGCGGCGGACCTCACCGGGTGGCGGGCACCAGTGCCCGCAGGGCGTCCGCGTCAAAGCCGACCAGGGACTCGCGCAGCACGCGCCGCTCGCCGCCGGGGACGTCGACCTCGCACGGGACCACCACGGTGACGCAGCCCGCGGCGACGGCGGCGGCGGTGCCGGTGGGCGAGTCCTCCACCGCGACGCACTCGGCCGGGTCCACGCCGAGCAGGCGGGCGGCCTTGAGGTACGGGTCCGGCAGGGGCTTGTTGCGGCCGTCGACCTCGTCGCCGGTGACGGTGACGTCGAAGAACTCGCGGCCGATCACGTCGAGGGCGATCTCGGTCAGCGGGCGCTCGGTGGAGGTGACCAGCGCGGTCGGCAGGCCCGCGGCGCGGACGGCGCGCAGGGCCTCGGGGGCGCCGGGGCGGAAGCGCAGGTCGGTGGCGAACAGGTCGGCCATGCGGGCATCGATCCAGCCCACCGCCTCGCGGATGTCGTCGGCGGACGGTTCGATCCCGGCCTGCGCGAACAGCAGGGCCATGGTCGTGGGGACGTTGCTGCCGATCATCGCGGTGCGGGTCTCGGCGGCGAGGGTGAAGCCGAGGCGCTCGACGAACTCGTAGAGCGGGATGTCCCAGAGCTTCTCCGAGTCGAGCAGGGTGCCGTCCATGTCCCAGAGCACGGCGGCGGGCAGGGCGGGGTCGACGCGCTGGCTCGGCATGGCCCCACCCTACGATCCGCGCGCCTCCGATCCCCGCACCACCCGACACGCCCGGCCTGCCACTCGCGACCGGTGATCTACCACGATCGGGGGAGGGCCCATCGGGCGGAGCGCCGTTCGCCCCGCACCACCACCCGACACGCCCGGCCAGCCACTCGCGACCGGTGATCTACCACGATCGGGGGTGGGCCGTAGGCTGGGCCGGTGACCGATCCGGACCCGCACATGGCCGCCGACCGCGAGCCCAGCACCGAGCCCTTGGAACTCGTCGACCCCGTCATGGTGGCGGCGTTCGAGGGCTGGAACGACGCGGGCGACGCGGCGAGCACCGCCATCGAGCACCTGCAGCTGACCTGGGACGCCAGCCCCCTGCTCGAGTTGGACCCCGACGACTACTACGACTTCCAGGTGACCCGGCCCTCCGTCCGCATGGTGGACGGGGTGACCAGGCGGGTCGAGTGGCCCACCACCCGGCTGTCGGTGTGCCGCCCGCCCGGGTCCAACCGGGACGTGGTGCTGGTGCACGGCATCGAGCCGAACATGCGGTGGCGCTCGTTCTGCGCCGAGCTGCTCCAGCACATCGAGGACCTGCGCATCACGACCGTGGTGACCCTGGGCGCCCTGCTCGCCGACACCCCGCACACCCGGCAGGTGCCGGTCACCGGCACCGCCTACGACGCCACCTCCGCCGCCCGCTTCGGCCTGGAGCGCTCCCGCTACGAGGGGCCGACCGGCATCGTCGGGGTGTTGCAGGACGCGTGCGTGCAGGCGGGGGTGCCCGCGATCTCCATCTGGGCGGCGGTGCCGCACTACGTGTCGCAGCCGCCCTCGCCCAAGGCGACGCTGGCGCTGCTGCACCGGGTGGAGGAGATCCTGGACGTGGAGGTGCCGCTCGGTGCGCTGCCCGAGCAGGCCGAGGAGTGGCAGGCCACCGTCAGCGAGATGGCCGAGGAGGACGAGGACGTGCGCAACTACGTCCGCGCCCTCGAGGAGCGCAGCGAGGCCGACGACACCCTGGGCGAGGCCAGCGGCGAGGTGATCGCCGCCGAGTTCGAGCGCTACCTGCGCAGGCGGCGGCCGGGACCCGGCCGCGGCGGCTCGGGTCCGGGACCGACCGGGGTGTGACCCCGCCAGGACCGACCGGCGCGGCGGGTCGGGCCCGGGACCGACCGGGGTGTGCCTCCGGCAGGACCGGCCGGGGTGTGACCCCGGCAGGACCGGCCGGAGTGTGACCTCGGCGGGACCTGGCGGGGTGTGACCCGGCGCGACCGGCCGGAGGGCGACCCGGCGGGCATGCTCGGGGTGTGACTCAGGTGGGTCCGCCCGCGGGCCATTCGGGCGGTTCCGCGGCGGGGCTCCCGGGCGCCGGAGGACGGCGACCCAGGAGCGGTCCGGTTCGCGGTGGACCGGACCACCGGCCCGGTCCACCGCGAACCGGTCCAGCGCGAACCGGTCCACCGCGAACCGGTCCAGCGGGCCGGTCAGCCCCGATCGGGCTGCCGGACCGTCAGAGCAGGACGCCGAGCAGCGAGTCGACGGCGGTGCGGACCCGGCCCGGGGCCGTCGGGTCGGAGCCGGGCTGGGCCGCCCAGGCGTCGACCGCGGCGATGACCGCGGGGGTGTCCAGGTCGTCGGACAGGTGGTCGCGGATGCGGGCGACGAGGTCGTCGGCGGGGGCGCCGGTGGCGGCCGACACCGCGGTGCGCCAGCGGTCGAGGCGGGCGAGGGCGGTGTCGAGGATGTCCTGGGTCCAGGAGCGGTCCTGGCGGTAGTGGCCCGCCAGCAGGCCGAGCCGGATCGCCATCGGGTCGACCTTGTCGGCGCGCAGCCGGGAGACGAAGACCAGGTTCCCCCGCGACTTCGACATCTTGAGGCCGTCCAGGCCGATCATCGCCGAGTGGCCGTAGTGCCGGGCGAAGGGGTGTTCGCCGGTCAGGGCCTCGGCGTGCGCGGCGCTGTACTCGTGGTGCGGGAAGATCAGGTCCGATCCGCCGCCTTGGAGGTCGAAGGTCATGCCCAGCCGGTTGAGGGCGATGACCGAGCACTCCACGTGCCAGCCGGGGCGGCCGGGGCCGAGGTCACCGGGCCAGCTCGGTTCGCCGGGGCGGGCGCTGCGCCACAGCAGGGCGTCGAGCGGGTGGCGCTTGCCCTTGCGGTCCGGGTCGCCGCCGCGGGCTGCGAAGAAGCGGTCCATGGTCGGCTCGTCGTAGTTCGACTCGTAGCCGAAGCGGCCGGTGGCGGTGTGGTCGAAGTAGACGTCGGGGTACTCCTCGTCGTCCACCCGGTAGGCGGAGCCGTCGGCGAGCAGCTTGCCGACCGCCTCGACGATCTCCGGGATGGCCTCGACGGCGCCGACGAACTCGCGTGGCGGCAGCACCCGCAGCGCCTCCATGTCCTCGCGGAACAGCGCCGTCTCGCGCATCCCGAGCACGACCCAGTCGTCGGAGTCCCGCTCGGCCCGCTCCAGCAGCGGGTCGTCGATGTCGGTGACGTTCTGCACGTAGTGCACGTCGTGGCCGTTGTCGAGCCACTGCCGGTGGACCAGGTCGAAGGCGAGGTAGGTCGCCGCGTGCCCCAGGTGCGTGGCGTCGTACGGGGTGATCCCGCAGACGTACATGGTGGCCGTGCGGCCCGGGGTGGTCGGCCGGATCTGCCCCGACGAGGTGTCGAACAGGCGCAGCGGCCGTGGGGTGCCGTCCACCTCGGGCACCGGGTGGGATTGCCAGGTCTGCATGGCCCCGACAGTAACGGCAGCTCCCGGACACGGGAGAGGTGTCGCACTGGGCGGACGGCGGTGGGCCATTCGGGTAGCAGGGCTGTAATGGCCGTCACATGCCTGTCAAGGTATTCGAGAGACCCTCAGGTGGGCGGACACGGCCCGCCGGAAGGAACGAGGTGAGGTCGATGACCACTCCCAGCAGGGACGACGGCACAGCGGACGACGGGACGACGGGCCGGTACCTGGTGCTGCTGGAGGACGACTCCGTGGCCGCCGGGACCCGGGAGCTGAACCGGATCGCCGGGATCGATGTGGCCGCCACCGCGGACGCCACCGGTCCGGGCGCGGACCTGCGCGGCGCGGGCGGGCTGGTGCTCGACCGGCTCGGCGTCGCGGTGGTCGACGCGGACCCCGACCAGGCGGAGGCGCTGGCCCGGGCCGCGGCGGCGTCGGGGCCGATCGCGGGGCTGGAGCGGGAACGGCGGGTGCGCGCCATCACCGCCGAGGAGGTCCAGACCGCGGTCGCGGTGGACGAGAGCGTGTTCACCTGGGGGTTGCAGGCGGTGGGGGCGCAGCTCAGCACGGCGACCGGGGCGGGGATCAGGGTGGCGGTCCTCGACACCGGGTTCGACCTGGCGCACCCGGACTTCGCCGGGCGGCAGGTCACCGCCGAGTCGTTCGTGCCCGGGGAGAGCGCGCAGGACGGCCACGGGCACGGCACGCACTGCGTCGGCACCTCGTGCGGGCCGCGCGAGCCCGGCGACGGACCGGGCTACGGCATCGCCTCGGCCGCGGAGATCTACGTGGGCAAGGTCCTCAGCGACGGCGGTTCCGGGTCCGACGGCGGCATCCTGTCCGGCATCGCCTGGGCGGTGGAGAACGGGTGCGCGGTGGTGTCGATGTCGCTGGGCGCGGCGACCCAGCCGGGGCAGCCGTTCTCCCGCACCTTCGAGCGGGTGGCGACCAGGGCGATGGCGCAGGGCACGCTGATCGTGGCGGCGGCGGGCAACGAGTCCGACCGGCGCACCGGGGCGGTCGCCCCGGTCGGGCACCCGGCGAACTGCCCGTCGATCCTGGCCGTGGGCGCGGTCGACGCGGCCGAGGCGATCGCGTACTTCTCCTGCGGCACCGTGGACCGGATCGGCTCGGTCGACGTGGTCGGGCCCGGGGTGGACGTGCTGTCGTCGTGGCCGATGCCGCTGCGGCACAACCGGATCAGCGGCACCAGCATGGCGACCCCGCACGTGGCCGGGGTGGCGGCGCTGATCGCCCAGGCCACCGGCGCGCGGTCGTGGGCGCTGTGGGCCCGGCTGGCCCAGTCGGCCATCCGGCAGCCGCTGCCCAGCACCGACGTCGGGGCGGGTCTGGTGCAGGCCCCGTGACCGACCCCGGTCCGTTACGGGTGCTGGTGACCGTGGACGACGACGGCATGGGTCGGCTGCCGGACCTGGTGGCCGACCTGCGCGCCGTGGGCCTGTCGGTGGACGCGGTGCTGGAGCACGTCGGCGTGGTCACCGGGTCGATCGACCCGGCGGGCGTCGCGGGTGTGCGCGCGGTCCTCGGCGTGGAGGGCATCGAGCTGGAACGGTCGGACTGGGGGTTCTAGCGGCCCTCGGCGAGGGCGGCGGCGAGCGCGGCGAAGTCGTCCTCGGTGGTGTGGGTCGTGGCGCCGACGCGGACGTAGGCGGCGCCGTGCCAGTGGATGACCGGCACCTCGATGCCGCGGGCGCTGAGTTCCCCGTAGTAGCGCGCGGCGTCGTCGAAGTCGGCGACCAGCCCGGAGGGGAGGGCGACGAGGCGCATCAGCGGGGCGTGGTGCGCGCTGACCTGCCCGGGGGCACCGAGGGCGTCGGCGACGAGGCGGACGCCCCGGTCCAGCAGCGCCGAACTGGCCGCGACCGCGTCCCAGCCGCCCACCGCGCGCCAGTGGTCGAAGGCGGCGGGCAGCGCCATCCACCCGGAGTAGTCGCCGGTGCCCGCGTGGTCGAACCAGCGCGGGTACCCGGCCGGGTGGTCCCAGGACGGCACGAGCGGGCGGACCCGGTCGCGCCACGGCGGGGCGATCCACAGCCCGGCGCTGGTGCGCGGGGCGTAGGCCCACTTGTGCAGGTTGCCCGCCCAGAAGTCCACACCGAGCAGGTCCGGGCGCTGGTCGAGGTGACCGGGTGCGTGGGCGGCGTCGACGAACACCGGGACACCGCGCTCCCGGCACGCCTGCGCGACCCCGGCGACCGGCAGCACCAGCGCGGTCGGCGAGGTGATCGCGTCGACGACCACGAGCCGGGTGGCGGCGGTGAGCCCACCGGCGAACGCGGCCACCACCTCGTCCGGCCCGGCGTCGGCGGGGAAGTGCACCACGCGCAGCCGGGCGCCGACCCGGTCGGCGGCGGCCTGCGCGGCGATCGCCACGGCGCCGTAGCCGTGGTCGGAGAGCAGGATCTCGTCCCCCTCCGCCAGCGGCAGCGAGGCGAGCACGGTCGCGGCGGCCTCGGTGGCGTTGCGCACCAGCACCACGTCGGCTCCCAGGAACCCGCTCGCCGCCTCCCGGGCGGCGGCGACCAGGGCGGGGGTGTCGACCCGGTGGAAGCGCATCGGGTTGGCGTCGGACGCGGCCCGGAACCGGGCCTGGGCCTCGCGGACCTCGACCGGCACGATGCCGAAGCCGCCGGGGTTGAGGTGGTGCACGGCCGGGTCGAGGGAGAAGGTCACCCGGCCCATGCTGCCGGCCGAACCGGGTCGGGGGCACCGCGTTTCCAGGCAGTGGACCCCGGTGGCTTCCCCGGGGCGGCGGGGTCCAGGGTGGTGGGTCAGAGACCCGGCGGGGCGGGGTCGGGGAGGTTCTGGTGGTCGCCCGCGCGCACGGCCTGGCGGATCTGGTCGATGTTCTCCCGGAGCAGGTCGGAGATCAGTTCGTCGGTGCGGGGGTCGGCGAGCATCTCCAGGACCACGCGCAGCACCGCCTCGGAGACCGCGCCCACGACCTCGTCGTGGAAGGGGAGGCGGCGGAGTTTGCCGACCTGGGGGTCTTCCTTCAGCTTCTCCAGGACCATCTGCCGGATCTCGGCCCGGTTCTCCTCCAGGGCGCTGGCGATGTTGCGCGCGTAGTGGCCGGTGCGCAGCACGGAGACGACCTCCTCCAGCACGGCCACGGTGAGCGGTTTCTTCACCACGTCGATCAGGACGCCGCCGAAGCGGCCCATCGCCCGGTGCGCCAGTTCCTCGCCGACGGAGCGGTCGACCGGGCGCTGGAGCCTGGTCAGCAGCGTCACCACCCGCACGACGCGCAGCAGCCGGAAGGCGCGGACCAGCACGTGCGCCCAGGGGACCATGCCGATGACGTCGTACCAGTTGAGCAGGACGAACCGGCCGGTGAAGCCCGCCAGCCGCCACCGCCAGAGGAACTCGACGGCGAACACCGCGCAGAACGCCCAGTCGATCCGGACGATCAGTTCGCCGACGTGGGTGGGCGGGTTCCACAGCGCCCGGTAGACGAGCAGGGCGACCGAGACCACGGCGAGTCCGAGCATGACCCAGTCGTCGAGGGCGACCCGGTGCTTCTTCGCGGCGGCGGTGATGACCATGACATCACCCTTCCGGACCACGCGACACCCGGCCACTCGCCCTGCTCCGGGGGTCCGCGCGGGTACGCTGCCCGTGCCCGCGACGCGGGTCGGCCTCGGGCGTCTTCGCTCCGCGGGGGCACCCACCGACGGAGGGACGAGCATGGGCACAGCCGGGTTCGTGCACGAAGCGCTGGTCCACCGCGACGACGACGCGTACGTGGCGGCGACCGTGGACTTCCTGCGGGAGGGTGTGCGGGAGGGCGAGACCGCGGTGGCCCTGCTCGGTCCGCGCGGGCGGGAACTGCTCGCGGGCGCCCTCGACGGCAGCGGGGTGCGGGTGGTCGACACCACGGACCTGGGCCGCAACCCGGCCCGCCTCATCCCGACCCTGCGCGACCTGCTGGAGACCGCGCGCGGCCCGCTGCGCTGCGTGGGCAACTCCACCCGCGCCACCCACGACCCGGCCGCGGCCGCCGAGACCGCGCTGCACGAGGCCCTGCTCAACCTCGCCTTCGACGACGCCATCGACTTCCGCCTGCGCTGCACCGTCGACGCGGACGCGCTGCCCGAGGCCGAGCACACCCACCCCACCGTGCTGGACGGGGGCACCAGCAGACCGGGCGCCGCCTACGATCCCGACCACGGCTACGCGGTGTTCGCCCGCCCCCTGCCGGAGGCCACCACCCCCCTGGACCTCGACGACGTGCACTTCACCCTGGACGACCTGCCCGAACTGCGCGACCTGGTGACGGTCCGCTCCTCGGCTTTCGGCCTGTCCCGCGACCGGGCCCTTGACCTGACCCTGGCCACCAACGAGATCGTCACCAACAGCATCGTGCACGGCGGTGACCGGGGCACCCTGCGCACCTGGCACGACGAGCGCACCTTCACCTGCGAGGTCACCGACAGCGGCCACATCACCAACCCCCTGGTCGGCCGCGTCTCCCCCATCCCCGCCGTCCAGGGCGGCCGCGGCGTCTGGCTGGCCAACCGCCTCTGCGACCTGGTCAGCATCCGCTCCGCACCCGGCACCGGCACCGTCGTCCGCCTCCAGGTCGACCGCTAGGCCGCCCCCGGAGCGCTAGCCCAGCGGTGAGACCAGCAGCAGTCCCACGGCCAGCAGCGCCGTGACCATCACCGCCCGGAACAACCCACGCGACCGGTCACCCCGCCCCCACACCACCGACGCGACGACCGCGGCCACAGCCAGCCCCAACGCCCACAACCCGGTCCACGCCGGACCCCCGACGGGCCCGAACGCCAGGCACGCCATCGAGGCGAGCAGCAGCACCACCGCGACGGCCGCGGAGCGCGGACCGAGCCGCTGCGGCAGACCGCGCACCCCGGTGACCGCGTCGTCGGCCAGGTCCGGCAGCACGTTGGCGAAGTGCGCCCCCGCCCCCAGCAGCGCACCGGCGGCCACCAGCCACCACGCGGGCGCGACCTCCCCGCTGAGGACCACGAACACCGGCAGCAGCCCGAACGACACCGCGTACGGCACCACGGACGCGACCGTCGACTTCAACCAGGCGTCGTAGGACCAGGCGGAGGCGACGGCGAGCAGGTGCACCGCCCCCGGCAGCCAGCCCGTCGACAGCGACAGCGGGACGCACAGCGCCGCGGCGCAGGTGATCCCGACACCGACCGCGCGCCGCGACACCGCCCCGACCGCGAGCGGTTTGTCGGCGCGGCCCACGGTCCGGTCCCGGTCCGCGTCGAGGTAGTCGTTGAGCCAGCCCACCGAAAGCTGGCCGGTGAACACGGCGGCGGCGACCAGGACCACACCCCACGCCGGGCGCCCGACGCTGATCGCGAGCCCGGCGGCGACCGCCGTGACCGCGACCGTGGGTTCGGGGTGGCAGGCCCGCACGAGGGCCAGGGCAGTCGATGCGCGCACCCGATCAGCCTCGCAGCGTTCGGCGGCGCCGACCACCCGGCGCCCCGGTCCAGCGGGTGGGCCGTGGTCCAGCGGAACCGCTGCCGGTGTGCGAGCGTAGGTCCTGTGCCTCTCCGCCCGAAAGCTGAGCGGGACCGGTCCCCGGACCTCGGGCGGAACAACCCGGAGCAGTACGACGCGCTCGCCGACCAGTGGTGGCTGCCACGCGGCGAGTTCGCCATGCTGCACTGGTTGGCCGCCGCCAGGGCGGCACTGGTCCCCGCCGCCCCCCGACCCGGTGCCGTGCTGGTCGACCTCGGCTGCGGTGCCGGGTTGCTCGCCCCGCACCTGGTGGGCAAGGGCTACCGCCACGTCGGGGTGGACCTGACCCGCAGCGCGCTGGCGCTGGCCGCCGACCACGGCGTCACCGCCGTGCGCGGTGACGTGGGCCGGGTGCCGCTGGTCGACGGGTGCGCCGACGTGGTGTGCGCGGGCGAGATCCTCGAACACGTCCCGGACCTGCCCGCCGCGGTCGGTGAGGCGTGCCGGGTGCTGCGCCCCGGCGGGCTGCTGGTGGTCGACACGATCGCCGACACCCGGCTGGCGCGGCTGGTGGCGGTGACGATCGCCGAACGGGTGCCGGGCGCGGCGCCGAAGGGCATCCACGACCCGGCGTTGTTCGTGGACCGGGCGCACCTGGTGCGGTTGTGCGCCGACAACGGGGTCGGCATCGCGTTGCGGGGTATCCGCCCCTCGGCGCTCGACGTGGTGCGCCTGCTCGCCGGGCGCGGCGACGGCGTCCGGATGGTGCCCGCACCGACGACATCCGTGCTGTTCCAAGGGATCGGCAGGAAGAGGAGCACATGACCGCAGGTACGACCGGCTCAGCGGCGGTGATCGCGGGCGGCGCGTGCGCGTTCCCGGCCAGGATGGACCAGGACGCGCTGTGGACGGACTTCTTCGCCCCCCGGCTGGGCAACTCCCGGGTGGCCGAGCGGCTGTACCGGGCCGCGGGGGTGCGGCACCGGCACGCGGTGGCCGACCCGGTGGTCGAGGACGTCTCGACCTGGTCGACGCAGCGGCGCATGGAGCGCTACATCGACGAGGCGCCGGGCCTGGGCAAGGAGGCGGTGGGTGCCGCCCTGGCCGACGCGGGCCTGTCGGCCGAGGAGGTCGGCATGTTCGCGGTGGTGTCCTGCACCGGCTACACCACCCCGGGCCTGGACATCCGCCTCGCCGCCGACCTGGGGATGCCCGCGGACGTGCAGCGGCTGATGATCGGCCACATGGGCTGCTACGCGGCGCTGCCCGGCCTGGGCGCGGTGTCGGACTACGTCGTGGCCCGCCGCCGCCCGGCGGTGCTGCTGTGCCTGGAGCTGACCTCCCTGCACGCCCAGCCCACCACCGACGACCTGTCCCAGGTCATCACGCACGCCCTGTTCGCCGACGCCGCCGCGGCCGTGGTCCTGCGCCCCGGCGACGGCGGTCCGGGGGGCGGCGGGCTGAGCGTCACCGACGTGGCCGCGCGCACCGACCCCGCCACCTCCGGCCACATGCGCTGGGACATCACCGACCTGGGCTTCCGGATGGAGCTGTCCCCCGAGGTCCCCGCCGTCCTGGCCCGCCACGTCGGCCCACTGGTCGACGACCTCCTGACCCGCCACGGCCTGGCGGTGGACGACGTGGGCGCGTGGGCGGTGCACCCGGGCGGGCCCCGCATCCTCGACACGGTCGCCCGCGAACTGGAACTGCCCGCCGACGCCCTGGACGCCTCGCGCACCGTCCTGCGCGAGTACGGCAACTGCTCCTCGGCGACGGTGCTGATCATCCTGGAGGAGCTGCGCCGCACCGGGAAGCTCGCCTCCGGCAAACCGGTGGTGGTGCTGGCGTTCGGCCCGGGCCTGACCCTCTACGCGGCGCTGCTGCGCGGCGGCACCTGACCGGACCTCTCAGGGGATGAGCGCGGCGATCGCCTTCTGCACGCGCTTGTCCGAGATGGACCCGGCGCTGCCGAGCGTCTGGGCGAAGTAGCTGACCCGCAGTTCCTCGATCATCCACTTCACCGCCCGCACCTCCTCGGTGTCGCGCGCCGCGGGGTGCCGCTGCTGGACGGCGTCGTGGTAGGCGTCCTCCAGGTCCTGCACGGTGTGCATCCACGCCGTGTCCCGGTCCGGGCGCTCGGGGAGCTTGTCCAGGCGGCGGTCGACGCCGCGCAGGTAGCGCTCCAGGTGCGGGAGGCGGGCGACGCCGGTGGCGGTGATGAAGCCGGGGAAGATCAGGCCCGCGAGCTGTTCGCGGATGTCGGCCAGCGGTTCGACGAAGATCGGGCCCCGGGTGGTCCCCAGGCGCCGCTCCACGTCGTTCCACGCCTGCACGACCTTGCGGGCGGCGTCGAGGACCTCGACCACCGTGGCGTTGAGGCGGGTGCGGACGTGTTCGCGCAGGCGGGTGAAGCCCGCCTCGGTCCACGCCGGGCCGCCCGCCTGGGCGATGAGGTGGTCGGCCGCGGCGTCGACGCAGTCGGCCAGCAGGGCCGGGACGCCGCCGTGCGGGTTGTGCGACAGGGCGAGCTTGGCCTGGTTGGACAGGGAGCGGACCACGTGCTTGGTCGGGGACGCGACGTTGAGCAGCACCAGTTTGCGGGTGCCGGTCCACATCGCCGCCCGCTGCTCGACCGCCGTGTCGAGCATCCGGACCGCGACCGTGGCGCCCTCGTCGACCAGGGCCGGGTAGGCGGTGACGACCAGGCCGTTCTGCTCGGTGCGGGCGACCTTGGGCAGGGTGCCGATGGTCCAGGAGGTCAGGCCCCGGCGGGCGAGGTCGACCGTCGCTGCGGTCAGCGACTCGCGGAGCTGGGACTTGAGCTGCTGTTTCAGCGCGCCGAGGTCCTTGCCGGTGGCCAGGGTCTTGTCCCCGTCGACGACCTGGAAGGTGGTCTTGAGGTGGGCGGGGACGGCGTCGAGCTGCCAGGCGTCGCGCGGGATGAGGACACCGGTGAGGGCGCGCAGTTCGCGGCCGACGGCGTCGGGGAGGGATTCCTCGGTGGGCGCGAGCTTGCGCACCACCGCCTTGGCGAAGTCGGGCACCGGGACGAAGTTGCGGCGCAGCGGCTTGGGCAGCGACCGGATGAGCGCGGTCACGACCTCCTCGCGCAGCCCGGGCACCTGCACCGACAGTGCGTCGCCGTTGAGCTGGTTGAGCACCGCGATGGGGACCCGGGCGGTGACGCCGTCGTCGTCGCGGCCGGGTTCGAAGCGGTAGCTCAGCGGCAGGGTCAGGCCGTGTTGCCGCAACGCGTCCGGGAAGGCGTCCTCGTCCACGTCGACGCTGTCGTTGACCAGCATGGCCTTGGTGAAGGTCAGCAGGTCCGGGTGCTCGTGCCTGGTCTTCTTCCACCACGAGTCGAAGTGCCGCCCGGACACGACCTCGGCGGGGACGCGCTCGTCGTAGAAGCGGAACAGGGTTTCGTCGTCGACGACGATGTCGCGGCGGCGGAAGCGGTGTTCGAGGTCCTCGACCTCGTCGAGCAGCTTGCGGTTGTCGCGGAAGAAGTGGTGGCGGGTCTGCCAGTCGCCTTCCACGAGCGCGTGCCGGATGAACAGGTCGCGCGACAGCTCCGGGTCGATGCGCCCGTACTGGACCTTGCGGGAGACCACGATCGGCAGCCCGTAGAGCGTCACCCGCTCCATCGCCACCACCGAGCCCTGCTTGGCTTCCCAGTGCGGTTCGCTGTGGTTGCGGCGCACCAGGTGCTCGGCGATCGGTTCGATCCACTCGGGTTCGATCCGGGCGGCGATGCGCCCCCACAGCCGCGAGGTCTCCACCAGCTCGGCCGCCATCACCCAGCGCGGCGGCTTCTTGAACAGCGCCGACCCGGGGAACACGGCGAACTTGGCGTTGCGGGCGCCGACGTACTCCTTGCCCGCCGGGTCGCGGAAACCGATGTGCGACAACAGGCCCGACAGCAGCGACATGTGCACGTTGCGCGGCTCGGCGGGCGTCTCGTTCGGGGTGATGCCCAGTTGCTTGGCGACCTGGCGGAGCTGGCTGTGGATGTCCTGCCACTCGCGGATGCGCAGGTAGTTGAGGAACTCGGCCTTGCACTCGCGGCGGAACCTGTTGCTGGACAGCTCCCTCTGCCGCTCGCGCAGGTGGTTCCACAGGTTGAGGTAGCTGATGAAGTCGGAGTCCGAGTCGGCGAAGCGGGCGTGCTTCTCCGCAGCGGCCTGCTGCTTGTCCTGCGGCCGTTCGCGCGGGTCCTGGATGGACAGCGCGGCGGCGATGACCATGACCTCGGCCAGGCAGCCGTTCTTGTCGGCCTCGATGACCATGCGGGCCAGCCGGGGGTCGACGGGCAACTGGGCGAGCTGGCGGCCCAGCGGGGTCAGTCGCTTGGCCGGGTCGGTCTGCGCCGGGTCGAGGGCACCGAGTTCGTGCAGCAACTGGGTGCCGTCGGCGATGTGGCGCTTGTCCGGGGGTTCGATGAACGGGAAGTCGGCCATCTCGCCGAGGTCGGCGGCGGCCATCTGCAGGATGACCGAGGCGAGGTTGGTGCGCAGGATCTCCGGGTCGGTGAACTCCGGGCGGGCGAGGAAGTCGTCCTCGCTGTAGAGCCGGATGCAGATGCCGTCGGAGGTTCGGCCGCAGCGGCCCTTGCGCTGGTTGGCCGAGGCCTGCGAGACCGCCTCGATGGGCAAGCGCTGGACCTTGAGCCGGTTGCTGTAGCGGGAGATGCGCGCGGTGCCCGGGTCGACGACGTACTTGATGCCGGGCACGGTCAGCGACGTCTCGGCGACGTTCGTGGCGAGCACGACCCGCCTGCCGGTGTGCGGCTGGAACACCCGGTGCTGCTCGGCCGAGGACAGCCGCGCGTACAGCGGCAGGACCTCGGTGTTGCGCAGGTTCGCCGCGGTCAGCGCGTCGGCGGTGTCGCGGATCTCGCGCTCACCGGAGAGGAACACCAGCACGTCGCCCGGCCCCTCGGCCGACAGCTCCTCGACCGCCTCGACGATGCCCTGGGTCTGGTCGCGGTCCGGGTCGGCGTCGGGGTCCTCCGGGTCGACCAGCGGCCGGTAGCGGACCTCGACCGGGAAGGTGCGCCCGGAGACCTCGACGATCGGGGCGTCGCCGAAGTGCCGGGAGAACCGCTCCGGGTCGATGGTCGCCGAGGTGATGACGACCTTGAGGTCCGGCCTGCGGGGCAGCAGCCTGGCCAGGTAGCCGAGCAGGAAGTCGATGTTGAGGCTGCGCTCGTGCGCCTCGTCGATGATGATCGTGTCGTACTGGGCCAGCAGCCGGTCGTGCTGGATCTCGGCCAGCAGGATGCCGTCGGTCATGATCTTGACCAGGGTGCGGTCGCCGACCTGGTCGGTGAACCGGACCTTCCAGCCGACGGTCTCCCCCAGCGGCGTGCCGATCTCCTCGGCCACCCGCTCGGCCACCGTGCGCGCGGCGATCCGCCTCGGCTGGGTGTGCCCGATCAGCCCGGTGACCCCGCGGCCCAGTTCCAGGCACATCTTCGGGATCTGGGTGGTCTTGCCCGACCCGGTCTCCCCGGCGACGATCACCACCTGGTTGTCCCGGATCGCGGCGAGGATGTCCTCGCGGCGCTGGGTGACCGGCAGTTCCTCCGGGTACTTCAGCGGCGGCAGCGACGACCGCCGCAGCTCCACCCGCCGGACCGCGGCCTCGACCTCCTCGGCGACCCTGGCCAGGGTGGCCGCGCGGCGGGCGGGGTCGCGGGTCTTGCGCAGCCCGTCGAGCCTGCGGCCCAGCCTGCGCTGGTCGCGGAGCATCAGCTCGGGCAGGCGCGCGCGCAGGTCGGCCTGGTTCGGGGTGGTGTCGGCGCTCATTTGCTCCCAGCCTAGGCAACGCCGGGCGGCGTTCTCATCCGAGTTACCTCCACAGAACGTTCACACGCTCCGACGCCTTCCCGCACGGACCCCCCTTAGAGTCCGTGACATGGGGACAGGCACGGGGACGGGCACAGGACCGCGGCGGAAGGTGCTGGTGGTCGAGGACGACCCCACGATCGCGGAGTCCATCGCGGCCCGGCTGCGCGCCGAGGGGTTCGACGTGGAGCTGGCCCACGACGGCCCGGCCGGGGTCGCCTCGGCCGCCGCGCACCGCCCGGACCTGCTGGTCCTGGACGTGATGCTGCCCGGGTTCGACGGGCTGGAGGTGTGCCGCAGGGTGCAGGCGGCGCGGCCGGTGCCGGTGCTGATGCTCACCGCCCGCGACGACGAGACCGACCTGCTGGTGGGCCTGGGCGTGGGCGCCGACGACTACATGACCAAGCCGTTCTCCCCGCGCGAGCTGACCGCCAGGGTGCACGCCCTGCTGCGCCGGGTGGAGCGCGCCGCCACCACGACCGAACCGGTGCTGGTGGTGGGCGACCTGGAGGTCGACTCGGCGCAGCGGCGGGTGCGGCGAGGCGGTGTCGAGGCGCACCTGACCCCGATCGAGTTCGAGCTGCTGGCCCACCTGGCCGCCCGGCCGCGCGCGGTGCAGCCCAGGGAGCGGCTGCTGGCCGAGATCTGGGGCTGGGGCGAGGCGGCGGGCACCCGCACGGTCGACAGCCACGTCAAGGCGCTGCGCCGCAAGCTGGGCGCCGACCTGATCCGCACGGTCCACGGCGTGGGCTACGCGCTGGAGATCCCGACGAGCGAGGTGCCCGCGTGACCGCCCTGAACACCCTGGCCGACTGGCTGCCGCGCCCGCTGGACCCGGTGCGCTCGATCAAGCTCAAGATCGGCATCCTGCTGGTGGCCTCGGGCTGCGCCGCGTTCGCCTGGTTCTGGTGGAACATCGGCTGGCTGCCGCCGACCACCTCGATCACCGCGATCCTCGGCGCGGTGATCACCTCGCAGATCCTGGCCCACGGCATGACCAGGCCGCTGCGGGAGATGACCGCGGCGGCGCGGGCGATGGCCCGGGGGGACTACTCGCGCCGGGTCCGGGTGACCGCCCGCGACGAGGTGGGCGAGCTGGGCCGGGCGTTCAACCAGATGAGCACCGACCTGGCCGAGGCCGACCGCAGCCGCCGCGAGCTGATCGCCAACGTCTCCCACGAGCTGCGCACCCCGATCGCGGCGCTGCGCGCGGTGCTGGAGAACGTCGTCGACGGGGTCAGCGAGCCCGACCCGGCCACCATGCGCACCGCGCTGGCGCAGGCGGAGCGGCTGGGCAGGCTGGTGACCGAGCTGCTGGACCTGTCCCGCATCGACGCGGGTGTGCACGCGCTCGACCGCGAGGAGGTCGAAGTGGCGCCGCTGCTGGCCGAGGTCGTCGCCGAGGCGGAGGTCAACGCGGCGGCCACCGGGCGGGCGGTCGTGTTCCGCACCTCGGTCTCCCCCACCGCCGCGACCGTGCGCGCCGACCGCGAGCGCCTGCACCAGGTGCTGGTGAACCTGCTCGACAACGCGGTGCGGCACGGCCCGGCCGACGGGGAGGTGCGGGTGCTGGCCTCGGCCGGGCCCGCCGGGCTGCTGCTGGAGGTCGCCGACGACGGGCCGGGCATCGCCGAGGCCGAGCGGGACCTGGTGTTCCGCCGGTTCAGCCGGGGCGAGCGCGCCACCGGCGGCGGCACTGGCCTCGGCCTGGCCATCGCCCGCTGGGTGGTGGAGCTGCACGGCGGCAGCATCGCCGTGGTCGACGGCGACCGCGGCTGCCGCATCCGGGTCACCCTGCCCGCCTGAGCGGCACCGCTCGACCTGATCCCAAGACCGCGAGAGCACACCCCGGGCCACGCCCACGGGTGCCGTGACCGACCCCTGAGCACACCCTGGAGTCCCCGCATGCCCGGACCGACACCCACCGACCCGTCCCCCGCTGCCGCATCCGCTGCGACGGCCGCGCAGGCACCACCCACGCAGCCGCCGACCGCGCAGCCGGTGCTCACCCGGCCGTGGCCGCCGCCGGGGTCGTGGGCGGCCGAGCACTGGGTCCGGCGCTCGCCCGCCGCGTCGAGGACCGTCCTGCTCCTGGTGGGGGCGGTCGCCGCCGTCGGGGCGTCGGTGCTGCCGCTGGACCGGCCCGGGGTGGGGTGGACCGTGGCCGCACTGGGGGTGGCCACGGCCCTCCTCACCGCGGGCGGGCGCGTCCGGGCCGACTGGCGGTGGCTGCTGCTGGGCGCGGCGCTGATGACCGTGCCGACCCTGCGGGCCGCGCACTGGCTGACCGCGCTGTGCGTGCTCGGCGCCTGCGTGGCCGTGGCGCTGTCGGTGACCGGCGGGCGGACCGTGCGCGAGCTGGTGTTCGGCGTGGTCGTGCTGTGGGCGGGCGCGGTGCGGGCACTGCCCTGGGCGAGCGCGGGCCTGCGCGCGCTGCGCCGGGGTGGTTCCCGGGTGCGGGTGCTGCGCACGGTGGCGCTGGGCCTGCTGGTGCTGGTGGTGTTCGGGTCGCTGCTGGCCAGTGCCGACGCCGCGTTCGCCGACCTGTTCGAGGCGCTCATCCCGCAGTTGGACCTGGCCGCCGGGGTGCGCTGGGTGTGGGTGTTCGCGGTGCTGGGCCTGGTCGTGCTGGGCGGCTGCTACCTGCTCGACTCCCCCGCCGGGCTGCCGGAACCCGCCTCGGGTCCGGCTGGGCGGCGGGCCGCGGTGGTGGAGTGGGCCGGGCCGGTGGGGGTGCTGGTGCTGCTGTTCACCGGGTTCGTCGCGGTGCAGCTACGGGTGCTCTTCGGCGGCGGCGAGCACGTGCTGCGCACCACCGGCCTGACCTACGCCGAGTACGCCAGGGGCGGCTTCTGGCAGCTTCTGGTCGTGACCGTGCTGACCCTGGCAGTGGTCGGGATCGCCGCCCGGGTGGCGCCGCGCGACACCGCCGTCGAGCGCGGGTGGCTGCGCGCACTGCTCGGCGGGCTGGTGGCGCTGACCCTGGTGATCGTCGCCTCCGCGCTGGTGCGGATGTGGACCTACCAGCAGACCTACGGCTTCACCGTGCTGCGGTTGCAGGTCGAGGTGGTGGAGCTGTGGCTGGGGCTGGTGTGCCTGCTGGTGCTCGTGGCCGGGGCGCGGCTGCGGGCGGGCTGGCTGCCGGGCGCGGTGCTGGTCTCGGCGCTGCTGGCGGTGTTCGGCGTCGGCCTGCTCGACCCGGAGCGGTTCGTCGCCGAGCGCAACGTGGCCCGCTACGCCGAAACCGGCAACCTCGACCTGGTCTACCTGAGCAGGCTCTCCCCCGACGCCGTGCCCGCGCTGGCGGAGCTGCCCGGGTACCAACGGGCCTGCGTGCTCAACGGGCACCGGGAGGCGCTGTCGGCCTCCTACGGCCCGGCCGAGACGGCGACCGGGTGGAACCTGGGTCGGGCGCGGGCGCGCGAGGTGCTGGCGGGTACCGATCCGGCGTCGTTCCCGCACTGCCGTCCGGCGCGGTGAGACCGGGGCTCCTACCGTTGGCGGCGTGAGCAGCGAGGTGGAGACGGTCATCGTCGGGGCGGGGTTGGCCGGGCTGGCGGCGGCGGTGACGCTCACCCGGGCCGGGCGCGAGGTCGTCGTGCTGGAGGCGGGTGAGGCCCCGGGCGGGCGGGTGCGCACCGACGCGGTGGACGGGGTGCTGCTCGACCGCGGGTTCCAGGTGTTCAACGCCGCCTACCCGGCCGCCCGGGACCTGCTCGACGTCGAGGCGCTGGGGCTGCGGCCGTTCCTGCCCGGCGCCCTGGTCAGCGACGACGACGGGCTGCACCTGGTGGCCGACCCGCGGCGCGAGCCCGCCCGGCTGGCCGCCACGCTGCGCGCCCCGATCGGCTCGCTGCCGCGCAAGGCGCTGCTGGGCGCCTACGCCGCCGCGGTGGCCGCCGCCCCGCCCGCCACGCTGCGCGGCCGAGACGACCGGCCGCTGCGGCAGCGGCTGGCCGAGTACGGCATCACCGGCCCGGTGCTGGAGCGGTTCCTGCGGCCGTTCCTGGCCGGGGTGTTCCTCGACCCGGAGCTGACCGTGCCGACCCGGTTCGCCGAGTTCGTGCTGCGCAGCTTCGCCCGCGGCGCCATCGGGGTGCCCGCGGCGGGGATGCGGGCCATCCCCGACCAGCTCACCGCGCGGCTGCCCGCGGGCGCGGTCAAGTACAGCTTCCCGATCACCGAGGTGGTGCCCGGCCGGGTCACCGGCGACTTCGGCACGGTCACCGCCAGGCACGTCGTCGTCGCCACCGGCGGCCCCACCGCGCACCGGCTGCTCCCCGACCGGTTGCCCGAGGTCCGCACGCGCGGCTGCGTCACCCACTACCACCTGGCCGACGTGGCGCCGGTCGCCGAGGCGGCGCTGGTGCTGGAGGCCGCCGGGCGCGGCCCGCTGACCAACAGCGTCGTGCTCACCAACGCCAACCCGGACTACGCCCCGGGTCGGGTGCTGGTGTCGTCCACGTCCGTCGGCGGCGAGGACCCGGGCGAGGAGGCGGTGCGGGCGCACCTGGCCCGGCTCTACCACCGCGACACCTCCGCGTGGCGGCCGGTACGGTCTTACCGGATACCCGAGGCGCTGCCGGTGTCCGGGAGCCCGCTGCGGCGACCGGTGTCCATCGGCGACCGGCTGTACGTGTGCGGCGACCACCGGGACACGCCGTCGATCCAGGGCGCGTTGGTCTCCGGTCGGCGAACGGCGAAAGCGGTGCTGACCGCGCGCTGAGCAGCGCCCGAGCGGTGGCCCGCGCCGACCCGCCCGGCCGCCCCGGTGATCCGCTCCAACCGAACTAGTGTTCTAATGCGCGTTCACCACGTGCCCTGAGAGGGAGTCGATCGTGTCCACCGAGACCGGTGTCGAGACCGTGACCACACCAGCCGAGCCCGCCCCGGCCACCACCCCCGCGACCAGCACCGCGGCGCCCACCCCGACGACCGCCGCCGTGGTCGTGCCCGCCACGCCGCAGGCCCCCGCGACCGAGCCGGAGGACCAGTCCGGCGACCGGGCCGAGGACGCGGCGCAGGACAAGCCCGCCGACGCGCCCACTGCCCAGCCCGCTGACAAGCCCGCCCCGGCGAAGAAGCCGAAGGCGACCCGCGCCGCGAGCACCGCCAAGAAGACCCGCACCGTCGAGCTGACCCTCACCGTCACCGGCACCGCCGAGGGCGAGTGGCAGGCCGAGCTGACCCAGGGCGGCAAGCGGATGATGCAGGGCGTCAGCGTGGCCGCCGCCGCGGTGTCGCGCGCCGCCGCCGAACTGCACGAGGACATCGCCAAGGCCATCGAGACCGTGCTGGACGCCGCGCGCGAGCAGCACCGGGCTCGGATGGAGGAGCTGGAGGCGGAGCTGGCCAAGGTCAAGGCCGCGCTGTCGGACCTGCAGGACAACTGAGCCCGCGGCCTCCCGGGCGGCGGCTCGACCGCGGGCGCCGCGGCAGGTCGTTTCCGCTCACCACCGGGCCGGGAGGTCGCCGTGGCGCGCTGCGCCGGGCGCCCACCCGGCCCGGTGCCGTTCCGGGACCGGGGTTCGGTGGGGGTCAGCGGCCGTGGAAGGTGGCTTTGCCCGGGCCTTCGGTGAGGAAGGAGCGGACGGCGCCGCGCAGGTCCTCGGTGTCGAACAGGTCGGCGGCGATGGCGGTGACGTGCTGGTTCGCCTCGGGGACCCCGCCCGCCTCGAAGTGGCGCAGGATTTCCTTGGTGGCCGCGTGCGCCCTGGTCGGGCCCTGGGCGAGGCGGTCGGCGTAGGCGAGGGCCGCCTCGGCGAAACCCGCGTCGGGGAGGACCCGGTTGACCACGTTCCAGCGCTCCAGCACCGCCGCCGGGTAGCGGTCGCCGGTCATGACGAACTCCTTGGCGCGGCCGACGCCCGCGCGGGCGGCGAGGCGTTGGGTGCCGCCCATGGTGGGGGTGAGGCCGATGACGTTCTCGACCAGGCCGAACGAGGCCTTCTCGGCGGCGAGCAGGATGTCGCAGGCGACCGCGACCTCGAACGCCCAGGTGAGGCAGAGGGCGTGGGCGGCGAAGACGGTGGGGCAGGGCAGGGCGGCGACCCGCTCGGGCAGGTCGAGCATGGTGTCGAACAGCCGCTGCGCGTCCTCGCGGGTGGCCTGGGCGTCGAACAGGGACACGTCCACGCCGCCGCTGACGAGCTTGCCCTCGGCTCGGAAGAGCACCGCGCGGGGCTGGTCGGCCTCGACGCGGGTGAGGACGGCGGCGAACTCCTCCTGGAGGTCGGCGGTGTAGAGGTTCAGCGGCGGCGAGGCCACCGTGACCACGGCGACCGACCCGACGCGCTCCAGACCCACACCCACGACGCACTCCCAGCTCCGTTGCGATGGACCCGGCCCATTGTGCCGCCCGGGGCCTCACCCACCGGTGCGATCCGGGTCACCCGAACGGGCCTTCTAGAGTGGTAGGCCGCACGCGCGAGCACGGAGTGGGGACATGACAGCCGAAACAGTGGCCGACACGGTGGCAGGGGAAGTTCAACCGGAGCACGACCACCCCGGCATCGCCCCGGAGCGGATGGCGGCCTGCCTGGCCGTGCTGGCCGAGGTGAACGAACTGCCCACCGAGCACCCGGACGCGGTGGCGATCCGGCGGGCCACCGCCGGGGTGTTCAAGTCGGTGAAGCAGCGGCGCAAGTCGGCGCGGCGGGCGGCGGTGACGGAGAACGACCGGCGGATCACCGAGGCGACCGCCACCGGGTCCCCGCAGCGCATCGACGACGAGACCCAGGGCATCCCGCTGGTGTCGAACACCCCGGGGGCCACCGCCGGGACGCTGCTGCGCGCCCGCGCCTGCTACACCTGCAAGCGCCGCTACCACGAGGTCGACGCGTTCTACCACCAGCTCTGCCCGGGGTGCGCGGAGCTGAACCGCTCGCGCCGCGACGCCCGCACCGACCTCACCGGCAGGCGGGCGCTGCTGACCGGTGGCCGGGCGAAGATCGGCATGTACATCGCGCTGCGGCTGCTGCGCGACGGCGCGCACACCACCATCACCACCCGCTTCCCCAACGACGCCGTGCGCCGCTTCGCCGCGATGCCCGACGCCGGGGACTGGTTGCACCGGTTGCGCATCGTCGGGGTCGACCTGCGCGACCCGGCCCAGGTGGTCGACCTGGCCGACGCGGTGGCCGCGGCGGGCCCGCTGGACGTCCTGATCAACAACGCCGCGCAGACCGTGCGCCGCTCCCCCGGCTCCTACGCGCTGCTGGCCGAGGCGGAGTCCGCGCCGCCACCGGACGGCCCGCGGCCGGAGGTGATCAGCATGGGCCGCACCTCCGACGCGCACCCGGCGGCGCTGGCCGGGGCGGTCGGGTCCACCGACTGGCGGGCGATGGACGCGCACACCATGACCGCGCTGGCGTTGACCGCCGGTTCCGCCACCCCCGACCGGATCGCGGCGAACACCGCGATCGACGCGGGCGGGCTGGTGCCGGACCTGCACGCGGTCAACAGCTGGACCCAGCGGGTGCACGAGGTCGACGCGATGGAGCTGCTGGAGGTGCAGCTCTGCAACCAGACCGCGCCGTTCATCCTCATCAGCAGGCTGCGCCCGGTGATGGCCGCCGCGGCGGCTCGGCGCAAGTACGTGGTGAACGTGTCCGCGATGGAGGGCCAGTTCTCCCGCGCCTACAAGGGCCCCGGCCACCCGCACACCAACATGGCCAAGGCGGCGCTGAACATGCTGACCCGCACCAGCGCCCAGGAGATGCTGACCGCCGACGGCATCCTGATGACCGCGGTCGACACCGGCTGGATCACCGACGAGCGCCCGCACCCGACGAAGATGCGCCTCGCCGACGAGGGCTTCCACGCCCCGCTGGACCTCGTCGACGGCGCCGCCAGGGTGTACGACCCGATCGTCCGCGGTGAACTCGGCGAGGACGTCTTCGGCTGCTTCCTCAAGGACTACGCGCCCTCGCCGTGGTAAGCGGGAACCCGCTGCGCGTCGAGGACCACAACCGATCCGCCGTCGCCCGCCCGGGTGGCGTGAGAAGCGGTGGAGTGGGTACTCCACCCCCACAGCCGCGACGCGGTCGCGGGTGATCGGGAGGCGGGGGCGATGCGGGGTTACGTGGTCGAGGCTGTGCTCTCGGCGGCGGGTGCCGCCGGAGCCCTGACCGTGGGCCTGCGCACCGACACCACCTTCTGGACCGTGGTGGGCGCGCTGCTCGCCGCGGTGGCCCTGGCCTGCCTGGTCACCTCGGTGCGGATGAAGCTCACCGGCACCACCGACCCGCGGGTCCCCCGGCCGCGACGGCTGCGACGGCCGAGGGGCAGCGGACTGGACGCCGTGCCGCCCGCCCCCACCGTCCGCCGCTTCCCGCGCCGCACCAGGCGCAACCCCGGTGACCGGATCAAACCGCCTAGCGGGGCAGCTTGACCACGGTGACGAAGAATTCGTCGATCTTGCGGATGACCTCGATGAAGCGGTCGAAGTCCACCGGCTTGGTCACGTAGGCGTTCGCGTGCAACTGGTAGCTGCGCAGTATGTCCTCTTCGGCCTCGGACGTGGTCAGCACGACCACCGGGATGAGGCGCAGCGCGGCGTCGGCCTTGATCTCGGCGAGGACCTGGCGGCCGTCGAACCGGGGCAGGTTGAGGTCGAGCAGGATCAGGTCCGGGCGCGGGGCGCCCTCGTACTGGCCCTCCCGGCGCAGGAACTGCACGGCCTGCTCGCCGTCGCGCACCACGTGCAACTGGTTGCGGATCTTGTAGTGCTCGAAGGCCTCACGGGTCATCAGCACGTCGCCGTCGTCGTCCTCGACGAGCAGGACATCGATGATCTTCATGGCGCTGGGCTCGGTCACGGGTTCTCGGCTTTCCCGGGGGCGTCCCCCGTGTGGTGTGCGGCCGCCAGCCTAGCCGGGTCCGGCTTGGGCAGGGTGAAGCGCAGTCGGGTGCCGCGCTCGACCTGCTCCACCCCGATGCGGCCGCCGTGGTGCTCGACGATCTTGCGGCACATCGCCAGGCCGATGCCGGTGCCGGGGTAGGCGTCCTTGGTGTGCAGGCGCTGGAAGATGACGAACACCCGCTCGGCGAACTCCGGCCGGATGCCGATGCCGTTGTCGGTCACCGCCACCGCGTACTCCTCGCCCTCGTCCCTGGCCTCCACCCGCACGTGCGGCGGGTCCTCGCCGCGGAACTTGATCGCGTTGCCGATGAGGTTGCGGAACACCCCGGTCAGCAGCGGCCCCTCCCCCAGCACGGTCGGCAGCGGCCCGACCTCGACCACCGCGCCCGACTCCTCGATCGCCGGACCCAGGTCGGCCACGGCCAGCGCGGCCACCGCACCCAGGTCCACCGGCGCGGGCTCGCGGTCCTGGCTGCCCACGCGGCTGAACGCCAACAGGTCGTTGACCTGCCCCTGCATCCGCCGGGCGCCGTCCGCGGCGAACCCGAGGTACTGGTCGGCCCGCTCGTCGAACTGCCCCCGGTACCGGCGTTCGAGGAGTTGGCAGAAACCGGCGACCTTGCGCAGCGGCTCCCGCAGGTCGTGCGAGGCGACGTAGGCGAACTGCTCCAGCTCGGAGTTCGACCGCCTGAGCTCCCCGGTGCGCAGGTCCAGTTCGGCGTTGACGGCCCGCTGCGCCGCGACCTCGGCGACGATCCGCCGCCGCATGGAGTCCACGTCGTCGGACAACCCGGTGACCTCGCGTGGCCCGCCCACCGGCAGCGGCCGGGCGAAGTCGTCGTCGGCGACCACCCGCCGCACGCCTGCCGCCAACCGGGCGACCGGACCGGCCACCACCACCCGCACCCCCGCGGTGACCGCCACGAACGCCGCCAGCAGCACGACCGCGACCAGCACGCACACGGCCACCAGCGACGACGCCGCGTCCGACAGCGCCGCCCGCCCCGCCTCCCTGGCGGCGCCCAGCGTCCACTGCAACCCGTCCACGGCGGCCCGCACCCGGTCGAAGGCGGCCTTGCCCCCGGCCACCGCGGCGGCGTCGACGGACCCGCCCGACCCCAGCCGCGCCACCGCCGGGTCGGCGTGGGCCACCCGCCACCGCCCCGCCTCGGCGACCACCCGGTCCAGCGCGGCCCGCGCCTCGGGGAGCCCGGCGACGAGCCCGCGCAGCACCGACACCGCCGCCTCGGCCCGACCGACCCCCGAGGTGAACGGCTCCAGGGAACCGGGGTGGGCGGTCAGCGCGTAACCGCGTACCCCGGTCTCCTGGTCGACCAGGGCCGTGTCGAGCCGCAACGCCTCCCGCAGGGCGGGGTCGACCCGATCGACCAGGTCTTCCCGGGCGCGGTCGAGGTCGGCGATCGCCCGCGCCCCGGCGGTGGACCCACCGGCGAACACCACCACCAGCACCAGCACCGCCACCGCGACCCACCGGCGCAGCGACCACCGCGTCGCCCGCTCAGCCCCCATGGCCGGGCGGGGGGTCCTGGTCGACCCGGCTGATCAGGAGCGCGGCCACGTCGTCGACCAGGTCGCCCTGGTTGAGCACCCTGGCGCGCTGGATCAGGTCCTCCAGCAGCGTGGCCCGCCACCCGGGGCCCGCGCTGGACAGCTCGCCGACCAGCTCGGCCAGCCGCTCCACGCCCAACCGCTCGGACGTGTCGCCCATCCGGCCCTCGATCAGCCCGTCGGTGTAGAGCACCACCGACCACCGGTCGCCCAGCTCCACCGTCGCCGAGGCCCACGCCGCCTTGGCCCGCACCCCCAGCGGCACCCCGATCGGCGCCGAGAGCAGACCGGGGCCGCCCGGGGTCAGCAGCACCGGCGGCGGGTGACCGGCCAGCCGCAGCTCGGCGGTGCGCCGGTCGGCGGCGATGGACAGCACGCACATGGTGGCGAACAGGCCGTCGAGGTGCCGCTCGTGCAGCAGGATGCGCTGCATGGTCGCCAGCACCTCGTCCAGCGGGCGGTCGGCCATGACCAGCGCGCGCCAGGCCACCCGCAGGTGCACCCCCAGCGCGGCCTCGTCCGGGCCGTGCCCGCAGACGTCGCCGATCATCACGTGCACGGTGCCGTCCTCGACCTGCACCACGTCGTAGAAGTCGCCGCCGAGCTGCATCCGCTGCCTGCCCGGCCGGTACTGCGGCACCACCTGCAACCGGTCGTCCGACAGCACCGGCGACGGCAGCAGCCCGCGTTCGAGCCTGGCCTTCTCCGAGGCGTAGACCCGCTCCTGGTGCAGTTGCCGCTGGATCTCGTCGCTGCGCACCCGCTCCACCGCGTAGCGGATCACCCTGGTCAGCAGGTCGCCGTCGACCTGCCCCTTGACCAGGTAGTCCTGCGCGCCCGCGGCCACCGCGGCGATGCCCTGCTGCTCGTCGGCCAACCCGGTGAGCACCACCACGGCCACCTCACCGCCGTTGGCCTGCTCCAGTTGGCGCACCGCCTGCAACCCGCTCGCGTCGGGCAGGCCCAGGTCCAGCAGCACGCAGTCCTGGCCGTCGAGCAGCGCCACCGCCTCGCCGACGGTGTGCGCCCTGGTCAACCGGATCGGGGCGGCGGCTTCCTCCAGCAGGGCCTCGACGAGGAGGGCGTCCCCCGCGTCGTCCTCCACCAGGAGCACCCGAACCAGGTCCTGGGTCGCCAGGACTGCATCCATTTCCACCTGCTCCACGGTGTCCGACGCGCTGCGTCCGGGTATGTCGTGCGGCGATGTTACGGGAGCGGCCGTCACGTTCCAGGGACACGCCGGGACACGATCAACACAACACCCCCCGCCGGGACCCGGGGGACCCCGAGCGCGGCGGGGCCGCGTCGGTCGAAGGCAGGCTGCTCACCAGCACACCGTACTGATTGGGCGGGCGCGGAGCTGGGTACCTCTCCGGAAAGAGAAGACGAAGGAGAACTCGCATGGCAGGCCTGTTGAACCGCATCAAGGCATTCCTCAGCGGCCCCAAGGGGCGGGCGATGATGGACAAGGCCAGGCAGGCGGCGCAGGACCCGCGCAACCAGCAGCGGGCCAAGGCAGCCGTCGCCAAGCTCCGCAACGGCCGTCGCCGCTGAGGACCCCACACCACCCCGAAAACCGCTGCCGGTCGAAGACCGGCAGCGGTTTTCGCTGTCCAACGGGTGGACGGCCTTACGGCTCCAGGATTCCGCGCACGTGCTCGAGGGTCGCGTCGAGGCCCCGCACCACCTCGTCACCACCGTGCGGGGAGTGCAGTTCGAGGTCGACGATCGACCGGTTCTGGTCCGGGGTCACCTGGAGCTTGCCGCGGTAGTCGCCGTGCTCCTCCGAACCCCACTCGATGCTGTTGTTGGTCCGGTCCACCCGGAACCACGCCTCGCCCTCGACCTCCTTGCCGTCGAGGTCGGCGCTGACCTGCACCGCGTCCGGGTTCTTCTGCCCGCCCACCGGCTTCGCCGAGTCCAGGCGGTCGAAGTACTCCGGCAGGTTCTTCACGTCGGACAGGTAGTTGAACACGCGGTCGGAACCGGCGTTGAGGGTGACGGACCTCTTGTAGGTGGGCATCAGCTCTCCTGTGCGTCGTTCGGGGTGGCTTCGTGGTGGGCTTCGCCGTGCGTGCGGCGGTCTTCCTTCATCGCCGCTTCCGCCAGGTGGCGCCGACCGCCGGTGAGGTCGTCGCGGACCTGGCGCTCGAGGGCGCGGAAGGCGTCGTAGTAGACGTCCTCGTACTCCTCGATCACCTGGAAGGTCCACCGTCCTTCGAGGACGTTGCGACCGACCAGCTCGCGGCGCAGCCGCTCGGCCTGCTCGCGGTGCCCCGCCTTCTCCAGCAGGTCCACCGCCTCACCCAGGGCCAGGTCGGCCGAACCGGTCAACTGGTGGAAGGAGTACAGGTGACCGCGGGCGCGCTCGATGGTCTCCAGCGCCTCGGTGACCCTGCCGACCGCCTCGACGGTGGCCTCGTCCGGGGATGTTGTGCTCACTCCACCTGGATTACCCGGACCGGGGCCGTCCCACACCTGCCGATCACCACCCCGGTGACCGCCGTGCACCCCTCAGAGCCTGCGGTCCAGGTGGTCGCGGGCGCGCACCAGGGCCGTGGTCGCCGACCGCGGGTCACCGCCGCGCAGGAACGCCCTCGCGTCGGCGACGGCCTCGGCCGCGGGCAGCACGAGGCAGGTGTCGCCGGTGGCCGCGGTCCGCGCCAGCGCGCCGAGCAGCGCGTCGGCCACGTCCACCAGGGTCGGGGCGGCGACCGGCGGGGTGAGGGCGGTCAGCGCCGACGCCACCGCCAGCCGCAGGTCGAGCCCCGGGGACGGGGAACCGGGGAAGGGAATCCTGTCAAGCTGCCGTGTCATAGGTCACTCCTAGGCTTTTTCGTGAGCCTGCTCCCTCCTGGGCGGGAAACCGAGCCCTGGCGGGCTGGTCCACCCGAGTAGGTGACGTTTGCCCGTCCCGGCGCGGGGAAGCCGCCCCGGAGATCCGACTCCTGGAGGAGCACCATGCGCGTGGTTGTGGTCGGCGGCGGGTACGTGGGCATGTACGCGGCCCGTCACCTGCAACGCGAACTCGGGCCCGGGGAGGCGACCGTGACGGTCATCGACCCGGAGTCAGCCATGACCTACCAGCCGTTCCTGCCGGAGGCGGCCGCGGGCAACGTCGAACCCCGGCACGTGGTGGTGGCGCTGCGCGAGGTGCTGCGCGGCTGCCACGTCGTCGCCGGGCGGGTCACCGACGTCGACCCGCTGGCCAAGACCGTCACCGCCGACCTGGCCGACGGCAGCACCGAGGAAGTCCCCTACGACCACCTGGTGCTCGCCCCCGGCTCGATCTCCAAGACGCTGCCGATCCCCGGCCTGGCCGAGCGCGCCACCGGCTTCAAGAGCCTCGGCGAGGCCATCGGCCTGCGCAACCAGGTCCTGTCCACACTGGACGCCGCCAACGACTGCACCGACCCGGCCCGCAGGCGCGCCCTGCTGTCCTACGTCTTCGTCGGCGGCGGGTACGCCGGGGTGGAGGCCATGGCCGAGTTGCAGGACCTCGCCCGCTACGCCACCCGCTTCCACGACAACGTCGAGCCGTCCGACCTGAGCTGGACCCTGGTCGAGGCCATGGACCGGATCATGCCCGAGGTCAGCGCCGACCTGGGCGAGTACACCGTCGCCAAGCTGCGCGAGCGCGACATCGCGGTTCGCACCGGCACCCAGCTCAAGTCGGTGGTCGACGGGCACGTGGTGCTCTCCGACGGCACCGAGTTCGACGCCGACACCGTCGTCTGGACCGCGGGCGTGGCGCCGCACCCGCTGCTGCGCGGCAGCGGCCTGCCGCTGGACGAGAAGGGCCGGGTCCGCTGCGACGCCACCCTGCGGGTGCACGGGCACCCGGAGGTCTTCGCGGGCGGCGACAGCGCGGCGGTCCCGGACCTGGCGGCCGAGGAACCCGGGGCGTTCTGCCCGCCCTCGGCCCAGCACGCCGTGCGGCAGGGGAAGCTGCTGGGCGCCAACGTCCTCGCCGCCCTGCGCGACCAGCCGCTGCGGGAGTACCGGCACCGCAACGCGGGCTCGGTGGCCAGCCTGGGGCTCTACCGCGGGGTGGCGCAGGTCTACGGGGTGAAGCTGACCGGCCTGCCCGCCTGGCTCATGCACCGCGCCTACCACCTCGCCACCATGCCCACCGCGGGCCGCAAGGCGCGGATCGTGGCGGACTGGGTGCTGGCGGCGCTGTTCCCCCGGCAGGTCGCCTCGCTCGGCGAGCTGCGCGAACCCCGCGCCGAGTTCGAACTGGCGACCAGGGCGGCGCAGCAGGGCAGGCACGCGCGTTGACCGCCTGCCGGGTCGGGACCGGCCGGGGGAGGTGCGGACTAGCGCAGGTCGTCGGCGGCGGCGTGCCGGGGCACGGGGAGCGGCGGGAGGTCGTGCAGGACGCGGGCGGCCTCGGTGAGGAGCACCCCGGCGGTGTCGAGGTCCCCGGCACCCAGCGCGGTGATCGCGGCGCGGACGGCGGCGACCTGGGGGGCGACCTGACAGGTCTCGCCGCACGCGGCGGTCCAGGCCAGGCCGGTCACCAACGCCTGCGCGGTGGTCTCGGCGCCGTCGGTGCCCAGTCCGGACAGGGCGGTGTCGATCGCCGCGCGCAGGCGCAGACCCGGGCGCACGGGCGCGGGTCGGGGCAGCGGCGGTCGGCGCGCGGGGGTGCGGCTGGACTCGACAGCCAGGTTGGGGCTGGTCGGGTTCAGCGGGAGATGGGCATGTGTGGTGGCCACGGGAAACCTCGGTTCTCCGGACAAGCGGTTCCGGCAGCGGGGAGTACCACGGGTCGCCGGGGTTCAAACGCGAAATCCGGTGGCACCCGCGGAGTGGAACACGTGTTCGACGCCTCGTGTACGGTGCCGGGCATGTCGTCGGGGCTCCAGGGATCGCTGTGGGACAGCTCGGCCGAACCCGAGCTGGGTGACCTCACCCGGGCCCGCCGCGTCGACCTGGCGCACGGCGCCTGGGTCGACCTGCTGCCCGACTACCTCAGCGGCGCCGACACCCTGTACGAACACCTCGCGACCGGGGTCCCGTGGGTGGCAGAACGCCGCCAGATGTACGACGCGGTGGTCGACGTCCCCCGCCTGCTCAGCTTCTACAACGCCGACAAGCCACTCCCCCACCCTGTTCTGACCCGGGCGCGGACCGCCCTCAGCGATCACTACGGGGAAGCCTTCAC
Source organism: Actinokineospora spheciospongiae (assembly GCF_000564855.1). Classification (GTDB taxonomy): domain Bacteria; phylum Actinomycetota; class Actinomycetes; order Mycobacteriales; family Pseudonocardiaceae; genus Actinokineospora; species Actinokineospora spheciospongiae. The sequence goes on from NZ_AYXG01000077.1 coordinate 30,807, forward strand.
CACTGCCGGTCTCTGCTTCTACCGGGATGGTCGTGACAGCGTGGCGTGGCACGGCGACACCATCGGCCGGGGCGCGCACAGCGACACGTTCGTCGCCATCCTCTCCGTCGGCGCCCCCAGGCCGCTGCTGCTGCGACCGCGAGAGGGTGGTGAAAGCCTCCGCTTCCCGGTCGGTCACGGGGACCTGCTGGTGATGGGGGGTTCCTGCCAGCGCACCTGGGAGCACGCCATTCCGAAGACGGCCCGTCCGGTCGGCCCGCGCATCAGCATCCAATTCCGCCCGCACGACGTCCGCTGATCTCGCAGCCGGGCGCTGAACGCAAAAAAAGCCCCAGGCCCGAGAAACGTGGTTTCTCGGGCCTGGGGCCTCAATTTTAGTCCGGCGGCGTCCTACTCTCCCACACCCTCACGAGTGCAGTACCAT
>NZ_AYXG01000078.1 GCF_000564855.1 Actinokineospora spheciospongiae
GGGAGAAGACCCTCTGCCAAGCTGGCCAGCGACGGTGGGCATCCCTTCGCCCACTCACGCGCACCGCGGCAGAGGGTCTTCGTAGGGGCCCCGACCAAGAACAACCACCCGATCCAGCACCCCGCACGCAGCAGAACCGAAAGAGCAGCCCCCGAATCAACCCAACCACGCGGCACCGACACAAACGCCGAGCAGGCAGGCAGTTGTCCACAGGCGGCACGGAGCAGCCCCCGACTTCCATCCAACCCGGACCCACCGACGGGAACGGTTGTCCGGGTCGGAGTTGTCCACGGTCCACGGGATGGGAAGCGGGGTCCGCGAGTTGGTACCCGGCCCGCAGGTGTGCCACCATCGGACCGTGGCTCACTCCGCCCTGATCATTATCGACGAGCGCGTCGGCTGACTCCGCACCACGGAGCACCGGCGCGCAGACCTCTCGCATGTTGCGGGGGGTCTTTTTGTTTGTCCACTCCCTGCACACCTCTCGATGAGGAGCGATCCCGTGACCCGCACGACTCCGGCCGGAACTCCGCTCGGCGACTCCTTCCACGTCTACGACACCACCCTGCGCGACGGGGCGCAGCGGGAGGGGATTTCCTACTCGGTGGCCGACAAGTTGGCCGTCGCCCGGTTGGTGGACGGGTTGGGGGTGGGGTTCATCGAGGGCGGGTGGCCGGGGGCGATGCCGAAGGACACCGAGTTCTTCGCCAGGGCCGCTGCCGGGGAGTTGCAGTTGCGGCACGCCGCGCTGGTGGCGTTCGGGTCGACCCGGCGGGCGGGGAGCACCGCCGCGAAGGACCCGCAGGTGCAGGCGTTGCTGGCGTCGCAGGCGCCGGTGGTGACGCTGGTGGCGAAGTCCGACCGCAGGCACATCGAGCGGGCGCTGCGGACCGACGTGGCCGAGGCGGCGGAGATGGTGCGCGACACCGTGGCGTTCCTGGTGGGGGAGGGGCGGCGGGTGTTCCTCGACGCCGAGCACTTCTTCGACGGGTACGCGTTCGACCCGGACACGTCGCTGCGGGTGCTGACCGCCGGGTTCGAGGCGGGGGCCGACGTGGTGGTGCTGTGCGACACGAACGGGGGGCAGTTGCCGCTGGGGTTGGCCGAGACGGTGCGGGAGGTGATCGCGCGGACCGGGTTCCGGGTGGGCATCCACTGCCAGGACGACACCGGGTGCGCGGTGGCCAACAGCGTCGCCGCGGTGCAGGCGGGGGCCACGCACGTGCAGTGCACGGCCAACGGGTACGGGGAGCGGGCGGGCAACGCGGACCTGTTCCCGGTGATCGGGAACCTGGCCGTGAAGCTCAGGATGGACGTGCTGCCGGAGGGGAAGCTCGCCGACCTGACGCACGTCTCGCACGCGCTGGCCGAGCTGGCGAACATCGCCCCGGACACCCACCAGGCGTACGTGGGGCACTCGACGTTCGCGCACAAGGCGGGCCTGCACGCCAGCGCGATCAAGGTCGACCCGCTGCTCTACAACCACATCGACCCGACCGTGGTGGGCAACGACATGCGCGTGCTGGTCACCGAGATGGCCGGGCGGGCGAGCCTGGAGCTCAAGGGCCACGAGCTGGGCGTCGACCTGGTGGGCAGGCCGGAGGCGGTGGACAGCGCGCTGCGGAAGGTGAAGGACCTGGAGTCGCGCGGGTGGTCGTTCGAGGCCGCCGACGCCTCCCTGGAGCTGCTGCTGCGCGGGGAGATCGCAGTCGTCGACCCGGACGCCCCCGCCACCGGGCACCCGTTCGAGCTGGAGTCCTACCGGGTGATCCTGGACCACCGGCTCGACGGCGAGGTGGTGTCGGAGGCGACGGTGAAGGTGCACGTGGCCGGGCACCGGGTGATCGCCACCGCCGAGGGCAACGGGCCGGTGCACGCCCTGGACGCGGCGCTGCGCCGGGCGCTGGTGCCGCACCTGCCCTGGGTGGACGAGGTGGAGCTGACCGACTACAAGGTGCGCATCCTCACCGGGGCGTCGCGTGCAACCCAACACGGCACCGATGCCGTCACCAGGGTGTTGGTGCAGTCCTCGGACCGCGAGCTCGAGTGGACCACGGTGGGTGTGCACGGCAACATCGTGGAGGCGAGCTGGCTGGCGCTCTGCGACGCGCTCGCGCACAAGGCGATGCGGGTCCGGTCCGGGGTCGGCGCGGGCGGCCTGCGCGGGTAGGCCGCCCCCGAGCGGGAGGAGGCGGTCGGCGTGCGGGTTCTGCTCGTCGGTGCGGTGGTGCTGGTGTCGGTGGCCGGGTGCGCGGGGGGCGGGTCGGCGGAGCGGGAGCCCGCGGCGGCACCACCGGCGACCTCGGCGCCCGCCGCGGACGTGTGGCTGGACCGGGTGGAACCGGCGGACGCGGTGTCCCGGGTCGGGGTGCCGGGGACGTGCCCGCTGCCGTTCGCCTTCGACGTCGCCGCGGGGTGGACGGCCGCGGCGGGGGACGGGGAGTCCCGCGACGGGCTGGCCGCCGACTGCGCGGTCAGCTCGGACACCGGGCGGCTGCGGGTGTGGGTGGGCGGTGAGCCGGGCAGCACCCCGCGCGGCGCGCTGGAGCGGTTCATCCAGGGTGAGGGGACCATCGCCGAGCCGACCTACCGCGAGTCCACAGTGGGCCGGGGCACGGGCGTGGAGCTGACCTTCGCCCGCCCGGACGGCGGCGCGCCGGGGCGGGCGTTCGCCGTGGCCACGCCGCTGCGCACCCTGGTCGTGTCGGTGGAGACCGGTTCGGCGGCGGCCTACGAGCGGGCGCTGCCCGGCTACCTGCTGGCCAAGCAGAGCCTGACCCCGGTCGAGCGCTGACCCCGTTCTAGTGTGGGTGCCGTGCGTATCGCTCGAATTGCCCATCCAGCAGGTGTCGCGTTCGTCTCGATCGAGGGCGAGGGGTCCGACCAGGTCGCCGCGGAGATCTCTGAGCACCCGTTCGGCACCCCCGAGTTCACCGGGCGCCGGTGGCCGCTGGCCGATACCCGGCTGCTCGCGCCCATCCTGCCCACCAAGGTGGTCTGCGTCGGCAAGAACTACGCCGACCACGCCAGGGAGATGGGCGGCGAGGCCCCGGCCGACCCGGTGATCTTCATGAAGCCCTCGACCACCGTGGTCGGCCCCGGGGCGGCCATCAAGCTGCCCAGGGACTCGTCCCGTGTGGACTTCGAGGGCGAGCTGGCGCTGGTCATCGGCCAGCCCTGCCGGGACGTGCCCGCCGCCAGGGCGGGCGGGGTGATCCTCGGTTACACGATCGCCAACGACGTCACCGCCCGCGACCAGCAGCAGCACGACGGGCAGTGGACCCGGGCCAAGGGGCATGACACGTTCTGCCCCCTGGGTCCGTGGATCGAGACCCAGCTCGACCCCGCCGACCTCGACTTGAAGACCACGGTCGACGGCGAGGTGAAGCAGGACTCCTCCACCGCGTTCCTGCTGCACGGGGTGCCCGAGCTGGTCGAGTGGATCTCGAAGGTGATGACCCTGCTGCCCGGTGACGTGATCCTCACCGGCACGCCCGCGGGCGTGGGGCAGATCGTGGCCGGGCAGACGGTGTCGGTGTCCATCACCGGCCTGGGCACCCTGACCAACCCGGTCGTCAACCGCTGAGCCCGCGGGCCGATCCCCCGCGCGGGCGGGGGATCGGCCCACCGGTCACCGGCGGGCGAAGTCCGGCACCGGCTCGCTGAGCACCCCGCGCCCGATCACCTGCGCCGGGACGCGGTTGAGCACCGGGAAGCGCCGGATGAGCCGGATCGGCAGCGGCAGCGTGGCCGACCGCGCGATCTCCACCCGCCCGGCCAGCGTCGGCGCGATCGCGTTGCGGTGCAGGAGCCGTTGCAGGCCCTGGATGAGCACCGTCGGCAGCAGCCTGCGGTACCGGACCCGCGCCAGGTCGGCCTCGGTGACCCGCCCGCGCGCCAGCGGTCCGGCCAGCAGCCGGGCCGCGGCGATGGCGTCCTGCACCGCCAGGTTGATGCCCACCCCGCCCAGCGGGGACATCGCGTGCGCCGCGTCGCCCAGGCACAGCAGGCCGTCGCGGTGCCAGCGGGTCAGCCGGTCGAGCTGCACGTCCAGGGTCTTCACCTCGTCCCAGGAGCCCAGCGCCCCCGCCCGGTCCGCCAGCCACGGCGCCACCGCCACCACGTCGCGCAGGACCGCCGACACCTCGCCCCGGCGGGCGTCCGCGTCGGACCCCTTGGGGATGAGGGTCGCGGCCTGCCAGTACTCCCGGCGGTCGATCAGCACGGTCGCGCGCCGGTCGCTGATCAGCGGGACGATGCCGCGCGGGTCGGTGTCGTGGCGGGGCAGGCGGAACCACCACACGTCCATCGGGGTGCGGTAGCGCTTCTTCGGCAGCAGCGCGGCGTCGCGCAGCACCGAGGAGCGGCCGTCGCAGGCGATGGTCAGCCGGGCGCGGAGTTCGCCGGTCCGCCCGTCGCCGGTGCGGTACGCGATGCCGGTGACCCGGTCGCCGTCGCGGAGCAGGCCGGTGGCGGCGGTGTTCATCCGCAGCTCGAACGTCGGCTCCCGCTTGCCCGCCGCGGCCAGCAGGTCGAGCAGGTCCCACTGCGGGACCATGGCGATGAAGTTGTTCGGCCCCGGCAGCGAGCGCAGGTCGGCCACCCTGGCGACCCCGCCGGAGAAGGGCACCTCCACCTCCTCGATGCGGCTCTGCGGGATCTCCCGGAACGCCTCGCCCAGGCCCAGCGCGTCGATCAGGTCCAGGGTCGGCGGGTGCACGGTGTCGCCGCGGAAGTCGCGCAGGAAGTCCGCGTGCTTCTCCAGCACGGTCACCCGGATGCCCGCCCTGGCCAGCAGCAGCCCCGCGACCATCCCCGCCGGACCGCCCCCGACCACGAGGACGTCTGTGTCGGTCATGGCTCTCCCCTCTCCGGTTCCAACTGTTTTCAACACTCGTTGAATAACTGTGCACCCGGCCTCCGGCGAGGTCAAGGCGGATCGGCAGGGATACGCTGATCAGGCTATGAGCACCCCAGACGCCACCACCCCAGTCCGAGCCCGCTTCTGCCCGTCACCGACCGGCACCCCGCACGTCGGGCTCATCCGCACCGCCCTGTTCAACTGGGCCTTCGCCCGGCACACCGGCGGCAAGCTGGTCTTCCGGATCGAGGACACCGACGCGGCCCGCGACTCCGAGGAGAGCTACGCGGCGATCCTCGACGGCCTGCGCTGGCTCGGCATCGACTGGGACGAGGGTCCCGAGGTCGGCGGCGAGTACGGCCCCTACCGGCAGAGCCTGCGCGCGGACAAGTACGCCGAGGTCATCGCCAAGCTCACCGAAGCCGGTGAGCTGTACGAGTCCTACTCCAGCAACGAGGAGGTCGAGGCGCGGCGCAAGGCCGCGGGCCAGGACCCCAAGCTGGGCTACGACAACCACGACCGCGACCTGACCGACGAGCAGCGCGCCGCCTTCCGCGCCGACGGCCGCGAACCCGTGCTGCGGCTGCGGATGCCCGACCGGGCCATCGCCTTCACCGACCTCGTCCGCGGCGACATCAGCTTCCCGGCGGGCAGCGTGCCCGACCCGGTCCTGGTGCGCGCCAACGGCCAGCCGCTCTACACCCTGGTCAACCCGGTCGACGACGCCCTCATGCGGATCACCCACGTGCTCCGCGGCGAGGACCTGCTGCCTTCGACCCCCCGCCAGATCGCGCTCTACGAGGCGTTGCAGCGCGTCGGTGTGGCCGAGTTCACCCCGCACTTCGGGCACATGCCCCTGGTCCGCGGCGAGGGCAACAAGAAGCTGTCCAAGCGCGACCCGCAGTCGAACCTGTTCGCCTACCGCGAGCGCGGGTTCGTCCCCGAGGGGATGCTCAACTACCTGGCGCTGCTGGGCTGGTCGATCGCCGAGGACCGCGACATCTTCTCCATGGCGGAGATGGTCGAGGCCTTCGACATCGGCCGGGTCAGCGCCAACCCGGCCCGCTTCGACCTGAAGAAGGCCGAGGCGATCAACGCCGAGCACCTGCGCGCCCTCGACACCGGCGACTTCGTGCGCCGGGTGCTGCCGTATCTGAGCGCCGCGGGCGTGCTGCCCGCCGAGCCCACGGCCGACCAGGTGGCCACTGTGGACGCCATCGCGCCGCTGGTGCGGGAGCGGCTGGTCGTGCTCTCCGACGCCGCGGGCATGGTCGGCTTCCTCTTCGCCGACGACGCGGGGTTCACCCCCGAGGCCGACGCCGCGGCGAAGAACCTCGGCCCGGACGCCGAACCGGTGCTGACCGCGGGCATCGCCGCGCTGGACGCACTGTCCGAGTGGACCACCCCGGCCATCGAGGAAGCGCTCAAAACCGCCTTGATCGACGGTCTGGGACTCAAGCCGCGCAAGGCGTTCGCGCCGGTGCGCGTAGCCGTGACCGGGCGAACCGTGTCCCCGCCGCTGTACGAGTCGATGGAACTGCTGGGCCGCGACCGCACCATGGGGCGGTTGCGCAAAGCGCTTCCCTAGTGGGGAACGGGTAACGCGATCCGGAGGTCCCGCGATAGTCTTTTCCCGGCTGTCGCGGGACCTTCGCGCTTGACCGTGTCAGAAGCCGGAACACCACCCGGGCAGACGAATCGCGGACCCCGGCGCGGCACTTAGCCTCGCGTGATGAGAACACCGCTCGCGCCCCTCCCGGCCGCCGCCGCCCCCGAACGGCAGGCGCGAGCGCCCCGCACCGAACCGCCCCGGATCACCGCCGTGTGCCTGGACATCGACGACACGCTGATCGACTTCACCGGCTCCGCCAGGAAAGCCCTGCACCGCCTCATCGGCCGCGACGACATGTGGGCCGCCTGGCAGCGGGTCACCGACGAACACCACGCCAGGGCCGTCGCGGGGGAGTACGACTACGACACCATGCGCAGGGCGCGCACCAAGGCCTTCCTGGCCGACCTCGGCGCCCTGGTGGACGACGAGGCGGTGGCGGTCCTCGAAGACCGCCGCCTGGCCCAGATGCGCGGCGCGTGGCGGCTGTTCCCCGACACCGTCCCCTGCCTGGACTGGCTGCGCGCCGCGGGCCTGAAGATCGGCGCCGTCACCAACGCCTCCGGCCCGCACCAGCGCGCCCGCCTCGCCGACCTGGGCCTGGGCCGCTTCTTCGACGCCGTCCTGAGCCCCGCCGCGATCGGCGCGGCCAAACCGGACCCGCAGATCTTCCACGCCGCCTGCGAACACCTCGGCGCCCCTCCCGAGGAGACCCTCCACATCGGCGACCGGCTCGACCTCGACGCCCACGCCGCCCGCGACGCCGGCCTGCACGGGGTCTGGCTCGACCGCCCCGCACCCGGCGGCCTCGGGGCCGGGAACCGGGCCGACGACCCCGACCCGGACGTCGGCGTACCCGTCCTCGACTCCCTCGCCGACCTGCCCGCGCTCCTCGTCAGCGAGTACCGCACACCGGCCGTGACCAGCGGGTCCGCCGTCCCCGATCCCCGGAGCTGACCCCCGATTTCACCCCGGAGGGGGCTGTGGTCTAACATCTTCTCCGGCAAGAGGGACAGGCCACCGGGTAGCTCTCGGAGGCCGGAACCGAATGCCATTGGGGTATGGTGTAATTGGCAGCACGACTGATTCTGGTTCAGTTAGTCTAGGTTCGAGTCCTGGTACCCCAGCGGTAGAGCACCACAGCGAGTCTGCTAAGGTCTCTCCCAGCAAAACAGAACACGAAGTACGAGTTGTTCTAGGGCCCCGTCGTCTAGCGGCCTAGGACGCCGCCCTCTCAAGGCGGTAGCGCGGGTTCGAATCCCGTCGGGGCTACAGGGTTTGGGGTCCCCCATCAGCGGAAAAGATGCTGATGGGGGACCCTTTCGCTATGCCACCCGGGGGGCGACCCCCCGGACCCCCACGGTGCGGTGGGTGCCTGAACCAGCGTGGTCGGGTGGCTCTGGTGGTCGGGTGGCTCTGCTCGGGCTTCGCCCGTGTGTTTGGTGGGCGAAGTGGGGCTTCGGGGGAGTGCTCGTTGGGGTGGATTGTGTTCTTTGGGGGAGAAGAAAGCATGCAAAGCTGACCCGCGACGGTGGGCATCCCTTCGCCCACTCACGCGCACCGGGCATGCTTTCTTCGTAGGGGCCCCGAAGAACACAATCCACCCCAACGAGCCCCGTCCCGGGAAGTCTCCGCAATCGGTGGCGGGGGCTAGAGGCGGTTTTGGAGGGCGTCGGCGGCGGCCAGGAGGTCGGCGGCCCAGCGGGCGCCGGGGCGGCGGCCCATGCGGTCTATGGGGCCGGAGACGGAGATTGCCGCCACGACCGTGCCGGAGGCGTCTCGTACTGGGGCTGAGACGCTGGCCACGCCTGGTTCGCGTTCGGCGACGCTTTGGGCCCAGCCCCTTCTGCGGACTTCCAGGAGTGCGCGTTCGCCGAAGACCGCGTCTGCCAGGAGGCTGCGCTGGGTTGCCGGGTCCGACCAGGCTGCGAGGACTTTTGCCCCTGAACCCGCTGTCATCGGGAGGCGGGTGCCGATGGGGACTGTGTCCCGCAGGCCGCTGGGGGGTTCTGCGGAGCAGACGCAGATCCGGTGCAGGCCGTCGCGGCGGTAGAGCTGGACGCTCTCGCCCGTGCGGTCGCGCAGTCTCGGGAGTACCGCCGTCGCGGCGTCGAGGAGGGGGTCGGTGGCGCCGCCCGCCAGTTCCGCCAGCGCGGCGCCGGGGCGCCACCTGCCGTCGGTTCCCCTGCGCAGCAGGCGGTGCACCTCGAGCCCCACCGCCAGGCGGTGCGCCGTCGCCCGGGGCAGGCCCGTCTTCGCGCACAACTCCGCCAGGCCGCAGGGTTCCTTCGCCACGGCCTGCAGAACGGCCATTGCCTTGTCCAGAACTCCGATGCCGCTATGCTGTCCCACGTCTCGATACTACTTTCCCGTCATGTGGGAAGTCCAGTCTGTTCGAAGTGCGACCGGGAAGCTGATGGTGATGAGCGATGGGCAAAACGCTCGCTGAGAAGGTGTGGGACCAGCACGTGGTGCGCCGCGGTGACGGCGCCGAACCGGACCTGCTCTACATCGACCTGCACCTCGTGCACGAGGTGACCAGCCCGCAGGCGTTCGACGGCCTGCGGCTGGCCGGGCGCCCCGTGCGCAGGCCGGACCTGACGATAGCGACCGAGGACCACAACGTCCCGACCATCGGGATCGATCTCCCGATCGCCGACCCGGTCTCGCGCACGCAGGTCGACACGCTCCGCCGCAACTGCGCGGAGTTCGGGGTGCGGCTGCACCCGATGGGCGACGTCGAGCAGGGCATCGTGCACGTGGTCGGCCCGCAGCTCGGCCTGACCCAGCCGGGCACGACGGTGGTGTGCGGCGACAGCCACACCTCCACCCACGGCGCGTTCGGCGCGCTGGCGTTCGGCATCGGCACCTCCGAGGTCGAGCACGTGATGGCCACGCAGACGCTGCCGCTGCGGCCGTTCAAGACCATGGCGATCACCGTCACCGGCGAACTGCGCCCCGGCGTCACCGCCAAGGACGTGATCCTCGCGGTCATCGCGAAGATCGGCACCGGCGGCGGCCAGGGCTACGTCCTGGAGTACCGCGGCCCGGCCATCGAGAAGCTGTCGATGGAAGCCCGGATGACCGTGTGCAACATGTCCATCGAGGCGGGCGCCCGGGCCGGGATGATCGCCCCGGACGAGACCACGTTCGAGTACCTCAAGGGCCGCCCGCACGCGCCCCAGGGCGCCGACTGGGACGCCGCCGTGGCCTCCTGGCGCGAGCTGCGCACCGACGACGACGCCACCTTCGACGCCGAGGTGGTCGTCGACGCCGCGTCGCTGACGCCGTTCGTCACCTGGGGCACCAACCCCGGCCAGGGCCTGCCGCTGTCGGCGACCGTCCCGGACCCGGAGCTGATCGCCGACGAGAACGAGCGCGTCGCCGCGGAGAAGGCCCTGGCGTACATGGACCTGGCGCCGGGCACCCCGCTGCGCGAGATCGGCGTCGACACCGTCTTCCTCGGCTCCTGCACCAACGGCCGGATCGAGGACCTGCGCGCCGCCGCCGACGTCATCCGCGGCAGGCGGGTCGCCGAGGGCGTGCGGATGCTCGTGGTGCCCGGCTCGATGCGGGTCCGCGCGCAGGCCGAGTCCGAGGGCCTGGACGCGGTGTTCCTGGCCGCGGGCGCCGAGTGGCGGCAGGCGGGCTGCTCCATGTGCCTGGGCATGAACCCGGACCAGTTGGCCCCCGGGGAGCGCAGCGCGTCCACATCGAACCGCAACTTCGAGGGCAGGCAGGGCAAGGGCGGGCGCACCCACCTGGTGTCGCCGCTGGTGGCGGCGGCCACCGCCGTGCGCGGGACGCTGTCGTCCCCGGAAGACCTGTCCGACGACCTCGTCGGCGCCGCGACCAGCGGCGACGACCGGAACTGAGGGGAATCGACCATGGAGCCGTTCACCACCCACACCGGCGTCGGGGTGCCCCTGCGCCGGTCCAACGTGGACACCGACCAGATCATCCCGGCGGTCTACCTCAAGCGGGTGACCCGCACCGGCTTCGAGGACGGCCTGTTCGCCGCCTGGCGCTCCGACGAGCACTTCGTGCTCAACCGGGAGCCCTACCGGGCGGGCAGCGTCCTCGTCGCCGGGCCCGACTTCGGCACCGGGTCCTCCCGCGAGCACGCCGTCTGGGCGCTGTCGGACTACGGCTTCCGGGTGGTCGTCTCCGCCCGGTTCGCCGACATCTTCCGCGGCAACGCGGGCAAGCAGGGGCTCGTGGCCGCCGAGTGCGAGCAGTCCGACGTCGAGCAGCTCTGGAAGCTGCTCGAAACCGAGCCTGGGACGCAGGTCACGGTGGACCTGGTCGAGAAGACCGTCAGCGCCAAGGACTTCACCGCCAGGTTCTTCGTGGACGACTACACCCGCTGGCGGCTGCTCGAGGGCCTCGACGACATCTCCCTGACCCTGCGCCACGAGGCCGACATCGACGCGTTCGAGCAGGCCAGGCCCAATTGGAAGCCGGTGACGACCCCGATCGCCACCCCCTGATCGAGGAGCCGGATTCCCCTTGTCGAGAAGGGGTATCCGGCCCTTCCCCGGCCCCTTCCCGCCCCTCCCGGACACTTCACAACACACGCCGACCCCCGCGCGACGCCCCCCCGAAAACCCCGAATCCGACCCCCCGAGGGATGCGGATCGGGACGGTTAAGGAAAAATCAGGGCGCGTCGCGTGGAAATCGCGCGCATTTCGGCCTATCTTGGGCAAGAAGTCGGCTCGCTTGGGTCGTAAACGGCAGTGTGGCTCTCTTACGGAGGACTGAAGGGTGAACAAGGCCCAACTCATCGAGGCGCTCACCGAGCGCCTGGGCGACAAGAAGGCCGCAGGCGCTGCGGTCGACGGTCTCGTCGACGTGATCGTCCGCACGGTCAACAAGGGCGAGAAGGTCAACATCACCGGCTTCGGCGTGTTCGAGAAGCGCGCCCGCGCCGCCCGGACCGCGCGCAACCCGCGCACCGGTGAGACCGTGAAGGTCAAGAAGACCAACGTTCCCGCCTTCCGCGCGGGCACGATGTTCAAGGAGGTCGTGAGCGGCGCGAAGAAGCTGCCCAAGGTCACCGCGGCCAAGGCCACCACCGCGCGCGCGGCGGCGGGCACCACCACCCGGGCGACCACGACCCGCGCGGCGGGCACCGCCACCACCACCCGCACCCGCGCGGCGGCGGCGAAGCCCGCGGCGGCGACCACGCGCGCCACCACGACGCGCAGCCGGGCAGCGGCGGCCAAGCCCACCGCGACCGCCACCAAGGCGACCACGGCGCGCACCACGAAGGCCACCGCGGCCAAGCCGAAGGCCGCCACCACGGCCAAGGCGACCCCGGCCAAGGCGACCACCGCGAAGGCGACCACCGCCAAGACCACGGCGGCCAAGGCCCCCGCGGCGAAGAAGGCCACCCCGGCGGCGGCCAAGGCCACCACCACCGCAGCCAAGAAGGCCGCCCCGGCCGCCAAGGCCGCGCCCAAGGCGGCGGCGAAGACCACCTCCGCCGCGCGCAAGACCACCTCCGCGGCACGGAAGACCACCACCAAGAAGTAGTCGGTGCACGGTCGTCCGAGAGGACGGAAGTCAGGTCGCGAGAGCCCCGCACGCTTCCCCCGTGCGGGGCTCTCGCGCATCCGCGCCCGGTTCCGGAACCCGATCCGGCGGCATTGACCACACCGATCCGGTGAACGCGCGAATTGGCAACGAAGGACAGCGCGCTCCCGGGAAATGCTGAGCCGCACTCACACGCCGGACTCCGCCGAACCCATCGCGCGTCTCACCGGCGGGCACTCCCGGGCCGACTCCCCGTTCGGACTGCCCGCCCGGACCGGCGACCCGCGGCGGGTTGTCCGCGCGCAATTCCCGCGATCGGACCGCGCTCACGGCGCCAGGTAATGCGCGCCGACCAAGCGCGGTTTCCGGCCTTTCGTGAACGACAGGACCCACACGCTGCCCTTGCGGCAACGGGAGTCGGTGGGCACGTCCGTGCCCCGGCTCAGCTCCGCCACCACGTCCGGGATGACCCCGCCCTGGCTGCACACCACCGGTGTCCCGCCCGCCGCCGCGATCGCCAGCAGCCGCGCCGCCGCCCGCGCCGGGTGCCGCTTGTGGCTGGGCTCGGCCAGCGCGGGCTCGGTGGTCAGGGACAGCCCCAGCAACCCCGCCAGCGGCGCCACCGTCGCCGTGCAGCGCAGCTTCGGGACCGCGTGCACCCGATCGGGGTGGAACAGCGGCAGCAGCCGCGTCAGGGCGCGGGTCTGGCGCTCGCCGGTCTTCGACAGCGGCCGCTCGTCGTCCGGGCCCGCCCACAGCTCCTTCTTGCCCGCGTGCGCGTGCCGGACCAGCAGCACCGTCGTGGCGTCCGGGCCCACGGCGGTGAAGCGCGCCAGCACCCCCCGGTCGGCCGGGTGGGTCAGCACCGGCGCCGCGTCCGCCACGCCCAGCCAGCGCAGGGCGTCCACTTCGTCGTTGACCGCGAAGGCGCCCGACACGGCACGGGCGGCGAAGTAGTCCACCACCTTGTCACCCGCGGGCACGGTGTAGGCGACGCGGGACAGGTGCGCGCCCAGGACCGCGCGGAAACCGGTCTCCTCCGCCACTTCCCGCACGGCCGCCGCGCAGGTCGTCTCACCCCGGTGCAGCTTGCCCTTGGGCAGGCTCCAGTCGTCGTAGCGCGGCCGGTGCACCACCGCCACCTCGAGGGCGCCGGAGTCCCCCCGCCGCCACAGGACGCCGCCCGCCGCGTTGATCCGCCCCGACATGCTCAGCCGAGCGCCCGGTGCTTCACCAGCATCTGCGCCTGGTGGTCGCGCACCGTGGACTCGCCCGCCGGTGAGGGTTCCCAGTCGCCCTTGGCCGAGAGCACCCAGCACCGGGTGGCCGGGTCCAGCGCGGAGTCGAACATCTCGTCGAGCTGCCTGGTCAGCCTCGGGTCCTTCACCCGGACCTGCACCTCCACCCGGCGGTCGAGGTTGCGGTGCATCATGTCCGCGCTGCCGATCCAGTGCTCGTCGCACCCGGCGAAGACGAAGACCCGCGAGTGCTCCAGGAACCGGCCCAGGATCGACCGGACCCGGATGTTGTCGCTGAGCCCGGGGATGCCCGGCTTGAGCGCGCAGATCCCGCGCACCACCACGTCGACCTCGACCCCGGCCTGCGACGCCCGGTACAGCGCGTCGATGACCCCTTCGTCCACCAGGGAGTTCACCTTGATCCGCACCCCGGCCCGCCTGCCCGCGCGCCGGTGCTCGATCTCGTCCTCGATCCGCTCCACGATCCCGCGGCGCACCCCGTAGGGCGCCACCAGCAGGCTGCGGTACTCGTCCTGCCTGGCGTACCCGGTGAGCACGTTGAACAGGTCCGTCAGGTCCGAGCACACGCCCGCGTCGGCGGTCAGCAGGCCCACGTCCTCGTAGAGCCGCGCGGTCTTCGGGTTGTAGTTGCCCGTCCCGATGTGGCAGTACCGGCGGATCGTGGACCCCTCCTGGCGCACCACCAGCGAGGTCTTGCAGTGCGTCTTGAGGCCCACCAGGCCGTAGACCACGTGCACGCCCGCCTTCTCCAGCGCCCGCGCCCACTTGATGTTCGCCTGCTCGTCGAAGCGCGCCTTCAGCTCCACCAGCGCCACCACCTGCTTGCCCGCCTCGGCCGCGTCGATCAGCGCGTCCACGATCGGGGAGTCGCCGGAGGTCCGGTACAGGGTCTGCTTGATGGCCAGCACGTGCGGGTCGCTCGCCGCCTGCTCGATGAACCGCTGCACGCTGGTGGAGAACGAGTCGTACGGGTGGTGCACCAGCACGTCGCCCTCGCGCAGGGTGGCGAACACGCTCTTGGGCGTCTCCCGCTCGCCGAACGCCGGGTGCGTGGCCGGGACGAACGGCGGGTCCTTCAACTCCTTGCGGTCCACGCCGTAGACCTGCCACAGGAAGGTCAGGTCGAGCAGGCCGCGCACCACCACGACGTCGTTGGGGTGCACCTCCAGTTCGCGCAGCAGCAGCTCCAGCATGTGCTCGCTCATGTCGTCGGCGACCTCCAGGCGCACCGACGGGCCGAACCGGCGCTGCGCCAGCTCCCGCTCCAGCGCCTGCAGCAGGTCCTCGTCGCGGTCCTCCTCGACCTCCAGGTCGGCGTTGCGGGTGACCCGGAAGGCGTGCACCTCGCTGACCTCCATGCCCGCGAACAGCGAACCGAGGTGCGCGGCGATGAGTTCCTCCAGCGGCAGGAAGATCGCCACCTGCTCGTCGGCGCTGCGGTCGATCGGCACCAGCCTCGGCACGTTGTCGGGGACCTTCACCCTGGCGAACCGCTCGGTGCCGCCCTCCGGGTCGCGCACCGTCACCGCCAGGTTCAGCGACAGGCCGGAGATGTAGGGGAACGGGTGCGCGGGGTCGACCGCGAGCGGCGTGAGCACCGGGAACACCTGGCCGCGGAAGTAGTGCGACAGCCGGGTGCGCTCCTCCTCGGTCAGCTCCGACCAGGTGGAGATCTTGATGCCGCACTCCGACAGGGCCGGGCGCACCCGGTCGGTGAACGCCTTGGAGTGCTGCTCGACCAGCTCCTGGTTGCGCTTGGAGATGTAGGCCAACTGCTCGCGCGGGGTCAGGCCGTCCGCGCTGCGCACCGACAGGCCCGTCTCGTTGCGCCGTTTGAGCCCGGCCACCCGGACCATGTAGAACTCGTCGAGGTTCGAGGCGAAGATCGCCAGGAACTTGGCCCGCTCCAGCAGCGGCTGCGAGGCGTCCTCGGCCAGCGCCAGCACCCGGGCGTTGAAGTCCAACCAGGACAGCTCGCGGTTGAGGTAGCGGTCGTCCGGGAGGTCCGTCTCGGCGGCCGCGGGCGTCACCGCGGGCGGCGCGGAGGGGACACCCCGCGGTTCCGGCGTCGACTCCGGTGCGCTGGTCGGGGTGGCCGCGGGCTCCTGGGGCTGGTTGTCGGTGCTCACACGCCCCATTGTCCGGTACCGATCCCGGAATGGCCTGTTCCGGGACCAACGCGTGGGTGAACTCTCAGCATCCTGACCAGCCCACTCACCCGGCAGCGTGGATCAGCCCCCGACCCGGCGGTGTCGATCAGCCCACCCACCCGCCGGCGTCGATCAGCCCGCCCGCCGGTCAGCCCACCCGCCCCGCCGCGCGGACCCGGCGCGCGGTGTGCGCGCCCAACCCCAGCGCGGCGGCCACCGCCAGGTCGGCGGCGGTGTCCACGTCGCACCGCAGCGCCGCCGACCCGAGCCCCACCGCGATCGCGTCCGCGCCGTGCGCCGCCGCGGAACCCGGCCCGAACCGGGGGTCGAGCCCGCCACCGGCCGCCGACAGCAGCAGCACCGTGCCGGTGCCCGGCCGGTCCGGGGTGAACGCCCGCCGCCCGGCCGCCTCGGCCACCGCCGCGCGCAGTTGCGCCGGGACCAGCGCGGGCAGGTCGGCCTGCAGCGCGCCCACCACGGAGGCGGGGTCGCGGGCGCGCAACCGGTCCGCGCCGAAGGCCAGGGCGGCGTTGAGGCCGGGCAGGCCGGGCTGGTCCACGCACTCGGCGCCGCTGCCGCGCAGCGCCTCGACCACCCTGGCGTCCTCGCACACCACCAGCACCGCGCGCACCGCCGCCACCGCGGCGGCCACCGTGTCGCGCACGACGGCCAGCACCAGGTCCCGGTGCCCCGCGGCCCCGCCCGGGGCGGCGCCGCGCAGCCGCGACTTGGCCCGGTCCAGGTGCTTCACCGGCACCACCAGGTCCACCGGGGGATCGACGGGCAGCTCAGTGCACACCCCGCCGATAGTGCCAGTGCCCGCCCCAGCCGACCCCGTCTGGACCGCGCGGGTGGTGGCCGTGGACACTCACAGGTCACGGACGCGTCGAGGAGGACGAGTTGGGCGAGCGGGAACGGGGCGGGTTCTGGGTCGGTGCGGCGGCATCGGTCTTCTACCCGCTGAGCTGGCTGGGCAGGCGGACGTACCTCGGCGCGGACAAGCTCCCCGCCACCGGCGCGGCCCTGCTGGTGATGAACCACGTCTCCCACCTCGACCCGCCCAACGACGCGGTGTTCGTGCACCGCAACCGGCGCGTGCCCCGGTTCATGGCCAAGGACAGCCTGTTCCACGTGCCCCTGTTCGGCAGGATGCTCGCGGGCTCCGGCGGCATCCCGGTCTACCGCGGCTCGGCCGAGGCCAGGGACAGCCTGCGCGCCGCGCACCAGGCGCTGCGCGAGGGCAAGGTCGTCGTCATCTACCCCGAGGGCACCATCACCAAGGACCCCACCGGCTGGCCGATGAAGGCGCGCACCGGCGCGGCCCGGTTGGCGCTGGAGAACGACGTCCCGGTCATCCCGGCCGCGCGCTGGGGCACCAACCACATCTGGGACGGCTACACCAAGAAGTTCCACCCGTTCCCGCGCAAGGAGGTCACCACCGCCCTCGGTGACCCCATCGACCTCTCGGCCTACCGCGGCCTGCCGGTGACCAGCGCCCTGCTGCGCGAGGTCACCGACGTGATGATGCGCGAGGTGCGGGCCCTGCTCGCCGGGGTGCGCGGGGAGGAACCGCCCGCGGAGTTCTTCCGCGCCTCCGCGCGCGGCGCCTCCTCCGACGAGAGCGCGGGCTGAGCCGTGGGCGGCCACATCACCGTCCTGGGCGCGGGCTCGTGGGGCACCGCGTTCGCCAAGGTCATGGCCGACGCCGGGCGCGAGGTGGTGCTGTGGGCCCGGCGCCGCGACGTGTCCGAGTCGATCACCTCGACCAGGGAGAACGCCGAGTACCTGCCCGGGGTGCGGCTCCCCGCCCCCCTGAGGTCCACATCGGACCCGCGGCGGGCGCTGGACGGGGCGCACACGGTCGTGCTGGCCGTGCCCAGCCAGAGCCTGCGGCACAACCTCACCTCCTGGCGCAGCCTGATCGCCGACGACGCCACCCTGGTCAGCCTGGCCAAGGGCGTGGAGCTGGGCACGCTCAAGCGGATGAGCGAGGTCATCGCCGACGTCACCGGGTTCGCCGAGGACCGCATCGCGGTGGTCTCCGGGCCCAACCTGGCCAAGGAGATCGCCGAGGAGCAGCCCACCGCCACGGTGATCGCCTGCCGCGACCACGACCGCGCGGTGGCGCTGCAACGGGCCTGCACCACCGGCTACTTCCGGCCGTACACGATCACCGACGTGGTCGGCTGCGAGCTGGGCGGGGCGTGCAAGAACGTCATCGCCCTGTCCTGCGGCATGGCCGACGGCCTGGGCTTCGGCGCGAACACCCTGGCCACCCTGATCACCCGCGGCCTGGCCGAGACCAGCCGCCTGGGTGCCGCGCTGGGCGCGGACCCGCTCACCTTCGCCGGTCTGGCGGGCCTGGGCGACCTGGTCGCCACGTGCTCCTCGCCGCTGTCGCGGAACCGGACCTTCGGGGCCAGGCTGGGCCGGGGCGAGACCATGGCGCAGGCGCGGTCCGCCGCGGCCGGGCAGGTCGCCGAGGGGGTCAAGTCCTGCTCGTCGATCCGCGAACTGGCGCTGCGCCACGGCGTCGAGATGCCGATCACCGAGGTCGTGCACCGCGTCTGCCACGACGGGTTCCACCCGCGCGAGATGGCGGGCGCCCTGCTGGGCCGCCAGACCAAACCGGAGCGCGAGCGGTGAGCGGCCGACCGGACACCAGGGGCGACGGGACGCGCTGCGTGCACGCCGGTTCCGCGGTCGCGGGCCCGGACGTGCCGCTGGCCCCGCAGCCGGTCCTGGCCGCCCCGTTCCACCTGGGCGGCGAGGACTTCTACGGCCGCGCGTCCAACCCCACCTGGCGGGCCCTGGAGTCGGCCATCGGCTGGCTCGACGGCGGCGAGTGCGTCGTCTACTCCTCCGGCATGGCCGCGGTCTCCGCGCTGCTGCGCACGGTCCTCGGCGCGGGCGACGTCGTCGTGCTGCCCTCGGACGGCTACTACCTGGCCCGCTCCTACGTCCGCGACCACATGGCCGCCCACGGCCTGGAGGTCCGCGAGGTCCCCACGGCCGCGCGCTGGACCGGGGAGACCGTCCGCGGCGCCCGGCTGGTGCTGCTGGAAACCCCGTCCAACCCGGGCCTGGACGTCTGCGACATCACCGCGGTCGCCGACCTCGCGCACGCGGCGGGCGCGCTCGTCGCGGTCGACAACACCACCGCGACCCCGATCGGGCAGCGCCCGCTGGAACTCGGCGCGGACCTCACCGTCGCCAGCGACACCAAGGCGCTCTCCGGCCACAGCGACGTCGTGCTGGGCCACGTCTCCGCCCGCGACCCGGAGCTCCTCGCCCGGCTGCGCGCCGAGCGCACCGCCTCCGGCGCGGTCCCCGGCCCGTTCGAGACCTGGCTGGCCCACCGCGGCCTGGGCACCCTGGACCTGCGGCTGGCCCGGCAGGCGGAGAACGCCGCCGCCCTCTACCAGGCCCTGCGCGACCACCCCCGGGTCACCGGGCTGCGCTGGCCCGGTGCGGCGGCCGACCCGGCGCACCCCGTGGCCCGGCAGCAGATGCGCCGCTTCGGCGGCGTGGTGACCTTCGTGCTGGAGTCGACCGAGGCGGTGGAGGAGTTCCTGGCCCGGACCACCCTGGTCGCCTCCGCCACCAGCTTCGGCGGCCTGCACTCCACCGCCGACCGCCGAGCCCGCTGGGGCGACGCGGTCCCCGACGGCCTGGTCCGCTTCTCCTGCGGCTGCGAGGACCCCCGGGACCTGGTGGCCGACGTCCTCGCCGCACTGCGCTGATCCCCCGGGGCCGGTCCGGGTTTCGACCGACAGCACGGAGGCCGCGCACCCCGGGTGGGGTGCGCGGCCTCCGCCGTCGTGCGCTGCCTAGACCGGCAGCGTCATCTGCATGACCAGGTCCCCGGTCGGCGCGGGCGACCCGCCCGCGGGCTCCACCGTCACACCGATGTCCTGCGCCGCGCCGATGCCCGGCGTGGTCAGCAGCGAGGCGTGCCCGGACGGGTTCGGCGCCATCAGCCCGATGGGGCGCGGCGCGCCGTCGCCCATCAGCCACACCTGGTAGGTCTTGCCGTCCGGCGCGGAGGGCACGTTGCCCGCCAGCAGCATCACCTGCCCGCGCTCGCGGGACACCACGACCGTCCCGTTGAGCCCGGTCGTGGTGCTGCCGCTGACGACCCTGGCGTCCCCGGCCGAGAGCAGGTCCGACACCGCCGCCGCCTGCTGCTGGGTGGAGTCCAGGTCGTTGGTGTTGCGGACCAGGAGCACCCCCAGCGACACCGAGACGACCAGCAGCAGCGCCGCGGCCACCCCGAGGAACTTCGTCACCAGCGGTGCCCCCGCCGCGGACCGGCGCTCGCGCCGCGCGGTGAGGTCGTCGACCGGTGGGAGCTGGCGCACCTCGGCGATGCGGGCCAGCACCTGCGACTTCAACTCCGCGGGCGGCTGGTCCGACGCCGCCTCGCCCAGTCGGGTGGCGGTCGCCTGCAACTCCCGCACCTCCTGGGCGCAGGACTCGCACTCGGCCAGGTGGCGCTCGAACTCGGCGCGCTCGAACTCCGGGATCGCGTCGAGGGCGTACGCCCCGGTCAGCGCGTGGATGTCAGCGGTCATCGGGCCACCCCCAGGCAGTCGCGCATCCGGATGAGCCCGTCGCGCAATCGGGTCTTGATGGTTCCGAGAGGAGTGTCCAGCAGGTCGGACACCTCGCGGTAGGTCAACCCGCGGTAGTAGGCCAGTTCGACCGACTCCCGTTGCAGGTCCGTCAGGCTCGTCAGGCAGCGCCGCACCTGCTCGTGCTCCAGCCGGATGCTCACCTGCTCGGCCACCTCGTCGAACGGCCGGGTGGTCTCCCGGCGGTGCGCCTTGTCCTCGCGGTCGGTTGCCGACTGCGCCGAGCGCACCCGGTCGACCGCGCGGCGGTGCGCCAGCGTCATCGCCCAGGTCATCCCGCTGCCCCGCTCGGTGGAGTAGCGGGCGGCGGTCCGCCACAGCTCCAGCATGACCTCCTGGGTGACCTCTTCGGACTGCGCCGGGTCGCGCACGATCCGCCGGACCAACCCGAAGACCGGGGCGGCCACGAGGTCGTAGAGGCGCTCGAAGGCCTTCTCGTCCCCGCGCGCCACCTGTTGCAACAGCGCCCCCGCGTCCGGCGGCGCCTGTGTGACAGTGTCCGCCTCCCCGGCGATGCGCCGCACTCGTTCGGCCATGTGCACTGCTCCCGTCCGTGGCGCGGCCCGACCCGCCGCGCTGGTTGTCCGCCACCACGTGTTCGGCACCGGGGTGTTCGCGGATGGGTTCGACCCCCGGTGCGGTGGGCCGGTTCCCCGGTTCCCCCGGAGGTGTTCCATTCCGTGGACCGAGTTGCCGCCCGCGCGACCCGGTGTTTACCTATGCCCCGTGTTGCAGCGCGCCATGACCGACGAGCGGGGCCCCCGCCCGGTTTGTCGCGCGCTCTGTCTCTGTCGGTGATACCGCCCCGAGGCCTTCTCCCCGGCCGCGCCGTGTCAGTTCACCCCCATGGAAGAGACGTAGGAACATGTTCGCCGTACCGCCCAATACCGTGGCGCTGGTCAGTCCCGCCGCGTTCGCGCACCCCGCCCTGGTCGCCGCCGAGTTCGCGCGCGACCGGGACCGCTGGCGCGGCCTGCTGCGCTACGACCCCGACCGGCGCTTCGCCGCGCTGGTCGAGCTGACCGAGGACCAGGAGGTGTGGCTGATGGGCTGGCTGCCCGGCCAGGGCACCGAGCTGCACGACCACGCGGGCACCACCGCGGCGTTCACCGTGGTCTCCGGGACGCTCACCGAGCAGGTGGCCCACCCCGGGCACCACGAGGACGTGGTGCACACCCTGGTCGCGGGCCAGTCGCGGGTCTTCGCCCCCGGCTACGTGCACCGCATCCACAACGCCGGGCCCGACCCGGCGGTCAGCATCCACGTCCACCGGGTGACCGGTCCGACCGGGGGCAGCCGCCGGGTCGACCGGTTCACCGGGGTCGAGCTGCGGTGACGTGCCCGGGGACCGGCCGCCCCGGTTCCAGGTCCGCGGCGGGCACCGGCTCGCCGTAGAACGTCCGGATCGGCAGCACCCCCGCCCAGGCGGTCCCGGCGGCGACGTCAGCCTCGTCGTCGCCGGGGCCGCCCGCGCGGACCTTCACCGCCGCCTCCGCCAGGTCGACGGCCAGCACGGCGGTCTTGGCCAGCTCCTTGTCGGTCGGCGGCCGGGCGTGGTCCCAGGAGCCGGGCGTCAGGTGCTCGGTGATCACCCGCAGCGCGGCCAGCTTGGCGGGCGGGTCGAGGACCGGCACGGCGGTCGCGTGCACCACCGCCGAGCGGTAGTTCATGGAGTGGTTGAAGACCGACCGGGCGTAGACCAGCCCGTCGAGCAGGGTCACCGCCACGCACACCTCGACGCCCGCCGCGGCCGTGCGCAGGCTCAGCGCGCCGGTGGACCCGTGCAGGTAGAGGGTGTCGCCGTCGCGGCCGTACCCGGTGGGCAGCACGAGCGGCGACCCGTCGACGACGGTGGACAGGTGGCACACCAGCCCGGCGTCGAGCACCTGCCAGAGGACGGCCCGGTCGGTCACCGCGCGGTGGCTGCCCCGGCGGACCCGGGTGCGGTCGGTTGCGGACAGTGGTGGGTGCGGAGAAGGGTTCACCTCCCCAGGCTCGGGGATGAAGTGGAATGCTGACAGGGCCACGACCGCGCCATTCCAGGAGGCCACTGTTGTCCGAGAGCCCTGCGCTGCCGGTCCGCCTCAACCGCGGTTCGACCACCCCGCTGGCCGTCCAGCTCGCCGAGGAGCTGCGCACCTTCGCCGCCGACGGCAGGCTGCGCAGCGGCGACCGGCTGCCCTCCACCCGGGCGCTGGCCACCCAGCTCGCGGTCAGCCGCACGGTGACCGCCGCCGCCTACGAGCAACTGCACGCCGAGGGCTGGATCGCGGGCAGGCACGGCTCCGGCACCTACGTCACCACCGCCCCACCCGGCTCCCCGCGCGCCCGCCCCCGCCGCGCCAGGACCGCGGCACCGGGCGCCCCCGCGGTCGACCTGCGCCCCGGCTCACCGTGGATCGGCGGCCTGGACCGCTCCGCGTGGCGCCGCGCCTGGCGCGGTTCCGCCGACGTCACACCGTTGCAGCGCCACGAGCGCGCCGGGGTCCCCGCCTACCGGGCGGCGGTCGCCGAGCACCTGCTGCGCCACCGCGGCCTGCGCGTCAGCGGCGAGTACGACGAGGCGGGGGAGGGCGAGTCGGTCCTGGCCACCGGCGGCACCACGGCGGCGGTCGCGGAACTGGCGGCGTCGGTCCTGCGCCGGGGCGACCTGGTTGCCATCGAGGACCCCGGCTACCAGCGCGCCGTCGCCACCTTCCGCGCCGCCGGGATGCGCGTCGTCCCCGTCCCGGTCGACGCCGACGGCCTGCTGCTGGACGCGGTCCCGGCCTCGGCCAGGGTCGTCTACTGCTCCCCGGCGCACCAGTACCCGCTGGGCAGGCGCATGTCGGCGGGCAGGCGCGTCGAACTCGTCGAACGCGCCCGCCGCCAGGGCTGGCTCGTCGTCGAGGACGACTACGACGGCGAACTGCGCTACGACGTCGCCCCCCTCCCGCTGCTCGCCGCCCTGGCCCCCGACGTCGTCGTGCACCTGGGCACCACCAGCAAGATCCTCACCCCCACCCTCGGCACCGGCTGGATGGTCGCCCCGCCCCCGGTCGTCACGGCCGTCCTGGAACACCGCGACAACACCGGCACCACCCCCGCCGCCGCGGGCCAACTCGTCCTGGTCGAACTCGCCCGCAACGGCGACCTGGGCCGCCACCTGCGCAAGCTCCGCCGGGAACTCTCCGAGCGCCGAGCCCTCCTGGTCACCGCCCTCACCACCGCCCACGTCCCCGTCCTGGGCGACGACGCAGGCGCCCACCTGGTCATCCCCCTCCCCGACACCCCGACGGAACGGGCGGTCATCGACGCCGCCCGCACCCACCACCTCGTCCTCGACGGCCTCGCCCGCCACCACCAGGGAAAGCCGACGTGGTCCGGCATCGCCCTGGGCTACGCCGCCTGCTCCCGGACCCAGCTCACCGAAGCGATCCCCACCCTCGTCGACCTCGTCACCACGACACGGCCCTCGTAGGGGCCGTCAACGCAACCTGCGCGACGATCGCCCACCTGCTCGGCCGGAGCTCTAGGATGGTCTGATGCCGGCGGGGGAGTTGGCCGCAGCGCTGCACGTGGTGCTGGTGAAGCTGACGGTGGCACGGGAGTACCTCGTCGCGGCAGCGGTGATCGAGGAGGCGGTGGGCATCCTCGGCCACATGCCGCCCTCCTGTGCGGCCGTGCTGGAGGAACTGCGCGTGGTGTGGCGGAGCATCACCGAGACCGAACAGCTCATCGGTGTTCACCTGGCCTCGCCAGAAGGCCCGGGGCATGGTGCGGTGTCATCGGGTGCGCCACGAGCTCCGGCGCAGGTGCAGCCGCGTCCGATCCCGGCGAAGTCGCCTCCGACCCCGTCTTCGGCTTCGCCTGTACCGGGGGTGGAGAACAAGCACGGCGACCGATACCCCACGGAAGCGGTGCCCTACTGCGATGACCTTCCCCCTCGGGTGCGACGGGGCACCCGCAACGTCCCCATCGTGGGGCACGTGCACATCGACGGTCGTGACATCGGCACGCTCACCGCTCACCCCGCAGATGGATGGGCTGAGGAGGTGGCCCAACGGTTGGTGGTGTTGCGCATGGGCCGTGCGGCTGACGTTGCGAACCACGTGAAGATGAAGGTGGTCGCGGTCATGATCCAAACCGAGCACGACACGGACAGGTCATAATAAATCACGCTCCGTGTGGATCTGAGCAAGGTTTCCCGCAGGGGTGCCATGACTACCTGCCGGATTTCCTCCCGACCGAACACACCTTGACCGTCCTCGGGACCGACGCCCGAGGCAATCCATTCAAGTGGACCTACGAAGGGAAGGCGCCCCTGTGACCGAACCCGTGATCCATCAGCCGTTCCTCTGCGCCGAGATGATCCCCCCGGAGGTCGACCTGGTCGCGGAAGTGCGTGCGCTCAACGACGCCGGGGTCGAGATCCCGTGGTCGTGGTCACTGTCGCGTGAGCCGATCGACGTGCACGACCACGAAGTGGTGACGCTCACGTTCGGTGTGAACAACGACGTGGGCATGGTGAAGTGGGCACGGGGTATGTCCACGTTCGTTCCCACCAACGGGACGAACACCGGGTGGATGGCCTACCACCTTGCCGGGTTCCACGAGTCCAGTGTCCCGCCGTGCGCCGAGGTGCCCGTGGAGACGGTCTATGCGGCCGTGACAGAGTTCCTGACCACGTGGGCACCCCCCACCTGCGTGCGGTGGAAGGAAGCGGCCCCACTGTTGTCCCGGTTCGAGTGACCGGCGCTGTGCCGCACACCAAGACCAAGAGCTGATCACCGGCTAGCCTGGTGGTGCACATCTCCACCGAAGCGGCCCCCGGCCGACAGGCGCGGGTTCCGAGGGCCGGGGCGTTTCGGTGGGGGACCCTCCTCGGTGAAGGGGTGGACCATGCCCGACTTCAACGCGCCCCGCGACCTGCTCGACAAGCCGTAGGCGTGGCGAGATGCCCGACCTCGGCCGTCGCCTCCGCGAACTGCGACACGCTCGCGGCAAGTCCCTCGCTGTCGTCGCCGGACTCGCGGGCATCAGCGAAGGCCACCTCAGCAAGATCGAGCGCGGACACCGGGCTCTCGACCGCCGCTCGTTGATCATCGCGCTCGCCGAAGCGCTCGAAGTCGCCCCCACCGACCTGGCGTACGAGGCATTCTCGGCGCCGGACACCGATGTGTCCGAAACCGCCGCGGATGAGGTGCGTCGGGCGCTCCTCGCGGTCAGCATGGATCGGCCAGGTGGCCAAGTCCTGCCTGCGCCCGTGCTCGCCGACCGTGTCGCGGCCCTCCTCGACGCCCAGCAGCGATGTCAGCATGGCATCGTCGGCGCTGCCCTGCCCGCTCTCATCCGCGATGTCCACGCCACCGAGTCCGCCGGGCGGGACACCCGACAGGTGCGGCACCTGCTGACCCTGCTCCACGTCCAGGGCACGCAGGCGTGGCTGCGGGACGTCGGCGCTCCGCTCGACCTCGGGTGGCAGGCCGCAGTGCTGGGTCAGCGTGCCGCCGACACCCTCGACGATGTCATCGACCAGCAGATCGCGGCGTTCGGCACCGCACATGGGCTGCTCGCGGCGGGCGCGCTCGACCTCGCTTCGGAGACACTCGCCGCGGCACCGCGCCCCACGGCCACCACGGAGCAGATGCAACTGACGGGAATGCTGGTGTTCACCGATTCCCTGCTCGCCGCCGCAGGGCGCACGGGCGACGGTCAAGCGGCACTCGACGAAGCCGCGGCGCTGGCTGAGCGGGTGGGCGAGGGCAACGCGGGACACTTCGGTTTCGGCGTCAGCAACACAACCGTGTGGCGCATGGCCGTCGCGCTGGAGGCGGGAGACCACGCCGCAGCCGCCCACCTGGCCGACACCGTCACCCCGACCGCCATCCCGTCGCCGCAGCGGCGTGCCGCCTACTGGGCGGACCGGGGCCGTGCCCTCGCCCGCATCCGAGGTCGCCGCGACGACGCTGTGCGTGCGCTGCGCCAGGCTGAACTGATCTCCCCGGCACGGCTGCACCGGCATCCGTTCACCAGGGCCACCCTCGCCGAGTTGGCCGCCCGCAGCCGTGACGACGCGGTTGGCCGCGAACTGCGCGGCATGGCACACCGCGCAGGACTCCGCTAATCCGATCGAGGGACCTTGCCACTGTGGCAAGGTCCCTCACCTGCGCAACTTTAACGTCACTTCCCGGAAAAGGGAGGTGACCGAATGTCCGTGCTGATCGTGCTCGGGGTCGCTGCGCTACTGGCGAGCGTCAACGTGTTCGTGGGTCCGCTGGTGGACCGGCCCGCCAGGCGGGTGAGTGACCGATGACCAGTCGTTCCCGCGACACCCCGCGGCGGTGGGAGCACGTTCCCGCTCCGCGCATGCCAGGTCTAGTGGGTGGTGGCCGGTGAAGGTTCCGAACGCCACCGGCGTGTCGGTCACCCCTGCTGACCAGTTGTGCAATCGGCCGTGTTCGCGGGTCTTCGAGGGCGGTTACACGTTCCGGCTCGCCAAGGGGGACACCGGGGTCGCGGTTTTCCAGGGGACGTGCGTCGAGCAGCGGAGAGTCCTCGTGGTCCGGGACATCCCCTTTCCCTCACGGCCGATCGAGGGGCCGCAGAGCCCGTTCCTCGTACTGCCCAAACCCGACGCCGTGAGCTGGGACGACAACGCTGCTCTGCGGGTGTTCGCCAAGGCGTGCATGAACCTCGTGCACGACCGTCATCGCCTCGTGCGCGGGCATTCCCGGCGGGATGCCTGAGGACATGGCCGTTCACAAGGCGGGAAGTGGTGCGCGTCTGCGGCACGACATCCGCGCGAAGACCGCGAGGGCGTTGCTGCTCTCCACGGAACTGGACTCGGCACGCGTCGAGCGCGGTTTCACGACTCGGCAGTTGGCGGAGCTGATGACCATGTCACCGGCGATGATCAACCGGATCATGAATGGGCGGAGGATTCCGGACGCGCTGGAACTGGGGGGTCTGTGCGCTCTCCTCGACATCCCGCCGCGTCGTCGGGAACACCTGTACGGCCTGCGCCGGGCGAGCGAGGAGATGAACTGGGTGATCCATGCCACCCCGTCGACGCGCGACCCGGACGACGTGGTCAGCTCGCTGTGGTCGCTGGCTGACGGGATCACCACCTACGCCACGAGCGTGATCGGGCCGCGAGCGCCGGGCGGCTCCGGGGTGTCGACCGCGCCGGCATCCCCGGGGCACCGTGGCGACACCATCTGGACCCGCTACGTCTCGGCCGATGCCATCGAGCGAGCTCCGTACGAGCTGGGGACGCAGGAGCTCCGGCTTGCCCGCCTGGCCCGGTTCGACGGCATCCGGATCGTTCCCCGCACCACGCCGCCACTCCTCCAGCACCCCGTGCGGGTCCTGCACTTCCGGACCTTCTCGCCCGTGGCGGTCCTCGACCTCGACTTCACGACCGTCATCCTCGAAAAGGACAGCGCCGTGCACTACGTCGACTCGCTTCGCCGGGTCGCGGAGTCGGCCCTGTCCACGGGAGATTCCCGGAAGGTGCTGGCCCGCCTGTGGGGCGAGTTCGACTGAGGTGGGTACCGGTGGACGGCGGTCGCCCACACCACAGCCGGGCATCCCGGAAATCCCCGCCGGGTAGGGTCCACTCCCATGGCCAGCTCAAAGATCCGCGTCGCGGTGGTGTTCGGGGGGCGGAGCACCGAGCACGCGGTGTCCTGCGTGTCCGCGGCGAGCGCTCTCGCGAACCTCGACCCCGACCGCTTCGAGGTGGTGCCGGTCGGCATCACCCGGGAGGGCGCCTGGGTCCTGGGGCCGAGCGACCCCGGCGCGCTGCGCATCGAGGGGCGCACCCTGCCCACGATCACCGGGGGCACCGCTGTCACCCTGCCCGCCGACCCCGGCTCGGTCGGCCTGGTCGTCCTGGAACCGGGGCGGGCGGGGGAGGTGCTGACCGGTGTGGACGTCGTCTTCCCCATGCTGCACGGCGCCTACGGCGAGGACGGCACCATCCAGGGGCTGCTGGAGATGGTCGGCGTCCCCTACGTCGGCCCCGGGGTACTGGCCAGCGCGGTCGCCATGGACAAGGGCTACACCAAGAAGCTGCTGGAGGCCGAGGGACTGCCCGTCGGCCGGTACGTCGAGCTGCGGCGCGGCGCCACCACCCTCACCGGGCAGGAGCGCGACCGGTTGGGGCTGCCCGTCTTCGTGAAGCCCGCCCGCGCGGGCTCGTCCACCGGCATCAGCCGGATCACCTCGTGGGTCGACCTCGACGCCGCCATCGCCGCCGCCCGCGAGGTCGACCCGAAGGTGCTCGTCGAGGCCGGGGTCGTCGGGCGCGAGGTGGAGTGCGGGGTGCTGGAATTCCCCGACGGGCGGGTGGAGGCGTCGGTGCCCGCAGAGGTGCGGCTCGTCGACGACTCGGTGGACTGGTACGACTTCGACGCGAAGTACCTCGACGACGTCGCCGAACTGGACATCCCGGCCAAGCTGGACGACGAGGTGTCCGAACGGCTGCGGGCGATGGCCGTGGACGCGTTCCGCGCACTGGACTGCCAGGGCCTGGCCAGGGTGGACTTCTTCGTCGGCGCGGGCGGGGAGCTGACGGTCAACGAGGTCAACACCATGCCCGGCTTCACCCCCACCTCGGCCTACCCGAAGATGTGGGCCGTCACCGGCCTCGACTACCCGGCACTGCTGGCCACCCTGGTCGACACCGCCGTGGCCAGGGGAACCGGATTGCGCTGAGGCCCGGCCCGACCACCAGCCACCCAGAACCCCACCCGGCGCAGCAACAACCAGCCGGCCACCCCGACAACCACCGGCCCGGCAAGCGAATGCCCGCATGAGTGGATGTGCTGCTTGGTCAGCCGACCACCCCGAGAACCGGCGGCCCGGTCAAGCAGAGGCCCGGGTGGGTGGAGGTGCTTGCCCAGCCGATCACCCCCGAAACCGCCGGCCCGGCGAGCAACTGCCCGGGTGGGTGGATGTCCTGAACGCAGGCCGACCGCCCCGAGAACCGCCGGCCCGACCAAGCAACTGCCCGGGTGGGTGGATG
>NZ_AYXG01000079.1 GCF_000564855.1 Actinokineospora spheciospongiae
GGGCCCCGGCCAAACACATCCACCCAGCCGGGCACCCACAACAAACAACCGGGCACCACCAACAAACGACCGAGCTTTAAACAGGGCACACCCACAAAACGACCGGGCTCCAAACAGGGCACCACCAAACCCCGGGACTCCGAGGCCCGATGGACGCTCAAGAACGGCCCCAGCGCGAATCCCCACGACTCAACGGTGGTAATCACACCTCCCGCCCCCGGTGGCGATCGCACACGGCTCCCCATTCCGCTTGGTCACTCCACACTGGACCGCCGGATCATGCACGTGGCACAACCCCGAAGGCCGAGGCGTGACCGGGCACGGCGTCCCCTTCTTCGTCACCGCCCGACAGGCCCCCTCCCCGATCGGCCCAGGCTCCCGCTTCTTCCGCTCCACAGCGGCAGGCCGCTCCTCCGCCACCGGCAGCCCAGCCGCCCGCATGGCACCCTGCAACCCCTTGAGCGCCAACCGGTCCGCGCGCTCGTTCTCCGGGTGTCCACTGTGCCCCTTCACCCAGTGCCACTCGACCTCGTGCTCGCCCACCAGCTCGTCCAGCCGCTGCCACAGGTCGACGTTCTTCACCGGTGTGTTGGTCGAGGTCATCCACCCGCGCTTGCGCCACCCCGCCACCCACTGCGTGATCCCGTTCCGCACGTAGGTGCTGTCGGTGTAGATGGCCACCGGCACCTTCCGGGTCAGGCTCTCCAGCGCCCGGATCGGCGCGGTCAGCTCCATCCGGTTGTTGGTGGTCGTCGTCGCCTCGCCCCCGCACAGTTCCCGTTCGTGCCCGCCGAAGCGCAGCACGGCGCCCCACCCGCCCGGTCCGGGGTTCGGGATGCACGCGCCGTCGGTGTAGATCTCCACGTTGCTCTCAACCACACCGGCACCGTACCGGCAGCCCGGGACGCCCGGGGGAATCCATCCACAGGCTCAGCCGAGCAGCCTGTCGCAGACCTCGATGAGGCGGGTGCGCAGCGGCGCCGCGCGGCGGGCGAAGTCGGCCTGGAGGGCGGCGTAGTCCTTGCGGCCCTCGGCGGTCTCGATGCGCACGGGGGAGTAGCCCAGCTCGGACAGGTCGTACGGGCTGGCCCGCATGTCCAGCGCCCGCACCTCCAGCGCCAGTTCGAAGCAGTCCGCCACCAGTTCCGACGGCGTGTACGGGTCCAACTTGTAGGCCCACTTGAACAGATCCATGGTCGCGTGCAGGCAACCGGGCTGCTCCATCGCCAGTTGGCCCTCCCGCGACGGCGACAGGGTGTTCAGCGGCCGGGCCGGCTCGGTGAAGAACCGGAAGGCGTCGTAGTGCCCGCAGACGACCTTCTGGGACTCCACCACCGCGTCCGTGCCCTGTGGACCCAGCCGTAGCGGCCAGCCCACGTGCCGAACCTGCTCCTCGGGCTGGCGGTAGACCATGGCCCACTCGTGCAGGCCGAAGCAGGCCAACCGGGGCGGTCGGGACGCCGTGGCCCGCAGCAGGCCGCGGACGAACTCGGCGGTGCGCACCCGCGACTCCGGCAGTTCGGTGCTGACCGCGACCCCCTGCGGTGTGCGCCGGTAGGCCTTCCACCGCAGGTACTCCTCGGCGCGTGGCCCGGCCAACGCGACGCCGACGCCCGGGTGCCAGCGCTCCAGGTGGGCGGGCCGGTGCGAGTAGTAGGTGAAGAGAAAATCCAGCACCGGGTGCTTCTCGCCGAGCGCGCGGCGGCGCACGTGCGGTTCGGTCCACCGTCGGACCCGCCGCTCGTGCGCCGCCCTGCGCTCCAGCCAGTCGGCTTCCGCCAGCACCTCGGGCACCTCAGGTGCCGTTGCTGATGTGCGTCCCGTCCCGTACGACACCCACGTACTCCTCGAGCAGGTCCTCCAGTGCCACGACACCGAGCACCGTACGGTCCGCCGACACCGCCTTCGCCAGGTGGCTCTGCGCCCGGCGCAGGGCGGCCAGCGCCTCGTCGAGGTGGGAGTCGGCGGGCAGCTCGGGCAGACCGCGGACCCGGGCCCAGGGCAGGCGGGTGTCCGGGGCGGCGTCGACCAGGTCCAGCAGGTCCTTGACGTGCACGTAGCCGTTGAGCGTGCCGTCGGGCATCCGCACCGGGAACCGGGAGAAACCGGTCTCGGCCACCGCCGCCTCCACCTCGCCGACGGTGGGCGGGTGCGGGACCGTCTTGATCTCGTCCATCGGCACCAGCACCTCGGCCACCGTGCGCTCGGCCGAATTCAGGGTGTTGGTCAGCCTGCGGTGCTCGGAGTCGTCGAGCAGGCCCTCGGCGCGCGACTCGGCGATGAGGGTGGCCAGTTCGTCGGAGGTGTAGGCGTTCTCCAGCTCGTCCCTGGGGACCACCTTGAACAGCCGCAGCACCGCCGTGGACGCCTTGGTGAACAGCGACAGCAGCGGGCGGACCAGCTTGCAGAAGGCGAAGTGGACCGGCACCAGGGCCATCGCCGCCCGCTCCGGCCCGGCGATGGCCAGGTTCTTCGGCACCATCTCGCCGAGCACGGTGTGCAGGGTGACCACCACGCCCAGGGCGATGGCGAACGACACCCCGTGCACCACCGCCTCCGGCAGCCCGAGGGCGCCGAACGGGCCCTCCAGCAGGCTGGCGATGGTCGGCTCGGCGAGCGCGCCCAACCCCAGCGAGCACACGGTGATGCCCAACTGCGCCCCGGCGATGAGCAGCGGCAGCTCCCGGCTGGCCTCGACGGCGACCCCGGCGCGGGTGGCGCCCTCGCGGGCCAGCGCTTCCAGCCGGTCGCGGCGCGCGGTGATGATGGCGAATTCGGCACCGACGAAGAACGCGTTGCCCAGCAGCAGGACGAGGGTGGCGAAGAGGGCGAGGAAGTCGCTCATGCGCGGGCCTCCACCCGGTCGTGGTGCGCGGTGGTGACGGGGACGGGCGGGGCGGGGGAGTCGCTCACGCGGTCACCCCCTGGCGGGGGAGCCGGGCCACGCGCAGCTCGGCGATCCGGTGCCGGTCCATCCGCATGACCGTGATCCGCCAGCCGTCCAGCCGGATCTCGTCGTTGACCTCGGGGATGCGGCCCAGCCTGCTCAGCACCAGGCCCGCGACCGTCTCGTACTCGCCCTCGGGCATCCGGAACCCGGTGGCGTCGGCCAACTCGTCGTCGCGCAGCAGGCCCGACACCATCCAGCTCTCCCGGCCCAGCGGGCGCACCGGGTTGACCTCGCCGCGGTCGTGCTCGTCGCGGACGTCGCCGATGATCTCCTCGACCAGGTCCTCCAGGGTGACCAGGCCCGCGGTGCCGCCGTACTCGTCGACGACCACCGCCACCTGCAGGCCCGACCCGCGCAGCCGCTCCAGCAGCACGTCGCCGTCGAGGGTTTCCGGGACGGTCGGCACCGGCCGGGCCAGCGACGCCACCCGGGTGGTCGCGCGCACCGCGGACGGCACGTTGAACACCTGCTTGACGTGCACGACGCCGCGGATCTCGTCCAGGTCGCCGCCGTGCACCGGGAAGCGGGAGTGCCCGGTCGCCCTGGCCAGCTCGACCAAGTCGAGCACGGTGGCGTCCGCGCGCAGCGCCTGCACCTGCACGCGCGGGGTCATCAGCTCGTCGGCGGTGCGGTCGCCGAAGCGCAGCGACCGGCTCAGCAGCGTGGCCGTGCCGGTGTCGATGGTGCCGGAGGCGGCGCTGGAGCGGACCAGGCCGCCCAGCTCCTGCGCCGAGCGGGCCGAGCGCAGCTCCTCCTGCGGCTCCACGCCGAGCCTGCGCACGACCCAGTTCGCCGACCCGTTCAGGCCGTTGATCAACCAGCGGAACACCGAGGAGAACACCGCCTGCATCCCGGCCACGGCGCGCGCGGTGGGCAGCGGCCTGGCGATGGCCAGGTTCTTCGGCACCAGCTCGCCGAAGACCATCGACAGCGCGGTGGCCACCAGCAGCGCGATGACGATCGCGACCGCCTCGACCGCGCCCTCCGGCAGGCCGGTCCACGCCAGCGGCGGCTCGATCAGGTTGGCGATGGCGGGTTCGGCGACGTACCCGGTGACCAGGGTGGTGATGGTGATGCCCAGTTGGGCGCCGGAGAGCTGGAACGACAGCGTCCGGTGCGCCTTGGCGATGGCCACCGCGCGCCGGTCGCCGACCTGCTCGACGTGGGAGTCGACCTGGCTGCGTTCAAGGGTGGTCAGGGAGAACTCGGCGGCGACGAACAGCGCGGTGCCGAGGGTGAGGGCGACGACGGCCAGCAGGCCGAGGACGCTGATCAGGAAGCCGATCACCGAGCACCCCGCTCGGTTCCCGGGTCGGTATGGTCGCCGGGCCCGTCGCCCGGCCCGCTACTGCGACCGGGTGATGCGGACTCGCGTGCGGACGACTTGCGCACGGAAGAGGTGCTCCTCGTGTCGGGTTGTTCTGAACCCACCCAGTCTACGGCCAATTTGTGAAGATCCGTTCACCACAGCGGCCCGCCCAGGGGGCTCATCGGCGCCACCCCGGGTCGCGGCCGAGCAGGGCGACCAGGCGATCGGTGGGCGGGGCGCCGTCGGCGACGTCGACCTCGGTGTCGAAGATCTGCCCCCGCCACTGCTCGACCTGCCCGCTGAACTCCTCGACCAGCGCCTCGGCCAGGCCGTCGTCGACCCCGGGGTCGACACCGGCCGCGCGGGCCAGGTCCCAGCCGTGCACGGCCAGGTCCAGGGTCATCTGCCAGCGGTACTCGGCGGCGGGGGAGTCGCCGGAGGACAGGTGCACGGTCCGGTCGTCCGGGACGCCCCGCCAGGCCCGCGCCGCTCCCGCGTTCGCCCGCTCCCAGGTCGCGACCGGGTCGGCGCCCAGGACGTCGCCGTCGTAGCGGTCGCCGACGTCGTCGACGGTTTCGCCGCGCAGCAGGTGCGGCACCCAAAGCTGTTCGGCGGTCAGGTGGTTGAGCAGTTCCCGGGTCGTCCAGTCCGCACAGGGCGTCGGGGCGTCCCAGTCCACCACCTGGTGGACGGCGCGGTCGGCGATCTCCCTGGCGGTGTCGAGGTGGGTCACCCCCTCAGTCCAGCGCAGCGCGACTCCGCCCGCCACTCCGCCCAGGCCCCTGCCCGCGGGTCCGCGCGGCCAGGACGCCCGCGCCCGCCGCCGCGAGCTGCCCGGCGGCGACCAGCGCGATGGCCGTGCCCGCGCCGGTCGCGGGCACCAGCCCGCCGCCCACCGCCGCACCCACCGCGAAGCAGGCGATCTTGACGCTGGCGCCGGTGACCGACACCTGGGCCAGCAGCCCGGCCGGGGTGTGCCGCTGCCGGGTCGCCATGATCGCCGGGAGGCCGACGCCGGTCGCCACGCCCGCCAGGGCGACCACCGCGAGCGTGGCCACCAGGTTCGGCGCCAGCGGGACGGCGAGCATGACCAGGCCGTAGCAGGCCGCGGTGCCGAAGACGACGCGCTCGGGCCGGTCGCCCGCGAGCAGCCTGCGGGCCAGCAGCGCCACCGCCAGCAGCGAGCCGACCTCCAGCGCCGTCCACAGGTACCCGCCCGCCGCCTCGCCCGCGCCGATCTCGGCGGCGCGCAGCGGGAACGCGGTGCTGAGCACCCCCGCCGCCACCGAAGCCAGTGCGGTGGTCAGCGTCGCCCCGCGCAGCGGCGGGGTGGTGGCCAGGTGGACCAGGCCGTCGCGGACCGCGCGGAGCAGGTGCGGCCGGTCCTCGGCGGCGCGGGCGACCCGGGGCAGCGCCAGCGTCACCGCCGCGCCGACCGCGGCCAGCACCGCGACCCCGTACATCGCCTCGGTCGGGCCGAGGGTGGCCGCGATCGTGCCCGCGAGTGCGGGGCCGAGCAGGGCGGCGCCGCCGAAGGACGCCGCGTCCCACGAGTTCGCCCTGGCCAGCCCGTCGGCGGGGACCAGCAGCGGCACCAGGCTGGAGTAGCCGCCGCTGGTCAGCGGCAGCGCCACCCCGGTGATCGCGGCCAACCCGAGCGGCAGCGCGTCCGGCGCCCGGCCCAGCGCCGCGGTGATCCCCAGGCAGGTCACCGCCAGCAGGACCCCGTTGCCCGCCAGCACGATGGTGCGCCGAGGCGACCGGTCGAGCAGCGCGCCCAGCACCGGTCCGGAGGCGACGGAGGGGAACGCGTACGCGGTGACCATCAGCCCGGCCAGCACCGGGTCGCCGGTCCGGGCCAGGGCCAGCAGCACCAGCGCGACGCCGACCATCTCGTCGGCCACCCGGGCGGCCGTCGCCGCGAGCACGTACCGGCTCATCCCCACGCGGTGGTCCTGCCGGGGCGCTACAGGCCGCGGTGGCGGCGGACGGTCTCCTCGACCACGTCGAGAACCGGGTCCATGTCGTCCGCGGGCAGGCCCATGGCCAGGTGCGACACCAGGCCCTCCAGCACCAGCTCCAGGAACGACGTCAGCACCGACACGTCGACGTCGTCGCGCAGGTTGCCCGCCTCGCGCTGGCGCAGCAGCCGCTCGCGGGTGGCGACGGTGAGCTGGGAGGAGCGCTCGGCCCAGCGGGCGCGGAACTCGGGGTCGGTGCGCAGCCGCCGCGACACCTCCAACCGGGTGCCCAGCCAGTCCGCCGGGCGTTCGCCCGCGGCGGTGCTGCCGGGGGGCGCGATCAGCTCGCGCATCACCTGCACCAAACCCTGTTCGGCGACGACGTCGGTCATCCGCAGCACGTCGTCCTCGGCCAGCGCGAGGAACAGCGACTCCTTGTCCCGGAAGTGGTGGAAGATCGCCCCCCGGGAAAGTCCGGTAGCCTCCTCCAACCTGCGCACGGTCGCGCCCTCGTAGCCGAAGCGCGCGAAGCACGAGCGCGCGCCGTCGAGGATCTGGCGCCTGCGCGCGTCGAGATGGTCCTGGCTCACCCGGGGCACCCGACGATCGTGACATTTCCCCCGGGCTCAAGCAATCCGTACGTACGTTTTGCGATCGAGGCCACCCGGTCGGCCCAGTCGGACCACTGCGGTTGTCGGTACCCGCGTGTAGCGTCGATCGCGCCGGTCCCCGACCGGGGGGCCGCACCGGAACCCGTGCGGTGAAAGGGGATGATCGTTCTTGACCACCACCCAGGAAGCGGGTGTCGTGGAGCCGGACCGCCGTCGGCTGCGCGCCCGCGTGGAGGCCGAGGCCTACGTCGCCTCGGTCTGCTTCAAGCACGGGCCGCCGAGACTGCTCGGCGTCGAGCTCGAGTGGACCGTCCACGACCGCGACGATCCCGGGCGCAGGCTCGACCCCGACCGCCTCGCCGCCGCCCTCGGCCCGCACGCGCCGCGCACGCTGCGCGCCGACAGCCCCCAGTTCCCCCTCCCGGCCGGTTCACCGCTCACCATCGAGCCCGGCGGCCAAGTGGAGATCTCCTCCCTCCCCGCACCCTCCCTCGGGCTCCTGCTCGAAGCGGTCAACGCGGACACTTCCCACCTCACCTCCCTCCTCGCCGACGTCGGCCTGGTCCTGGGCACCCGGGGCCTGGACCGGCACCGGTCACCGCGCCGCGTCCTGGACACCCCCAGGTACGCGGCCATGGAGCGGGCCTTCGACCCGATCGGCCCGGACGGGCTCACGATGATGTGCGCCACCGCGGGCCTGCAGGTCTGCGTGGACGTCGGTGAGCAGTCCGCGGTGGCCGCCCGGTTCGCCGCGGTCAGCTCGCTCGGCCCGGTGTGCGTGGCCCTGTTCGGCAACTCGCCCGCCCCGGGGTGGCACTCGGCGCGCACCCGCACCGTCCTCGGCGTGGACCCGTGCCGGTCACTGCCCCTGCCGGTCAGCGACGACCCGGCCGCGGACTGGGCCCGGCACGTGCTGGACACCGAGCTGCTGTTCCTCCGCAGACCGGGCTCGGACTGGGGCGCCCCACCGGGCGTCACGTTCGCCGACTGGATCGCGGGCGCCCTGCCCGAACCGCCCACCCGGGACGACCTGGACTACCACCTGTCCAGCCTGTTCCCGCCGGTCCGCCCGCACGGGTACCTCGAGGTGCGCTACCTCGACGCCCAGGACGGCGCGGACTGGGTCGCCCCCGCGGCGCTGCTCACCGCGCTGCTGGCCGACCCCGGCACCGTCGACGCGGTCGTCGACGCCTGCGCACCCGCCGCCGACCGGTGGCTGCCCGCCGCCCGGCTCGGCCTCGCCGACCGGCCGACCGCCGCCGCCGCGCGCCGGGTGCTCGAACTGGGCCTGCCCGTGCTCGACCGGCTCGACCTGGGCCCGGCCGAGCACGCGGACGTGGTCGCCCGGTTGAGCGGGCTCCTCGACCGCACAGCCACGAACGGGAGGTAGAGACGTGACCACCACCGAGAACCTGACCGCCGAGCAGGTCCGCGAGCGCGTCGCCGAGCAGCTCCGCCGCTCGCGTGCGCGCAGCACCGCCCTGACCGACGCCGTGGACGAGGACGACCTCGTCCGCCAGCACTCCAGGCTGATGTCCCCGCTGGTGTGGGACCTGGCCCACATCGGCAACCAGGAAGAACTCTGGCTCGTCCGCGACGTCGGCGGCCGCGACCCGGTGCGCAGCGACATCGACGAGCTCTACGACGCGTTCCAGCACGCCCGCGCCGACCGCCCCGCGCTGCCGCTGCTCAAGCCGCGCGAGGCCCGCACCTATGTCCGCGAGGTGCGGGAGAAGGTGTTCGACGTGCTGGAGCGCACCCCGCTGGAGGGGCGCAGGCTGGTCCAGGACGGGTTCGCCTTCGGCATGATCGTGCAGCACGAGCAGCAGCACGACGAGACCATGCTCGCCACCCACCAGTTGCGCACCGGAACCCCGGTGCTGCACGCGGAGGACCCGCCCCGGGCGGCCGAACCGCTGCCCGCGCGCGAGGTCCTGGTGCCCGGCGGGGAGTTCACCATGGGCACCTCCACCGAGCCGTGGGCGCTGGACAACGAGCGGCCCGCGCACGCCGCGCACGTCGACGCGTTCTTCATCGACACCGTGCCGGTGAGCAATGGCGAGTACCTGGCGTTCATCGACGCGGGCGGCTACGACGACCCGCGCTGGTGGAGCGAGGTCGGCTGGGCGCACCGGCAGGGGGCGAACCTGGTGGCGCCGCGCTTC
This sequence comes from Actinokineospora spheciospongiae, assembly GCF_000564855.1. GTDB lineage: Bacteria > Actinomycetota > Actinomycetes > Mycobacteriales > Pseudonocardiaceae > Actinokineospora > Actinokineospora spheciospongiae. The sequence continues at coordinate 8,997 of NZ_AYXG01000079.1, forward strand.
TGGGAGCGCGGTCCGGCGGGCTGGCACCGAACCCGATTCGGTGTGGTGGAACAGGTCCCGCTCGACGAGCCGGTGGTGCACGTCTGCTTCCACGAGGCGCAGGCGTACGCGAACTGGGCTGGCAAGCGGCTGCCGACCGAGGTGGAGTGGGAGAAGGCGGCCCGCTTCGACCCGGCCACCGGCCGCTCCCGCCGGTGGCCGTGGGGCGACGAGGACCCCGGCCCCGAGCACGCCAACCTCGGGCAGCGCCACCTGCGCCCGGCCCCGGTCGGCTCGTACCCGGCGGGCGCCTCCGCGCTGGGGGTGCGCCAGCTCATGGGCGACGTGTGGGAGTGGTGCGACTCGGACCTGCGGCCGTACCCGGGCTTCGCCGCGTTCCCGTACCGGGAGTACTCCGAGGTGTTCTTCGGCGGGGACTACAAGATGCTGCGCGGCGGCTCCTTCGGCACGGACGCCTCGGCGGTGCGCGGCACGTTCCGCAACTGGGACCACCCCATCCGGCGGCAGATCTTCGCCGGGTTCCGGCTCGCCCGCGACGCGCGACCGGACGAGGTCCGCTGAGCGATGTGCCGCCACCTGGGGTACCTGGGCCCCGCCGTGCCCGTTTCCAGCCTGCTGGGCGGCCCGCGCGGGCTGCTCACGCAAACCTGGGCCCCCGCCGACATGCGCGGCGGGGGCACGGTGAACGCCGACGGCTTCGGCGTCGGCTGGTACACCGGGCCGGGGGAGCCGGTGCGCTACCGGCGGGCCGTTCCGATGTGGACGGACCCATCGTTCGCCGCGCTGGCCGCCTCGGTCAGCAGCGGGGCGGTCCTGGCCGCCGCCCGCTCGGCGACGGTGGGCATGCCGGTCGTGGAGACCGCGTGCGCGCCGTTCGCCGAGGGGCGCTGGCTGTTCAGCCACAACGGGGTGGTGCGCGGCTGGCCGGGCAGCGTCGCCGACCTCGCCGCCACCCTGCCCACCACCGACCTGATGACCCTCGACGCGCCGACCGACAGCGCCGTGCTGTGGGCCCTGGTGCGCAACCGCTTGCGTGCGGGCGCCCCACCGGGGGACGCCCTCGCCGAGGTGGTGCTCGCGGTCGCCGACCGCGCCCCCGACTCCCGCCTCAACCTGCTGCTCACCGACGGCACGACGCTCGCCGCCACCACCTGGTGGCACTCGCTGTCGGTGCACACGACCGCGGACCACGTCGTCCTGGCCTCCGAGCCGTGGGACGACGACCCCCGGTGGACCCCGGTCGACGACCGGCAGCTCGTCCTCGCCGACCTCGGTCCCACCCCCCGCGTGCGGGTCAGCGCGCTGGGCACCCGATAAGGAGACCCACCCATGCCACAGCCGTCCTTCGACGTCCACCTCCCCGAGGACCACGCCGCCCGCTCCCTGGCCGCCGACGCCCGCGCGGGCCTCACCGCGAACCCGAAGACCCTGCCCCCCAAGTGGTTCTACGACGCGCGCGGCAGCGAACTGTTCGAGGAGATCACCCGCCTGCCCGAGTACTACCCGACCAGGGCCGAGCGCGCCATCCTCGCCGAGCGCGCCGCCGACATCGCCGGGGTGACCGGCGCCAACACCCTCGTCGAACTGGGCTCCGGCTCCTCGGAGAAGACCCGCCTCCTCCTCGACGCCCTGCGCGACGCGGGTTCCCTTGGCCAGATCGTCACCCTCGACGTCTCCGAGACCGCACTGCGCGAGGCCGCCGCCGACCTGGCCGCCGAGTACCCCGACACCCCCGTGCACGGCGTCGTCGGCGACTTCACCGAACACCTGTCACTGCTCCCCGGCGACCCCACCCGCCTGGTCGCGTTCCTCGGCGGCACCATCGGCAACTTCCTGCCCGCCGAACGCGCCCACTTCCTGACCGCCGTGCGCGACACCCTCAAACCGGGCGAATGGCTGCTGCTGGGCACCGACCTGGTGAAGGACCGCGAAACCCTGGAAGCCGCCTACGACGACGCCCAGGGCGTCACAGCGGAGTTCAACCGCAACGTCCTGCACGTGCTCAACCGCGAACTGGGCGCGGACTTCGACGTGACCGCCTTCGACCACCTCTCCCGGTGGAACGCCGAGGACGAGTGGATCGAGATGCGCCTGCGGGCCCGCACCGCCCAGTCGGTGGCGATCCCGGCCCTGGACCTGACCGTCGAGTTCGCCGAGGGGGAGGAGGTGCGCACGGAGATCTCCGCCAAGTTCCGCCGCGAAGGCGTCGCCACCGAACTCGGCGCGGCCGGTTTCGCCCTCGCCGAGTGGTGGACCGACCCCGAAGCCCGCTTCGCGCTCTCCCTCGCCCAAGCCGACTGACCCCTCCCGCCCCGCCGTCCCCGGTGCCCCTATCCTGGGTACCGGGGACGGGGGAATCCATGGAATTCGACAGCAGGCGCGCGTGGTCGCGCATGCCCGGCATCAACGCCACCAACCGCGCCAGGGCCGAACTGGCCCGAGCCCACGGCTGGCAGTTCGCCGACCGGGCCCCGTGGCTCCTCGACCGCTGGCCCGTCCTCCCCTTCACCCAGCGCGGCGACATGCGCCTGGCGTACGGGTCGGTGGCGGGCGCCTTCCACGGCACCCCGTTCACGGCCTTCGAGTTCTTCCACCGCAGCACGGTCCTGGAGAAGCAGGCCCTCGGCATCACCCTCAACGAACACGACCGCTTCGCCACCGACACGGTGTGGGTGCTGACCCTGCCCGCCCCCATGCCCTTCTTCCACATCACCTCCCGGGACCAGGTCTACTTCGACACCGGCCAATACCCGCACCCCGTCACCGCCGACCGCAAGTTCAACCGGCGGCACCGGTTGGTGGCGACTGACCCCCGGGTGGCGGGGTACGTGCTGACGCCGCAGGTGGTGTCGCTGGTGCGGGAGGCCCGGTTGGGTACGTGGGCGTTGGTGGGGAGGGATCTGGTGCACGCGGAGAACGCTTACCTGGGGGGTGCGAACTCGCAGAAGGTGTTGGAGGTGCTGGGGTCCTTGGCCACGCTCATCTCCTGCTTGCCTCGGGGGTAGGGGATATTGGCTTGAAGGCCCGGGATTTTGTCGCTGGGGCGCCTGGCTGGATGCGCTTGGCCGTGTGCTTCGAGGGTTTTGTCGTTGGTGCCCGGGTGGGTGGGTTGCCGGGCCGGCGGTTGGCGGGGTGGTCGGCGGCTGCGCCGGTGGGGTTCGGGGTGGGCGGTGGTCGTCGTGCGGGGCTGGGTGGGCGGAATTCGCGGGACGGGTGCGGTGGGTCCGGATAGCGTTCGGGCATGACTGACGCGATCACCGCCAAGTTGGTGCGGCGGTTCGGGCCCGGTGCTGCCGAGTGGGTGGCCACTCTGCCCGCGCTGGTGGCGGAGTGCGCGCGGCGGTGGCGGCTGGAGGTCGGTGAGCCGTTCGACAGCGGGGCCTCCTCGGTCGCGGTCCGCGCCACCGTAGGCGGTCGGGCCGCTGTGCTCAAGCTCAGTCCCGATGGGCCTTTCCTTGCGGCGCAGGCGGAGATGTTGCGGCTGTTCGAGCCCAGTGGCCGGATGCCCGTCCTGTTGGCGGAGGCGCCGGGGGCGTTGCTGCTGGAGGCCGTGCGGCCGGGGACCGAGGTCGCGGACCTGCGGCGGCAGCCCGCGCCGGAGGAGTACGCCGCGCTGCTGCTCGACCTGCACGCCGTTGAGCCGCCGGATGGGGTTCCGGATGACGTGCGGCTGCGCACCGAGCAGTTCCTCCGGCACGGCATCAGCAGGCTCGGAGAACCGGCGCTCGCCGACTCGGGGTTGCGGCGGGATGACTTCGAGCGGGCGCTGGACGGGTTGGACGACCTGTTCGCCCCGCCGTGGCCTTCGGCGCTGCTGCACGGCGACCTGCACCTGGGCAACGTGCTCGACGGCGGTTCGCGCGGCCTGGTGGCCATCGACCCGAAGGTGTGCGTCGGCGACCGGTGCTGGGACGCGGTCGACTACGTGTTGGCCGGGGCGGGCAGGCGCGACGGCGTCGAGTACCGGTTGCGCGCGCTCTCCACCGCCGCCCGGATCGACGTCGACCGGCTGTACACCTGGTGCAGGCTGGTCGCGGCGGCGACCGCCGTTTCCGTGCTGCTCCGGGGCGGATCGGGGCGGGCGGTGGACGAACTGCTCGCGCTGGCCCGCTGACCGCCCCGGGCGGGGGCACCGTCCTGACAGGTGTTGGTGCGGAGCCGGTTGTCGATCGATCCGGTGAGCTTCGTCAAGCGGTGGGCTGCCGGTGTTCGCGGTGTGCCACGATGGGGGTGGTACCCCGTCAACGGGGTCCCCGGACGAGTGGGTGCCGTACCCGGTCAGCGACAAGACGGCGCTCGGGGAGCGGATCGTGTCCTGGCTTGTTCTTGTTGTGTCCGGTGTCCTGGAAGCCGTGTGGGCCACGGCGTTGGGCAAGTCCGAGGGGTTCACCCGGCTGACGCCCTCGCTGGTGTTCGGGGTGGCGATCGTGGCGAGCATGGGCGGGTTGGCCTTCGCCATGCGGGAGTTGCCGGTGGGGACCGCCTACGCGGTGTGGGTGGGCATCGGGGCGTCGCTCACCGTCGCCTACGGGATGTGGTCGGGGTCGGAGGCCGTGTCACTGGCCAAGGTCCTCCTGCTGGTGGGGATCGTGGGCTGTGTCATCGGGTTGAAGGTGCTGCACTGAACCCCGGGGTCAGGTGGGGAGGAGGCGGCCGACCAGGGTGGTGAGTTGGCGGGTGTTGCGGCACTCGTGCATGGGGACCACCTCCGCGTACCGGTCCGCCTCCGAGTCGCCGCCCGCCCAGAGGGCTCGGCGTTCCGGGTTGAGCCAGTGGGCGTGGCGGGCGGGGGAGACCATGGCGCGCAGGGCTTCCAGGTTCGGGTCGCCGCCGTTGGTGCGGCCGTCGCCCAGGATGAGCAGGGAGGTCTTGGCGGTGATGGCTTCCGCGTGGCGTTCGGTGAAGTGGCGGAAGGCCCGGCCGTAGTCGCTGTGGCCGTCCCAGGTGGACAGGGTGGCCTCGGCGTGGATGCGGGCGCTGAGGCCCTCCGGGTCGGCGGCTCCGGTGTGGACCAGGTGGGTGATCTCGTCCACCGTGTCGATGAAGCCGAACACGCGGACCCTGCTGAACTGGTCGCGCAGGGCCTGGACCAGGAGCATGGTGAAGTCGGCGAAGCCCGCCACCGAGCCGGACATGTCGCACACGAGCACGATCTCCGGGCGGCCCGGCCTGCGCCGCCGGTACGCCGGGCGCAGGGGGACGCCGCCGGTGGACAGGGAGCGGCGCAGCGTGCGGCGGATGTCGATGTGGCCCCGGTTGGCGCGGCGCCTGCGGGCGGCGAGGCGGGTGGCCAGCCTGCGCGAGAGCGGGTGGATGGTGCGGCGCAGCTCGGCGAGCTGTTCGCGGTTGGCGACCAGGAAGTCCACCCCGTCCGCCGACGGGGCCACGGCGTGCTCCAGCACCCGCTGCCTGCCGCGCGCCTCCGCCGTGCGCCGCCGGGCCTCGGTGCGGACCGCCGCGCGGAACGCCTCGATCCGGCGGCGCACCTCGTCGCGTTCGAGGCGGTCGGTGAAGTCGCCGCGCCCGCCGCCGGTTTCGGCGAGGACGCGCACCAGCAGGGTCTGCGGGCGGACCTTCTCCAGGGCCTCGTAGGCGGAGAAGCCGCCGCCCGAGCCGCTGCCGTACCGGCCGAACGCCTCGACCGCGATGCCCGCGAGCCTGGCCAGGCCGCCCGCGTCCTCGGCGGCGAGGGCGGCGACGAGTTCGGCGCGCAGGTCGTCGAGGTCCCGGTCCCGTTCGCGGGCGCCCTCCGGCACGCCGACGCCCAGGGGGAAGCACACGTCGAACACCGCGTCGAAGACCGGGCGCTGCCCGGCGCGGCGCAGCAGGGCCGCCGCCAGGCCCTCGCGCAGGCGTTCCCGGTCGGCCAGGCCCAGGACCTCGGCGACCGCCGCCGCGTCGACGGTCTCGCTGGGGCCCGCCGTGACGCCGTGCCCGCGCAGGGCGGTGACCAGCTCCACCAGCCGCTCCGGCAGGCCCGCGCCGGTCATGACGCCGCGCCGTCCAGGGCCTCGTCCAGGCGGAGGCGGTCGCGGACGCGGGTGATGTCGTCCTGGTGCTTGACGATCACCCCGAGGCTGGCCCGCACCACCTCCTCGTCGAGGGTGTCGGCGCCCAGGGCGAGCAGCGTGCGGGCCCAGTCGACCGCCTCGGCGACCGAGGGGGCCTTGCGCAGGTCCATCGCCCGCAGCGCGCCGACCACGGCCACCACCGACGCGGTCAGCGCCTCGTCGACGCCGGGCACCTTGGCCCGCACGATCCGCCGCTCCAGTTCGGGCTCGGGGAAGTCGATGTGCAGGAACAGGCAGCGCCGCCGCAGCGCGTCGGACAGGTCGCGGGTGGCGTTGGAGGTCAGCACGGTGAACGGGCGGCGCTTGGCCACGATGGTGCCCAGTTCCGGGACCGTCACCTGGAAGTCGCCCAGCACCTCCAGCAGCAGGCCCTCGATCTCCACGTCGGCCTTGTCCACCTCGTCCACCAGCAGCACCGTGGGCTCGTCGCCGGAGATGGCGGTCAGCAGGGGGCGGGAGAGCAGGTACTCCTCGGTGAAGATGTCCGCCCGCGCCCGGTCCCAGCCCTCGTCGCGGCCCGCGGTGATGCGCAGCAGTTGCTTGGCGTGGTTCCACTCGTACAGGGCCCGCGACTCGTCGACGCCCTCGTAGCACTGGAGGCGGACCAGTCGCGAGCCCGTTGCCGCCGACACCGCCCTGGCCAGCTCGGTCTTGCCGACGCCCGCCGGGCCCTCGACCAGCAGCGGTCGCCCCAGCCGGTCGGCGAGGAACACCGTGGTGGCGACCGGGGCCGAGGCCAGGTAGCCCTGCTCGGCCAGCCGCTCGACCACCTCGTCGACCGAGGCGAAGTATCCGGTTCCGATCACCCGGTCACGGTACTGCGCCGACGGCGGGCGCGGTGCGGGCGCGGGTATCGTTCCGGGGTCAGGAGAGGAGCGGCCCGATGTCGCAGACCGAACAGCGCGAGCAGGCCGTCCGGGCCCGGCGCCGCCTGCGGTTCCTGGTGGTCGCGCTGGTCGTGGCCGCCCTGTTGTTCGGCGTGCCGTGGTGGGTGCTGGTCGCCGGTGGCCAGGACTGGCCGGGGTGGGTCGTGGTGCTCGGCTCGGCCGTCTTCCTCGCCGGTGCCGTCGCCCTGCCGTACTCGATGACCAAGGGCCGCCGCAGCGACCGCGCCGCAGTGGTCGGCGACGTGCTGTTGGGTGTCACCTGGGTGCTGTTCGTGTGGAGCATCCTCGGTGCGCTCGCCGAGCTGGTCCTGGCGCTGGCCGGGGTGGACGACCCCACCCGCTCCCGCGTCGTCGCGGCGGCGGTCGTGGTGGTCGCCGCGGTGCTGCTGGCCCACGGCCACCACGAGGCGATGCGCGTGCCCCGGGTCCGCCGCACCGAGGTGCACCTGCCGCGCCTGGGCCCCGGCCTCGACGGCGTGAAGCTGGTCCTGCTCGCCGACACCCACTACGGCCCGATCGACCGGTCCCGCTGGTCGGCCCGCACCACGGCCGCGGTCAACGCCCTCGACCCCGACATCGTCGCCCACGCGGGCGACATCGCCGACGGCACGCCCGCGCAGCGGCTCACCCAGTCCGCCCCGCTCGGCGACGTGCGCGCCACCCTCGCCCGGGTCTACGTCACCGGCAACCACGAGTACTTCAACGAGGCCCAGGGCTGGCTCGACCGCATGTCCGAACTGGGTTGGGAGGCCCTGCACAACCGCCACGTCGTCGTCGAGCGCGGCGGCTCCCGGCTGGTCGTGGCGGGCATCGACGACCGCACCGCCCCGTCGTCGGGCCTGCCCGGCCACCAGCCCGACATCGCCACCGCCCTGGCGGGTACCGACCCGGACCTGCCGGTGCTGCTGCTGGCCCACCAGCCCAAGCAGATCACCACCGCCGTGGAGGCGGGTGTGGACCTCCAGGTGTCCGGTCACACCCACGGCGGCCAGATCTGGCCGTTCCACCTGCTGGTGCGGCTGGACCAGCCGTGGTTGCAGGGGTTGACCAGGCTGAACGAGCGCACGCACCTGTACACGAGCCGGGGCGCGGGCTTCTGGGGTCCGCCGTTCCGGGTGTTCGCGCCGAGCGAGATCAGCCTGCTGGTCCTGCGCTCGACCCCGGCGGGCTGACGGGCGGTCCCACGTCGGTCGACCCCCGTTCGACCCGTGCGGGTGATCACCCCGGTGGCCCCGCCCCGGCGGGTCCACCGGCCCACACGCCCAGGGCCAGCCGCACCAGTTCGGCGTTGCCGCTGACGGGTTCGCCGCCCGGACCGAGCAGCGTGTCCTCCAGACCGATCCGGGTCGGCAGGCCCAGTCGTCCGGCGTGGGCGACGAGCGGCCAGCACGCGGCACCCTCGCCGTGCAGCAACCGCGGGCCCCGGACGCCGAGCCCGGCCAGCCTGGCGAGGACCGCGTCGGCCTGGCCCACCGGGTCCGCGCCGCCCGTGATCTCCACCAGGACCCGGGTGAACGGTCTGCGCCCGACGACCTCGGCGTCCCGGACCGACCACACCCCGGCCTCCACGCCGATCCCGGCGTCGCGCAGCACCCCCACCAGGTCGGCGAACCCGGGTTCGGCGGCGTTGACCGAGGCGAAGTCCGGCCGCTGCTCCGCCGCCAGGTCCGCCCACCCGCGCACCGCCGCCCGCCGCCGCGCGACGTCGCCGCCGGTGATCCACAACCCGGTGGACACCCCGACCGCGACCCCGGCGCCGCGGGCCGCGCGCACGCCCGCCCCGATGTCCTCGGCCGCAAGGGACTCCACCCCACCCGCGTCGCGCGGGTGGACGTGCACGGCCTCGGCCCCGGCCGCCACCGCCTCGACCGCGGCGGCCCCGACCTCGGCGGCCGTGACCGGTACGGCGGGGTGCTCGTCCCGCCGCCGCTCGCCGTTGAGGCACACCTTGAGCCGCTTCACCCCGGTGTCCAACGCTTCCTCCCCGCTGTCCGCGCCGTTGCCTGCTCCGCAGGCGGCGCCCGTCAGTCTGCCGTCACCCGCGCGACCCGCGTCCCCACCACCGCGCCTGGCCGGAGCCGGTCGACCGGCCCGGGCCCGGATCGGCGTGGCGCCCGGCGGCATCGCCTCCGACCGCCCCCCGGACGGTGCCCGAAGTCGGGGCGGGCGCGGTTTCACCCGGTGTCACGGTGACGGCCGGGCGCGATCGTGCCAGGGTGTGGGGCGGATCGGGGGGGATCGACGGAGGGTTCGATGCGAGTGGGACGGCTGGTCGCCGTGGCGTTGCTGGTGGTCGGGGCGGTGGCGGGGGTGGCGCCGCGGGCCCTCGCGGTGCCGGACGTGCTCTGGCACGAGTGCGCGGAACCGGGTGGCGTGCCCGAGGCGGACCGGGGGCGGTTCGACTGCGCCGAGTACGCGGTGCCGCTGGACCACGACCACCCGGGGGCGGAGACCATCACCATCGCGATGATGCGCCGGGCCGCCGACGACCGGGACGCCAGGATCGGGTCGTTGTTCCTCAACCCCGGCGGACCGGGTGCCAGCGGGTACCTGATGGCGGCCGCCGCGCCGGTGTTCCTGGAACCGGAGGTGCTGCGGCGGTTCGACGTGATCGGCTTCGACCCGCGCGGGGTGGGCCGCAGCACGCCGCTGCGGTGCTTCACCACCCAGGAGGAAGCCGACGGGGTGTTCGCCAATGTGGTGTCGGTTCCGGTCACCCCGGAGCAGGTGCGCGAGGCGATCACCGCGAACCGCACCTACGAGCGGTCCTGCGGGCGCAACGGCGGCACGCTCCTCGACCACATGTCGACCGCGGACGTGGCCCGCGACCTCGACCTGTTGCGCGCCGCGGTGGGCGACCCGGCGCTGAACTACCTGGGCTTCTCCTACGGCACGCTGCTCGGCGCCACCTACGCGGCCATGTTCCCCGACCGCACCCGCGCGGTCGTCCTGGACGGCAACGTCGACCCGGCCCTGCGCACCACCGACGGACTCGAACACGACCGCCGCCGCACCGCGGGCTTCGAGCTGGCCCTGGACGCCTACCTGCGCACCTGCGACGAGGTCGGCTGCCCGCTGGCCCCCGACTCCCGCGCCAAGTTCGACGCCACCCGCGAAGCCCTGGAGCTCTCCGGCCCGGTCACCCTGCCCAGCGGCTACGTCATCAGCCGCGACGACCTCGTGACCACCACGGCGGGCGCGCTGTACCGGCCCGCGCTGTTCACCAGGCTGGCCGTGTTCTTCGCCGCCGTGTACGCCGCCACCCACCCCGACCGCTCCGCCCCCGTACCGCTCACCGCCGACACCTTGCGCGACCTCACCGCCGCCCGCATCGATCCCCGTCGCGACAGCCCCTACACCGACGACGACGCCTACGCCGCGGTCAACTGCGCCGACAAGCCCTTCCCGGTGCCCCTGTCGCTGGTCCCGCGCATCGCCGAGTGGTGGGACGCGGAGATGCCCACCTTCGGCCGCGGCCTGAGCTGGGGGGACCCGGCCACCTGCGCCGACTGGCCCGGCCGCAGCACCGACCGGTTCACCGGCCCGTGGACCGCCCGCACGCCCAACCCGGCCCTGGTCGTCGGCAACCGCCACGACCCGGCCACCCGCCACCTGTTCGCCGAGGCGATGACCGCTGAACTCGGCAACGCGCACCTGCTGACGGTCGACGCCTTCGGCCACTGCATCCTCGGCTCCAGCGCCTGCGTCGACCGCGCGGTGGCCGAGTACCTGGTCGACCTCCGGCTGCCGGAACCGGGCCGGGTGTGCGAACCGGACGTGGCGCCGTTCGCGGTGGGCTGAGCGTGGTCGGAGGGCGTCCACAGCGGCCGGGTCCGCTCAGGGCAGGTCCGCGTCGTGGACCAGCAGGGCGATCTGGGTGCGGTTGCCCAGGGCGAGCTTGCCCAGGACACGGGTGAGGTGGGCCTTCACCGTGGCCGTGCTGACGCCCAGCTCCGCGGCGATCTCCGCGTTCGACAGGCCCCGCCCCACGCCGACCGCCACCTCGTGCTCGCGGGCGGTCAGGGTGGACAGCGCCGCGCGGGCGCGGTCGAGGGCGCCCGCCTCCACCGCCACCCGGTCCATCAGGCGCCGGGTGATCCTGGGGGAGAGCACCGGTTCCCCCTCCGCCACCCGGTGCACGGCGGCGACGATGTCGGCGGGCGGCGCGTCCTTGAGCAGGAAGCCGCTGGCCCCGGCGCGCAGGGCGCGGAGCACGTTCTCGTCGGCGTCGAAGGTGGTCAGGACGACGACCTCGGGCGGGCCGGGGCGGGCGCGGACCCGGCGGGTGGCCTCGATGCCGTTGACCCGGGGCATCCGGATGTCCATCAGCACCACGTCGACCGGGTGGGCGTCCAGCGCGGCGGGCACCTCGGCGCCGTCGCCCGCCTCGGCGACCACCGCGATGCCCTCGGCGCCGTCGAGCATCGTGGTCAGCCCGGCGCGGACCAGCGGGTCGTCGTCGACGACCAGGACCCGGACGCTCACGCGGGCCACGGCAGCCACGCCCGCAGCCGGAACTCCCCGCCCGCGCGCTCGTGGTCGAGTTCGCCGCCCGCCAGCCGCACCCGCTCGGTGAGCCCGACCAGGCCGCTGCCGGTGCCGGGGACCCCGCTGCCGCGCGGGGACAGCGGGTTCGTCACCGCGATGAGCAGCCGGTCACCGCTGCTGCCCGCCAGGTCCACCCGGACCGGGGCGCCGGGGGCGTGCTTGCGGGCGTTGGTCAGCGCCTCCTGCACCACCCGGTAGGCGCAGCGGCCGGTGGTGCCGGGCAGCGCGGCCGGGTCGGCGACGGTGTCGCGCACCCGGACCGGCGTCCCGCCCGCCCGGGTCTCCTCGACCAGCGCGGGCACGTCGGCCAGGGCGGGCTGCGGGCGCTCGGCGTCGTCGCCGTCCTCGTCGCGGAGCAGGGTGATGACCTCGCGCAACTCCTCCAGGGCCTGGTGGGCGGTGGCGCGGATGACCGCCGCCCCCTGCGCCAGCCGCTCCGGCGGGGCGTCCGGGCGGTACTCCAGGGCACCCGCGTAGGTGGTCAGCAGCGACAACCGGTGCGCCAGCACGTCGTGCATCTCCCTGGCGATCGCGGTCCGCTCGGCCACCCTGGCCTCGGCGACCAGCCTGCCCTGCTCGGCCTCCGCCCGCCGCGCCCGCTCCCGCAGCGAGTCGATCACCAATGCCCGCGCCTTGGCCAGCGCGCCCCACCCGAGCAGCCCGGCGTGCACGATCACCGTCAGCACCAGGTACCACCCGAAGGACAGACCCGGCACCGGCCACCACAGCCCGCGCACCGCGTGCCCGCAGACCTGCACCAGCGCCACCAGCCCCGCCAGCGGCATCGGCCGGGTGCGCGCGACCTGCACCAGCGCCACGTTCGCGGGCAGCGTGACCGGCGACGTCAGCGCGGCCAGGCACCCCAGCACCACCGCCACGGGCACCGGCCTGCGCAGCATCACCGGCACCGCGGCGACGCCCACCAGGCCCACCGCCAGGTTGAACAGCAGCAGGCCGGTCTCCACCCCGGAGACGTATTCGCCGTAGGTGGTGGCGAACACGCCCACCGCGACCAGCGGCAGCGCGATCCGCCGCGCCCGACACCGCTCCCCGTCGTCCACGGTGCCCAGCGTATGGCGGGTCAGTGGGGTCGGACAGCGACCAAAGTCGACCCCGCCCCCTCCGGTGGGTGGGTGCCCGGTGGCCGTCCGGCCGATGTGCGCGCGGGCCGAGCCCGGGAGGCTGATCGCCATGACGGCCATCCTCCCGGCCCCGCCCGGTCCGCCGCGCGCCGGAACCGGAAACCGGTGGCTGTCTGCTCGACCCCGTGCCGCCGCACCGCTGTGCGCCGTCGAGGGCCCTGGGGGGTGTCCTCGCCGATCCGCACCGCGTGCTGCGGCCGGGCGGGTGGTGCGCGTCCGTCGGGCAACCGGCGCCGCCCGCGCGGCGGCGCCGGTTCGGCGGGCCGAGCCGACGCGGCGCCCAAGGGGCAGGATTGACTTATATAAGCAGAGGCCGGTACAGTCTCCGTCGTGCACGCGTTCGACATCCTCGGCGATCCCGTGCGCAGGCGCATCCTGGAACTGCTGGCCGATGGTGAGCAGACCTCCGGTGCGATCACGGATGTCATCCGGGCCGAGTTCGCGATCTCCCAACCGGCCGTCTCCCAGCACCTGCGAGTGCTGCGCGACAGCGGGTTCACGTCGGTGCGGGCTCAGGGCACCCGCCGGTTCTACGCCATCGAACCCGCGCCGCTGAGCGAGGTCGACGCGTGGCTGGACCGGTTCCGCCGGCTCTGGGAACAACGCCTCGACGCCCTGGGAACCGAACTGGCCCGGGGCAGGCGTGCCCGCAGGACCCCGACCGGTGCGGCGCCCACCCGACCGACCGGGTCCGGCACCGATGCGGGCAAGGCCGATCCACCACCGAAGGGACATGGCGCATGAAAGACGTGTTGGAGGAGCTGGCCGCCGCGCACCGGGCGATGGGCAAGGGCAGCCTGCCCGCGGGCGAGGCGTACACCGTGGAGCTGCGACGACGGTACGACGCGCAGATCGACGACGTCTGGGACGCCATCACCAGCCCCGAGCGGCTGCACCGCTGGTTGAAACCGATCACCGGCGACCTGCGCCTCGGCGGGAAGTTCGAGTTGGACGGTGGCGAGCACGGCGAAATCCTCCGGTGCGAGCCGCCGCGCCTGCTCAGGGTGTCCTGGCTCTACGGACCGGACGCCGACGCCTGGCCCGGCACCAGCGAGGTGGAAGTGCGCCTGACCCCGGGCCCGACCGACGACACCGAGTTCGAGCTGATCCACGCGGCAGCCGTCGGGGAGCCCTCCTTCCCGACCTACGGCCCCGGCGCGGGCGGCGTCGGCTGGGACCTGGGGCTGCTCGCCCTGGGCCGGTTCCTGGCCGGTGGCGACATCGCAGGCCACGAGGCGTTCGAGAATTCGCCCGAGGGACGCGAGTTCAGCAGGCGCAGCGCCGCGGCCTGGGGCCAAGCCCACCTGGCCGCCGGTGGCGAACCGGAGCAGGTCGCGGCCGCAGTCGAGGCCACCACGAAGTTCTACGCACCCGACCCGACCTGACACCCCTCCCGCGGTGACCCAACCGCAGATCGCAAGCTTGCTCCCGCACGGATCTCGCTACTCGTCTGCGAGATTGGCCAGGTTCGAGGTGACCCGGTCTCGCACCCGCACCGCCTGCGGGTCGTCGAACGTCGACAGGATCGACAACGCCACGACCCACTGGGGCCGTGCCTGTTCGGGCTGGTCGGATTCGCGCAGGGCGGTCGCCAGCCGGTCGAGTGCGAGGGCGAGCTGCCACTGGTCGCCGAGATCGCGGTGGGTGGAGACGGCAATGCGGTGGAACGGGATGGCCTCGTCCGGCCTGCCGAGCCGCTGGTAGGCCATCCCCGCGCTGTCCAGGGCTATCGCCTCACGGCTCCGGTCTCCCAGCCTCCGCTGCATGGATGCCGCGTGCTGGAACAACGGCAGCGCCTCCGCCGGATCGCCCTCGGCGAGGCGGAGGTACCCCGATTCCAGCAGGCTGACCGCCTCGCAGACGGGGTAGCTGTCGGCCAGGGCGATTTCCAGAGCGGCCCGCAGGGCCGAGTCGGCGTCCCGGAGGTGCCCGGATCGCCGGTGCGCGATGGCCAGGCAGATCAACGCGTTGCTCTCGGCGAGCCGGTCGCCGACCTCGCGGCTGATGGACAGCGATTCCCGGATGGTGTCGATGCCCGCCGCGTGCTGGTCCAGATCGCTCTGGAGCACACCCAGGTTGCTCAGCAGGTAGGCCTCGTTGGCCCGGTCACCCACTTCCCGGAAAGCCGCCAGTGCCTGCTCGAAGTGGGTTCGGGCCGCGAACAGGCGGTGCTGTCGGTTGGCCAGCAGGCCGAGGTCGTTGGTCGACTGGGCGATGCCGCTGCTGTCGTTGAGGTCCTCGCGGACCGCCAAGGCCGCCAAGTGGAACTCCTCGGCTTTTTCCAACTGGTGGGATTGCAGGTGGGCCATCCCCAGGCTGGCCAGCAACTGCGCTTCGCCGAACCGGTCCCGGATCGCCCTGGCCGAAACCAATCCGGTGGTCGTGGTGAGAACCCAGTCCTCGATGGGGTTCTGGATGGCGTAGACGCTCCACAGCACCGCGGGCAACTGCCACGCCAGCCGGTGCAGACCCGCATCGGCCGCTGCCCGGGTGGCCCCGACGAAGTTCGCCTGCTCTTCCTCATACCAGCGGAAAGCGGCGTCGTACCCGTCGAACGCCAGCGCGGTGACCTCTGCCTCGGGCGCGTCCAACAGGACGTCCGGGTCCAGCGGGCAGAGAATGGAGACGGCGGATCGCGCGGACAGCACGTACCAGGCGACCACCCGTTCCACCGCTGCCCGGCGATCCTCCTCTGCTTCCTGCGTGACCACTTGGTCGATGGCGTAGGCCCGCAGCAGGTCGTGGAATTCGTAGCGCGCAGGCGACCGCTGTTCGAGCACGTGGCAGCCGACGAGTACGTCCAGCAGCGACCGGGCCCGGGCGGTGCCCGCCCCGATCAGCGCCGCGGCCGCTTGGGCGCTGAACTCCGGCCCGGGGTGCAGGCCCAGGAGCCGGAACGCCCTGGCGGCGTCGGCGGGCAGAGCCCGGTAGGACCAGGCGAACACCGTTCGCACGGCGTCGGACTCCTCCTCGTCGGACGTCAGCGCGTCCCACAACCCCGACTCGTCGCGCAACTCGCTGATCAGTTCGTGCAGCAGCATCAGCGGCCTGCTCGACGCGCGCTCGGCCGCGATCCGCAAGGCGAGCGGCAACCGCGCGCACAGCGCCGCCAGCTCGACCAGGTCAGCCGGGTCGTCCGGGTTCCGGTAGGCCGCGGTGACCGTCTTGAGCAACTCGACCGCTTCCGCCTCGGACAGCGTGTCCAGCACCAATCGGCGAGCGCCATCCCTGACCACCAGCCCGGAGAGGCGGTTGCGACTGGTCACGACGACGAGGCAGTCCGCGTTGCCGGGCAGCAGGGGTCTGACCTGCCCGACGCTCGCGGCGTTGTCCAGCACGACGAGCACCCGCTGCTCGGCGAGGATGGTGCGGTAGAGCGCCGACTTGTCCTCCAATTCCACCGGGATGCCGTCCGGCGGCACGCCCAGTGAGCGCAGGAAGCGGTCGAGGGCCTGCTCAGGCGTCACCGGCAGCCCCGGGTCGTGGCCGCGCAGGTTCACGTACAGCTGACCGTCGGGGAAGTTGTGCCGAGCGGCGTGCGCCCAGTGCAGCGCCAGGGCGGTCTTCCCGACTCCGGCGGTGCCGGTGAGGACGTAGATCCCGACGACCAGGGGTTCGTGCCGCTCGGTGAGGGCGGTGCTGAGTGCGGTCAACTCCTTCGACCGGTTGACGAACCCGCTCACATCGCCCGGCAACTGGCGTGGAACCCGCCGGGTCGGGCTGTTCGCCTGACCGTGGATGTGAACGCCGCCGTGGACCGTTCCCGCCTGGACGACGTCGGAGGCCGAGCCGCCGATCTCGGCGCTGTTCTCCCGCGCGGGGTGGTCGTCCTGCCGCATCGGGTCACTGGCCTCGCGGCGGTTCCAGGTGGGCGACCTCGCGCTGGTAGAAGCTCTCGAAGTCCTCGCCCATCTCGTGCAGGTCCGCCATGAGTCGACGACAGCGGGCGATCGTCGACCGGTCCTCGGTGCGAATGGCGCCGGTGTGCTCACCGTTGTCGGTGTACAGGACCTCGTACATGACATCGGTGCCCAGGGTGACCACCTCGGGCAGGGGTGCGTCGCGCTCGAACCGCGCCACCTTCTCCGCCTCCACCACCCGCATGTCCTCACCGGATTGAGCCCGCACCCGCAGCGGGTGGAACGCCCACTGGATGAACGGGGTCATCGGCAGCTCCACGACCTTCGTCCACCGCGTGCGGATGCCCCGGGCGGCATCCTCGCGGTACTCCTGTTCGAGGTCGGGTCGTAATTCTTCGGCAAGTCGAAGGGCCTCTTCCCAGTCGCCGCTGAGGTAGGCGTGCCAACTGGGCATCCCCGGCTCCTGGAAGAGTTGTCTTCGTTCCAGTTTCCAGAACTCGCCGCCGTGTCGGCCGAGCTTCTCGTAGTCTTCGGTGAACTTCTTGTCATAGGCTTCGGGTTCGAGTGGTTCGCCGTTGGCCCGCAGTGACAGTTCATGCATCCGGGATGTCTTTCTTCGCCGCTCTGAGCATCGGCCCGGGGATGACGACCAGTCGTTCACCGTCGCCGACGCTCATGTCGTCGGGCAACTGGGGCCGGTAGACGTCCGTCAGGTCCCGGCCTATCACCGCGATGTCCCCATTGGACAGTTCCCAGATGTCCGGGCAGGTCTTCTTGGTGGTGGTGCTGGCGGCGTCGTCATCGCCCCCACTGCCTGGTTCCCTCGGCGAGATCCCCAGTCGTCTGCTCAAAGTTGCCGACGGGTCCGGTTGCCAGCTTTTCGTGGCCATGGCTGCTTCCCCTCGCGCATTCAGCCCGAATGGTGAAGCGTACCAGCGGAATGGCAGTTTCAACCCGTGCGCCAAATGTGCGATCGGGTGATAGGGGTTTTCGGAATCGGTCAAGCCTTGCGGTCGGTGGGGTTGAGCTGACGAGCCGGTCCGGGGGTGGGGCGGGGGTGTGCCCGGCCCACCCCCCGGCTTGTGGTCTCGTCAGCGGCCGAGCTTGGTGATCAGCTCTCGGATGGCGGTGCGGGTCACCGGAAGGGTGACGCCGGGTCGCTTGCTGTCGCGCACGGCCGTGAGGTCCTGCCGCAGCTCAACACAGTTGCTGGTGCTGCCCGAGCGGGACGACTTGCGCCACTCCATGATCACAACCTTTCTCGTAGTTGCTCGATCATACTGCGGCTTTCCGCACCTGAAAGGGCCAAGTGATCGAGCATCGAGCGCATGTTCTCATAGCCCTGCACCTCCGAATCGTGCAGATACACGCTGCTTCCCCACAGCTCGACGTGGAGCACGGGGGCCGCTTCGGGAAAGTGCAGCATCAGCCATGAATGCAGCAGTGCGCGGTGCGGCATGGGCTCCCGCACAACACGAACGCCAAGGCCCCGAGTCGAAGCCCTCTCCAAGTGGCGCAGTTGCTCCTTGAGCGCGTCGACGCCGCCGAACGGCCGCCGGAGTGCGCTCTCGTGGATGAACGCCACATACTCGATCTTGGGTAGCACCTGCTGTCGGCGCAGGCGAGCGATCCAGCGCATCTCGATGTCCTGCGGCCGGATGCCGTCCTGCAACATGATGCCCTCGGCGTACCGCTCGGTTTGCAGCAGTCCGGGAACGCTGGTGAGTGACCAGTCTGTGATCGCCCTGGCTGAAGCCTCATAGCTGGCCAGGGTGCCCACGTCGGGCAGCACTCCGGGCAGGGGGCGGGACCACCAGCCTGCCTGGGTGCCGGTGCGGGCGCTTTCGATCAACTCCTCGCGCTGCGTGATCGGCACGCCGTAGATGGCCAGCATGGTGGCCACGTCCTCGCTGGTGATGTGCCGCTTGCCGTTCTCCGTGCGGCTGAGCGTGGCCGTCGACCAGCCGATCGCCTTGGCGGCGGCCTCCAGGTTCAGCGACGTCTGTTCCACCCGGACGGCCTTGAGCTGGGCGCCGATCGTCCGGTCGCGCGCCTGCGGGTTCTTCCGTTGTCCTGACACGGTTTCCTTTCCACCCCTGCAAGGACACGCGCCGTCCGGTGCGGGGAATCTACAGTCTGGGGCACCCCTGCCGCGCTGTAGATGTCGAGCGTATCGCGAGTTGCGACCGGAACGGCCGAGGGGCGGGTCTCGTCCACTGTGGACGAGACCCGCCCCTCGGCGGGTGGAGAGGACAGAGCCTAGCTGTTGACCATCTTGCGCAGCACGTACTGCATGATGCCGCCGTTGCGGTAGTAGTCCGCCTCGCCGGGGGTGTCGATGCGGACGTCGGCGTCGAAGGTGACCTCCGTGCCGTCCTCCTTGGCCGCCGTCACCTTGACCGTGCGGGGGGTGGTGCCGTCGTTCAGCTCCGTGACGCCCTCGAACTTGTAGGTCTCGGTGCCGTCGAGGCCCAGGGACTCCGCCGTCTTGCCCTGCGGGAACTGGAGCGGGAGGACGCCCATGCCGATCAGGTTCGAGCGGTGGATGCGCTCGAAGCTCTCGGCGATGACCGCGCGGACGCCCAGCAGTGACGTCCCCTTCGCCGCCCAGTCGCGCGACGAGCCGGAGCCGTACTCCTTGCCCGCCAGGATGACCAGGGGGGTGCCCGCCTCGGCGTAGTTCTGCGCGGCGTCGTAGATGAACGCCTGCTCGCCGCCCTTGGTGAAGTCGCGGGTGTAGCCGCCCTGGATGCCCTGGCCGCCGTTCTCGTCGGCCAGCAGGAGGTTGCGCAGGCGGATGTTGGCGAAGGTGCCGCGGATCATGACCTCGTGGTTGCCGCGCCGGGAGCCGTAGGAGTTGAAGTCCCGCCGCTCGACGCCGTGCTCGGTGAGGTACTTGCCCGCCGGGGTGTCGGCCTTGATCGCACCCGCCGGGGAGATGTGGTCGGTGGTGACCGAGTCGCCCAGCAGGGCCAGCACGCGGGCACCGGAGATGTCGGTGACCGGGGCGGGCCGCATCTCCATGCCCTCGAAGTACGGGGGCTTGCGGACGTAGGTGGACTCGCCGTCCCACTCGAACGTCTTGCC
This sequence comes from Actinokineospora spheciospongiae, assembly GCF_000564855.1. Taxonomy (GTDB): domain Bacteria; phylum Actinomycetota; class Actinomycetes; order Mycobacteriales; family Pseudonocardiaceae; genus Actinokineospora; species Actinokineospora spheciospongiae. Next base: position 28,592 of record NZ_AYXG01000079.1, read on the forward strand.
GGTGGGCGTGGGCAGCGACTTCCAGCGCTCGTCGCCCGCGAACACGTCGGAGTAGCTGCTGGAGAAGCTCTCCGCCGACAGCGCCGAGGCGATGACGTCGTTGATCTCCTGCGGCGACGGCCAGATGTCGGCCAGGTGCACCGGCTGCCCGTCGGACCCGGTGCCCAGCGGCTCGGTGGTGATGTCGATGTCCATCGACCCGGCCAGCGCGTAGGCCACCACCAGCGGCGGGGAGGCCAGGTAGTTCATCTTGATGTCCGGGTTGATCCGGCCCTCGAAGTTGCGGTTGCCCGACAGCACCGACACCACCGCCAGATCGGCCTCCTGCACCCCGGCGGAGATCTCCTCCTGGAGCGGGCCGGAGTTGCCGATGCAGGTGGTGCAGCCGTACCCGACCAGGTTGAAGCCCAGCTTGTCCAGGTACGGGGTCAGGCCCGCGCGGTCGAAGTAGTCCGAGACGACCTTCGAGCCCGGCGCCAGGGTGGTCTTCACCCAGGGCTTGCGCTCCAGGCCGCGCTCGACGGCCTTCTTCGCCAGCAGCGCCGCGCCGATCATCACCGACGGGTTCGAGGTGTTGGTGCACGAGGTGATCGCGGCGATCGCGACCGCGCCGTGGTCGATCTCGAAGGTGTTGCCGTCCAGGGTGATCGTGGTCGGCTTGCTGGTGCGGCCGGTGGCGTTGACGGCCGCGGAGTGCGTGACCTGCGGCGGGACCTCGTCACCGGCGGGCGGGGTGGGGGAGTCGCTGGCCGGGAAGCTCTCCTCGACCGCCTCGTCCACCGCCGTCTTGGGCTCGTCGACGGCGTAGCTGCCCAGCGCGTCGCGGAAGGACTGCTTCGCCGCCGCCAGCTCGATGCGGTCCTGCGGGCGCTTCGGGCCCGCGATGGACGGCACGACGCTGGCCAGGTCCAGCTCCAGCACCTCGGAGAACACCGGCTCGACCGACGGGTCGTGCCAGAGGCCCTGCTCCTTGGCGTAGGCCTCGACCAGCGCCACCTGCTCGGCGGAGCGGCCGGTGAACCTCAGGTACTCGATGGTCTCGGCGTCGACCGGGAACATCGCCGCGGTCGAGCCGAACTCCGGGCTCATGTTGCCGATGGTGGCGCGGTTGGCCAGCGGCACCGCGGACACGCCCGAGCCGTAGAACTCGACGAACTTGCCGACGACGCCCTGCTTGCGCAGCATCTCGGTGATGGTCAGCACCAGGTCGGTCGCGGTGGCGCCCGCGGGCAGCTCGCCGTGCAGCTTGAAGCCGACGACCTTCGGGATCAGCATCGACACCGGCTGGCCCAGCATCGCGGCCTCGGCCTCGATGCCGCCCACGCCCCAGCCCAGCACGCCCAGGCCGTTGACCATGGTGGTGTGCGAGTCGGTGCCGACCAGGGTGTCGGGGTACGCCTGCCCGTTGCGGACCATGACCACGCGGGCCAGGTGCTCGATGTTGACCTGGTGGACGATGCCGGTGCCCGGGGGGACGACCTTGAACTCGTCGAACGCGGTCTGGCCCCAGCGCAGGAACTGGTAGCGCTCCTTGTTGCGCTCGTACTCCAGGTCCACGTTGCGCTCGAAGGCGTCCGGGCGGCCGAAGACGTCGGCGATGACCGAGTGGTCGATGACCATCTCGGCCGGGGCCAGCGGGTTCACCTTCGCCGGGTCGCCGCCCAAGGCGGTGACCGCCTCGCGCATGGTGGCCAGGTCGACGATGCAGGGCACGCCGGTGAAGTCCTGCATGACCACGCGGCCCGGCGTGAACTGGATCTCCGTCGACGGCTCGGCCTTCGGGTCCCAGGCGGCGAGGGCGCGCACGTGGTCGGCGGTGATGTTCGCACCGTCCTCGGTGCGCAGCAGGTTCTCCAGCAGGATCTTGAGGCTGTAGGGCAGGCGCTCGGACCCCTCGACCGCGTCCAATCGGAACACCTCGTAAGAGGCGTCGCCGACGGTCAGCGTGGCTCGGGCGCCGAAGCTGTCGAGGTTGCCCTCGGTGCCTTCGGGTGCGGAACTCGGTGTGGTCACGTCCAACTCCAGTGGCGGCGCATGTCAGTTCGGCTGTGAGTCTGTCGCACCCGGGGCGGGTGTGCGCGACTGCCTCACGGTTCAAACAGTACGCTTGTCCTGTATTTCGGTTCAAGGGGTGGCGTCCGACCCGTGGGATGTGATCCATCACGCCCGGGCCCCGGCAGCGGCGGACCCCCGGTGCCTGGAGAGGCGCCGGGGGTCCGGTGGAGTGCTGCTCCGGGTCAGTCCGCGAGCCGGAGCAGGGCCTTGATGTCCTCCGGCTGGAGGCTCTTGAGGGCCGTGACCTGCACGTCGGTCAGCGAGCGCAAGGGGCTGACGTACCACTTGCCGTCGACCTCGGTGGTGACCACGCCGGTGTTGGCCATCATGCCCTTGACCAGGTTGGTCAGCGCCTGCTTGGCCTCGGGGGCCATCCGCTTGCCGCCGATGCGGGTGGCCAGGTCGTCGGCGCAGGCCTGGTCGGACTCGCCCTCGGCCTCGACGGCGTAGCACTCGCCGTCCTTGCTCACGCGCAGCCGCTCGCCGTCCTCGTTCTCCAGGACGACCTCCTTGAGCAGGACCTTCGTCGCGCCCTCGACGGCCTGGGTCTCGGTGGACAGGTCCACCAGCCGGACGCCGGACTCGGTCTTGCCCGCGCCCTCGACGATCGCCGGGCCCACGTCGTGCAGGACGGCCATCTCGTCCGGCGGGAGGAGTTCGATCGCCCTGGTCAGGTTGCCCGCCAGGCCCGCCTCGGCCAGGCCGCGCACCGCGTCCTCGGGGGAGGAGCCGCCGTTGGCCGCGATCGACTGCTTCGGCCAGGACATCTTCTCCTCGGCCAGCGCGTAGTCGGCGATCGTGTAGAACAGGCTCGGGTACCACTCGCCGTCGACCTGCACGGTCGCGATGCGGATGGGCTCGCCGCGGTTCTCCTTCGCGACCACCTCCGCCACGTCGACGGTCTCGGTCTCCTTGCCGCCGGGCAGGCCCTCCGGGAACGCGGCGTCGATGAACTCCTTGGTCAGCGGGAGCCGACTGGCGTCGGAGGAGACGGTGATCTTGCCGCCGACCAGCTTGGTGATCGTCAGGTGGTCGTTGACCCGCTCGGCGCCCGCCTCGTCGAACTGCAGGTTCTCGCTGGTCAGCTCGAAGCCCTGGACCTTGTTCGGGTCGACGTCGGACTTGTAGACCTCCAGCCGCTGCAACTCCTTGGTCGTCTCGGAGTTCAGCGTGGTCATCAGGTCCCGCTCGGCCGGGGCGAGGCCGGTCAGCAGACCAGCCACGTCACCCTGGCCGATGGCGTTGACCAGGCTGGTCGCCGCCGCCGTCGGCGACTCCGCGCCCGCCTGCGCCTCGCCGCGGTTGAGCGCCCACACGGTCACCCCCGCGCCCGCGGCGACCGCGACCACCGCCGCGACCACGCCGATGACCAGGCCCTTGCGGCCCTTGCGCGCGGGCTGCTCCGGCGGCAGCGGGTAGCCGAAGCCACCGCCGTACTGCTGCTGCGGGTAGCCGCCCTGCTGGGCGGGCTGCTGGAAGCCGCCCGACTGCGGGTGGCCGCCCTGCGGCTGCCCCTGCTGGGGGTAACCGCCCTGCCCCTGCTGGCCGTAGCCCTGCGGCTGCCCCTGGTACGGGTCGTTCTGCGGCCACTGGCCGCCCTGCCCCGGCGGATACGTCACTGTTCCCCTCCTGCTTCCCGGCGAGCGCTCCTGCGCTCGCCCACGAGGACGCCCACGGCGCCCACCACCGCGATCACCGCACCGACCGCGGTGGTCGTCGGCCCGGTCCCCGCGATGCCCAGCGAGCTGTCCCCGCTGCCCTGTCCGACGGCCGCACCCCCCGCGACGGTTCCACTGAGAATCGTCACGACCAGGCAAAGCGTTGCCGACGTGCGCCGGAGACCGAGCGCGTACGCCGCGACGCAGAGCGTCACCACCGGCACCAGGGAGAACCACGCCGTCGGCAGCCAGGCCCACCCGGTGCCGCGCAGGAACCCCAGGGTGCGGATCACCCCGACCGACTCGAAGCTGTCGCGCAGCACCGCCCCCGACCGGAACCAGGGCAGGAACAGGCCGACGACGAGGGTGGCGAGCCCGGCCGCGGCGGCGGCCGCGGGCAGTCGGGCGGACATGGCGCCATGCTCCCAGCACCGACCACGGGTCGTCACAGCGACCTCGTCCGGGTGAGCGGTCGAGGTCCTGTTCCGACACGTCAGGGCGGTTGTCGCGACCCAGAGTGTTGTGGTTGGCGGAAGTTATCCCCGGTACGGAAGTTTCGCCTGTTACCGGTGGTGCGGGCGGGACGCCAATGGCACAGTCGGGGCCGGTCCGGTGTGGACCGTGTCCGGGGTCGTCGGGGGCCGCCGGGATCGGTGAGGAGGTGCGTCGTGCGCTCACGGCGGTCGGTGTCGCTCGGACTGTTCGCCACCTCGGTGGTCCTGCTGTCGGTGGTCGCGCTGTCCTCGGTGTCCGCGGTGGGCACCGCGGTCGCCGTGCCGCCCCCGCCCCCCAACCCCAGCGACTCGCAGCTCGACGCGGGCCGCGCCGAGGCCGACCGCAGGGCGGGCAAGGTGGGGGAGCTGACCAACCAGCTCGCCCAGGCCGAGTCGCGGCTGATGCGGTTGCAGGCCGAGGTCGAGGCGAAGCTGGAGGACGCCAACAAGGCCCTGGTCGACATGCAGACCGCCCAGGACGTCGCCGCCCAGGCCGCCGCAGACGCCGAGTCCGCCCGCCGCGAGTCCGAGGGCGCGGGCAAGGCCATCGACGACGCCAGGGACCTCCTCGACGACTTCGCCGCGGGCAGCTACAAGCAGGGCAGCACCGTCGGCTCCATCTCCGCCTACCTGGGCGCCAAGAGCCCCGAGGACCTGCTCGCCCGCGCCGAAATGCTCAACGCGATCAGCGGCACCGAACTCGACGCCCTCGACCGGTTGCAGCGCGCCCGCACCGAGAAGGCCAACAGGGACTCCCGCGCCCGCGCCGCCCTGGAGTTGGCCGACCGCAAGCGGTCCGAGGCCGAGCAGGCCAAGCGCGAGGCCGACACCGCGACCGCCACCGCCCAGCGCGCCCGCGCCGACCAGGCGGGCCAGTCCCAGGAGTTGCAGGCGGCGAAGGCCGACTACGAGCGGCAGCTCACCGAGGCCCAGGCGGCGGTCGGCGGCCTGGAGAACCAGCGGCAGCGCTACCAGGAGTGGCTGGCGGCCAAGCAGCGCGAGGACGAGGCCAACGCCGCCGCCGCGGCAGCCGCGCAGAACACCGGCGGCGGAGGCGGCAGTGGAGGCGGCGGTGGTGGTGGCAGCGCCGACGACTCCGCGGGCCCGCGCCCGATCGGCAGCGCCCGCACGGTGATCAATCGAGCCCTGTCCCAACTCGGCGTCCAGTACGCCTGGGGCGGCGGCAACGCCCACGGCCCCACCCGGGGCATCCGCGACGGCGGCGTGGCCGACGCCTTCGGCGACTACGCCAAGATCGGCTTCGACTGCTCCGGCCTGATGATCTACGCCTTCGCAGGCGCGGGCATCCGGCTCCCGCACTACAGCGGCTACCAGGCCACCGCGGGCCGCCGGGTCCCCCTCAGCCAGAAGGCCCCCGGCGACATGCTCTTCTGGACCACCGGTGGCCGCATCCACCACGTGGCGCTCTACCTCGGCAACGGGCAGATGGTCGAGGCGCCGTACTCCGGCTCCCGGGTCCGCATCGCCCCGGTCCGCTACGGCGGCATCGTCCCCTACGCCACCCGCGTTCTCTGACCGGTCGTCGAACACCCGACAGGGAGGTATCGGTGAAGAGGTTCCCCGCTGTACTCGCCGCCACTGTTCTCCTGGTGGCCACACTCGCCACACCCGCGTCGGCAGCACTGCCGACCCCCGCGTTCGAGCCCGAGATCGACGCCTATGCCGACTACGAAGGCCAGTCGACGTGCGACCCGAGCCCCAAACCGGGCGCGGAAGCGTTCCGCGACGTCCTCAAGGCCGAGTACAAGCGCGGCGGGGACATCATCAGCCGCGACTGCGGCGCGGGCGGGCAGAGCGAGCACAAGGAAGGCCGCGCACTCGACTACTGGTTCAAGGCGAACGACTCGGCGCAGAAGAAGCAGGCCACCGAACTGCTCGACTGGCTGCTCGCCACCGACGAACACGGCAACGCCCACGCCCGCGCCCGCCGCCTGGGGATCATGTACATCATCTGGAACCGCGAGATCTGGCAGTCCTACGCGGCGTCCGAGGGCTGGCAGCCCTACACCGGCGCCAGCCCGCACACCGACCACATCCACTTCAGCTTCAGCTGGGCGGGCGCCCGCAAGCAGACCACCTGGTGGACGTCCGCGCAGCCGGTCCGCTGAGAGCGCCGAACACGACCCCGGCTGAGGACCGTTGCGGGCTGACCCGGCCGGGACCGGGTGGCCCCGGCCGGGTCAGCCCGCCGATCAGGCGAGGGCGGCGGCGAACATGCCGGGCTCGTAGGAGCCGCCCCGCTGGTGCGCGATCACAGCGAGCCGGTTCGCCGCGTTGATCAAGGCCACCAGCGCGACCAGCGCGGCGATCTGGTCGTCGTCGTAGTGCTCGCGGACCTGCGCCCAGGTTTCGTCGGAGACGCCGGGGTGGGCGTCGGCGAGGCGGGTGCCTTCTTCGGCGAGGGCCAGGGCGGCTTGCTCGGCCTCGGTGAAGACGGTGGCCTCGCGCCAGGCGGCGACCAGGTTGAGCCGGACCGGCGACTCCCCGTCGGCCGTGGCTTCCTTGGTGTGCATGTCGATGCACCAGCCGCAGCCGTTGATCTGGCTGGCGCGCAGGGAGACCAGTTCCTGGGTGGACTTCGGGAGGGTGGAGGAGTGGATCACCTGGCCCGCGTTGGCGAACCGCTTGGCGAACCTGAGGGCGAGCTCGTTGCCGAACATGTCGAATCGGGTGTCCATGGGGGTGTCCTCGCTCGTGGTGTCGGGTCGGTCGGGCACAAGATGTCCGCGAGCCGGTTCCTGTGACAGCGTGGGTGTGTGACGCACGCCATGGCCGGGTCGGCGTCCGGGTGTCACACAACGGGCGGGCGCGGCATCTGATGGGAGACGCAGTCGAGCGCGAAGAGGAGTCCCCCATGGCAGGTGCCCCATCCGATGACCGGCCCGACCTCGCCACGGAGGTGTTCCTCGCCCACCGCAACCTGCTCTTCACCGTCGCCTACGAGATGTTGGGGGTGGCGGCGGACGCGGAGGACGTGTTGCAGGAGACCTGGTTGCGGTGGGTGGGGGTCGACCTCGACGCGGTGCGGGACCGGCGGGCCTACCTGGTTCGGATCACCACCCGGCAGGCGCTCGCCCGGTTGCGCGTGCTCGGGCGCCGCAAGGAGTCCTACGTCGGGTCCTGGTTGCCCGAGCCGCTGCTGACCGCGCCCGACGTGGCCGAGGACGTCGAGCTGGCCGACAGCGTGTCGATGGCGGTGCTGCTGGTGCTGGAGACGCTGGCGCCGACCGAGCGGGCGGTGTTCGTGCTGCGCGAGGTGTTCGGCCTGGCCTACGACGAGATCGCCGAGGCGGTCGACAAGAACCCGGCCGCCGTGCGGCAGATCGCGCACCGGGCGCGGGCGCACGTGGCGGCGCGCAGGCCGCGCGGGGTCGTGTCCGCGGCCGAGACGCGGAAGGCGCTGGAGGCGTTCCGGCGGGCGGCGGAAACCGGTGACCTGCAACGCCTGCTCGACGTCTTGGCGCCGGACGTCGTCCTCCTCGGCGACGGTGGCGGGGTCAAGCAAGCGATTGCGCGGCCCGTGGTGGGGGCGGACAGGGTGGCCCGCCTGCTGATCGGTGGCCTCGGCAGGCTCGCCGACGCCGTGTCGCTGCGGCAGGCGCAGGTCAACGGGTACCCGGCGCTGGTCTTCCGGCTCGACGGGGAGATCGACACCGTGGTGGCGGTGCGCGTGGAGGGTGGCCTCATCACCGGGCTCTACGCCGTGCGCAACCCCGACAAGCTCTCGCACATGGAGCGGGAGACCACCCTGAGCCGGTGAACCAGGCTCACGCCAGGGAAGGCGGCCGTTGGCGGCGTGTGGGGCCAACGGTGCCGCCCCGGGTGCACTACCGGTTGACGCCGCTGGGGCTCTCGCTCGACGTGCCGCTGGCCGCGCTGCGGGAGTGGGCCGAGGCGCACATGCCCGAGGTCGACCGGGCCGGCGGGAGAACGCTTGCCTTGACGTGGGCGGCAAGGTTTAGCGTTCCCGGCATGCGCATCGGGGAGTTGGCGAAGCGGACCGGGACGACGACGCGGGCCCTGCGGTTCTACGAGTCGCAGGGGTTGTTGGGCCGGGCCCGGCGCACGGCCAACGGCTACCGCGACTACGACGAGGAAGACCAACGCCTGGTCAGCGAGATCCTGGCGTTGCAGGCGGCCGGGCTCAGCCTGGACGACACGCGCCCGTTCGTCGCCTGCCTGCGGGCCGGGCACGGGGCGGGGGACGACTGCGCCGACTCGGTCGAGGTCTACCGCCGCCGCCTCGCCGAGGTCGACGACTGCCTGGAGCGGCTCGGCGCCGTGCGGGCGGGTCTGGTGGCCAAGCTCGCCGACGCGCTGGCGCGGGAACCGGGCCCCTGCCGCGTCACCACCGGGTACGCCGCGAGCGTGCCACCCAACCACTTCGAGGAGAACCCATGATCACCGCGAACGCGGTCACGGCCGTGACCGACTCGACCTTCGCCGAGGAGGTCCTGCACCGCGACGGGCCGGTCCTGGTCGAGTTCTGGGCGCAGTGGTGCGGGCCGTGCCACATGATGGCCCCGGTGCTGGCCGAGATCGCCGCGACCCGCCCCGACCTGACCATCCGCAAGGTCAACGCCGATGAGAACCCCACCACGGCCCGCGACCACCGGGTGATGTCCCTGCCGACCCTGCTGCTGTTCGCGGGCGGCGAGCCGGTCCGGGCGATCGTCGGCGCGCGCCCGAAGGCCAGGCTGCTGGCCGAGGTCGACGCGGCGCTGGCCGACCTCAGCTGAGCAGGCGGTCGATCAGCAGGGCCGCCGCGGCGTCGCAGCGGGCGTGGTCGCCGGTGACCATGCGGTCGAGCAGGAGTCCTTTGAGGCCGGAGGCCAGGGCGGTGGCGGTGGCCGGGTCGTGGTCGGGCAGCAGGGCCGCCGCGTAGTCGACCCAGGCGGTCACGGCGGTCCGGGCGGCCGGGTGGTCCTCGGTGAGGGCGGCGGTCAGGAGTTGGTACATCACCGTGAAGTGCGCGCGGTCGGTGGTCATCGCCGACCAGGCCGCCGCGGCGGCTGACCGCGGGTCCTGCTCGGCGGCGCCGTCGAGCTGGGCGAGCACCCGGCTGCGGTGCTCGGCGAAGGCGGCGGCCAGCAGCCGGTCGCGGCTGCCGAAGTAGTGCACCAGCATCCGGGCGCTGGTGCCCAGGCGCTCGGCGAGGCCGCGCAGGGTGAACTCGGCGAGGCCGTGCGCGGCCAGGTCGTCGAGGGTGGCGGCGATCAGCTCGGCGCGGCGGGCGGTGTCTGGGGGGCGGGCCACACCCTTGACTGTAGCAGTTGTTACATCTACCGTCGCCGCCATGGATGTAACAACTGCTACGGAAACCGAGTACACGGCGTTCATGCTGATCACCGCACTGCCCGCGTGGCTGCGGCTGAGCAGGCCGGAACGCGCGGCGGTCGCCGACAAGACGCTGGGCGCCGCGCTGCGCGGGCACCCCAGGACCACCGCGCGGTTCTTCGACGCCGAGGCGTTCAGCGCGCGGTGCAGCGACGTCCTCCTGTTCACCACCACCGACCTCGCCGACTACTACCTGGTCGTCGAGGAACTGCGCGACTCGCCGCTGTTCACCGTGCCCTACTTCCACCTCGACGAACTGGTCCTCGCCGTCGAGGACGGGCACCAGGCCGCCGGATGAGCGCCGCCCTGATCACCGGCGGCAGCACCGGCGTCGGCCTCGCCCTGGCCGAACGACTCGTGGCCGACGGCACCACCGTCCTGGTCTGCGGTCGCGACGCCGACCGGCTCGCCCAGGCCGAGCGGATGCTGCCCGGCCTGCGCACCACCGTCGCCGACCTCGCCGACCCGGCCGCCGTCGACCGGCTCGCCACCACCGCCCTCGCCCTCCCGGGGCTCGACCTGCTGGTCAACAACGCCGCCGTGCAGCTCGACCGCTCCTGGGCGACCGCCGACCGCGACGCCCTCGCCGCCGACATCGCCGCCGAACTGGGCGCCGACCTGGCCGGGCCGCTGCGCCTCACCGCCCGGCTGCTGCCCGCCCTCGCCGCCGCCTCCTCGGCGACGATCGTCAACGTCACCTCGGCGCTGGGCGTGGTCCCGAAGCGGTCGGCGCCGGTCTACTGCGCGGCCAAGGCCGGGCTGATCGCGTTCAGCGCGGGACTGCGCCACCAGCTCGCCGTGGACGCCCCGCACGTGCGGGTGGTCGACGCGATGCTCCCGTTGGTCGACACCGCGATGACCGAGGGGCGCGGCTCCCGCAAGATCAGTGCGGGGGCGGCGGCCGACGGGATTCTGGGCGGGGTGCGGCGCGGCCGGGCGGTGGTCCGGGTGGGCGGGGTCGGCGCGCTGCTGGCCGTGCACCGCCTCGCCCCCGGCCTCGCCGCCCGGCTCGTGGCCGACTGAGCGCCCGCCTGAACAGGTTGCCGGGGCGTGTTCTCAAAGCCCGGTTGTTTGGTGGGTGGTGCCTGGCTGGGTGGATGTGCTCGGCTTTCGAGCGCCGGGTTTTTGCGGTGGTGCCCGGCTGGGTGGATGTGTTTGGCCGGGGCCCCTATGGCGATCATG
>NZ_AYXG01000080.1 GCF_000564855.1 Actinokineospora spheciospongiae
ACACATCCACCCACCCGGGCAGGGCCGTAGCCGGGGCGGCGGTTTTCGGGGTGGCCGGTCTGCGTTGAGGACCTCCACCCACCCGGGCATTTGCTCGCCGGGCAGGCGGTTTGATGGGTGGCGGTGCCGTTCCCCTCTTCCTCGGCGGCTGCGCCGCTGGGGGTTCGGGCGGGCGGTGGCTGTGCCGGTGGGCTCGGGTTGGCCAGCCACCCGGCCGATGGCCGGGGTGGCGGGGTGTTGGGCGGCTCTGCGACAGGGCTACAGGTGGCGGAAGTCCCGTGGGGAGAACCGGGGGCCGTACCGGGGCTTGCCCAGTCCCGCGCTCAGGATGTGGCGGACGGCCCGGTGCCGGTGGCCCGCGTAGGGCGCCAGCACCTCCAGCATCCCGGCGTCGTCGAGCTTGCGGCCCAGGAGGGCGTGGCCGACCAGGCCGGGGACGTGGAAGTCGCCCACGCTGACCGCGTCGGGGTCGCCCCAGGCGCGTTGGGCGACCTCGGCGGCGGTCCAGACGCCGATGCCGGGGACGCGGCGCAGGAGCAGCCTGCCCTCGACGCCCTTGAGTTCTGCCGCGCGTTCCAGTCGGCAGGCGACCTGGGCGGCGGCGATGACGGCGCGGCGGCGGGCGCCGTCCACGCCTGCCTTGTGCCACTGCCAGTCGGTGATGCCCAGCACCGCCGTGGGGGTCGGTGGGGCGCACACCGGGCCGGGCAGTCGGGTGCCGAAGCGCTGCGCCAGGTCGCGCCAGGAGCGGTGGGCCTCGGTGCCGGTGACCTTCTGCTCCAGGACCGCCGCCAGCAGCACGTCCCACACCCGGCCGGTGGCGCCCAGGCGCAGGGTGGGCTTGCGCCTGCGCACCTCGGCCACCAGCGGGTGGTGGGCCACGAAGCCCGAGTCGTCGTCCTCGGCGCCCAGCAGGGCGGGGACGGACGCCAGGAGCGGGTCCGCGCCCGGGCCCCAGGCCGACGCGGTGACCTCCCCGGCGGACACCGCCAGGTGCAGGCTGCCGGGACCGGTTGCGGTGTTGGCCGCCAGCCACGCGCCGTCCGGGCCGAGCCGCAGGCACGGGTCGCCCGGGCCCCGGCGCAGCGGGCGCAGCAGGGCCGCCACGTCCACGGCGCGCTCGGGGGCCCAGCGCCGGGTGGCGGGGGCGAGCGGGGTCACGGCGGTGGGCGTCATCACGGGGACCGTACCCGCCGGTTGGCTACAGTGGCGCCACCACCGGGAAGTCCCGGTGGGAACCTTCGCTGTCGGATGGGGAACGAGTAGCGCTGTGACGACGACAGACCTGCACGTGGTCGTGCCGGCCGGTGGCAGCGGCACCCGCCTCTGGCCGCTCTCGCGGGCGGCCAACCCCAAGTTCCTGCACCCGTTGACCGGGACCGACCGCTCGCTGCTCCAGGCGACCTTCGACCGGCTCGTGCCGCTGTGCTCGGCGGCCAACCTGCTGGTCGTGACCGGGACCGCGCACGCGGCCGGGGTCGCCAGGCAACTGCCGGGGCTGCCCGAGCGCAACGTCCTGGTCGAACCGTTCGCCAGGGACTCCTGCGCGGCGATCGCCCTGGCCGCCGCCGTCATCCACCGGCGGGCACCGGGGGCGGTCATGGCGTCCTTCGCCGCCGACCACCTGATCACCGACACCGCCGAGTTCGCGCACACCGTGGCCCGCGCGGTCGACGGCGCCCGCGACGGCTACCTGATGACCATCGGCATCACCCCGACCCGGCCCGAAACCGGGTACGGCTACCTGCAGTGCAGCGAGCCCGCCGCGCGTTCGGTGATCCAGCGGGTGCTGGAGTTCAAGGAGAAGCCGTCGCTGGACGTGGCGACGCGCTACGTCGAGTCCGGCAAGTACCTGTGGAACGCGAGCATGTTCGTCTGGAAGACCGACGTCTTCCTCGCCGAGCTGGCCGCCCGGCGCCCGGACGTGGCCGAGCCCATCGCCCGCATCGCCGACGCCTGGGACACCGACGCGCAGGAGGAGACGCTGGCCGAGCTGTGGCCGTCGGTGCCGAAGGTGGCCGTCGAGTACGCGGTGATGGAACCCGCCGCCGAGGACGGCAAGGTCGGCACCGTGCCCGGGGACTTCGGCTGGTCCGACATCGGCGACTTCGAGACCGTGGTGGAACTGCTCGGCATCGACGTGGGCGGGGGCGGCAAGTCCTTCGCCACCGGCCCCGGCGGTCGCGCGGTGGTGGTCGACGGGGAGGGCGTGGTGGTCGTCCCGGCGGGCAACCGGCTCGTCTCCACCCTGGGCGTCAGCGACGTGATCGTGGTCGACACCGAGGACGCGGTCCTCGTCTGCGGCCGCGACCGGGCCCAGGACATCAAGCGGCTCACCGAGATCCTGCGGGAACGCGGCGAACTCGACAGGCTGTAGGCCCGGTTCCATGACGTGGCGTGGCCGGGGCGATACCCTGGCAGGACACCCGAAGGTTCCCACGGAGAGGCCGAGACATGGATCCCCGTGACCGGGCCGATCTCATCCTGGCGAGGGCCCGCGCGCGCGGCGCCTACGTCGTGACCCCCGACAGCGCCACCTCCCCGATGGACGTCGCGGCGACGCTGCAGATCCCCCGGGCGGTGATGAGCGCCCTCGACGCGGCCGACCCGGACGTGACGATGGTGTTCCCGGTGGACGAGCTGCCCGCCATCGCCCAGGAGGCGGCCACCCAGTCGTTGGCCTCGCCGCCCAAGCCCGCCCCCCGGGTGCCCGCCGCGCCGCAGCCCGAGCAGCTCGACGGGCTGATCCCCACCACCAAGCAGCCGCCCTCCTCGGGGCGCCCCTCCATGTCGCAACGGCTCGACGGCGGCGACCGGGGCTGAACCCGGGCTCAGCCGCCGAGGGCCGCGCGGACGATCTCCAGGGCCTGCTCCGGTGCCAGGCCCAAGCGGTGGGTCTCGGCGGCGTAGCGGTCGGCGGCCTGCTTGGCCCGCGACAGCGACCGGTCCCCGGCCGCGCCCACGAACGTCCCGGCCCGGCCTCTGGTCTCCAGCAGGCCCGCCTCCTCCAGTTCCCGGTAGGCCCTGGCGACGGTGTTGGCGGCGATGCCCAGGTCGGCGGCCAGCGCCCGGACCGTGGGCAGCTTGGTGCCCACCGCCAGCTCCCGGTCGTTGATCATCCGCGCCAGCCCGGCCCGCACCTGCTCGAACGGCGGGACCCCCGAGTCCGGGTCCAGGTCGAGCAGCCCGCTCACCGGCAGGCGGCGAGCATCGCGCCGATCCCGGCCGCCTGGTCCGGGTCCGGCGGCAGCGCGTCCACCGGCCACCAGCGCAGGTCCAGCGACTCGTCGCTGCGCACGGCGATCGAGTTCTCCGGGGCGTGCACGGCGAAGCGGACGTCGAAGTGGCGGGTGGGCACGCCCAGCGAGCAGGTGATCGGGTGCACGTCGACGTGCAGCGGCACCGGTTCGATCCGCAGGCCCGCGATGCCGGACTCCTCGGTGGCCTCGCGCAGGGCCGCGCCCGCCAGCGTGGTGTCCTCCGGTTCGCAGTGCCCGCCCAGTTGCAGCCAGCGGCCCACCCTGGGGTGCAGGGTCAGCAGCACCGAGGAGCCGGTGTGGTCGAACACCAGCGCCGACGCGGTGATGTGGCCCGCCGCGCAGGCCCTGGCGCACGCGTCGGGGCGGGCGGCGAGGAACCCGAGGTAGGCCTGGCGCAGCGACTCCTGGCCCCGGTCGGCGGGTTTCCAGGTGCTCAGGGTGCTGACGGTGTCCTCGTGGAGCCGGTTCACAGTTGGAGCCATCCCTCGTCGGTCCTCGGTTCGCGCGGGGTCAGCGGGTCGACCGGGTGGCCGACCGCCACCGCGCCCAGGGGTTCCCACCCGTCCGGCAGGTCGAGCACCCCGCGCACGACGTCCGCGCAGAAGATCGTCGAGGATACCCAGCAGGAGCCCAGGCCCTCCGCCGCGAGGGCCACCAGCAGCCCCTGCACGGCCGCGCCGCCCGCCACGGTGAACATGGTCCGCTCGGCCTCGGCGCGGCGGGCGTCGGGGTAGTCGTGGGCGCCCTCGCGCACCAGGAACGGCAGCACGACCTCGGGGGCGCGGTGCAGCAGGTCGCCCCGGGCCACCCGGCGGGCGATCCTGTCCTCCGGCCAGCCGTCGGCACGGAGGTCGGCTTCCCAGCGCTCGCGCATGGCCGCCAGCAGCTCCGCGCGCTTCTCCCGCACGTGCGCGAACCGCACCGGGCGGGTGTGGTGCGGGGCGGGGGCGGTCAGGGCGGCGGCCACGGCCCGGCGCAGGGCGGCCGGGTCGACCGGGTCGGCGGTGAACTCGCGCAGCGAGCGGCGGACCAGGACCGCCTCGCGCCTGCCCTGGGCGATCGCCTCCGCGGTGCCCAGGCGGAACAGGTCGTCCTCCACCCGCACCAGGTCGCGGGCGCGGCTGCCGTCGTCGCGCAGGTCGAGGCCGCGCACCACGGCGACCGGGGTGCCGCCGAGCTTGCCCTTGACCAGGTCGGCGGCGGCGGCGACCTCGTCGGCCACCGCGATGGCGGTGACCACCAGCTCGTTGCCGTGCGCGTCGACCTCACCGGCGTAGGCGTGCAGGACCGGCAGACCGGAGGAGCCGATCGCGGCGTCGGTCTGCCCCAGCCGCCAGGCGCGGCCCATGGTGTCGGTGACGACCACGGCCACCTCCACGCCCAGGCGCTCGCGCAGGCCGCCGCGCAGGGCGGCGGCGGAGGCGTCCGGGTCGACCGGCAGCAGCGCCACCTCGTCGGCGGCCACGTTCGAGGCGTCCACCCCGGACGCGGCCTGCACGATGCCCAGCCGGTTGACCGTGATCAGCGTGCGGCCCTTGCGGGCGACCACCTTCTCCGCCTCGTCCAGCACCAGCCGGGCGCGCGCGGCCTCGCGGCCCTCCGGGTCGGCGGGCACCCGGACCAGCCGACCCTCCACTTTGGAGAAGACCTTGCTGGTGACCACCACCGCGTCCCCGGAGCGCAACCACGGCATGGCCTTGACCAGCTCGCCGGTCAGGTCGTCGCCGGGGCGGAACTCGGGCAGGCCCGGCACCGGCAGGACCTCGATCCCCCTCGGCGCCGCGTGCCCGCTCACGCCGGGACCTCCACCCCGCCCAGGTCGAACGCCGCCCGCACCATCTCCGCCGTCGTGTCCACATCGGACATCAGCAGCGGCACCGCGCGCACCGCCACCCCCTCCACGTCGGCCTTGTCGCCGGTGTGCACCAGCCAGCCGTCGAGGATGCCCTTGTCCGAGCACGCCCGGGAGCCGTAGTGGCGCCCCACTGCCTGCGCGGAGGTCTCCAGGCCGATCGCGGCCAGGCAGGCGTCGGCCATCCCGCGCACCGGCTTGTCACCGATGATCGGCGAGACCCCGACCACCGGGGCGCCGGTCTTGCGCAGCGCCCCGCGCAGCCCGGGCACGGCCAGCACCGACCCGATGCTCACCACCGGGTTCGACGGGGCCAGCAGCACCAGGTCGGCCTCGCCGATCGCCTCCAGCACCCCCGGGCCCGGGGTGGCCTCGTCCGCGCCGACCGGCACGATCGACTGCGCCCTTGGCTCGGCGCGGTGGCGAATCCACCACTCCTGGAAGTGCACCGCCTTGCGCTCGCCGGTGCCCGGCTCGTCGATCACCACGTGCGTCTCGACCCGGTCGTCGGTCATCGGCAGCAGCCGCACCCCCGGCTTCCACCGGTCGCACAGCGCGGCGGTGATGTCGGACAGGTCGTAGCCCGCCCGCATCATCCTGGTGCGCACCAGGTGGGTGGCGATGTCCTTGTCGCCGAGGCCGAACCACTCGGCGTCGGTGCCGTAGGCGGCCAGCTCCTCCTTGACCGTCCACGACTCCCCGGTGCGGCCCCAGCCGCGCTCGGTGTCGATGCCCCCGCCCAGGGTGTACATGCAGGTGTCCAGGTCGGGGCAGATGCGCAGCCCGTGCAACCAGATGTCGTCGGCGGTGTTCACCACCGCGGTGACCTCGTGCGGCGAGTCCGCCGGACCGACCGGGGGCAACCCCAGCAGCCGCTTGACCCCGAGCAGGAACCGGGCGCCGCCGACGCCCCCGACCACAACGACAACCTTCACGGTCGGCGATCCTCGCACGCCAGGGTGGACCCCGTCCGGGTGAGGGGCGGTATCGGGCGGTTCACCGCCAGAAGAAGAACAGCGACTGGCCGACGGCGGCGGCGAACTCGTCCCCGCCGAACACGCCGTACAGCGCGGTCACCGCCTCCCAGAACACCTCGCTGACGCCGGGGACGCCGATCAGCACCGCGAACAGGATCAGCGGCGCCCACGGCCGGGCCTTGGCGCCGAACACCCGCGCCTCGTGGGACAGGAACGGCTCGACCGCGCCCCACCCGTCCAGGCCGGGCACCGGGAGGATGTTCAGCACGAACGCGGCCAGTTGCAGCAGCGCGAGGAACGACAGGCCCGCCCACAGCGCGTGCTCGGTCAGGCCACTGAAGGCGATCTCCGTGGCCGACGGCCCGAACACGGCCACCACGACCGCCAGCAGGATGCCGATCGCCAGGTTCGACAGCGGCCCGGCCAGGGACACGCGTGATTCCACCGCTCGGGAGCGCAGCGCCCCGTGGTTGATCCACACCGCGCCGCCGGGCAGCGGGATTCCGCCGATGGCCAGGAACAGGATCGGCAGCAGCAGGCTCAGCACCGGGTCGGTGTACTTGCGCGGGTCCAGCGACAGGTACCCCTTGTCCCGCACCGACCAGTCGCCGCCGCGGAAGGCGACGATGGCGTGGCCGAACTCGTGCACGCACAGCGACACCGCCCAGCCGCCGAGCACCAGCAGGAAAACCCCTGCTCGGGCCGCGGTTTCGTTGTCCATCAGCGTCAAGAAACCGGCCCCGACGGTGAGCGCGAGCAGGCCGAGGAACACGGGCGAGGGACGAACCGCTGATCTGTGCACCCCACCAGTGTGGCAATCTTCGCGGTTTGCCGGGCGACCGGTGCGGGTAAAGAGGGGAGACATCCCTTGGTACCCGATCGTGTACGGGCCGCTCATATCGCATCACCCGGCCGGGGGCCTCGCTTGACCCGCCGCCGGGACACGGGTGTAATCACATCGATGTCATTCACCAAGGGGACGGTGCGTGCCATCCGCCGACCGAGGAGTATCGGAAGGCGAGGAGGCGGGCTGAGATGCAGGGAATGAACGACGGGGGTCGCGTCATGGAGTGGGGGGAGCGCCCGGCCGAGGAGCTGGGGGCACTCGCCGGTTTCCTCGACGAGACCGACGAGCAGGAGTGGCAGGAGCGCGCGCTCTGCGCGCAGACCGACCCGGAGGCGTTCTTCCCCGAGAAGGGCGGGTCCACCCGGGAGGCCAAGCGCATCTGCCTCGGGTGCGAGGTGCGCGCGGAGTGCCTCGACTACGCCCTCGCCCACGACGAGCGCTTCGGCATCTGGGGCGGCCTGTCCGAGCGCGAGCGGCGGAAGCTGAAGAAGCGAGTCGTCTGAGCCGGACCGGGCACGTCCCGCGGCGATCCGAGGACTGAGGACGTCCGCACGGTCGGGTGATCCGCGCACCGCCGATCACCCGACCCGTGCGCAGCCCGCGCGGTCGTCCCGCTGCGGCGGCTGCCCCGTGCCCACCCGCCCCGCGGTCATCGCCGCGCCGGGCTCGCACCTGCTCGCCGGGTCCTGCGGGTGTGCCGCGCCGACCCCGTTCACCTGCCGGTCCTCGCGCGACACCACGGTCCGACCACGTACGGTGACCCGGTCCGGACCGTGATCCACGAGGAGGTGTGCGCGCCATGTCCGCGCGGTCGCGCCCAGCACTGACGCCCGGCGCCGCACCGGTCCTGCGCACCGCGCCGGTCCTGGCCGTGCTGGTCTGCCACGACGGCGCCGAGTGGCTGCGCGTCGCGCTCTCCGCGCTGCGGCACTCCACCCCCCGACCCCGGCACGTGCTCGCCGTCGACACCGGGTCCACCGACGCCACCGCCGAGATGCTCGCCGCCGCGGCGACCGGCGACGACAAGGTCCTCGACGGCGTCCTCACCCTCGACCGCGACACCGGTTTCCCCACCGCCGTGCACACCGCCGTCGACCACGCCGTCGAGCGGTGGGGCGACCCCGGCGGCTGGGTCTGGCTGCTGCACGACGACTCCGCCGCCGACCCCGACTGCCTGGCCACCCTGCTGCTGGCCGCCGAGCTGTCCCCGTCCGCTGCCGTGCTGGGCCCGCTCGCCGTCGACTGGCACGACCCGCGGCTGGTCGTCGAGGCGGGACTGTCCACCGACGCCTCCGGGCACCGGCAGACCGGCATCGGGCCGTCCGAACTGGACTGGGACCGGCTCGCCCGCGGCCGGGAGCGGACCGGTGGCGACGGCGACCGCCGGTTCGGCCAGAGCACCGAGGTCCTGGCCGTGTCCTCGGCCGGGATGCTGCTGCGCCGCGACGTGTGGGACGCCCTCGGCGGGTTCGACCGGGCGCTGCCGCTGCTGCGCGAGGACCTCGACTTCGGCTGGCGGGTCAACCGCTCCGGCCGGGTCGTGCTCTGCGTCCCGGCCGCCCGGCTGCGCCACGCCCGGGGCATCGCCGCGGGCCACCGCGGCCTCGACGCGCACCCGGTCGCCCTCGGCCCGTCGCCGCGCGCGGTCGACCGGGGGCACGGCATGCGCACGTTCCTGGTCAACTGCTCCGCGGTGTCGTTCGCGCTCGGCATCCCCCGGTTGGCCGCGCTGTGCCTGCTGCGCGCCCTCGGCTTCGCCGTGCAGCGCCGCGGCGCCGACGCCCGCGCGGAGCTGTCCGCGCTGAACTACCTGATCAGCGGGCACGCCGAACTGCGCGCCGCGCGGGCCCAGCGCGCGCCGCACGCGGGCGGGGGAGGTGTTCGCGGACTGTTCACCAGCCGGTCGACCCGGCTCCGCAACACGGCGCGCGGCGCGCTGTCGGCCATGGTCCGCAGGCGCGTCGAGGCCGACGCGGCGCTGGGCAGGCTGCCCGGCGACTACGACCCCGGCGCCGTCTGGCTGTCCCCGGAGGACGGTCCCGCGCCGCGCAAACCCCTCGGCCCGGAGGCGCTGCCCGCGGGCGCGGGCGGTCGGCCCCGCCGGGCCGGGCTGCGCAGGCCGGTCGCCGCCGTCGCCGTGTCCCTGCCCGCCGAGGCCGCCCCGCGCCCCGGGGGCGCGCGGCCGTCCCCGGTGCCGCGCCCCTCACCGGTGCCCCGCGACGGGTCCGGCCCGCCACCCGCGCCGGACCTGGTGCTGGTCAGCGTCGACCGGGGCCGGGTGCTGCGGCAGATCCTGCTCGCGCCACCGCTGCTGCTGCTCGTCGGCCTGGCGGTGCTGGCGCTCGTGGTGAACGCCGGGCGCATCGGCCTGGACCTGTCCGGTGGGCGCCTGCTGCCGATCGGCGACCTCGGCCAGACCTGGTCGGAGTACGTCAGCACCTGGCACGGCGTCGCGGGCGGCACCGCCGCCCCGGCCCCCGCCGCGCTGGCGGTGCTCGGGCTGCTCGGCGCGGTCCTGGCGCCGTTCGGCGGGGTGCAGGCGGCGGTCGCCCTGCTGCTGCTGGCCGACCTCCCGCTCGCGGGCCTGAGCGCCTACCTCGCCACCCGCCGCGCACCCGTGCGCCGCTGGGTGCGCGCGCTGATCGCCGTGGCCTACGCGCTGCTGCCCCCGGCCGCGGGCGCGGTCGCCCAGGGCAGGCTCGACGTGGTCGTGGTGCACCTGCTGCTGCCCCTGGTGACCTCCGGCGTCACCGCGCTGCTGGTGCGGCGGCGCACCGGCGCGGGCCCGTCGGCGTGGCTGTCGACGACCGCGGGCACCGCGCTCGGGTTGGCCGTCATCGGCGCGTTCTCCCCGCTGACGCACCTGGTGCTGGTCGTGGTGGCGCTGTTCGGGTTCGTGCTCGTCCCCGGCGCGGGCACCCGGCGCGGGGCGGCGCTGTTCCTGCTCGTGCTGATGCCGCTGGCGCTGCTGCTGCCGTGGCCCGCCGTGGTCATCCAGCACCCCGGCGTGCTGCTGCACGGGGTCGGCGCCCGGCTCGACGCCCCGGCCGCGTCCTGGACCGACCTGCTGTCGCTGACCGCGGGCGGACCGGGGGCGTGGCCGGTCGTCGGGCTGGTGGTGCTGCTGGCGGTGCTGCTCGGGGTGGCCGTGCGACCGCTGCGCGGGGTGCTGCCCGGGCTCGGGTTCGCCCTCGTCGGCCTGGCCGCCCTGGCCCTGGTGCGGCTGGTGCCCGCGACCCCGCTGGGCGGGAACACCGCCACCCACGGCTGGGCGGGCGCGCCGCTGCTGGTTGTCGGCTGGGGGCTGCTGTGGGCGCTGACCGGGGTGTGCCGCACCGGCCGCGCGGGCCTGCGGCTGCCGTCGACCCCGGCCGTCGCGCGCACCCTCGCCGGACTCGGCGCCACCGGGCTCCTCGCGCTGGCCCTGGGCCCGGTCCTGGCCACCCCCGGCCCCCTCCGCGACGACGGCGGCCCGCGCCTGGCCTCCACCCTGACCGCGGACCTGGCCGCCACCCGCCGCTCCGTCGTGGTCATGGCCGCCGACGGCGAACCCCTGCGGCAGACCACCGCCCGCCCGCCCCGCCTCGGCGACGACGACCTCGCCCCCACCCCGGCCGCCGCCACCCGCCTGGCCACCCTGGACCGCGACCTGCGCGGCGACGACGTCGACACCGTCCGCGCCGCCCTGGCCCGAGCCGCCGCCTCCGGCGCCCTGTTCGTCGTCGCCCCCGACACCCCCACCGCCGACCGCCTGCGCGACCGCGGCGGCCAACTCCTCGCCGACGCCCCACCCACCTCCGACGGCCGCCCGGTCTTCCGCCTGCTGCTGCCCTCGGGCTCGGCCTACCTGCTGTCCCCCGACCTCGCCCGCCAGGCCCTCACCGGCACCCCACCGCCCGCCCTGCTGGACAACCCCGGCGTCGTTCCCGTGGAAGCCGCCCCGCCGTCGGTGGCCGTCCGCGTCTCCGACGGCCCCGAGGGCCGCCTCCTGGTCATCGCGGCGGCGGAGGAACCCGGGTGGACGGCCACCCTGGGCGGCAGGCAGACCGGCATCAGCCGCGCCTGGGACGGTCAGGTCGCCATCACGGTCCCCACCCGGGCGACCGAGGTGCGGGTGGAACAGCCGACGGCGCTGCGCGGGGTGCTGCTGCTGGTGCAGGGCGCGGTGCTGCTGTTCACGCTCCTCACCTCGATCCCCGGCCGCCGCCCCGAGGACTGACCCGGCGTGGGCCGTGCCCTCGAAGCCGGTCTTGTCGTGGGGGTGCCCGGGTGGGTGGCTGTGCTCAGCTTGGCCGTCTCCTGCAAAGCCCGGTCGTTTGGTTGGTGTGCCCGGCTGGGTGGATGTGTTTGGCCGGGGCCCCTATGGCGATCATGT
>NZ_AYXG01000081.1 GCF_000564855.1 Actinokineospora spheciospongiae
TCGCCGGGCCGGCGGTTCTCGGGGTGGTCGGCTGGGCAAGCGCATCCACCCACCCGGGTATTCGCTCGCCGGGCCGGCGGTTTCGGGGTGGCTGATTGGGCTGCTGCGCCGGGGGTGCGGCCGGGCCGAATCGCCCCGGGGTGGCCGTCGGGTGACGGCCACCCCGGGTGGTCAGCCGGTGACGCGGGTGAGCCAGGAGGCGAGGTCGGCCTCGACCTCGTCGCGGTTGGTCTCGTTGAGGAGTTCGTGGCGGGCGCCGGGGTAGGTGCGGTAGGTGATGTCGACCAGGCCGGCGTCGCGGTAGCGCTGGACCAGGGCGTCGGACAGGGCCAGCTTCCGGTTGAGGGGGTCGCGGTCGCCGACCATGACGTACAGCGGGAGGTCGGGGCGGATGCCGGTGGGCGTGATCGCGCGTTCGGCGCCCGCGTACATGCCCGCGAGGCCGCGCTCGTCGAGGGAGAAGCCGCACAGCGGGTCGGCGAGGTAGGTGTCCACTTGGGACTCGTCGCGGCTGAGCCAGTCGAACTCGGTGCGGGCGGGCTCGAACTCGGCGTTGTAGACCGTCAGGCCGCCCTCGGCGATCGTGGTGGCCAGCAGGTCGAGGGCGGTGGTGCCGGACAGGGCGACCGCGTCGAGCAGGTCGGCGTGGTCGAGCAGGTACTGCTGGGCGGCGAAGGAGCCCATGCTGTGGCCCAGCAGCACCAGCGGCAGGCCGGGGTGGCGCTCGCGCAGCAGCCGGGTCAGCGCGACCACGTCCGCGACCAGTCCGTCCCAGCCCGCTTCGCCGAGGTCGCCGGGTGCGGCCACCATGGTTCGGCCGTGGCCGCGGTGGTCGTTGGCGTACACCGCGTAACCGAGACCGGCCAGCAGCTCGGCGAGGTGGGCGTAGCGCGCGGAGTGCTCGCCCATGCCGTGCGCGAGCTGCACGACACCGCGCACCGGGCCGGTGGGCTGCCACTCCTCGACGTGCACGGTCAGGCCGTCGGCGCTGGGGAAGGTGAACATTGTCGGTTCCTCCGGGGGACGGGTGGGCCGCCGGGGACCTGGCCGACGGCGGCGAGTTCCGCCACCGTAGCCGATCCGGCATTGTCGAACAATGAACCTGAGATTCGACATTGTCGAACTTCGTTCTTGTGAACGCCGGGTTTCGCACCTACAGTTCTCAGCACCTCACCACCGCCGGTCTCCACTCAGGACACCCAGGCACGAAGGACTCCCCCATGCGCTCCAGATCAGCAGCGGCGCTGGTGGCCGCGGCCGTGCTCACCGCCACCACCGCCTGCGGCTCGCCCAGCGGCTCCCCCGACAGCGACGTGGTCAAGGTCGGCGCGATCCTGTCGCTGTCCGGCATCTACGCCACCCTCGGCCCGGCGCAGAAGAACGCGTTGCAGATGGGCGTCGAGGAACTCAACCGCACCGGCTTCACCGTCGGCGGGCGCAAGCGCACGCTGGAGATCAGCTACGCCGACGACCGCTCCGACGCCGCCACGACCGGCGTGACCGCGCTGCGCGAGCTGGTGCAGTCGCAGAAGGTCCCCGTCATCGCCTACGGCCTGGGGTCGGACACCTACGTACCGCAGTTGCAGCGCCAACCGGTGCCGATGGTGAACATGCTCGACTCCAGCTACCCCGGCATCCTCGGGCTCAGCGACCACCTGTTCCTCACCCGCGGCGCCTCCCCCACCTACGTGCCGGGCTGCCTGTACTACGCCAAGCGCAAGCTGGGCACCACCAGCATCTCGGTCATCACCGCCAAGGGCGAGCCCTACGGCGAGGGCCTGACCCAGCTCGTGACGAAGTCCGCGCAGGCCGAGGGCGTGCGGATCGCGGCGAACAGCGAGTTCCCGCTCAGCTCCACCGACTACAGCAACGCGATCAGCGCCGCCGTGGCCGCCAAGCCCGACGCGGTCTACCTCTCCAGTGTCACCGCCGTGATCCTGCCCGTGCTCAAGCAGTTGCGGCAGTCCGGCTACACCGGGCCGGTCATCCACAGCGCAGGCGTGAACCCCAACCAGGCCAAGGCGATCCTGGGCGCGCAGTACGACTCCATCATGAAGGACAACTACGACTGCGCGGGCACCCTGCCCACCACCTCGCAGGACCCGGCGGCGCAGGCGTTCGCCAAGGACTACCAGCAGCGCTACGACGAGTACCCGCAGGACCTGACGATGTGGGCGCACGACTTCCCGTTCATCGTGGCCGCCGCGATGACCAAGGCCGACACCGTCTCCGACCCGGCGAAGATCGAGCAGGCGCTCAAGGAGATCGACGTTCCACAGGGGACAGTGAGCGGCTGGCTCCCCGGTGACGGCGGCAGGCTGTTCACCGACCGCAACGCCCGCACCGCCTCCGAGGTCACCGCGTGGTGCCCCGGCCAGGACACGCTGCGCAGCGCCATGGTGTTCGACGTCAAGGACGACGCCGTGGTCGACCCGACCTTCCCGCAGGAGACCTGCGGATGAGCCAGGTCCTGGTCAACGGGGTGTTCCTCGGCTGCCTGTTCGCGGTGGTCGCGGTCGGCCTCACCCTGGTCTACGGGGTGATGGAGGTGCCGAACTTCGCCCACGCCGGGGTCATCGTGCTCTCCGCGTACACCACCTGGTCGGCGAGCGCGGCGGGGCTGCCGTTCGCGCTCGCCGCCCTGGCGGGCATCGCCTGCGGGGCGCTGGTGTCGGTGCTGACCGAGGTGCTGGCCTACCGGTGGATCATCGACCGACCCGCCGCCGCGCCCGCCGTGGCGCTCGGGCTGATGCTGATCCTGCAAAATGTCGCACTGCGCCTCTACGGTGGCGAGGGCCGCTCCCTGGACACCCCGTACGACCGGGTGCTGCTGCGCCTGGGCGGGGTGTCGCTGTCGGGGGTGAAGGCGGCGCTGGTGGTGCTCGCGGTGGTGTCGCTGCTGGCGCTGCACCTGCTGCTGTCGCGCACGTCGCTGGGCCGGGCAATGCGCGCGGTGGCCCAGGACCGGGAGGCCGCGGCCATCCTCGGCATCCCGATGCGCAGGCAGTACGCGCTGGCGTTCCTCATCGCCGGGGTGCTCGGCGGGGTCGCCGCGATCGCCTACGCGCCGACGTTCCAGGTCTCGCCGTACATGGCCGACGAGGTGCTGCTCAGCGCGTTCGTCGTGGTCGTGCTGGGCGGCCTGGGCAGCGTGTGGGGGGCGGTCGCGGGCGGGCTGGTCCTCGGCGTGGTCGAGGGACTGGGCTCCGCCTACCTGAGCCCGGCCTACCAGAGCGCCTTCGGGTTCCTGCTGCTGGTGTCGATCCTCGTGCTGCGCCCCGGCGGGTTGCGCAGCACGAACGCGAGAAGGGTGGCCTGAGATGCGCGCGCACGTGACGGCGCTGGGCGGCGCGGTGGGGTTGAGCGTGCTCGCCTACCTGCTGCTGACCGGGTTGAGCGGTGACCAGGGGCAGGTCGCGCTGCTGGTGGTGGTCTGGACGATCGCGCTGATCGGGTTGAACCTGATCCAGGGGTTGGGCGGGTACCCGAACCTGGCGCACGCGGCGTTCTTCGGCGGCGGGGCGTACCTGTCGGCGGTGCTGCTGGACACCGGGCTGCCGATGACGGTGGCCGCGCTGCTGGCGGTGGCCGGGGTGATGGCCGCCGGGCTGGTCGTGGCGCTGGTGTTCAGCCGCACCCGCGGGCAGTACTTCGCCATCGGCACCATGTTCTTCACCGCCGTGGCCACCCTGGTGTTCACCAACGCCGCCGACCTCACCGGCGGCCCCAACGGCAGGCCGGTGGCGCTCGGCTACAGCCTGGAGGCGACGGTCGTGCTGCTGGCCGCGTCGGTCGGGGTGGGGCTGGCGCTGTTCCACTGGGCCTCGGTCAGCCGGTTCGGCGACCGGCTGCGCGCCATCCGTGCCGACGAGGACCTGGCCCAGCACGTGGGCGTGCCGACCTCCCGGGTCAAGCTGCTGGCGATGGTGTGCTCGGCGGGCGCGGCGGCGTGGGCGGGGGTGCTGTTCGGGCAGTACAACGGTGTGGTCGCCCCGTCGCAGTTCACCTTCGGGCAGAGCTTCCTGATGTTCGTGGCGCTGGGCCTGGGCGGTGCGGGCAGGCTGCTCGGCCCCGCCGTGGGCGCGGCGGTGGTCATCGGGTTGACGCAGTTGCTCACGCTCGGGCCGGGGGTGAGCCAGATCGTGCTGGGCGTGCTGTTCATCCTCGTCACCCTGCTCGCCCCGGAGGGCGTGCTCGGCGGGGTGTCGGCACTGGCGCGGCGGGTGCGCGCGGCCCGGACGGGTCGGGCGGATCGGTCGGTTCGGGGAGAGGGGGCGGTGGCGTGAGCGCGCTGCTGGTCGTCGAGGACGTGGTGAAGCGGTTCGGCGGGGTGGCCGCGGTCGACGGGGTGTCGTTCACCCTGGACGCCGGGCAGGTGCTGGGGCTGATCGGGCCCAACGGGTCGGGCAAGACCACGCTGCTCGGGGTGCTCGCGGGCACCCACGACCCCACCTCGGGCAAAGTCACCCTGGACGGGCGCACCGCGTCCGGCCGGGGCGCGCACAGGGCGGTGTCGGCGGGCATCGCGCGCACCTTCCAGACCACCCGCCTGTTCGGCACGTGGACCCTGCGCGAGGCCCTGCGCCTGGCACACGGCGAACGGCGCGGGCGCCCCGGCTGGCCGGACGAGCAGATCGCGAACCTGCTCGGCCTGGGCGACGCACTGGACCGGCCGGGCGCGAGCCTGACCAGCGCGGCCCAGCGGCTGGCGATGATCGCCCTGGCGCTGGCCACCGGTCCGAGGGTGCTGCTGCTCGACGAACCCGCCGTCGGCATGGACGGCACCGAGGCCGCCGCCCTGGCCGCCGCGGTGCGGCGCGCGGCGGGCGAACTCGGCGTCGCGGTGGTCGTGGTCGACCACAACATGCAGTTCCTGATGCCGCTGGCCGACACCGTCCTGGTGATGGCGGCGGGCGCGGTGCTCGCCTCGGGCACCCCCGCGCAGATCCGGTCCGACGAGGCGGTCATCGCCTCCTACCTCGGGGAGGCATGACCGTGCTGGACGTGCACGACCTCACCATCACCTTCGGGCCCACCACCGCCGTGCGCGGGGTGTCGCTCACCGCCGCCGCGGGCACCGTCACCGGTGTCCTCGGCGCCAACGGCGCGGGCAAGACCAGCACCCTGCTGGGCATCCTGGCCCGCGCCCCCCGGCAGTCGGGCCGCATCACCTTCGACGGCGCGGACGTCACCGGCTTCGACACCGGCGCCCTGGTCCGGGCGGGCATCGCGCTGTGCCCGGAGAACCGCAGGCTGTTCCCCAACATGTCCATCGAGGACAACCTCCTACTGGGCGCCTACGGCACCGGCCGCGCCACCCGCCGCACCCGCCTGCGCGACACCTACGACCGCTTCGGCTGGGTCGCCACCCGCCGCGCCGAACCGGCGGGCAGGCTCAGCGGCGGGCAGCAGCAGACGGTGGCCATCGCCCGCGCACTGATGTCCGCCCCCAGGCTGCTGCTGCTCGACGAACCTTCCAGTGGGTTGTCGCCGGTGGCGGTGGACGAGGTGGGGGCGGTCCTCGCCGACATCGCTCGCGACGGGACAGCGCTGGTTCTGGTGGAGCAGAACGTCCGGCTGGTGCGTGCTCTGTGCGCCACCGCGTACGTGCTGGCCCACGGGCAGGTGACCGCGTCCGGGCCGGTGCCGGAATTGCTCAGCGACACGGCTGTTTCCGATGCCTACCTGGGCACGACGGCGTGAGACCTCGTCCCTGCCCTACTCGATGCCCAGCGCCAGGTCGCCCGCGAACGTGCGCAGTGAGATGAGGTGGTCGCCCGCCGTGATGTCGGCGCCCGCCAATTCGCCGAAGTCGTTGGTGCGGGCGGCGACCGACAGGATTTCCAGTCCTCCCGGGGGGATCTCGATGCCCAGCGGCCGTTGGGCGTGGTCCTCGGGGGGCCAGAAGTAGTCCGGGACCCCGTCGTCCGGGCGGGTGTCGAGTACCAGGGTCCAGTCGGTCCAGATGGTGAAGACGGCTGAGGTCGCGTCTTCGAACACGAATTGGAGGGCGAGGAGGTCGCCGGTGGTGTCCACGACCCCCAGGACCGCGCGGGCCCTGCGGCCGACGATCAGGTTGGGGTTGAGGCGCTGGTGGCGGGGATTCACCGCTGCTCCCCCGTTCCCCGGGGCGTGTCGGGCGGCTCCGGTCGGACCACCCTGCCAGAAGCCACCTGACCGGCCGAAAGGAGACCGGGTTTTGTCACCCTGCGCCAGTTTCGCCGCGTTCCGACTGCACCGATGGACCAACCTCGCCGGTGCGAAATGTGAAGCCCTTCATAAGTTCCGGGCCCGGCGGTAGCCTCACCGCTCGTCACACTGGAGTGAGAGGGGTTGGGCATGGGACGACGTTCCCGGTACCTGACGGGTGCGGTGGCCGCGGTCGCCGTGACCGCCGCCGCGGTGGTGGCGGTGCAGGGGTCGGCCGCCGGGGAGCAGGCTCCCCTGCCGCCCCGGGGGGCCGGGTTCGCGCAGGGTGACTACTGCCTCGGGCAGTGCGGTGACATCGTGCCGCCGGGGCAGAACGGCAGCGCCACGGTCGCCGAGATCCTGGCGAACAAGGCGTTCGGCACCCGGCCCAAGCACTTCGACGACCAGATCGGCAAGTACGACGCGCTCGCGCAGGGGTACGGCGGGCTGACCACCGAGAAGATCAACGCCTTCTTCAACGACTCCTCCTTCGGCGTGGCGCCGGACCAGGTGGAGAGCACGAAGAAGCCGCGGGCCGACGTGACGATCATCCGGGACAAGGCGACCGGGGTGCCGCACATCTACGGCACCACCCGCTCCGGGACCACCTTCGGCGCCGGGTACGCCGCCGCGCAGGACCGGTTGTTCCTGATGGACGTGCTGCGCCGGGTCGGGCGCGGGCAACTGACCCCGTTCGCGGGTGGCGCCGCCTCCAACCAGTCGCTGGAGCAGGGGTTCTTCGCCGACGCGCCGTACACCGAGGAGGAGTTGCAGCGGCAGGTTGACGAGGCCGCGGCGGCGAGCCCGCGCGGTCAGGTCGCGATCGCCGACGCCCGCTCCTACCTCGACGGCGTCAACCAGTACATCACCGAGGCGTACAACGGCCGGTACTTCCCCGGTGAGTACGTGCTGCTCGGGCACATCGACGCCATCACCAACCGGGGCAAGATCGAGCCGTTCAAGCTGACCGACCTCGCCGTGATCGCCTCGGTGATCGGTTCGCAGTTCGGTGGCGGCGGCGGTGGTGAGGTGCAGTCGGCGATCGCCAAGCTGGCGTTGCAGGAGCGCTACGGCGTCGTGGAGGGCGAGCGGGTCTGGCAGACCATGCGCTCCGAGGACGACCCGGAGCACATCCAGACCATCCACAACGGACAGAACTTCCCGTACGCCAAGCGACCGGCGAACCCGCAGGGCGAAGCGCTGCCGGACAAGGGTTCGGTGACCCCGCAGCCGCTGGTGTTCGACCGGGCGGGTGCGGCGACCCCGGCCACCGCGAGCAAGGACGTGGCCAAGCCGACCGGGGCCTCCCCCACCACCCGCGACGGCAAGCCCAACCTGGAGGCCGCGCGCGGCGCCCTCGACGACGGCGTGCTGCCCGGCAACCTGCTGTCCGACAAGCACGGCATGTCCAACGCGCTGCTGGTCTCCGGCGCGCACACCAAGAGCGGCAACCCGGTGGCCGTGTTCGGCCCGCAGACCGGGTACTTCGCGCCGCAGATGCTGATGCTCCAGGAGTTGCAGGGCCCCGGCATCAGCGCCCGCGGTGCCTCGTTCGCCGGCATCAGCTTCTACGTCCTGCTCGGCCGCGGCCAGGACTACTCCTGGAGCGCCACCAGCTCCGGGCAGGACATCACCGACACCTACGCCGTCGACCTGTGCAGCACCGACGGCAGCCCGGTGACCAAGGACAGCAACAGCTACATGCTGCGCGGCGTCTGCACCCCGATGGAGGTCGTGGAGCGCAAGAACGCCTGGACCACGTCCATCGGCAGCACCACCCCCGCCGGGTCCTACACGCTGCGCTCCTACCGGACCAAGTACGGCCCGGTGGCCAGCCGCGCGACCGTCGGCGGCAAGCCCGTCGCCTACACCACGCTGCGCTCGACCTACCAGCACGAACTGGACACGGTGATCGGCTTCCAGGAGTTCAACGACCCGGACGCGATCACCTCGGCGGCGGACTTCCAGCGCGCCGCCTCGCACGTGACCTACAACTTCAACTGGTTCTACGCCGACTCCAAGGACATCGCCTACTACAACTCCGGCCTCCAGCCGGTCCGGCAGGCCAACGTCGACCCCGGGATGCCGGTCCGGGCGAACGCGGGCTTCGACTGGGTGAACTGGGACCCGGCGACCAACCGCGCCGACTACGTGCCCGCCGAGGCGCACCCGAACGTCGTGAACCAGGACTACCTGATCTCCTGGAACAACGGCCAGGCCCCCGGCACGGCGTCCTCCGGCCTGGACCGGCAGTCGGTGCACCGCGGCGACCTGCTCGACGCGCGGGTCAAGAAGCTGATCAGCAACGGCGGCCAGGTCGACCGGGTCAACCTGGTGCAGGCCATGGCCGAGGCGGCGCTGGTCGACCTGCGCGCGGAGAAGGTGCTGCCGGAGGTGTTCCGGGTCATCGGCGACGGCGACGCGGACACCGCGGCGGCGGTGGCCGAGTTGAAGCAGTGGGTCGCCTCGGGCGGCAAGCGCACCGCGACCGCGCAGGGCAGCAAGACCTACGCCAACGCCAACGCGATCAAGGTGCTCGACGCGTGGTGGCCGCTGCTGGTCAAGGGCGAGTTCCAGCCCGGCCTGGGCGAGGCGGCGTACACCGAGCTGACCCGCAGGCAGAAGGTCGACGAGACGCCGTCGTACAACAACAGCCACCGCGGTTCGGCGTTCCAGGGCGGCTGGTGGGGCTTCGTGCACAAGGACCTGCGGGCCGTGCTCGGCGACAATGTGCAGGCCCCGCTGGGCAAGCGGTTCTGCGGCGACGGCGACCTGGCCAGGTGCAGGCAGGTGCTGCTGGACACGCTCAAGCAGGCCGCCGCCACCCCGGCCACGCAGGTCTACCCCGGTGACGGGAACTGCGCGGCGGGCGACCAGTGGTGCGCGGACTCGATCATCCACAGCGCACTCGGCGGCATCACCCAGGACACCATCGGCTGGCAGAACCGGCCGACGTTCCAGCAGGTCGTCGAGTTCCCGGCGCACCGGGGCGACCAGGTCGCCAACCTCAGCGCGGGCGCCACGGCCACCGCGTCGAGCTACGAGCGCGGCCTGTTCAACTCCCCGCCGCGCAACGCCGTCGACGGCAACACCGGCACCCGGTGGGCCAGCGACTGGAACGACAACCAGTGGCTGACCGTCGACCTGGGCTCGACCCGGTCGGTGTCGCGGGCGGTGCTCAAGTGGGAGGCCTCCTACGGCAAGTCCTACCGCATCCAGGTGTCGACCGACGGCACGTCCTGGCGCGACGCGTGGTCGACGACGGCGGGTGACGGCGGGACCGACGTCGCCGCGTTCGCCGCCACCGACGCCCGGTACGTGCGGATGCAGGGCGTGTCCCGGGGCACCCGGTACGGGTACTCGCTGTAC
The DNA here is from genome assembly GCF_000564855.1 of Actinokineospora spheciospongiae. Classification (GTDB taxonomy): domain Bacteria; phylum Actinomycetota; class Actinomycetes; order Mycobacteriales; family Pseudonocardiaceae; genus Actinokineospora; species Actinokineospora spheciospongiae. The sequence continues at coordinate 9,559 of NZ_AYXG01000081.1, forward strand.
GAGTTCGAGGTCTACGCGAAGTAACCACAGCACGCGAGAAGACCGGGGTCTCCACACGGAGGCCCCGGTCTTCGTCGTCGGGGCGTCAGGACTTGGGGTCGAGGACGAACACGGGGATCTGGCGGTCGGTCTTCGTCTGGTACTCGGCGTAGGACGGGAACGCCGCGACCGCGCGCTCCCACCACTGCGCGCGCTCCTCGCCGTCGACCTCGCGGGCGGCGTACTCCTTGGTCACCGTGCCGTCCTGGAGCGTGAACTCCGGGTGCGCCTTGATGTTGTGGTACCAGACGGGGTGCTCTTCGGCGCCGCCCTTGGAGGCGACCACGGCGTAGCGGCCCTCGTGCTCCACCCGCATCACCGGGGTGTAACGCAGCCTGCCGGACTTCGCGCCGCGCAAGGTCAGCAGCACGATCGGCGACCCGAGGACCTGCAGGCCCTCCGTCGTCCCGGTCTCGAGGATCTGCTTCGTCTGGTCCTGGACCCAGGGCGTCGGGCTGAACTCGGCGGTGTTTTCGACCATGCCGGGGTCAACCCGGCACGGGGAGTCACTATTCCGCCGGGGGCCAGTTGCGCAGCAGCGCGTCGAGGGCGTCGAGGATGCGGGGCCAGCTCTGCGCCGCGTCGGGGGCGCTGTGGTCGAACGAACCCGCCGCGTCCAGGCTGGCGAAGCCGTGGAAGACGCTACCCAGGAGCCGGACCGCGTGGGTGCGGTCCGGCTCGGGCAGGTCGTAGCCGCGCAGGATGGCCCGCGTGAGCTGTGAGTGCTTGCCGCCCGCGCTGGCGGCGGCCGTCTCCGGGTCGAGCCGAAGCCGGGTCGCGGCGTAGCGGCCGGGGTGTTCGCGGGCGTAGTCGCGGTAGGTGTTCGCCAGCGCCGTCAGGGCGTCCTTGCCCGCCCGGCCCGCCACCGAGTCCGACGCCCGGTCGGCGAGTTCGGCCAGGGCGAGCAGGGCGATCCTGGTCTTGAGGTCGTGCGAGCCCTTGACGTGCGAGTACAGGCTGGCCACCTTGACGTCGAACCGCCGGGCCAGCGCCGAGACGGTGACCTGCTCGAAGCCGACCTCGTCGGCCAGCTCCGCCCCCGCCAGGGTCACCCGTTCCGTGGTCAGTCCCGCCCGTGCCATAACCCCCAGCCTACTTGCCATCGCCCGTTAATGATTTGCCTAAACCTTATAGGCAACTTAGCGTGCTTCCTGTGAAGCCGCTGACCGAGACCGAGATCCGTGCCGCCTTCGTGAACTGCTCCAAGGGCGAGGCGAAGCGCCTGCCCGTGCCCCACGACCTGCGCGAACAGCCCTGGGACGACCTGGACTACCTGGGCTGGCGCGACCCTCGGTCCCCTGTCCGCGCCTACCTCGTCGCCGAACTGGACGGCCGCACCCAGGCCCTCGCGCTGCGCTGCCCCAGCTCCACCGGCCAAACCCGCCGCACCATGTGCTCGATGTGCCTGACCTCCCCGGTCAGCGGCGTCTCGCTGATGGTCGCGCCGAAGGCTGGTGCGGCCGGGAAGCAGGGCAACTCGGTGGGCACGTACGTGTGCAGCGACCTCGCCTGCTCGCTGTACCTGCGGGGGTTGAAGGACGCGGGTCCGGGGGCGCGGCTGAACGAGTCGATCGCGGTCGAGGCGAAGGTCGAGCGGACCGTGGCGAACCTGGCCGCGTTCCTGGCCAAGGTGACCGGGTGACCCCGCCCCGACCGTGATCGGGCGGATCAGTTGAAGAACCGGCCGAGCAGGCCCTGGGCGGCCGCGCCGGGGTCCGACACCGCCTCCTGCGCCTGGCCGAGGAAGCCCTGCCCGGACTGCACCGCGCCCTCGGCCTGCTCGGTGGCCGCGCCCGCGAACCCGGACGCCTGCTCGGTCGCGCTCCCCGCGAACTCGGTGGCCTGGTCAGTCGCGGTCCCGGCGAACTCGGACGCCTGATCCGTCGCGGTGCCCGCGAAATCGGTCGCCTGGTCCGTCGCGGTGCCCGCGAACCCGGTCGCCTGGTCGGTCGCGGCACCGGCGAACTCCTGGGCCTGGCCGGTGGCGCCCGAGACCGCGTCGGTGGCGCCGCCCGCCAGGTCGGTGGCCTGGCCGGTGGCGTCACCGATGATCTGCGTGGCCTTGTCCTTGATCATGTCGAAGAAGCTCATCGGGTCCTCTCGTCGGGGTCGCTGTCACCCCCCTCAACGCACGAACTGTCCGTTTTGTCCCCATGCGTTCCGGCCTCGCCGATCCGCTGCGCCCGACCGACCACCCGGGGCTCCACAGTGGCCACTCCGGCAGCGCCGCCTATCACGGGTGGCACCGGGAACGCCAATCGGCTCGCTCTGCGGAACGGTTTGGTCGCCGCGCGGCGGCTGCCGCAGGGTGTCCTCCGGCGGTGGACCACCGCCGGAGGACGAGAGGGTGTCATGGCTGAGGAAACGGGTTCCGGGTTGGTGCTGCCACCGCGGCCCCAGCGGAACCGGGGTGTGCTCATCGGTGCCGCGGTGCTGGTCGTGGTCGTCGTCGTGGGTCTGGTGGTGTACCTCACCCGGGGCGGGGACGAACCGGCGGCGGGCCGGACGGTGCGGATCGGCACGACCGAGGCGGGGTCGCCGTACTGGGCGACGTTCAAGCAGTTGGCCGCCGAGCGCGGGATCACCCTGGAGGTGGTCAACTTCAGCGACTACACCCAGGCGAACCCGGCGCTGGCGCAGGGGCAGATCGACCTGAACCTGTTCCAGCACCTGCTGTTCCTGGCGAACTACGACGTCGCCAACGACGCGGACCTGACGCCGATCGCGTCGACCTACGTGGTGCCGCTGTCGCTGTACTCGAAGAAGCACGCCGCGGTGACCGACATCCCGCAGGGCGGCTCGGTGGCCATCCCGAACGACCCGACCAACCAGGCGCGGGCGCTGCTGGTGCTCCAGAAGGCCGGGCTGGTCGTGCTCAAGGGCGGCGGCACGGTGCTGTCGACCCCCGCGGAGATCGACACCGCCGCCTCCAGGGTGACCGTGACCCCGGTCGACGCGGCGCAGACGGTCAACGCCCTGACCAGCGTGGACGGCGCGGTCGTGAACAACAACTTCGCCCTCAACGGCGGCCTCGACCCGTCCAAGGCGCTGTTCGGCGACGACCCGAAGGACCCGACCGCCGAGCCCTACATCAACGCGATCGTGGCCCGCGACGCCGACAAGGACGACCCGACCTACGCCGAGGTCGCCCGGATCTACAAGGACAAGCGCGTCGCCGAGCAGGTGCAGGCGGAGTCCAAGGGCACGTCGGTGCTGGTGGACCGGCCGGTGGCGGACCTGCGGGCGATCCTGGCCCGGCTGTCCGAGACCATCCGCGCGAAGAAGTGAGCCCGCTGATCGAATTCCGCGGCGTCACCAAGTCCTTCGGCGGCCCCCCGGTCCTCGACGGGATCGACCTGACCGTCGAGGCGGGCGAGGTGTTCGCGGTCATCGGGCACTCCGGGGCGGGCAAGAGCACGCTGGTGCGGCTGGTCAACGCCCTGGAGAAGGTGACGTCCGGGTCGGTGCTGGTCGACGGCGTGGACCTCACCACGCTGTCCGAACGCGGGCTGCGGGAGGTGCGGCTGGGCATCGGCATGGTGTTCCAGCAGTTCAACCTGCTGCGCTCGCGCACGGTCTTCGGCAATATCGCCTACCCGCTGCGGGTGGCGGGCTGGGCCAAGGCGGACCGGGAGCGGCGGGTCACCGAGCTGCTGCACTTCGTCGGCCTCGCCGACAAGGCGTGGCAGTACCCCGACCAGCTCTCCGGCGGGCAGAAGCAGCGGGTCGGTATCGCCAGGGCGCTGGCCACCAACCCGCGCGTCCTGCTCGCCGACGAGGCGACCTCCGCGCTCGACCCGGAGACCACCGCGGAGGTGCTGCGCCTGCTCAAGCGGGTGAACACCGAGTTCGGGGTGACCATCGTGGTGATCACCCACGAGATGGAGGTGGTCCGCGAGATCGCCGACCGGGTCGCGGTCCTGGAGTCCGGCCGGGTGGTCGAGCACGGCACCCTGCACGAGGTCTTCACCGCCCCGAGGGAGCGCACCACCAAGCGGTTCGTGGAGACCGTGCTGCGCGCCCGCCCGGACGCCGACGGCCTGGCCCAACTCCGGGAGCGCCACCCCGGCACGCTGGTCACCGCCCAGGTCCGCGACGGCAGCCGGGTCGGCGCCGTGCTGTCGGACGCCGGGCGGCACGGGGTGCGGTTCGAGGTGGTGCACGGCGGCGTCAAGGAGCTGGGCGCGGCGTCGTTCGGCAGCCTGACGCTGGAGCTGGTGGGGGCGGACGCCGGGGTCGTGGCGGTGGTCGCCGGGTTGCGCGCGGTCACCGAGGTCGAGGAGCTGGGCTGATGGCGACGGATTGGAACACCCTCTGGCCGGTCCTGCTGGACTCGGTGGGGCAGACGCTGTGGATGGTCGCGGCCACGCTGGTGGTCGGCGGTTTCCTCGGGTTGCTGCTGGGCATCGCGCTCTACATCACCCGGGCGGGCGGGATCGTGCCGAACCGGGTGGTGCACACGGTGCTCAACGTGGTGGTCAACATCGTGCGGCCGATCCCGTTCATCATCTTCATCACCGCGATCGGCCCGGTCACCATCGCGGTGGTCGGCACCCAGCTCGGCACCGGGGCGGCCACGTTCGCGCTGATCGCCGCGGCCACCTTCGGCATCTCCCGCATCGTCGAGCAGAACCTGGTCACCATCGACCCCGGCGTCATCGAGGCGGCCAGGGCGATGGGCGCCTCCCCGTGGCGGATCGTCACCACGCTGCTGGTGCCGGAGGCGCTGGGCCCGCTCATCCTGGGCTACACGTTCGTCTTCGTCGCCGTGGTCGACATGTCCGCGGTGGCGGGCGCCATCGGCGGCGGTGGCCTGGGCGACTTCGCCATCGTGTACGGCTACCAGCGGTTCGACTGGGCGGTGACCGGCGTGGCGGTGGCGATCATCGTGGTGCTGGTGCAGGTCGCCCAGTTCACCGGCAACCGCCTCGCCCGCCGCGTCCTGCGGCGCGGCTGACCCCGCCCGGGGGCGCCGCCGGACCTCCGGTGGCGCCTCCGGCGCCTACTCGAAGAACTTCAAGCCCCAGCCGGTGTCGGCGGTGGGCCCGGGCACGTTCGCCCGCCGGTAGGTGGTGCCACCCCACCAGCAGAAGCTGCCGCTGTACCACTGGCGGTTGTCCCAGGTGTACGGGGTGCCCTTGGGGACGGCGTGGAACACCAGCGGGAACCGGGGTCCGGCAGGCGGGCTGGTGGCGATGTCACCGTCGAGGAGGACGAAGGTGTGGTGCCCGGGGCCGTTGACCGAGAGCGTGGGGTCCCAGCCGGACATCATGGTGGCCCGGTTGGAACCGAAGAGGCACCCATTGGACTTGTACCAGTCCCAGACGTAGGTGGGGTCACCGCCCGCGCGCAGGCGCAGGTCCGCGAGGCAGTACTGGTCGCTCCAACTCCCGTTGGCGGAGTAGACGATGTGCAGTTGGCCGTTGGGGTCCTTGATGGCCTCGGGGGACTCGTTGATGAACGGGTTGCCCACCACGCGCTCCCACGGCTCACGCGGCTGGGAGATGACGTGGCGGTCACCGACCGGGGTGAACGGGTCGGACATGCGGGCCAGGTAGAGGTTCTGCTCGACGTTGGTGGTGCCCTCCCACCCGGACCAGACGAAGTAGCGCTGCCCCGCGAAGACGAACATCGTGCCGTCGATGGCCCACCGGTCCCCCGGCAGGGCGAGCCGCCGGTGCGTCGAGTAGCCGCTGTCCGGGGAAGCTGAACTGATGGCGTACATGCGGTGCGCGGCGTCGTTGCCCGCGGAGAAGTAGATGTAGTAGCGGCCACCGTCGTGCACGATCTCCGGCGCCCACACCGAACCCAGGTTCCCGGTGTCGGCCCAGACCTGGCGCGCGGGAGCCCCGGCGAGCGCGTCGGGCGAGGGGGCCTGGCGGACCTGGATGGTGCCCGCCGCCGACTGCACCGAGATGTAGGTACCGCCGACGCGGATCACGCTTGGATCGGCGGCGCGCAACCCGATCTGCCCCCGCGTGGACCACGCCGGGTCCGGTTCGGCGGCGGCGACGGGGCTCAGCAGCACAGCGGCGGTCAGGACCAGGGCGGCTGCGATGGTGTGCAGGAAGGGGTGAACGGGGCGCACGGGCACTCCTCCGGATCGCCGGAAAGCCGTTGTCCCTGCGGCTCTGTGCACCGAAAGTAACACCCCATGTCCGCGTGGAGAAAGGTTTCCACCTGGCTGATCCCCTGGTCAACCAAACTTCTCGACCACCACGAGACCGGTGGCAGAACACAGCTCCCGCCCAGGACCCGACGATCCGGATCAGGAGCAGGTCACTCCAGGGCGCGCAGCACCGCCGCCGCGGCCTCGATGCAGTCGGCGAGAGCGGGCGGGTCCTCCGCCGAGACCCAGTGGGCGAACGCGACCTGGAATACCGCCACAGCACTGTGCGCGGCAAGACTGGCCGCGGGCTCGGCGACCCCCCGGGCCCGCAGCGCGTCCGCCGTCGCGGTGACCATCCCGGCCAGCTTGAGCAGTTCGCGCTCCCGCAGGCCCGGGTTGACCTCGATGATCCGGGAGCGGCGGGCGGCGTGCTCGTGCCGGTCCGCCAGCAGGTCACCCCCGGCGACCACGCCGACCAGCGCCGCGCTGAGCGGGGGGAGGTCGGCCGGGGCGGCCTCGATCGCCTCGCGGGTCACCCGGTCCATGGCGCCCGTGCTGTCGAAGAGCACTTCGCGCTTGTCGGTGAAGTGGCGGAAGAAGGTCCGCTCGGTCACCCCGGCCCGCTCGGCGATGTGACCCGCGGTGGTCTGCTCGAAGCCGCGCTCGCCGAACAGCTCCACCGCGGCGCGGATCATCCGCCCGCGCGCGTCCGGCTCCCAGCGACCCATGCCGCCGAGTGTAGTGATGACAGCGACTGACAAGCGGTGCTAGTGTCGATGTCAGTCACTGTCATCCTCGGGAGGACCCCCCATGCGCGTCTTCGTCACCGGCGCTTCCGGCTGGATCGGCTCGGCCGTCACCGACGAGCTGCTCGCCCACGGCCACGAGGTCGTCGGCCTGGCCCGCTCCGCGGAGTCGGCCGCCGCCTTGGCGGCCAAGGGCGCCACCGCCCACCGCGGCACCCTCGACGACCCCGACGGCCTGGCCACAGCGGCCGCCGCGGCCGACGGCGTCATCCACCTCGCCTTCAACCACGACTTCTCCGACTACGCGGGCGCGGGCCGCACCGAGCACACCGCCGTCCAGCGGATGCTCGACGCGCTGGAGGACAGCGGTCGCCCGTTCCTGCTGGCCTCCGGTCTGGCGTCGGGGGTCACCGGCCGCCCCGTGACCGAGGACGACCCCTCCCCCTTCCACGGCGCCGACTCCATGCGCGGCGGCAGCGAGAACCTGGCCCTGGACCACGCCGACCGCGGCGTCCGCTCGGTCGCGCTCCGCTTCTCCCCCACCGTCCACGGCGTGGACGACCACGGCTTCACCGCCGAACTGACCCGCCTGGCCAAGCGGCACGGGGCCTCGGGCCACATCGGCGACGGCTCCACCCGCTGGGCGGCCGTGCACCGCTCGGACGCCGCCCGGATGGTCCGGCTGGCCCTGGAGAAGGCCCCGGCGGGCTCCCGGCTGCACGCGGTCGCCGAGGAGGGCATCCCCTCCCGAGACATCGCCGCCGCCATCGCCGCGCACTTGGGCCTGCCGACGGTCTCGATCGCCCCCGAGGACGCCGAAGCCCACTTCGGCTGGCTCGGCCACTTCTTCGGCATGGACATCACCGCGTCCAACACCCGCACCCGACAACTCCTGGACTGGACCCCGACCGGCCCGACCCTCCTGGAGGACATCGCCGCCGGGGCCTACGCGCGGGCGGCCTCGGCCTAGGCCCGCCTCACAGCCGCTCGACCACCCCGAAGCCGACCGAGCACCACCTCACGAGTGTCCCAGGCGGAGGCACACCTAGGAGCGGTGGGCGCAGTCCGGGCAGCTTGGATCGGGGTGGACCGGAACAGCGAAGGCGTGCCCCAGGGCCACGGCGTTCCAGACGACCGGGACCCCCGCCGGAGGCGGTGCGACGCCGGTGATCTGGGCCAGTGCCACGTGCGCGGTCAGGTTGCCCGCCAGGCCGGTCGTCGCGGCGGTGGCCATGTGCGGGGTGGTTTCGCCCGGCAGCGGGTCGCGGTCGTAGTGCTGAAGGCGCAGGCAGCGCCAGCAGGGGCCGTGCGGTGGGTCGTAGCGGGTGACGCACACGTGCGGGCCGTCGTAAGCGCCGCTGACCCACGGGGTGGTCGTCGTCAGCGCGGCCGTGTTGCACCACTGTTCTATCTCGGCCGGGGTGTCGGCGCAGAGCAGGACGACCTGGGAATCGGCGAACAGGTCCGCGATCTCGGCGGCCGAGGTCAGCGCCGAGTGGCGGACGTCCACGGCGAGGTCAGGGCGCAATTCGGTCAACCGCTCCGCTGCCGCGTCGACCTTGGGGCGGCCGATGTCCTTGGTGGTGAACAGCAGTTGCCTGTTCAGGTTGGACAGTTCGACCACGTCCGGGTCGATCAGGGTCAGACCGCCGACCCCGGAGGCGGCGAGGGCGTGGGCGGCGGTCGAGCCGACGCCGCCGACCCCCAGGACGGCGACGTGGGCGGCGGCGATGAGGTGGGGCACCTCGGTCATCGAGGCGCGGGGGGTGCGGTCCACGTAGCTGTAGTAGGCGGTGGACCGCGAGTACCGCTCTCCCACCGCCGGGTCCTCGGCGGTCGCGGCGTCTTCCAGGAAACCGGTTGCCACCAGTTGGTCGATCGCACCGACCAGGGCGGGTTCGGGCAGGTGCGGGCGGTCGGCGCGCACCGCGGCCGCGACCTGGGCGGGTGTCCTGGTGCCGTCCATCGCGGTGAGCAGCGACCAGACCACGCCGTCCGGGTCGGCGATCTCGGCGGCCACCCCGAAGGCCGCGCCGCCGATCCGGATCGCGCCGTTCGTCCGGTATGGGCGGTGGACGCCCTTGACCCTGGGCAACCGCATCCGCGTGGTCCTCTCCTGGAGCCGCCGGGGGGGTGGAGCGCGCGGGTGGGGGCGGGTGCCCCCACCCGCGAGCGATCATCGCGGGAGCGGGCGCTCCCAGGTGGGGCCACTGGCCTCGGCCACCGGCAGTTCGCGGATCTCGATGATGATCATCAGGTCACCTCCCCCCGTGCTCGACGGCCCCGATGGAAGCAAGCCGCGGGGGCGGGGACGGCCTGTCCTGGACTTTCCCGGACGAAGCTGGACACCCCGGACCCCGCCGCGGCGGAGGACGGCGAGGAGGCCGACACCGAGGACCGCTCCCGCGTGCGCGGGGTCGACGGCAAGCCGGTGGGAGTGCCGGGTGCGGGATGTCAGCCGAGGTGGGAGAGGCTGAACGCGATCAGGAAGCCGCTCACCGTGATCAGCCCGATCCACAGGTGGGCCTGCTCGAACGCCTCCGGGATCATCGTGTCGGTGACCATGGCCAGGATCGCCCCGCCCGCCACCGCCGTGATCGCCGCGAGCACGGCGGGCGGGGCGCCGCCGAGCAGGGCGTTGCCCACCATCGCCGCGATGGCGCTGATGACCGCGATCCCACCCCACAGGCCGAACACGTAGCGCGCCGAGCGGCCCGCCTTGCGCATCCCGGACGCGCTGGACAGGCCCTCGGGGACGTTGCTGATGAACACCGCGGCCACCGTGACGGCGCTGACCGAGCCGCCGCCGAGCAGGCTGGTGCCGATCACGATGGACTCCGGGACGCCGTCGAGCAGGGCACCCAGGGCCAGCGCGGTGCCCGACCCGGACTGCTCGGACTCCGAGGGCTGCTGGTCGCCGGAGCGCTTGCGGTGCCGGGCGCCGCGCCGGGCGAGGGCGACGTTGGCGAGGGTGTAGACGACCGCACCCGCCACCGCGCCGACGGCGGTGGCGAGCAGCCCTCCCTGTTCCTCGGCCTCGGAGATGAGGTCGAAGGACACCGCGGACAGCAGCACGCCGCTGCCGAAGGCCATGACCGCGGCCACGACCTTGCCCGGCACCTTCGCCAGGAACCCGAACAGCGCGCCGACGAGCAGCGCGGAACCGGCCAGCAGACCCCAGCCGCCCGCCGCGAGGAACTGTGGCAAGTCCGTCACCTCCCGTTGAAACGATGTGGACAGTGGACACCGCCAGACCTACACGGGTCCGGCGGTGTCCACCAGTCGAATCAGGGTTGTCCGCGTGCCTGGTCAGTCCCGGGAGCGGTCGGAACCGCGGCCGGTGCCCGCCTTCGCCACCTCGTCGGACTCGCGCGAGTCGGACTTGCGGTGGTCGTTCTGCTCGGGGATGTCGGCGACCGCGGCCTTCTCGGCGTCGTCGAAGGAGTGGGTGTCGCGCGGCGGCAGGAACGGGTCCTTGTCCTCCGGCACCCCGTGGTCGATGGCGCGCGCCCTGGCCAGTTCGGCGTCGAGTTCGGCGCCGAAGAGGATGGCCAGGTTGGAGATCCACAACCACACCAGGAAACCGATCACGCCACCCAGCGAGCCGTAGGTCTTGTTGTAGGAGCTGAAGTTCGCCACGTACAGCGCGAACCCGGCCGAGGCGACGACCCACACCACCACGGCCACCACGCCGCCGGGGGTGACCCAGCGGAACCCGGGCTGGCGCACGTTCGGCGACGCCCAGTACAGCAGCGCGATCGCGATGTAGACCAGGACCGCGATGACCGGCCACTTGGCGATGTCCCAGATCATCACCCCGGTCGACCCGATCCCGAGCGCCGACCCGATCTTCTCCGCGATGCCGCCCGTGGCGACCACACCGGCGGCGCACAGCGCCAACAGCAGGACGACCGCGGCGGTGATGCCCAGCCGCATCGGGATGGTCTTCCAGACCGGGCGGCCCTCGGGCATCTCGTAGATCGAGTTCGACGCCCGCATGAACGCGCCCACGTACCCGCTGGCCGTCCACAGTGCACCGAGCAGACCGATGATCGCGATCGGACCGGCGATGCTCGCGCTGCCCTGCAACTCCTCGATGGCGCCGGTCAGGATCTTCGCCGCCTCGCCGGGCGCCAGGTCGTTGATGCTGTCGGTCAGGTTCTGCGTGGCCGACGGGCCGAGCATCGCCGTGATCGACGTCAGCACGATGATCGCCGGGAACAGCGACAGCACCGCGTAGTACGTCAGGGCGGCGGCCCAGTCGGTCAGGTTGTCCTTGACCACACCTTTACCGGTGCGGACCAATGTGTCTTTCCACGACCGCTTGGGCAGGTCAGTGGGTGTTTTCGCCTCGGCGGGCATCGGACCTCCACAGGGTTTGCCCCCCGAGTACCGCCGTCCGCGCCGAGCAAAACACCTGCTCGCGGTGACCCCGGTGACCAGCGCCTAAACGCCGGGGCGACCGTCGAGGGCGAGGTCGACGCGCAGGCGGACGGTGGTGCCGGTGTCCGGGCTGTCGATGGCCACCTCGTCGACCAGCCCGCGCATCATGGTCAGGCCGTGCCCCCTGGTGCTCTCCGGGGACGGGTTCGGCGGGCGCCAGCGGCCCTTGTCGGTGACGGTGACGGTGAGGGTGTCCGGGGTGGCGGTGGCGCGCAGGACCGCGGTGTCGGTGCAGGCCTGGTCGCTGTGCTCGATGCTGTTGGCGCACGCCTCGCCGACCGCCACCATGATGTCGGTGGCCTGCTCGGCGTCGATGTCGCAGCGGTCGAGCCAGTCGCCGAAGGCGGCGCGGATGCGGGCCAGTTCGCCGGTGGCCGGGGTGAAGGCGAGTTCCAGCGGGCCGGGGTGGCGGTAGAGCAGCAGCGCCACGTCGTCGTCGAAGCCGGGGGCCGGGGCCAGCTCGCCCATCAGGTGGTCGGCGAGGTCGTCGATGGACTTGCCCCGCCCCGAGCGCAGCGCCGAGGCCGCCTGGTCGACCCCGTCGTCCACCGAGTGGCCGCGGCGCTCGACCAGGCCGTCGGTGTAGAGCAGCAGGGTGGCGCGGGCGGGGACGACGAACTCCGCCGCGGTCCGCCGCGGCGCGGGGTCGACGACCAGCGGCACCGAGCGCCCCCCGTCCAGCAGCCGGGTGGTGCCGTCGGGGAGCACGACCGCGCCGGGCGGGTGCCCGGCGCTGGCGTAGGTCAGGTGCCCGGTGCGGGTGTCCAGCGCCGCGCAGAACACGGTGGTGCAGATCGCGCCGGGCAGGCTGGTGGCGAACTGGTCGAGGTCGTCGAGGGTCTGGGCGGGATCGGCCGAGCGCAGCAGCAGGGCGCGGCAGGCGCTGCGCAACTGGCCCATGACGGTGGCCGCGGGCAGGCCGCTGCCCACGCAGTCGCCGACGACGATGCCGATCCGGCCGTCGGACAGCTCCACCGTGTCGTACCAGTCGCCGCCCACGCTCAGCGGTCGGGTCGCGGGCTCGTAGCGGGCGGCGATGCCGATCGGCAGCAGCGGCGGCCCGAGGATCGCCCGTTGCAGCGCCAGCGCCGCCTCGCGCTGCTGGTCGATCTGGTGGGCGCGCTGCACCCCCTGCCCGAGGCGCCCGGCGAGCAGGGACAGCAGGGTGCGGTCCTCGGCCCCGACGCGGCGGCGCCCGCGTAGGTCGATCCGGATGCCCAGGATGCCGTCCGGGTGCTCCATGGCGATGGCGACGAACCCCTCCGGGCTGATCGCGGGGGTCAGCGGCGGCAGCCCGGCCACGTCCAGCATCGCGGTCCGGGTCGCCTGGTCCAGCCGCTCCCACTCCACCGGCCCGGTGAAGTCGCCGCCGTCGCCGAACACCTCCGGGTCGCCCGAGCGCCGGAAGGTCACGGCGAGGGCGTGCTCGGCGAGCCAGAGCGCGCGCAGCAGGGGCAGCACGGTCCGCACCGCCTCCGCGGCGGTGTCCGCCTGCGACAGGGCCGCGTTGAGCCGGGCCAGGGCGGTCTCGCGCTGGATGGCGTGGTGCTCGTCGGTGATGTCGCGGAAGGTGCCGACCACCACCCGCTTGCCGGTCTCCGGGTCCTCCAGCGGGGCGAAGGAGGCGGAGATCCACAGGTCGCGGCCGTCGCGGTGGATCGCGGGCAGTTCGCAGGTGTCCGCCGAGTCGACCATGACCCTGTCGAACACCTCCCGCACCCGGCGGTGGGCGTCGGGGTCGGCGTCGGGGTCGGGCCACCAGGGGTGCGGCGGCCGGTACGGCAGGCCCTCCACCCCGTAGCCGAGGATGTCGCCGAACGAGGCGTTGGCCTCGACGATGGACCCGTCGTCGGCGCAGACGAAGAACCCCTCGTGCAGCGAGTCGACCAGCGCGGTCCGCCAGCGGGTGTGGTGGTTGCGCTGCCGGGCGAGCTGCACGCTGGCGCGCACCCTGGCCAGCAGCTCCGCCGCGGAGAACGGTTTGACCAGGTAGTCGTCGGCCCCGGCGGCCAGCCCCTCGATGGAGGCCTCCTGCCCCGCCCTGGCGGAGAGCAGCAGCACCGGGACCGCGGCGGTGCGGGGTTCCTCGCGCAGCGCGGCGACCAGTTCGAGCCCGTCGAGCCGGGGCATCATCACGTCGCTGACGATGAGGTCCGGCGGGTCGGCGACGGCGGCCTCCCTGGCGTTGACCCCGTCGGTGGCCAGGTCGACGGTGTAGCCGCCCGCGCGCAGCAGCCGGGCCAGGTAGTCGCGCATGTCGGCGTTGTCGTCGGCGACGAGCACCCGCGCCCGCCGCGGCGCCCGCACGGCCGCGGACTCCCCCACCGCGGGCAGCGTCACCGGCGCCCCGTCGCCCGCCCCGGCGCCCGCGTCCGGCAGCCACCGCAGGGCCTCCTGCACGTACGGGTCCGCGTCCGCGGTGGACGGGGTGCGCTCGCCCGCGGGTGCCACGTCCTCGGCGGGCAGGTGGTCGGAGCCCAGCGGCAGCCGGATGGTGAAGGTGGTGCCCACGCCCACCCGGCTCTCGGCGTCGATCGTGCCGCCGTGCAGGCCCACCAGCTCGCGGACCAGCGCCAACCCGATCCCGCTGCCCTCCCCGGAGCGGGCGCGGGCGCTGTGCACGCGGTGGAAGCGCTCGAACAGCCGGGGCAGCTCGTCCTCGGCGACGCCGATGCCGGAGTCGGCGACGGTCACGACCGCGTGCCCGTCCTCGGCGGCGGTCCGCACCCGGATCGCGCCGTCGAAGGTGAACTTGAGCGCGTTGGACAGCAGGTTGAGCACGACCTTCTCCCACAGGGAGATGTCCACGTAGACCGCGTCGGGCAGCGGCGGGCAGTCCACCTCGAAGTCCAGGCCCGCCCGCTCCACCGCCGATCGGAACACGCTCGACAGCTCCGCCGTCAGCACCCCGAGGTCGACCGGGGTGAAGCGGGCCCGCATCCGGCCCGCCTCGATGCGGGAGAAGTCCAGCAGCGTGTTCACCAGCCTGCCCAGCCGCAACCCGTTGCGGTGCACCACCTCCAGCTCCGCGCTCGCCCGCTCGTCGCCCGCCGCCGCGGCGGCGGTCCGCAGCTCCTGCAACGGCCCCATGATCAGCGTCAGCGGGGTGCGGAACTCGTGGCTGATGTTGGAGAAGAACAGCGTCTTGGCCCGGTCCAGCTCGGCCAGCTCCTCGGCCCGCCGCTGCTGGGCCTCGTAGGCGATGGCGGCGTTGACCAGGTCGGAGGTCTGGCGGGCCACCAGGGTCAGGAACGACCGGTACGCCTCGTCGAGCCTGCGGCCCGCGTGCGCGACGAGCACGATCACCCCGATGGTCCGCCCGCCGGTCTCCCCGGTGAGCGGCAGCACCAGCGCCTCGTTCGGCCGCTGCGCCCAGTCCCGGGTCGTCAGCCAGGGCGCGCGCTCGGCCACGTCGTCCAGCGACACCGCCTCGCCGCTGGCGAGCACCTCGGCCACCGGCCACGGCTCGTCCTCGGTCACGTCCTGGCTGGCAGCGGCCAACCGCAGCCCGTCGGGGCCGCGCAGGTGCAGCGCGGCGTAGGAGAGCGTGGACTCCGCCCGGCGCAGCACCTCAGCCACCAGGTGGCACGCCTCCGCGACGGTGCGCGCCCGGCCGGTCTGCGCGCCCAGGTCGTGCAGCACCGCCAGCCGCCGCTCGCCGACGACCTGCTCGGTGGTGTCGCTGACGGCGGTGAACACCCCCAGCACCTCGCCCGAGTCGCCGAAGACCGGGCTGTAGGAGTAGGTCCAGTAGGTCTCCTCCAGGTACCCGTGCCGGGCGGTCGGCAGCATCATGTCCTGCGACCAGGTGGCCTCCCCGGTGCGCATCACCGACTCCAGCATCGGCCCGATGATGTGCCAGATGTCGGTCCACACCCGCGACCCCGGCTTGCCCAGCGCCGGGTGGTTGTCGCCCAGCGACGGCAGGTAGGCGTCGTTGTAGAGGAACACCAGCTCGCTCCCCCACCACACGATCATGGGGAACCGCGAGGTCAGGCAGATCCGCACCGCGGTGCGCAGGCTCTCCGGCCAGTCCGCGGGCTCACCCAGCGGGGTGTCCCCCCACGGGTGGGCGCGCATCCGCCGGGCCATCTCACCGCTGCCGGGGAAGAACAGTTCCAGCTCTCCCTGCGCACGCACCACAGAGGTCCTTCCCTGACAGGTCCCCGGCCCCGTGGTCTCGGGGGGTCGGCTGAGATCGTCCCACCCTGCCCCATCCGGGGGCGCCGCGCACACCGGACGGGCGACGCCGCGCGTTTGCCCGTGTCCCCACCGGGTAAGCGGGGGCAACGGTTGAAACCCTGATCCGCCCCGGAGGGCACCATGAAGGCAGTGACCTGGCACGGCAAGCGGGACGTCCGGGTGGACACCCACCCGGACCCGGTGATCCAGGACCCGACCGACACCATCGTGCGGATCACCTCGTCCGGGCTGTGCGGTTCCGACCTGCACCTGTACGAGGTGCTGGGCCCGTTCCTGACCGAGGGCGACATCCTGGGCCACGAACCCATGGGCGTCGTCGAGGAGGTCGGCCCCGGGGTGACGTCGCTGAAGGTGGGCGACCGCGTCGTGGTCCCGTTCAACGTCTCCTGCGGCGACTGCTTCATGTGCGGGCAGGGCCTGCACTCGCAGTGCGAGACGACCCAGGTGCGCGAGCAGGGCATGGGCGCCTCCCTGTTCGGCTACACCAAGCTCTACGGCGCGGTGCCGGGCGGGCAGGCGGAACTGCTGCGGGTGCCGTTCGCCGACAAGCTGCCGATCAAGGTCCCGGAGGGCCCGCCGGACGAGCGGTTCGTGCTCCTGTCCGACGTGCTGCCCACGGCGTGGCAGGCGGTGCAGTACGCGGCCGTGCCCAAGGGCGGGTCCCTGGCGGTCATCGGCCTGGGGCCGATCGGGGACATGTGCACCCGGATCGCCCGGCTGAACGGGGTCGAGAACGTGATCGGCATCGACCTGGTGGACGAGCGCCTCGCCCGGGTCACCGCCCGCGGCGTGCGCACCCTCGACCTGCGCGAGCACGGCGCGAAGCTCACCGAGGCGGTGCGCGACCTCACCGACGGGCGCGGACCCGACTCGGTGATCGACGCGGTGGGCATGGAGGCGCACGGCGCGCCGGTCGCGAAGCTCGCCCAGCAGGCCACCGGCTTCCTCCCGGACGCGCTGGCGGAGAAGTTCATGCGCACCGCGGGCGTCGACCGCCTGGAGGCCCTGCGCCTGGCCATCGACATCGTGCGCCGCGGCGGCACCATCTCCCTGTCGGGCGTCTACGGCGGCATGGCCGACCCGCTGCCGATGCTGACGATGTTCGACAAGCAGATCCAGCTCCGCATGGGCCAGGCCAACGTCCACCGCTGGGTGGACGACATCCTGCCGCACCTCACCGACGACGACCCGCTCGGCGTGGACACCTTCGCCACCCACAAGGTCCCGCTGTCGCAGGCCCCCGAGGCCTACGACATGTTCCAGCGCAAGCAGGACGGCGCGGTCAAGATCCTGTTCACCCCCTGACCCCACGACCACGGAGACCGTCCCCTCGCATCGCGAGGGGACGGTCTCTTCGTTGGGTGCGGGGGCTCAGCCACGCAGGCGCAGCACGTCGGCGTCCGGGTCGAAGTCGACCAGGCCATCGCGGGCGAGGTCGTGCAGCCAGTCGCGCATCGGCCAGTACCCGTGGCGGCGGCGGAACAGGTGGGAGTTGTGCACCATCTCCGCGGCCCGGGCAGGCGTCTCGCGGGTCGGCGGGTGGTACTGGTGGTGGGCGTCGGCGCCGCCGAGCCAGTACAGGCGGGCACCCGCCGCCGCGGCGGTGAGGGCGAAGTCGGTGTCCTCCGCGCCGTAGCCGCGGTAGCCCTCGTGGAAACCGCCCCAGCTCCGCCAGCTCTCCGCCGACACCCCGAAGGACAGCGACCAGAACAGCTCGAAGCGGTCATCGCGCAGCAGCACCCCGTCATCCGGGGCCGGGCGGCCCGGGTGCGGCGGAGCCAACGCGGCGAGCCCCGTCGCCGGGTACCCCTCAGGCGGCGGGGGTGGCAGGTAGGCCACGGGCCCGCAGAACAGCGCGGGCCCGGTCGCCGCGCTGACCGCCTCCCGGTAGCGCGAGACCGCCCGCGGACCCGGGATGCAGTCCACGTCCAGGAAGACGAGCACTTCCGCACCCGCCCCCAGCGCCTCGTCCGCTCCCCGGTTGCGGGCCGCGGCGAGGGGCAGCGGCCCGCCGTGGTCCGGCAGCACCACCACGACCTGCTCGCACCCGGGGACCACGGGCGGCTCCGGCCGCTCCCCCATCCCCACGACGACGTGCAGGTCCGGCGGGTCAGCCGCCAGACCACGGCACTGCAACGCCAGGTGCCCCGCCCGCCCCCGGGTGATGGTGACGACCGCCGTCCGGCTCACCACGCGGCACCACCGAGGCGCCCGGGTACGGCACCGCCGCCTTGTGGCCACCGGTCCCCACCGCGACGCACAGCCCGGCGAAGCAGACTCCACCACCAGCCGATCACCAAGCCCCCACCCGCCACGCGCCAGTCTCCCTCCCGCGTCGCGACCGCCGCGCACACTCCGCTCACCGCGCGGAACCGCCAAGCTCGTCGAGCAGGGCGGCGGCACGAGCGGCACCGTCGCCCCGCGACCAGTGCGACCACCGGTCCCCACCGCGACGCACCGCCCGGTCGAGCAGCCCCGGCCACCGCTCGGCCGCGGGCCACGCCGGGACCACCACCGCCAGCCGCCCGCGCGACAGCGCCGCCGCGGTCGCCCGCTGCTCCCCGAACGGGCGCGGCTGCGGGATCACCACCGCGGGCCTGCGGGCGGCGGCCACCTCGGCGAGCGCGTTCTGCCCCGCGTGGGTCACCACCACCCCGGCCGCGCCCAGCGCGGGCCACGGGTCGGACAACCAGCCCCGCCACCGCAGGTTCCCCGGCCCCGGCTCGGCCGACGGCGGACCCGCGACCTCCCACTCCCACCCGGGCGTGGCCTCGGCGGCGGCGACCACCTCCGCCGCACCGACCTCGGTCCCCCCGGTGCCCCACAGCGCGAGCACCCGGCCCGGCCCCGGCGGCGGGTCCGGTGCGGTCCGGTCGTCGAACCGCGACACCGCGCCCAGGTGGACCGCTTTGGCCGTCCAGGACGCGGGCCAGCCGGGTTGCGGCCGGGCGGGCCACGGGGCCAGCAGCCGCTCGGCGGCGTCGTAGGCCAGCCGGTGGGCCGGGTCGAGCCGGTCCCCCGGTTGCGCCATGACCACGACCGCCACCCCGTGCAACCGGGCGAGCAGCGCGATCTCCACGGACACGTCGGAGACCAGGGCGCGCACGTCGGGGCGGGCGAGCACCGCGCTCACCGCGGCCATCCGGGCGCGCAGCCCCTGGTGGCCGAGCGGAACCCAGTGCAGGGTGCCGTGCGCGGTGACGTCCGCCGTCGCGGTGTCCACACCGTCCGCGTCGTCCGGCAGGCGCACCCACTCCCCTGGCCAACCTTCGGGCTCGGGCGCGCTGGAGAGCCCGACGACCGGGGTCCGCAGCTTGCGGGCGATGGACACCGCGCGGTGGCGGTGGCCGCTGCCGTGGTGGTGCACGTAGTAGGCGATCACGGCGTCAGTCCCCCCGCACCAGTTCGCGGTAGAGGCGTTCGTAGCCGTCCACCATGGCCTCGACCGAGCAGGTGACCTCGGCGCGGCGGCGGGCGGCGGCGCGGTCGAGTCCGGACGCGGTCCGGATCGCCCCGGCCAGGCCCGGCACGTCGCCGGGAGCGGCGAGGGCGCCGGTGGCGTCGTCGAGCAGTTCGGGCAGGGCTCCCCTGGCGAACCCGGCCACCGGGGTGCCGCAGGCCAGCGCCTCGGCCACGACCAGGCCGTAGGGCTCGTCCCAGCACGGGGAGACCACGGCGACGGTGGCCGACCCGACCAGGTCGGCGAGCGCGGCGTGATCGAGGTGCCCGACGTAGTCGACCCCGTCGCCGAGCAGTGGCCGCACCCGCTCGCGGAAGTAGGTGGGGTCCGGGCACGGTCCGGCCAGCCGCAGGCCGGTGCCCGCCAGCCGGGCGGCGCGGATGGCCTCCTCCGGTCCCTTCTCCGGGACGACGCGGCCGGACCACACCGGCGGCCCGCCCCCGGGCCCGGGGCGCCACCGGTCCAGGTCGACGCCGTTGCGGATGACGGTGCTCACCGGCACGCTGCCCCGCCACTCGTCGGCGGTGTGCTGGCTGACGGCGGCGAAGTGGGCGCACGTGCCGGGTTCGATGCCCAGCGCGGACTCCAACCACGGCGTCGGCGGGGTGTGCAGGGTGGTCAGCAGCGGCGCGGTGAGGCTGGAGGCCATGGCGATCGGCAGGTAGTGCAGGGAATTGTTGTGCACCACGTCGTAGTCGTGCCCGGCGGCCAGGGAGAGCATGAGCGACAGGTAGGCGTGGTGCTCGGCCAGGAAGTACTCCGCGGGCATGCTGACGTCCTGCTGGGCGGCCCGCGACAGGGCGGGCAGCGCGCGCAGCACCCGGACGTCGAGACCCGGGTCGGAATCGGCGCCCGCGTAGACGTGCACCCGGTGGCCGCGGGCGCCGAGGCGGTGCGCGAGCTGCCAGGTGTGCGCCTCCAGGCCGCCCGCGAAGGGTTGGCGGATGGGGTAGCGGGCGGAGGCGATGACGGCGATGCGCAGCGGCGCCGTGCTGGGCCGCTCGTCTGCGCAGCGTGGAGTCGCCATGGCCCTTCCGGATCTGCCGTGCGGGAGCGTCGACCGCGGCACTGGAGCGTGCCGGGCCCGGTGGGGAGCGGCGCCGGTGTCGGCGGTCCGCGCGCTCATCATCGGTTGGGTGGTGCGGGCGCACAACTCGAACGGGTGCTCACCGGCCCAGCAGGGCCAGTCGGTCGGCGTGCCGGGCCATCCCGCTCTCCACCCACCGCGGGTGGTCGGCGTACCAACGCCGTTGGGCCGTACGGACCTCCGCGTCGTCGACCGGTGTCCCGCCGACGATCCAGTGCTCCCTCGGTTCGACGTCCAATCCCAGCCCGGTGACCACGGCTTCGGTCAGCGGCGCGTGCACGCTGTCGAGCAGCACCCGGCCGGGGTCGGCGGCGTCGGCGGGTGCGCCGAAGGCCCGCTGCACGCGCCGGGCAAGGCCGATCAGCACCGGGTTCCCCGGGTGGTTCAGGGTGTTCGCCGCCGACGCGCCCGCGTCCCGCAGCAGGTCGGACACGGTGACGTCGACACCGGCCCGCCGTTCCCGCTCGGCGAGGTCGGCCACGGAGGCCGCCGCCACGGCGCGCACCGAGGCCGGGGACAGGTCCGGTTCCCAGGGCACCCCGGCGGCCTCGGTGAGGGTGCGCAGGTCGTGGTAGGGCACCACCGGCGGCACGAGCGAGCGGTCGTCGGGGTGGCGCACGGTCGCGGCGAACGGGTGCAGCCCGTAGTGGCGGATGACCGGCCACCGGACGACTGCGGCATTCGGCGGCAGTCGAGTGAGGACCTGCCGGGTTCCCAACGGGAGGTCTCGGTAATCATCGCGGACCGGTTGTGTCGCAAACAACACAGTGCGCCCCAGGAGGGCGTCGAGGGCGGGCAGGTCGTCGGCTGTCAGCTCGTGCACGGGTGGGACGCGGACGGTGCGAACGGGGAACGTCGACGAGCCCGCCAACAGCACGCGCAGCGATTCGGCCTGGCAGTTGCCGAGCACCACCGCGACCGGCTCACCGCCGGTGGTCGCCCCGTAGAAGTCCCCGTAGTGCGCTCGTCGCCCGTTGTCCACCGCGCGATCCTGCCCCAGGTCCGCTGCCGCCGCCGAAGTTTCGCCGGGGGCGGTTCGGGGAATACGCGCCAATGCCCGTGCCCTCACCCGCGATCCGGGTGGCCTCCGTCCCTTCCGGACACGTCTACGTGCGCCACCTGTCACCCGTCGAGGACGGCGGGGTGGTGCACCGGCTGCCGGACCCGCCCGTCCCCGGTGCCCCAGCGGGCCAGTGGTGGCCCTCGCCGCTGCTCGAGGCGTCCTGGGTGGACGCACACGCGGCCGAGTTCGACCTCTACCACCTGCACTTCGGCTTCGACGACCGCACCCCGGCGCAGTTGCGCGAGCTGGTCGCCGCACTCCGCCGAGCGCGGCGCCCGCTGGTGCTGACGGTGCACGACCTGCGCAACCCGCACCACCCCGATCCCGCCCCGCACGCCGCCGCCCTCGACGTGCTGGTACCGGCGGCGGACGCGGTGGTCACGCTCACCCCCGGCGCGGCGGCCCGGATCACCGAGCGGTGGGGGCGCACCCCCGAGGTGGTCGCGCACCCGCACGTCGTCCCGCTGGAGCTGCTGGCAGGCACCCGGGAACGCGGCCCCGGTTTCGTGGTGGGCCTGCACGCCAAGAGCAAGCGCGCCAACAGCGATCCCGTCCCGGTCGCCCGCGCGCTCGCGGCGGCGGTGGCCGCGCTGCCCGGCGCCCACCTGCGAGTGGACGCCCACGACGACGCCGGGGGTCGCGCGGTGGCCGCCGCACTGCCCGACCTGGACGTGCGGGTCCACCCGCCGTTCAGCGACGAGGAGCTGTGGGAGTACCTGCGCGGCCTGGACGTGTCGGTGCTGCCCTACCGGTTCGGCACCCACTCCGGCTGGTTGGAGGCGTGCCACGACCTGGGCACGACGGTCCTGGCACCGTCGTGCGGCTTCTACGCGGAGCAGGCGCCGTGCCTGTCCTACGGGATGGACGAGGACGGGTTCGACGCGGAGTCGCTGCACGCGGCGGTGCGGCGGGCTTACCACGAGCGGCCGGTGTGGCAGGCCCGTCGCGTGGATCGGCTGCGCCAGCGCCGGGAGGTGGCGGACGCGCACGAGGCGGTCTACCGGGCGGCGCTGCGCGGGGTCCGACAGGAGGTGGGGGTGTGAGGGTCCTGTTCCACGCCCCGGGCCCGGCGTCGCACGGGGTGGTGCGCCACTCGGCGCTGGTGGCCGACCTGGCGGCGGCCCACGGCGTGCGGGCGGTGGCGTCGAACCCGGACGTGGTCCACGCGCAGTTCACCGACGGCCTGTACGGCCCCGACACCCGCGCGGCGGCCACCGCGTTCGAGACCTGGGCGGCTACCGCCCCGCGCCCGCTGGTCGTCACCCTGCACGACGTGCCCGGCGCCGACCCGGACCCCCGGCGCGGCGCCGCCCGCGCCGAGTCCTACCGGCGGGTCGTGACCGCTTGCGACGCGGCGGTGGTCTCGTCCCGGCACGAGGCGAACAAGGTCGCCCGACTCGGCGGCGACCCGGTGCGGGTGATCGACCTGCCACTCCCCCACCTCCCCACTCCCGGTGACCGCCCGCCATGGGCAGCCGTTCCGACACTGGGCGTCCTCGGCTTCGTCTACCCCGGGAAGGGCCACGCCGAGGCGATCACCGCCGCAGCCCGCCAGCCCACAAGACCCGCGGTGGTGGCCATGGGCGCGGTCAGCACCGGACACGACGACCTGGCCGCTTCCCTGCACACCCTGGCCGCAGACCTCGGGGTCCGTTTCACCATCACCGGCACCCTCAGCGACACCGAGATGGCATCCGCCGTGGCCGCCGTGACGGTCCCGCTGGCGCTGAACCGGGGCGTGAGCGCCAGCGGCTCCCTGCTGACCTGGCTCGCGGGCCGCCGCAAACCCCTGACCGCCCACGGCGACTACGCCGACGAGGTCGCCGCCCACAGCCCGGTGTGGCTCTACGACGACCTGGACGACGCGATCACCGCAGCACTGGCGGACCCGACCCGCACCACCCTGCCGAACCCGCCGCCGTGGCCGGACACCGGCGCGGCCCACCGGGCGCTCTACGACTCGGTCCACGCGGCCGTCCCGTGCTGACCGACGTCCTCGTGCCCGGCAACCGCTGGGACCTCCTCGCCCCCTACCCCATCCCCACCCCCCGGGTCAGCGTCGTCGTCACCCACTACGAACAACCCCACCAACTGCAACGCACCTGCCTGGCCCTGCACCGCCAAACCGCCCCACCCCTGGAAATCATCATCGCCGACGACGGCTCGGCCACCCCGCCCGCACCCCCCACCGGCGGCCCACCCACCCGCGTCGTGCGCCAACCCGACCGGGGCTTCCGAGCAGCCGCCGCCCGCAACCTGGGCGCCCGCCACAGCTCCGGCGAAGTCCTGGTCTTCCTCGACGCCGACACCGTCCCCGAACCGGACTTCCTCCGCGAGATCGTCGCAACGGTTTCCCGCTGCCCCGACGCCCTGGCCGTCGGCCGCCGCAGGCACGCGGACTTCACCGGCACGGCACCGGATGCCCACCCCGCCACCGCCACCCACCTCCCCGAACCCACCTGGCTGACCGAGGGCTACACGACGAGCCGAAACCTCCTCGACGCCGACGGCCGCAGCTTCCGCCACGTCATCAGCGCCCTCCTGGCCTGCCGCAAAACCCTCTTCGAGGAACTGGAAGGCTTCGACGAACGCTTCACCGGCTACGGCGGCGAAGACTGGGACCTCGGCTACCGCGCCTGGAACGCAGGAGCAGTCCTGGTCCACGAACGAACAGCCACCGCCTGGCACGACGGCCCCGACTGGGAAGGCCGGGACTCCGACCGCGAGGCACTGGACCGCCAGAGCGCCCGCCTGGCCGCCCTCATCCCCGAACCCACCACCCGGGGCGCAGCCCTCCCGGTCGACCTCCCCGACGTCCTGGTGGACCTGTCCCCCACAGCCGACCCCTTCCGCACCACCCATTCCCTGCTGCGCCAGGACTTCCGGGACCTGAAGGTCCACCTCCCCCCGAACACCGCCCCGGCGGTGCTGGAACTCTACGGCCGCACCGCACAAACCGAGGCGTGGTCCCCCGACCAACTCCGCCGCTGCCGAGCCCGCCTGCACGCACGCGCCCCCCTACCCCCCGGTGCTGTCACGACCGCGATGAACCTGCTGGTGGACAAGGACCTCGCCCAGGTGACGCTGACCACCGCCGGTGACGAGGTCGCCACCCTCACCAGCACCCGCAGCACCGCCCGAGCCCACCGCTGGCGCAACCGGTTCTCCTCCGAGGAAATCCGCGCCCAGTTCGGCACCACCCACATCGAGACCGGCCCCCCACCACCACCCCGCGCAACCCTGGCGGGCTTCTTCGAGAAGCACTACCGGTGACCGAGAACAGCCTCGGCGATCAAGCGGTTGTCGCGCTGCGCCCGAAAAGCAACCACTCGCCGACCAGACCCGGCGCGCGTCAGGGATCGCGGCGCGGCAGCGGTTCCACCGCAGGCCCCTCCAATACAGCACCGTCAACGTCGAACCGGGAGCCGTGGCACGGGCAGTCCCAACTCCGCTCCGCCCCGTTGAACCGCACCAGGCACCCCAGGTGCGTGCAGCGCAACGAAACCGCGTGCACCACCCCAGCCTGATCCCGGTAAACCCCCTTCTTCCCCGCCCCATCAGACACCACGCGCCCCTCATCCACCGGCACATCAGCGCTGGCAGAGGCATCAGAGGTGGCAAGCCGATCCCCGACGATGTCCTTGGCCACCTTCAGGTTCTGCTGCACCAACGTCGGCGCGCTGCGCAAGCTGACCCGGTGCGGCGAGAACAACTCCGCGTGCGGGCTGTCCACCCCGGTGATCCGGTCGGCCAGCACCTCACCGGCGACGCTCCCCATGGCCAGCCCCCACTTCGCGAACCCAGTCGCCACCCACAGCCGCGCCGACCCCGGCAGGTAGGACCCCACCATCGGCAGGTTGTCGTACGGCTTGGGGTCCTGCGCCGACCACCGGTGGGTGACCTCGGCGACGTCGAAGTGCCGGTGGGCGAAGTCGGCGAGCGCGGTGTACCGCCCGGCATCAACCCCCCGCTCCCCCGCCGGGTGGCCCTGGCCGCCGACGATCAGGTGATCGCCGTGGCGGCTGAACGACCACGATTCGCTGCCCGCGCTGATCGCCAGGTCGTGCGGCGGTGTGCCGGAACGCAGCCGGGCCGCGACGCAGTAGGACCGCTCGGCGTCGAGGCGGGCGAAGAACAGGCCCCGGTCGAGCATCGGGTAGTGGGTGGCGACGACCACCTGTTCCGCGACGACCTCCCCGTCGGCCGTGCTCACCCGGTAGGGCGTGGTGACGGACACGGAGCGCACGCGGCTGCGCTCGTGGATGCGCCCGCCCGAGGCGGTGAACGCGGCGGCGAGGCCGCGCACGTACTTCGCGGGGTGCAGCACGATCTGGTCCGGCAGCCGCACCGCGCCGTGGGTCGGGAACGGGAGGTCGAGCTGTTCGGTCCACTCGACCGCCAGCCCGGCCCGGTCGGCGGACCGCATCTCCGCTTCGACCGTGGCCCGTTCGTCCTGCGCGTAGGCGAAGGTCGCGGCCGGTGCCCGTTGCAGGTCGCAGTCGATGCCCTCGGCCAGGGTGGAGACCACGCGCACGCCCGCGGTGGCGGCGGAGGCGTACCCGGCGGCGGCGAGGGCGCCGTGGCGCTGTTCGATCGTGGAGTACATCGTGGACTGCAACGCGGTGACCTTGGCGGTGTTGTTCCCGCTGACCCCGCCGCCGACCCGTTCGGCCTCGATCACGACGACGTCGACCCCGCGCCGTTGCAGCAGCAGGGCGGTCGTCAGCCCGGCGATGCCGCCGCCGATCACCGCCACCTCCGCCCGCTGCTCACCGGTGAGCGGCAGGTGCTCGACGGTCGTCTCGCCCAACCACAGGGACTGCTCGGCGGTGGTGGTCACGAGCGGACCCCCGACTCGTGGAGGTGGGCCCGGCAGGTCAGCGAGAGCGGCACGACGACGCCTTTCCTCGGAGTTCACGCGGGTGGTGGTGCACCCAGCGGCCAGGATTCCCCGCCCATCCGCGCTCTAACCCCGCACCCGGTTGACGCAACCCATCGGTTGCCATAGTGTCGCAACCAACCAGTTGCCACACTTCGGAGGAACCCATGGGCTTTCCCAACCGCATCGAGCGCACCCTGGACCTCGCGCACCCGCCTGCCAGGGTGTGGGCGGCGCTGACCACCGCCGAGGGCCTGGGCACCTGGTTCGGCAACGAGGCGCACATCGACCTGCGGCCGGGCGGCACGGCGGCGATGAGCTGGACCGGCGGGCACAAGGTCGAGATGCGGGTGGAGCGGGTCGAGGAGCCGACCGCCTTCGGGTTCAGTTGGCCCCTCGAAGAACTCCCCGAGGACGACCCCCGCCGCACCTACGTCGAGTTCACCCTCGAACCCGCGGGCGACGGAACCCGGCTGACCGTGGTGGAGACCGGTTTCGCCCAGTTGCCCGACGACGCGCACCGCACGGCCTACGACTCGCACACCCAGGGGTGGGCGAGCGAACTCGGCGAGCTGGTCGACCACCTCGATGCCGCCTGACCCCGAGGCGGTAGCCGAACAGGTCTTCGTCGCCCTGGCCGACCCGAGCAGGCGCGCCATCCTGGCCGCGCTGGCCGCCCGGGGCCCGGCCACGGCCACGGACCTGGCGGCCCGGCTGCCGATCACCCGCCAGGCGATCGCCAAGCACCTGGCCCTGCTCGCCGACGCGGGCCTGGTCACCGCCGAACCCGGCGAGCGCCGCCGCGTGCGCCACCGGCTGAACTCCGCACCGATGCGGGTCGCCCAGCAGTTCCTCGGCGCGCTGGCCCGCGACTGGGACTCCCCGCTCGCCGCGTTGCGAGACCACCTCGACCGCACCACCGACCAACCCGACCACACCGACACCCCGGAGGCACCGTGACCGACAACCCGACACCCCCCTTCCTGCCCGCCGTGGTCGACCGGGCCACCTGGACCGCCGAACGGGAGGCGTTGCTCGTCCGGGAGAAGGCGCACACCCGCGCGGGCGACGAGATCGCGGCGGCCCGCCGCAGGCTGCCGATGGTGGAGGTGGACGCGGGCGCCCCGCTGGTCGGCCCGTCCGGCCCGGTCACGCTGCTGGACGCCTTCGAGGGCCGCGACCAGCTCATCGCCTACTTCCACATGTGGCACACCGGCCACCCCGCCGCCGAGCAGTGCGCGGGCTGCACGTTCTGCGCCAGCCAGGTCCGCGAACTGTCCTACCTGCACTCCCGTGGCGCCACCTACGCCATCCTCTGCCAGGGCCCGTACGAGCAGAGCGCCCGCTACCGCGACTTCATGGGCTACGACGTGCCCTGGTACTCCGCCCAGGAGTCCGCCGAGACCCTGCTCGCCGGGCGCGGCCCCTTCCTGCTCGCCTTCTACGTGCGCCACGGGGACCGGGTGTTCGAGACCTACGCGACCAACGGCCGTGGTGTCGAGGCGATGACCCCGACCTACTCGCTGCTGGACATGACCGCCTTCGGCAGGCAGGAGGAGTGGGAGGACATGCCGGAGGACCGGTCGCAGGGGTGGACGCCCGACGGCGGGCAGATCGTTGACGGCCGCCCGACCGCCCAGTGGGCCCGGCTGCGCGGGGGCCACTCCGACGACCTGGGCACCTGACCGGAAAACCGGCTGTGAGCGGCACGACCGGGTGTTACGGTCGTGCCGCCACGTGGAGTGGATCAGCGGTGGATCACCCGGCTGTTATCCGGGAGGGCGCGGGTTCGAATCCCGCCTCCACGGCAAACCTGGTGTAGCTCAACGGCAGAGCACCTGGCTCGAGACCAGGTGGGTGCGAGTTCGACCCTCGCCACCAGGTCCCCCTTCTCATCCTGGAGTCCACAGTGTCCGACGACCCGCGCCAGTCCGCCTCACCCGCGTACGCGACCGACCGGTTGCAGCGCGCCCTGCTGGGCGCGGCGCGGTCCGAGGACCCGGCGGTGCGGGCCAGGGCGGCGGGGAAGGTCCGCCGCTGGGAGCGGGTGCTGGCGGGCACGGCGGCGGGCCGGATCACCGTGGGCTCGCGCGTCCCGGTGGCGGGCGCGCCCGCCTGGGTCACCCTGGAGGTCGTCACCGGCGGTTTCGCCACCGGCCGCCACCTTGCCGATGCCCCGCTGTCCGAAGAGGAGTCCCGGCGGGTGGCCGCGCTGCCCGCCGACGTCCCCGGCGACACCGACCGCGCCCGCCTGAACCACTGGTACCTGGGCGACGCCGGTCAGGCCGAGCTGCTGGCGGCGCTGCGCACGGGCCACTACCGGGTCGACATCCCGGAGGAGGCGGCGCTGGTGGTCGTGGCCCTGCTGCTGGACAAGGGCTTCACCGAGGCGGCGCTGGACCTGCTCGACGAGCTGCGCCCGTTCCTCGACCGGCTGCGGTTCACCCCCCACTTCCAGCCCACGGCCGCGCTGTCCGGCACCGCCGTGCGCCTGGCCACGGTCGCCGACGTCACCCGCTCCCTGGACGCCGTCGTCGTGCCGGCGCAGGTGGCCCTGATGAACCGCACGCTGGGCGTGTGGAACCCGCTCTACGACCGCCTCGTGGCGCTGTGGTGCCGAACCGTCGACGGCGACCTGCCGACCCTCGACGACGAGGGCGCGCTCCACGGCGGTCGCCCCGGCACCCGCCTGCCCCCGGACTGGGCGGCGGAGCGGGCCGCGTGGCTCGCCGACTTCGAGCGCGCCCGCGCCGAGCACGGGTTCACCGGCAAGCACGCCCACCGCAAGGGCAACTTCACCCGGCTGCACCACGCCCTCACCGCCTGCCCGGCGGACTTCACCGCCCTCACCGCGCGGGACCTGGGCTGGGTCCGCCGCGCCCTGGCGGGCACGCTCACCCACCACGGCGCCCCCGGTTCCGCCGAGCGCGCCGCCGTCCGCGCGGACCAGGCCGAGACCGCCCGCACCCCGACCACTGCCGCGTTCGCCCGCGTCCTCACCCACCGCCTGCGCCACTACCCGGCCGACGGCGGTATCCCGGCGCTGGAGCCCATCGCGGCCGAGGTGTCCGAGGCGGACACCGAGGGCATCCCGCCGGGTTCAGCCATGCCGCCGCAGTTGGTGCGCAAGACCGCCCGCGCGCTGGAGGCACCACCGGAGGAACTGGTGGCCCAGGGCGTGATCACCTCCGCCGACGTGCTGGCCACCGTGCTCCCCCAGTTGACCTCCCGCCTGACCGCCGCGAACTTCGCCGACCCGGTGGCGGCGGGCCTGCACGAGCGGCTGTACACCGCGTTCCGCCGCAGGCGCGGCCTGCTCCTGCTCAACCTGGAGCAGCAGGTCCACTTCGAGGAACTGCCCTGGGTGTCCGCACTGGCGGTGCTGCGGGGGTCGGGCACCGACACGGTGGCGGCCCGGCGCGCGCTGGAGCAGGCCACCAAGCTGACCCTGACCGCGTTCCCGCACGCCATCACGCCGAACCCGCTGGTCACCGAACTGCGGGCACTGGCGGCGCAGGCGGGCCTCAAGCCACCCCTGGTGCAGGAGGTGGCGGCGGACATCTTCACCGGCACGTTCACCCCGCAGTGGCACGCGGCGGCGCTCGTGGCGAGCGAGTTCACGGCGGGCACCCTCTACGCGTCCTACTACGACCTGCCGCCTGTCACCCGGTGGAGTGAACCGACCCGGAGCCGCTTCACCCTGCGCTGGGGCAAGAAGGTCGCCGAGGATTTCACCCACCTGTGCGAGCAGCGGGCGCGGGAGGCGGGCCGCAGCAGCTACCCGTCCGGCAACGGCACCCTGCTGGAGCAGAGCCAGATCCTCACCACGCACAACCTGGCCGCCCTGGTCCACGCGTTGGACCTGGGCGACTGGCTGCGCGAGCAGGCGCCGGACCTGGCGGCACGCGCGTTCGGCGGCGCCGTGCGGCTGCTCGCCCAGCGCCCGGCCCACCACCACGCGGAGCTGATCCAGGTGAAGAACGCCGCCTACGCGTGGCGCCAGGCGATCTTCTTCCTGGGCTTCTGCGACCCCATCACCCAGCGCTCCCAGGTCACCGCCCTGCACGGCGAGGTCGCCGAAGCGGGCATCGGCGACCGCTTCGCGCCAGTCCTGGAGGGCTTGGTGCATGTCCTGGGCGGTGGTCGGTTCACCGAGGCGGGCACCACGCCGTCCGGCACCGGCCGCCGGTTCCTCGGCTGGGCCGCGTACCGCCACTGGTACATCGCCGGGCGCTGAGCGGGGAGTCAGGCCGGATGGATCTTGTCCGGGTGGTGGACGGCGGTCCGGCCTGACTTCTCGCTGCGCACCAGGTACTGCGGCTCGTCCTTCGACGCCTTCACGTCCCGACCGCCCGCGTGGGTGTCGCTGGTGATGACGTCCTCGACCGTGCCGACGGAACTCTGGTTCCCCGCGTCCCAGCGGACCCGGTCACCCTTGTGGAATGTCTTCGCCATGCCGGGTGGCTACCCGTCATCGCGGGGTTGATGCGTCCAGGTTCGCGTGTGGTCGGACGGGCCTGCGGCGCTCGACCTCCTCGAAGAAGTCCTGCACGCGCCACTGGTAGGCCGAGTCGAGGCGGTACGCCGCCTTGGTCAGTACCAGTTCGGTGCCGTCGGTCCGGGTGATGGCCGGGTTGAACCGGTCGCCCGCGGCGTTGCGGCTCGCGGCGGGGCGGAGGTCGACGGCGGCGATGTCGCCGAGCGGGACGCGCAGCGTCCGCCAGGTCATCCGCACGACCAGGCCGTCGCGTTCGAGGACGACGAACGGGAACACCGCGAGGCGGGCGGCGCGCAAGGCCGCCAGGGTGTAGAGGACCACGAGGACAACCCTGTGGAGGGTGTACCCGCCCACGAACCCGAAGAACAGCATGAGGAGGACGAGGGCCGAGGCGAGGACGGTGCCCACGATGTACCCCGCGTGGGTGGCGGGGCGGGGGTACAGGCGGCTTGACACGGTGGGCTCCTGAGCGATCCGGGTGGGGTGGTGCCGGTGAGGACACCCGGGAGGTCCTCTCGTCGGACGACACGCAAGATAGCCCCGATCCGATCTTTTGAGGCCGTGTTTCCGCAGTTGGGAGCAACTAACACAACACCCGTCGAGCCGATGGGGAAGTCACTGCCGCACACCCCGGTATGCCCCGCGTCACCCCGGGAATGAACGGGCCGGTCAGCGCCTTGAAGGGGGTACATGACACATCATGTACTTTCGGCAGGGCACGCAGTGAGCAGGAGGGTCCCATGCAGTTCGGCATCTTCTCGGTAGGCGACATCACGACCGACCCGACGACCGGTCGCGCGCCCAGCGAGGCGGAGCGGCTCAAGGCCGTCGTCACCATCGCCGAGAAGGTCGAGGAGGTCGGCCTCGACGTCTTCGCCCTCGGCGAGCACCACAACCCGCCGTTCTTCACCTCCTCCCCCACCACCACCCTGGGCTACATCGCCGCGCGGACCAGCCGCTTGCAGCTCTCCACCGCGACCACGCTGATCACCACCAACGACCCGGTGAAGATCGCCGAGGACTACGCGATGCTGCAACACCTGGCCGCCGGGCGGGTGGACCTGATGATGGGCCGGGGCAACACCGGACCGGTCTACCCCTGGTTCGGCAAGGACATCCGCACCGGCATCGAACTGGCCGTGGAGAACTACGCACTGCTGCACCGCCTGTGGACCGAGGACGTCGTCGACTGGAGCGGCAAGTTCCGCACCCCGCTGCAGGGCTTCACCTCCACCCCGCGCCCGCTGGACGGCGTCGCGCCGTTCGTGTGGCACGGCTCCATCCGCAGCCCGGAAATCGCCGAACAGGCCGCCTACTACGGCGACGGGTTCTTCCACAACCACATCTTCTGGCCCAAGGAGCACACGCAGCGCATGGTGGAGTTCTACCGCCGCCGCTTCGAGCACTACGGCCACGGCGCCGCCGACCAGGCGATCGTCGGCCTGGGTGGGCAGGTGTTCATGCGCAAGAACAGCCAGGACGCGGTCAAGGAGTTCCGCCCGTACTTCGACAACGCCCCGGTCTACGGCCACGGCCCGTCCCTGGAGGACTTCAGCCGCGAGACCCCACTGACGGTGGGCAGCCCCCAGCAGGTCATCGACCGCACCCTCGGCTTCCGCGACTACGTAGGTGACTACCAGCGCCAACTGTTCCTCATCGACCACGCGGGCCTGCCGCTCAAGACGGTCCTGGAACAGCTCGACCTGCTCGGCGAGGAGGTCGTCCCGGTCCTGCGCCGCGAGTTCGCCGCCCTCAAGCCCGCCCACGTCCCCGACGCCCCCACGCACGCCTCCCGCGTCGCCGCAGCGGGCGGGGCGAAGGACAGCACCGTGCACGGCGCCGGTGACGACGTCACCGGCCAGGCCCGAGAGGAGGCCCAGGTCCGATGAAGCGCACCCTGGCCGTGGTCAGCGCGGGCCTGTCGGTCCCGTCCTCGACCCGCCTGCTGGCCGACCGCCTGACCACAGCCACCGTCGAGGCCCTGCGCGAACGCGGGGTGGAGGTGTCGGTCGAGGTCGTGGAACTGCGCGAGCACGCCCGCGACCTCGCCGACAACCTGGTCACCGGCTTCCCCAACGAGGCCCTGCGCCACTCGGTGGACACGGTGACCGGCGCCGACGCCCTGATCGCCGTCACGCCGGTCTTCGCCGCGTCGTACAGCGGCCTGTTCAAGACCTTCTTCGACGTGCTGGACAAGGACGCGCTGACCGCCAAGCCCACCCTGCTCGGCGCCACAGCGGGAACCGCCCGGCACTCCCTGGTCCTGGAGCACGCGATGCGCCCCCTGTTCGCCTACCTGCGAGCGGTGGTCGCCCCCACGGCGGTGTTCGCCGCCTCGGAGGACTGGGGCGGCGACGAGGCCCTGGCCGACCGCGTGCGTCGAGCCGGAACCGACCTGGCCGACCTGGTGGCAGCCCGCCCCCCGGCGACCCGACCCGACCCGTTCGCCGACCCGGTTCCGTTCGAAACCCTCCTACACGGAGCCTGACCGTGCCGGAACCCGAATGGCTGACCGACGACGAACAACGGGCGTGGCGAGGTCTGTTGCAGATGACGGCACGGCTGGGCAACCGCCTCAACCGCGACCTGCAACAGACCTCGTCACTGTCCATGGCGGACTACGACGTGCTGGTCCAACTGTCGGAGACCCCCGGCGGGCGCCTGCGGGTGTTCGAGGTCGCCGAGCACTTGCAGTGGGAGCAGAGCAGGCTGTCCCACCACTTGGCCCGCATGCAGCGCCGGGGCCTGGTGGTGCGCGAGGAGTGCACCACCGACCGCCGGGGCGCCTACGCGGTCCTGACGGACGCGGGCCGCGAGGCCATCGAGAAGGCGGCCCCCGCCCACGCGGCCACCGTCCGCCGAACGGTCTTCGCAGGCTTGTCCCCCGACCAGGTCGCCGCCCTGGAAGCGATCACCACCGAGGTCCTGTCCCGCCTCGACCCACCATTCTGAACTCCACTGTGGATAGCCGTGTCGTCCACAGTGGAGTTCTGTTTCACCCCGCCGAACGAGTGAATTCCCGAGTCGACCGGACCGTCGATTCGTTGTGCTGTACCGGTTTCTCCTAGTGTGAACGCGTTGCGTATGGTGCAACAGCGGTTCGGTGCCGAACACCTGATGATGAGCCGCCCCGCCGGATGCGACCCACACTGTAGATTCCCCGCTTCGGCGCACACGCGTCCTTGCAGGGGTGGAAAGGAAGCCGTGTCCGGCCAGAGGAAGAACCCGCAGGCGCGGGACAGAACCATAGGCGCCCAGCTCAAAGCGGTCCGGGTGCAGCAGACCGCGTTGAATCTGGAGGCCGCCGCCCAGGCGATCGGCTGGTCGGCAGCGACCCTGAGCCGCACCGAGAACGGCAAGCGCCACATCACCAGCGAGGACGTGGCGGTCATCCTGACCACCTACGGCGTCCCGGCGGCCCAACGCGAGGAACTGATCGAAAGCGCCCGCTCAGGAGTCCAGGCCGGTTGGTGGGCTCGCCCACTCCCCGGAGTGCTGCCTGACGTGGGAACACTCGCCAGCCACGAGGCTTCGGCCAGGGCAATCACGACCTGGTCATTCAGCTTCATCCCCGGGCTGCTGCAAACCGAGCGGTACGCCACGGGCTTGATGACTGATGATGGTGTTGCGCCGGAAGACGCCAAGTTGCTCTGGCTCGCCCGCTTGCGGCGACAGGGGGTGCTGCCCAAGGTCGACTATGTGGCCTTCCTCCACGAGAGCGCCCTGTACATGTCGTTCGGTGGCGTCGATGCGTTCCGGGAGCAGTTGGGCCACTTGGCTCACGCCTCCAGCCAAGGCCGAACTGTCCGTATCGTGCGGGGCCGGGTGCCGCACCGACTGTTGCTGCATCCGTGGCTGTTGCTGCACTTCTCCGAATCGGCGCCGATACTCTACGTCGAGCTGTACGGAAGCAGTGTTTATCTGCACGACACCGAGGTGCACGCCTATGAGAGCATGCGCTCCGCGCTCGATCGTGTGGCCCTGTCAGGTGCGGAAAGCCGCAGTATGATCGAGCGACTACGAGAGAGGTTGTGATCATGGAGTGGCGCAAGTCATCCCGTTCCGGCAGCACCGGGGAATGTGTCGAACTGCGGCAAGACCTCGCAGCCGTCCGAGACAGCAAGCGACCCAGCGTCGCCCTGCCGGTCCCCCGGATCGCCGTCCGCGAGCTGATCACCCGACTCAGCCGCTGACCCGCAGGACCGAGGGGTGGGTCACCACGCACTACGGTGACCCACCCCCACCGAATGAACTCGGGTACCAGGCCCTGACTCCCGGCGGCCCGGACGTCGCCCAAAGGCTGGCGCTCAGAGGCTGGCGCTGAGGAGTTCGGGCAGCGCGGCGATGCGTTCGCGGTTGCGGCGGTAGTAGGTCCACTGCCCGATCCGAGTGCTCTCGACCAGTCCGGCGCGCTGGAGCACCGACATGAACTGCGATGCGGTGGACTGGGAGATCCCGGCCTTCTCCTGGATCTGCTTCACGCACACCCCGACTTCCTCCACCGGGTCGGCCTGCGGCGCGAAGTGGTCGGACGGGTCGCGCAGCCAGCCCATGATCTGCAAGCGCGTGGGGTTGGCCAGCGCCTTGCACACCTCCAGCAGGTCGTCCAGCTCAGCGTTGCTCACAGCCCCAGTGTACCGAGGTATCGCCATTCCTCGATGAAGCGTGCTAGCTTCAAGCATCGGAAAATTCCGATATGACGATCGGAGGTTGGTCTTGTCGGACAACGTGGCGTTGGTCGTGGGAGCCCGTGGGGTGATCGGGGGGAACCTCGTCCACCACCTGGAAGGGCTGGGCAACTGGCAGGTGATCGGCCTGTCCCGGCGGGGAGGCGAGGGGTCGGAGCGGGTGCGGCACATCAGCGTCGACCTGCTCGACGCCGACGACACGCGGGCGAAGCTCGCGGGCCTGACCGGCGTGACCCACGTGTTCTACGCCGCCTACCAGGACGCTCCGACGTTCGCGGGCCTGGTCGAGCCGAACCAGCGGATGCTGGTGAACGTGTTGGAGGCGGTCGAGCCGGTGGCCGCCGGGTTGCGGCACGTGCAGTTGATGCAGGGGTACAAGGTCTACGGCGCGCACCTGGGACCGTTCAAGACCCCAGCCCGCGAGGACGACCCGCCGCACATGCCGCCCGAGTTCAACGTCGAGCAGCAGGCGTTCGTCGAGCGGGCCCAGCGGGGCAAGGACTGGACCTGGTCGGCGCTGCGGCCGTCGGTGGTGTGCGGCTTCGCGCTCGGCATCCCGATGAACCTGGCGATGGTCATCGCCGTCTACGCCACCATCTCCAAACACCTCGGCGTTCCGCTGCGCTTTCCCGGCAAACCGGGTGCTTACCGCTCGTTGATCGAGATGACCGACGCCGGGCTGCTCGCGGAAGCGATGGTGTGGGCGGCCACCGACCCGGCTGCCGCGAACCAGGCTTACAACATCAACAACGGCGACCTGTTCCGCTGGGAGGAGATGTGGCCCCGGATCGCCGACTACTTCGACCTCCCGGTCGCACCCGGCCTGCCGATGAGCCTCGCCACCGTCATGGCCGACAAGGAGCAGGTGTGGCGGGAGATCACCGCCGAGCACGACCTGGCGCCCACGCCGTATCGGGACGTGTCGTCCTGGGCGTTCGGCGACGCCGTGTTCTCCTGGGACTACGACTTCATCGCCGACGGGTCCAAGGCCCGCCGCCACGGCTTCCACCACCACGTCGACACGACCGAGATGTTCCCGCGCATCTTCGACGAGATGCGGGCACGCAAGATCATCCCACCGCGATGAGCACCGAGCACGACAATTCCGCGGTCTCGGCGCCCGGCACGCGGTTGCCATCCCGGCGTGGACGGAAAGGCCCCTTCACCCGTTGAACGCGGCCGACAGGCGATCGAGGTCGGCGAGCAGACCGGGGAGGCGTTCCGCCGGAACAGCATCCGCCAGCCGCGCCATCGCTGCCGCCGACACGCCGATGCCCGCCTGAGCGCGGCGGTGTCCTCGGCTGCGGAACGGACCTGGCATCGGCGGGGTGGAGAACTCCGAAGGGCCGTTGGCGGGCCGCGTCGCGGTGGCGATCGGTGTCGGCAGGCGGGCGGGCATCGGCTTCGCGGTCGCTGCGAACTTGGTGGCAGCGGGAGCACCGGTGCTCGTGCATTCGTGGTCACCGCACGACGCGGAACAGCCGTGGGGTGCCGATCCCGTCGGCGACGCGGGCATCGTCGACCTGCTGGGCAGCGAGGGCCCCGGCTGCGCCACGTCGCCGCCGACTTCGCCGAGCCGGGGGCGCACGCCCGGGTGATGGCGGCCGCGGTGGCCGCATTCGGGGCCGTCGACGTGGTCGTGGCCAACCACGTCCGCAGCTCGGAGCAGACCCCGGCCGGGGTCACCGCCGCCGAGCTGGACCTGACCTGGGCGGTCAACGCCCGCGCCAGCGTCCTGCCGGCCCAGGCCTTCGCCGCGGCCCACGACGACACCCAGCCGGGCGACCGGGTCATCCTGTTCACCTCAGGCCAGCAACTTGGGTCCGATGACCCGTGAACTCCCGTACACGATCAGCTAGGGCGCCACCCACCGGATGACCCCCACCCTCTCCGACGCCCCGGTGGAGCGGGGGATCACCGTCAACGCGATCAACCCGGGTCCGGTCGACGCTGGCTGGGCCTCCCCCGATCTCACCGCGAGCGTCGGCCACCGCCTCCCCGCCGGGCGTTGGGGCCAGCCGTCGAACGTGGCCCGCCTCGTCCGCTGGCTCGCCTCCGACGAGAGCGAGTGGATCACCGGCCAGGTCATCAACTCCGAGGCCACCAGCCCCGGGCCCGTCACGATTCGGACGGGTCCGGGGGCTGGTGCGGCTCGGGCTTCTCTTCCACCGGAGGGAGGCCCTGGGCCTTGCGGATCTGGTCCAGGACCGCGGCGACCGCGTCGAGGCTCTCCGCGGGGAGGCCGACCGCGCGCAGGGCTATCGAGCGGACGCCCGCTTGGCGCAGTTCGTCGAGCATCGCGAGCTGCCGGTCGGCCTGCCGGGCGTGGGCCGGGTCGACGAAGTAGGCCGGGGACACACCGAAGAAGTTCGCCAGGGCCGCGACCAGCTCGGGGCCCGGGTTGGTGCGCTTGCCGGTGCGGATGGCCGAGAGGTAGGCACCACTGACCTTGAGCGTGGGGACCGCGCGCTTGATCTCGGCCGCCACCTCGCTGTTGGTCCACCGGCGGCCGCCGGGGCGACTGGTGTGGAACAGCTCGTCGAGCCGGACGGACAGCATTGGCCGATCTCTGTCAGCCGTCATGAGTCCTCCTGTTGCGCACCCCATTCAACTGTCAGTTGATTGTATCTGTGTCGCCGGTCACTTGTCAGGAGGGTTCGACGCGGCTAGCTTTGAGCGAGTCAACGGCTGGTTGAGCAGCGTCGCCCAATAGTTGACCACTGAGGACACGTACCGGTTCTGAGCTGGGGGCAGCTCCTCGAATCGTCACCGCGCGGCCCGTGCGCCGTGCGGGGCGACCGGCTGGACACGAGTCGACTGAATCAACCGAAAGATGGGCAGCGGCCGCGGCCGCCGAACCGATCGGGGAGATCCATGAGTCATCCGTTCCTGGCCGCGCTGGCCGACTTCGGCGCCGCGGACGCGATGGTCGTCGACGACCGGGTGGTGAGCTACCGCGAGCTCACCGACCTGGTGCGGCACTGGGGAGACCGCCTGGACCGCGCGCGGGTGCGGGCGGGGAACGTGGTCGCGCTGGAAGGCGTCCACTCCCCCGATGTCTGCGCGGCGCTGCTGGCGCTGGTCGACCGCGGGGCCATCGTGGTCCCGCTCACCGCGGTGCCCGCGGCCAAGCGCGCCGAGTTCCACGAGATCGCGCAGGTCGAGGTGGTCCTGACCCCGGCCGACGGCGGCGACCCGGTCGTCACCGGGCGCACCGCGGCCCACCCGCTCTACGACCGCCTGCGCGGCGCGGGCACACCCGGGCTGGTGCTGTTCAGCTCCGGGACCTCCGGGCGCAGCAAGGCGTCCGTGCTCGACTTCACCAAGGTCCTGAACCGCTACGGACCGCCGACCCGCCCGCGCCGGACCCTGTCGTTCCTCAACCTCGACCACATCGGCGGGGTCAACACCCTGCTGCACACCCTGAGTCAGGGCGGCGCGCTGATCACCGTCCCGGAGCGCACCCCGGACGCGGTCTTCGCCGCCATCGCCGCGCACCGGGTGCAGGTGCTGCCGACGACACCGACCTTCCTCAACATGGTGCTGATCTCCGGCACCTGCGAGCGGTACGACACGTCCTCGTTGCAACTGCTGACCTACGGGACCGAGCCGATGCCGCCGCGCACGCTGCGCGGCATCGGGGCGGCGCTGCCGCACGTGCGCCTCAAGCAGACCTACGGCCTGTCCGAGTTGGGCATCCTGCCTACCAGGTCGCGCGGTGACGACACGCTGTGGGTCAAGCTCGGCGACGCCGGGTTCGAGCACCGGATCGTCGACGACATCCTCTGGATCCGCTCGGAGATGGCGATGCTGGGCTACCTCAACGCCCCCGCGCCGTTCGACGCGGACGGCTTCTTCAACACCCAGGACGTCGTGCAGACCGACGGCGAGTGGGTGCGCATCCTCGGCCGCCGCTCGGAGATCATCAACGTCGGCGGGGAGAAGGTCTACCCCGGCGAGGTGGAGAACATCCTGCTGGAAATCGGCAACATCGCCGAGGCGACGGTGGCGGGGCGCACCAGCCACGTGACCGGCATGGTCGTACAGGCCACGGTGTCGCTGCACAGCGCGGAGGACGAACGCGCCGTCAGCCGCCGGGTGCGCGAGTACTGCCGGGGCAGGCTGGACGCGTACAAGGTGCCGATGGTCGTGCGGGTCTCGGACACGCCGCTGCACTCCGAGCGGATGAAGAAGATCCGGAGCGCGCTGTGACCGGGACGCGGGTGGCGGTGGTGAGCGGTGGCAGCCGGGGCCTGGGCCGGATCCTGGTCGAGCGGCTGCTCGCCGAGGACTGGTCGGTGGCGACGTTCAGCCGCAACGCCAACGACTTCACCAAGCAGACCGAGGAGGACAGCGGCGACCGTTTCCACTGGGCGCGGCTCGACCTGGCCGACCCGGACGCCATCACCGGGTTCGTCGCCGGGGTGCGGGAGCGCTTCGGCGGGGTCGACCTGCTGGTCAACAACGCCGCCATCCTGCACCAGGGCCTGTTCGTGACCATGCCGCGGGCCCAGACCACGGCCACGGTCACGACCAACCTGCTCGCCCCGATCCTGCTGACCCAGGCCTGCGCGCGGGAGATGACGCGCCGCGGCGGCGGGCAGGTGGTGGCCATCTCCTCGATCAACTCGGTGCGCGGCTACCGGGGCGTGGCCGTCTACACCGCCACCAAGGCGGGCATGGACGGGTTCACCCGCGCGCTGGCCACCGAGCTGGGCGCGTTCGGGATCCGGGTCAACTCAGTGGTCCCCGGCTTCTTCGACAGCGCGCTCACCGAGGGGGTCACCGACGAGAACCGGGAGAAGATCATCCGCCGCACCCCGCTGGGGCGACTGGCCACCGGTGACGACGTCGCCGACGCGGTGCGGTTCCTGGTCTCCCCCGCCGCGTCGTTCATCACCGGGCAGACCATCGTCGTGGACGGAGGAATCACATGCTGACCATCGCCGACGTGCGCGCGGTCATCACCAGCGAGATCCGGCACCTGCTCGTCGAAGCCGGTGGCGACGACGACCCGGGGCTCGACGACGGCGGCCGCGCGCTGCACGAGGTGGGGCTCAACTCGCTGATGCTGGCGCGGTTGCTGATCCAGCTCGAGGGCGAGTTCGGCGTCGACCCGTTCGCCTCGGGCGAGGTCTCCATCGTGGACGTCCGCTCGCTCGACGAACTGGCGGAGGTCTACCGGCGGGCGATGGCGACACCGCGGTCCGTGCCGGGGTGAGCCGCGCCCACTCGATGGCAAGCGTTCCGACGAGAGCCGAGGAAACCCGATGACACCAACCCGCCTGTCCTGGGCGAGCATCGACGACCACCTCGGGCCCGGCGCGACCCGGTTCTTCGGCGCCGGGTACCGGCGGGCCGAGTACGACGTCCGCGACGTGCGCCTCGGTGCCGAGCTGTCGGCCGAGGTGAGCGTCGGCTACCCCGCCGACTGGTCGCGCAAGTCCGCGGACGTCGACCTGCGCCCGCACCTGAGCAGCGTCGACACCCTGGTCCTCGGCGCCCAGCTCGCCGAGGCGCTGCTGGCCGCGCGGCACCGGCTCGACGGCCCGGCCCGGCGCCGGATGCGGCTGCGCAAGGTCACCCTGCGTGCCGGGATGGCACCGGTGGAGGACCTGGTCGGGCTGCCCGCGTCCGCCGCGGTGACCGGGACCAGTGCGGCAGGTGGCGGCCTCGTGTCCGTCGTGGACACCGCGGTCGGCGCGATGCGGGCCAAGGTCGAGGTCGAGCACCCGGTCGACGGCGGCATGGCGTGGCCGGACCGGGCGCGGTCCCTGCCGGACCTGCTCGGCCCGGCGGCCCAGCGCTACTACGGCGACGGGTTCCGCGGTCGCGCGCTGCGGCTGTGCGACGTCGACGCCGACACGGTCGAGCACGTGGCAACGGCCGTCGTGCGCCGTGAGGAGCCTGCCGCCGTCGGTGGCGAAGGCATCGAGGGTGCGTCGCAGCCGTCGGTGTCCATGGTGGACTGCTTCGTGGTCTGCCTGCAGCTGTCGCAGGTCCTGATGTACGAACTGGATTCGCTCACCAGGGGCAGCAGCAACACGCTGTGGATGATGCAGACAACGCTGACCGCGGTCGACCGAGCCCGGCCTTGGCACCGCGAACTGCCCGCGCGCACCGCCATCACCGGCAACCACCTGCTCCCGCTGCGCGGGCAGACCTGGCGCAACGTCGACGTCGCGGGCGAACTGGGCGGCGTGGCCATGCGCAGCTCGCTGGCGCACCGACTCCCCGACCCGACCACTGGAAGGACATCATGAAGCTCGCGATCTCCGGCACGTACTCCTCGGGCAAGACCTTCACCGTGATGGCGCTGGCGCACCACACCGGCCTCCCGCGCACCCTGGCCAAGACGATCCGGGAGATCCTGCCCGACGCGGTCCCCGGCAAGTCGCTCGCCCAGTGCACCCCGGCCGAGTTCCTGCAGCTGGCAATGCGCAGGCACGTCGGCCGCGCGGTGCACGAGGGCAGGCTGGTGGACGGGTTCATCTCCGACGGGTCGTCGCTGCAGGAGTGGATCTACGGCGCGGTCCGGGTGCTGTTCGGGATGAACCCCAGCGTCACCGCCGACCGGCTCGACGTCATCCCGCGCTCAGAGCTCTCCGCGGAGATGCTGTTCTTCGAGCAGGTCGTCGCCCAGTACGGGCACGCCTTCAAGCAGCACGTCAAGGCGAGCTTCGACGCGTTCGTCCACC
Source organism: Actinokineospora spheciospongiae (assembly GCF_000564855.1). Taxonomy (GTDB): domain Bacteria; phylum Actinomycetota; class Actinomycetes; order Mycobacteriales; family Pseudonocardiaceae; genus Actinokineospora; species Actinokineospora spheciospongiae. The sequence continues at coordinate 51,472 of NZ_AYXG01000081.1, forward strand.
TGCCCAACGAACTCCCGCTCTCCGCGGACGGGCACCGGCCGATGAACGACCGCTTCCGCGCCACCTGCGACGACATGCTGCTCGGCACGCTCGACGAGCTGGAGATGCCCTACCACATCGTGGGCGGCACCATCGAGCAGCGGCTGGAGACGATCACCCGCCTGCACGACCTGCCGGTGGTGCTCGGGATCGAGGAGTCGGTGGCCAGGGCGCGCGCGGAGTACGCGCTGCTCGACACCCGCCTGGAGACCCAGCGCGCCAAGAGCGCGGTCGCGTAGGCCCGCCTTGGCCACCACCCGCGCACCACTGGAGCGGCTCAGCGAGCGCGAACTGCAGGTGCTCGACCTGCTCTCCCGGGGGTGCTCGAACCTGGCCATCGGCGAGCGGCTGCGGGTGATGCCGAAGACGGTGGAAGCCCACGTGCGCAGCGTCTTCGCCAAGCTCGACCTCGAACCCCGCGCTGACGAGCACCGCCGCGTGCTGGCCGCGGTGACCTACCTGGGGCACCGGTCCGACACCGGCCCCGATCCACACGGCACCGATGCCCACGGCACGCATTCCCGCAGCACCGATTCCCCCGGCACCACTGAGGAGACAGCATGACCGACACCCTGGACACCACGGGCGACGTCGGTGAGTTCACCGCCGTCGACACCACCGCCGACGCCTCCTGGTTCATCCACTTCATGGACCTGGCCAACGCGCTGCCGGAGTACGTCGCGGTCCGGCGCGAACTCATCACCACGCTCGGCGACCTGACCGGGAGCACCGTGCTCGACGTCGGGTGCGGCACCGGGGACGACGCCAGGGAGCTCGCCGAGCACGTGGGGCCGACCGGCGGTGTGCTCGGCACCGACCTGAGCGAGGCGATGGTCACCGAGGCGCGCACCAGAAGCGCGGGGTCGCCCCTGCCCGTCCGCTTCGAAACCGCCGACATGTGCGCGCTGCCCTACGACGACGGCGCCTTCGACGGCGTGCGGGCCAAGCTGGTCCGCCAGCACTGCCCGAACCTCGACGCGGCCGACGACGAACTGGTGCGGGTGATCAGGCCCGGCGGGCGGCTCGCGGTGTTCGACTACGACTTCGAGACCCTCGCGGTGGACCACCCGGACCGGGCGGCGACCCGGGAGCTGGTGGCCTGCTGGGTCGACGGGCACCGGAGCGGGTGGAACGGCAGGCAGTTGGAGCGCCGCTTCCTTGACCGCGGGCTGCGCGAGGTGACGGTGACGCCCCACACCGTGCGGCTGCCGTTCGGCTTCTTCCGCGCGTCCCTGGAGGGCAAGCTGGCCCAGGCGCAGGCCTCCGGTCAGCTGTCGCTGTCGGCGGAGGACCTCCAGTCCTGGTGGAAGCCGCTATTCGCGGCGCAGGAGAACGAGCGGTTCTTCGCCTCGCTGACCGGTTTCGTGCTCGGCGCTACCCGCTGACCTCGGCCGGGGCGCCCGCGGCGGCGGGCGCCCCGGCACCCTCCTCGTCCAGGCTGAGCAGCAGGTCCCGCAGCAGGCCCGAGAGCTGCTCGCGGGACTCCGGGCCGACCCGGTCGACCAGCTCGGCGGTGGCCGCGGAGTGCGCCCGCACCGCGGTCTCGGCCAGTGACCGGCCCGTGTCGGTGAGCGCGACCAGCAGCGAGCGGCGGTCGCCGGGGGCGAGCCTGCGGGTGATCAGCCCGCGCTCCTCCAGCCGGGCCAGGCGCTTGGTCAGCCCGCCGCCGGAGATCATGAGCCAGCGGTTGAGCGCGCTGGGCGCCAGCTCGTGCGCGGCGCCGCTGCGCAGCAGGATCGCCAGCACTTCGAACTCACCGGGGTCGAGGCCGAGCGGGGCGAGCGTATCCGTCGCCAGCCGCTCCAACCGCCTGGCCAACAGAGTGATCCGCTTGGAGACGGCCATCTGCCGCAGGGCGAGGTCGTAGCTGGACCACGACCACTCGCCCAGCATCCGATCGATGTCGTCTCGGCCGTCCATGCCCGTCAGCGTACCTCGAACGAAGGGTGGTAGTTTGCCGGTGAATGGTATTCCAGCAAACTATTTGCTAGCGTAGTTATACCCAGGCCCCAGGAGGTTACCGTGAGCACACCCCAGACGACCCGCGATCCGAGCACCGCGGCCGGGCCGGACGCACCGAAGAGCTCCCCGCTGCCGCTGGCCGTCGCGTTCCTGACGCTGCTCGCGATCGGCACCGACCTGTTCGTGGTCTCCCCGCTGCTGCCCGCGATCGCGGGCGAGTACGGCGTGTCGATCGGCGCGGCGGGCACGTCGGTCACCGCGTTCTCCCTGGCCTACATGGTCGGCGCGCCGCTGGGCGGCACCCTGGCCGACCGGGTCGGCAGGCGCGGTGTGCTGGTCATCGGCCTGACCGGCTTCGCGCTGGCCAACATCCTCACCGGTCTGCCGCTCGGCTTCGGCCCGCTGCTGGTCGCGCGGGTGATCGCGGGCCTGTTCGCCGCGGGGGTGACGCCGTCGCTGCTGGCCCTGGTCGGGCAGTCGGCCCCGCCCGCGCGGCGCGGGTTCTGGATGTCCACCGCGATGGCGGGCTTCCTGATCTCGCTGACCACCGGCGCCCCGACCGGCACCGCGGTCGCCGCGGTCCTCGGCTGGGAGTCGGCCTTCTTCGGCATCGGGATCCTGGCGCTGGTGCTGGCCGTGGTGAACCGCTTCATCTGGCCGCGCGGCGCGGGCGCGGTCGCCCCGCAGGCGGGGGCGGGCCGGGTGCCGCTGGCCACCAAGCTCCGGGCGGTCTCGGTCACCGGCATCTGGGCGTTCGCGGTCTACTCGTTCTACACCTACCTCGGCAGCGGTCTGGAGGACGTCGCCGGGCTCAGCACCGGTGTCATCGCGACCGCGCTGATCGTCTACGGCCTCGGCGCGGTCGCGGGCAGCCTCAGCGGCGGCAGGTTGGCCGACCGCTACGGCGCGGGCCGGGTCGCCGTCACCAGCCTACTGCTGCTCGCCGTCGCCCTGGTCGTGGTCGACCTGCTGGTGCACGCGCCCGCCTGGCTGCTGCTGGTGTCCCTCGGCCTGTTCGCGCTGACCGCCTACCCGTGCCTGCCCGCCTACCAGTCCAGGCTGGTGGCGACCTTCCCCACCGAGAGCGGCTCGGTGTTGGCCTGGAACAGCTTCTTCATGTACCTCGGCACGTCGGTCGGGTCCGCGGTCGGCGGCGCCCTGCTCAGCTCGGCCGGATTCCGCTGGATCCCGGTCGTGGGCGCGATCGCGGCGGTCATCGGCGCCGTGGTCTACCACCGCTGGTCGCTGCCGAGGCAGAAGGTGGGGGAGACCGCGTGATCCCACTGGTCCTGCGGGTCAACGGCCGCGAGCACCGCATCGAGGTGGAGGCCAGGGTGACCCTCCTCGACGCCCTGCGCGACGTGCTGCACCTGACCGGCACCAAGAAGGGCTGTGATCGCGGGGAGTGCGGTGCCTGCACGGTCCACGTCGACGGCGAGCGGATCAACTCGTGCCTGGCGCTGGCGGTCATGCAGGAGGGCAGGGAGGTGACCACCGTGGAGGGTGTCGGCACGGTCGGGGCGCCGCACCCGGTCCAGGCGGCCTTCGTCGCCCGCGACGCGCTGCAGTGCGGCTACTGCACCCCGGGGCAGGTCATGTCGGCGATCGCGTGCGTCCGGGAGGGCCACACCGGCAGCGACGACGAGATCCGGGAGTGGATGAGCGGCAACCTCTGCCGGTGCGCGGCCTACGAGCAGATCGTGGCCGCCGTCCGGGACGCGGCGGAGGCGCACCGTGCGTGACTTCGACTACGTCCGGGCCACCGGGTCCGACCACGCGATCGAGGCCCTGGCCGCCCGGCCGGGCGCGCGACCGGTCGCGGGCGGCACGGACCTGCTCACCCTCCTCAAGGACGGGATCGAGGCCCCCGAGGCGCTCGTCGACATCACCGGCACCGGGCTCGGCGCGGTGGAGCACGGCCCGGACGGCCTGACCCTGGGCGCGCTCGCCACCCTGAGCCGGGTCGCCGCGGACCCCGCGGTGCGCGCGAGCCACCCGCTGCTGGTGCAGGCGGTGGAGTCCGCCGCGTCCCCGCAGCTGCGGAACATGGCCACCATCGGCGGGAACCTCCTGCAGCGCACCAGGTGCCCGTACTTCCGGGCCGAGACCGCGCTGCCGTGCAACCGCCGCACCCCGGGGTCCGGCTGCTCCGCCGTCGACGGCGAGCACCGCGCCGCGGCGATCTTCGGCTGGACCGGGCACTGCGTGGCCACCCACCCCTCCGACCCGGCGGTCGCGCTGTCCGCCGCGGACGCCCGGGTGCGGGTGCGCTCGGCGGGCGGCGAGCGCACCCTGGCGCTCGACGAGCTGCTGCGGCTGCCCGGCGACACCCCCGACCGGGAGACGGCGCTGGACCACGCGGAACTGATCACCGCCGTCGAGGTGCCCGCGCTGCCCGCCGGGAGCCGGTCCTGCTACCTCAAGGTCCGCGAGCGGGCCTCCTACGAGTTCGCGCTCGTCTCCTGCGCGGTGGTGCTGGGGGTCGACGGGCGCAAGCGCATCAGCCAGGCGCGGATCGCGCTGGGCGGGGTGGCCGCCCGCCCGTGGCGGCTGGTCGAGGCGGAACGCGCGCTGGTCGGGGTCGAGCTGACCGCCGTCCCGGTGCGCGCCGCCGTCGAGCGGTCCTTCGCGGCGGCGGAGGCGTTGCCGGGCAACGCGTTCAAGGTCGAGGTCGGCATCCGCACGGCGGTCCGCGCCGTGCTCACGGCGGGGGGCGCGCGGTGACCGGGGCGCGGCCGCGCGTCGACGGCCCGGCCAAGGTCACCGGCGCCGCCCGCTACGCGGCGGAGTGGCGGGCCGCGGACCTGCGGCACGCCGCCCTGGTGACGTCCCCCGTGCCCGCGGCGACCATCACGGCCGTCGACACCTCAGCGGCCGAACGCGTCCCCGGAGTGGTGGCGGTGTTCACCCACCACAACGCGCCCCGCTTGCGGCCACCCGTCGGCGCCCCCTACGGCGGGCGGCTTCCGTTGCAGGACAACCGCGTGCACTACGAGGGCGAACCGGTCGCGGTGGTCGTGGCCGAACGCCTCGAACAGGCGCGCGAAGCCGTCGGGCTGGTGCGGTTGGACTACGCGCCACTGTCCGCCGAGACCGACTTCCGCGCGGTCGCCGACACCGCCGTCCCCACCCCGCCCGCCCGGTGGGGACCGGCCGACACGACCGTCGGGGACCTGGCGGCGGGGATCGCCGAGGCCGACGTGGTGCTCCGCGCGGAGTACTCGACCGCGGCGCGGCACCACAGCCCGATCGAGACCTCCGCGACCCAGGCCGAGTGGCGCGACGGGGTGTTGACGCTGCGCGACGCCACCCAGGGCGTGTTCAACGTGCACGCGGTCGTCTCCTCCGCCCTCGACCTGCCCGCGGACCGGGTCCGGGTGCTCGCGGAGTACACCGGTGGCGGTTTCGGCAGCAAGGGGTACGTCTGGCCGCACCAGGTCATCGCGGCGATGCTCGCCAGAGAACTGGGCGGCGCGCTGCGGCTGGTGCTCACCAGGGCGCAGAGCTTCACCTCGCACGGCTACCAGCCGCCGACCCGCCAGCGGCTCGTCTTGGCGGCGACCGCCGAGGGCAGGTTCACCGCGATCCGGCACGACTCGCTCAGCCCCACCTCGACCTACGGCGAGTACGTCGAGATGACCGCCAACGGCAGCCGGGTCGCCTACGCCTGCCCGGCCATCACCACCACCCACCGGGTCGCGCCGGTGGCCACCGTCCTGCCCACCCCGATGCGGGCCCCACACGAGGGTCCGGGCATGTTCGCACTGGAGGTGGCCGTCGACGAGGTGGCCTGCGAACTCGGGATCGACCCGCTGGAGCTGCGGCTGCGCAACCACGCCGAGGTCGACCCGACGAGCGGGAAACCGTTCTCCACCAAGGGACTGCTCGCCTGCTACGCCGAGGGCGCGCGCCGCTTCGGCTGGGCGGACCGCCCGCGGGCGACCGGCTCGCTGCGCGAGGGCGACCAGCTCATCGGCTGGGGCATGGCCACCGCGGTCATGGCGACCATGCGGTTCCCCGCCGCCGCCCGCGCCCGCCTGCACGCCGACGGCCGGGTGGTGGTCGAGGCGGGCTGCCAGGAGATCGGCACCGGCACCTACACGATCATGCCGCAGCTCGCGGCCGAGGTGCTGGGCTGCCCGCCGGAGCAGGTGGTGCTGCGGCTCGGCGACACGGCGCTGCCGCGGACCGGGATGACCGCCGGGTCCTCGACCACGCTCAGCGTCGGCTCGGCCGTCACCGCCGCCGCCGAGGCGCTCGCCGCCCGGCTCGCGCTGCTGGCCACCGGCGACCCGACCGCGGCGGTCCGGCTGGACGGGATCGAGCTGACGGTCAAGAACGGCGCGGTCGAGGTCTTCCGGCTCGACGAGCTGTTCGCCCGGCTCGGTGTCGACTCCGTCGCCGCCGGGGGTTCCTGGGAGCCGCGGGAGAACCAGCGCTCCATGCACACCTTCGGCGCGGTCTTCGCCGAGGTCGCGGTGGACGTCGACCTGCCGGTGCCCCGGGTGCGCAGGCTGGTGGCCGTCTACAGCGCGGGTCGCATCGTCAACCCGCTCACCGCGCGCGGCCAGATGACCGGCGGCCTGGTGTGGGGCATCGGGCAGGCCCTGCTGGAGAAGTCCACCACCGACCACCGCCTCGGCCGGTTCGTGGACAAGAACCTCGCGGGCTACCGGCTGCCGGTGAACGCCGACGTGCCCGACCTCGACGTCGCCTTCGTCGAGGAGTACGACCCGCACGCGAGCGGCATCGGCGCCCGGGGGATCGGCGAGCTCGGCTCGGTCGGGGTGGCCCCGGCCATCGCCAACGCCGTGCACCACGCCACCGGCAAGCGCGTGCGGTCGCTGCCGATCGCGCTGGAGGACCTGCTGTGACCGGCATCCGGCCGTCGTCGGCGGTGGCCGCGGTGGTCCTCACCGCGGCCTGTTCCGGCACACCCGCCCCACCGCCGTCGTTCCCCGCCGTGGAGTCGCGGGTGGACGCCCTGATCGCGCGGGTGCGCGCCGAGGACGGTTTCACCGTCGACCCGCGCAGCGGGCGGGAACCCACCACCGGCTACGTGGTCGGTTCCGCCCGGGACGCGCGGGTCGTGCCCGCCGCGGACCTGTTCGGCGGCGGTGGCCGGGAGCTGCTGCTCGGCTACCTGCGGGACAACGCCGGGCACTTCACCGCCGACCCCGCGGTCGACCTGGGCGCCTGGTACGACCGCCGGGGCGCGCGGGTGGTGTTCAGCCTGGTCTCGGTGGTGGCCGACCGGGACAGCGCGCTCCGGTTGGGCGTGCGCAACAACCAGCGCCTGGTCTACGACGTGGTGGGCAGGGCGGAGCTGCCCACCGGGGTGGGGGTCACCCCGACGACCGCTGGTACAGCACGAAGCGATGGGTCATAGCCGTGAGCCACTCGACCTCCCCCGCCAGGTCTGTGCGCTCGGACCCGCCGTCCTGGGCCACGCGCAGCTGCGCGGCGGCGATGGCGGCGGGCAGGCCGTCCCCCGAGACCGCCTCGTCGCCGACCAGCTGCGCCGTCGCGGAGTCGACCTCCGCCCGGAAGGCCCGGCGGGCGTCCTGGATCTCCACCACCCGCCGGTGCAGCCAGAAATCCATGTCGCGCACCCGGAGCAGGTCGCGCAGCCGCGACTTCGGCGGGTCGAGCGACACCTCGGGCACCGCGTCGTACAGCGCCTTCCACAGCGGGTACAGGACGACGTGCGCCCGGTAGGCCCCGAACCACTCCCCCAGCTGCGTCAGCCGCGGCCCGACCGTCGGCACCGCCCAGCCGATCAGCGCCAGCGCGGAGCCGACGTCACCGCACAGCCACGCCGTCGGTTCCAGGAAGCGCAGGTCACCGCCGAGCTGGCCCGCGGTGATGTCGGCGACCCGGATCGCGCCGTAGACCAGGATCACGCACGCGCCGACCGTAGTGATCACCATGCCGGTCCGCAGCCACGAGCGGTCGGCGATGCGGGCGAACCGCGCGCAGTTGCGCGCCACGTCGACCTGCCCGGCGATGCAGGCCACCGCGTAGATGACCAGGTAAGGCGCCTGGGACAGCTGGTGGGTGTACTCCACGTAGAAGTCGTCGAACTTCTGCACCCTCGGGATGAACAGGAAGAAGGTGGTGACGAACGCCAAGACCATGCCACCGGCGAGCAGCGCCCGGACGGTGCCCTGCCGCCTGGCCCGTTCGGCCGGGTAGGTCCAGTGCGCCATCAGCACCTGCTGGGCGCCGGTCAGCCCGAGCACGCACACCGCGGAGACCATGCCCGCGCTGTTGGGCACCCCGGTCGTCCGGTCGATGAGGACGTAGACCGGGGGCAGCAGCACGAGGTAGCCGAGCGCGGAGAAGCCGACGTAGACGCAGAACGCGCTGTTGGCCACGTCGCGCGGGTTCCGCACCAGCGCACCGGTGCGCAGGACCAGGAAAGCCGCACCGATGAGCAGGCAGATCAGGTGCAGCGTGGTGGTCAAACCCCACCCCCGGCGGGCGCGAACGACCGTTCCAGCCGGGCCAGCACGGCCGCGGGGCCCGAGCCCGCGGGGCCGCGGCGCGCTGAGAACGACCGGATGCGCAGCAGGATCAGCGAGGCCATCACCTCGGCCTCGAGTTCGTGGTCGTCGGAGTACTCGGCGCGGGCGAGCATGTCGCGGACCAGGAGCGGGTCCAGGTCGGGGAACAGCAACCGGGAGGTCTCGTCGTCGACAGGCCCGGTGCTGCGGTGCCCGCAGACGATGTGCGCGAGTTCGTGGGCGATGATGTGTTCCTGGTGCGGCACAGTCGTACCGGCCTCGTAGACGATGAGGTCGGTGCCCGCCACGGCGAGCCAGAGCCCGGAGCACGGCGAGGCGGCCAGCGCCATCGGCACCAGCTGGATGGGCCTGCCGGTGCGTCTGCTCAGGGCCTCGATGAGCGCCGCGATGCTGTCGACCTCGGGCAAGTCGAGCGCGGAGAGCCGCGCCTGGCAATCACGCAGGAACCTGGTGACCCTGGCGCGGGAAGTGGGTGCGGTGGGTGTCATCGGTGCTGTGTGCTCCTCGGTGCGGAGGCATGCCTACAGGCCGGTGGGCAAGCGAACCCGGTGTCATACCGCTGAAGGGCGAGGTCGCACCCCCCGGGAACGGGCGGCGCGGAAAACTCCCCAGTCGACCGTCGCGCAGTTCGTCGGTTTGTCACATCCACCCGATGCTGCCGTATCACCCTCGTGTTGACAACACGAATACGCGCACCCCGTTGTGCGCCGTCCAGGTGAGGCTCAGCCCACCTCCACCACGATCTTCCCGACCTGCCGGTTCGACTCCAGGTAGTGGTGCGCGGCGACGATGTCGTCGAGGGCGAAGGTGCGGTCGATGGTGGGGCGCAGCCACCCTCGCACCAGCCCCTCGTTCACGAAGCGCACACCGCGGCGGCGGCGCTCGGCGTCCCTGGTCAGCTCGAACACGGTGTAACCGCGCAGCGCCAGGCCTTTCGCCACCGCGACCCGCGGGAAGGGGGTCTCCTGGCCGCTGAGGCTGCCGTAGACCACGACCACGCCACCGGGGGCGGTGGCCGCCGCCAGGTCGGCGACCCCGGGGCCTGCCACCGGGTCGAACACCAGGCGCACACCCGCCCCGCCGGAGTGGCGCAGCAGCGCCCCGGTCGTCTCCTCCTCCTCGGTGACGACCACCTCGGCCGCGCCCGCCGCGCGCAGCGCCGCCGCCTTCCCCGCAGTACGCGTGACGGCCACCGGGACGGCGCCGAGGTGCAGGCAGAGCTGGATCGCGGCCAGCCCGACGCTGCTCGACGCGGCGGTGATCGCCACGACGTCCCCCGCGCCGACGCGGGCGGTGTCGACCAGCGCGCCGTACGCGGTCAGGTAGGGCATCCACACCGCGGCGCCGCGGGCCATGTCGACACCGCCCGGCAGCGGCACCAGCGAGTCCACCGGCACGACCGCGCGGTCGGCGTAGACGCCGTAGTCGTTCATCGAGAACGTCGGCAGCACGCTCACCTCGGCACCGGGGGCGAACCCGGTCACCCCGGCGCCGACCGCCTCGACCGTGCCCGCCGCCTCGGCTCCCAGGCGGGCGGGCAGCGACCGGGGCTGCTCCAGGTAGCGCCCGGAGCGGAAGCTCGCCTCCGCCCGGTTGAGCCCGATCGCCGCGACCCGCACCAGGACCTCACCGGCACCGGGCGCCCCGGGGTCACCCTGCTCGACCCGCAGCACGTCCGGACCGCCCACCTCGTGGAACCGCACCACCCTGCCCACGGTCATCCCACCTGCGCCGGGTCGGTGAAGTCGCGGTGGCCCAACTGGCGCATCACGTCGACGAAGTCGAACAGCGCGGTGCGCTCGACCACCTGCTCGCCGCGGAACCGGTCGATGCCCACGGCGGTGAAGTCCGCCCGCCTGCCGCTGGGGGGCAGCCCGCGGAAGTCACCCAGTTGGGTGCCGATCACCCGGACCCGGGTGATCACCACGTCCCCCTCGCAGACCTGCTCCTGCACGCTGTCGACGACGTCCGGGAACGCCGCGCGGAAGTCGCGGACCCAGGTGCGGACCCCGTCCGGGCCGTGCAGGTCGAACTGCGGCCAGTGGAAGTCCGGCGCGAAGATCTCGTCCGCGAGGTGCAACTCGTTGTGCGTGATGACCTGCTCGAACAGCTGCGCGATCCGTGCCTTGCGAGCCGCGGGCGACGTACCGGGCGCGATCTGGGCGGTCATGTCCACTCCCCCATCTCCAACTGATCCGTTGGAATTAGGCTAGGCAGGGTCGCGGTTCGACGTCAACGGCCGCGCCCGGAGGAGGGTGGTCGCCGATGGCCTGGAACACCGCCGAGACGCGGCGCAGGCTGCGCGCCGCGGCGACCGCCGAGTTCGCCGCCCACGGTCCACACGGGACGACCATGGACCGCATCGCCCGGCGGGCCGGGATCAACAAGGAGCGGCTGTACTCCTACTTCGGCGGCAAGGACGCGCTGTTCGCGACGGTACTCGGCGAGGAGTTGGCCGCGGTGGCCGCGACCGTGCCGCTGGCCTCCCTCGGCGAGCAGGACATCGGCGAGTTCGCCGGGGCCGTCTTCGACCACCACGCCGCCAACCCGACCCTGGTCCGGCTGCTGCACTGGGAGGGCCTGGCCTACTCCGGGCCGGTCCCGGACGAGTCGGCGCGCACCGGGTTCTACCTGGCCAAGGTCGAGGCGTTCGAGGCGGCGCGGCGCCGCGGCGCGCTCGCCGGGTCGCCGGATGCGGCGCACCTGGTGTTCCTGGTGCTGTCCCTGGCGGCCTGGTGGTTCGCGGTGCCCCAGGTCGCGCGGATGCTGACCGGCGCGGACGCCGACGACCCCGGCGAACTCGCGCACAGGCGCGCCGCGGTGGTCGAGGCCGCGCGGAGGCTGGCCGGTCCGCACGAGTGAGGGTTGACCCTGATGACGGCGGGCCGCCCACGCCCTAGCGTCGGGGAACACCGGCCGGATTCAGGAGGACGGACCCGTGCGAGGACCCGCCGCAGGACCACTCGACCCGTTTCCCCCCAACGGACGACGCACCCGGGCCACCGCGGTCGGTCGACAGCGGCGCGCGGTCTCGTGGTGACCGGACGGGCCCGGCAGGCGCCGGGGGCGGGCGGGGAGGTCCCCGGCGGCACGCGGCTCAACCGCAGGCACCGGCTGGTGTTCGCGGTGTGCGTGGCGGGGGCGTTCTTCGACTCGATGGACCTGCAGGTCATGGCCTTGGTGTCCCCGGTGCTGCTGCGCGAGTGGGCGCTCACCCCGAGGGCGGTCGGCATGCTCGCGGCCGCGGCGATGCTGGGCATGCTGGTGGGCTCGCTGGTGTTCGGCCGGGTGGCCGACCGGATCGGGCGGCGACCCGCTTTCCTGGTCACCGTCGCGGTCTTCGCCGGGTTCGGCGCCCTGTGCGCGGCGGCGCAGGGCCCGGCGCAGTTGACCGTGCTGCGGTTCTGCGTCGGGGTCGGCATGGGCGGGTTCATCCCGGTCGACACCGCGATGCTGCACGAGTTCCTGCCCGAGGGCGCGCGGGCCCGACTGCTCGCGCTGTGGGCACTGGCGTTCCCGGTCGGGGCACTGGCGGCGACCGCCCTGGTGCGCTCGGTGCTGCCCGCGACCGGCTGGCGGGGCGCGTTCCTGCTCTGCGCGCTGCCCGCGGTGCTGCTGTTCCCCCTGCGGCGGCTGGTCCCGGAGACCCCCGCTTTCCTGCTCTCGCAGGGCAGGATCGCCGAGGCGGAGCGGTCGTTGGGCTGGATCTCCCTCGGCGCAACGGTCAGAGTGGACCCGCCCGCCCCCCGGTCGCGCCCCACCCTGCTGTCCGCGCAGCACCGCTCGACGACCGCGCTGACCGGCCTGCTCTGGTTCACCTGGAGCTTCGCCTACTTCGGCGTGATCCTGTGGCTGCCGACGCTGCTGGTGCTCGCCGGGATGCCGCTGGCGCAGGTCTTCGCCTACACCCTCGGCTTCCAGTTGGCGGCGATCCTCGGCCGGGTGGCGATGCTGCCGGTGATCCGGGTGGTCGGGCTGCCCGCGGTCGTCGTGGGCACCGGGATCGGCGCGGCGACCCTGGTGCTCTGGTTCGGCGCGCTGCCCGCCGCCGGGCTGCTGGTGGTCGCGGGCTACGGGTTGTCGTTCTGCCAGGAGGGCGGCTTCAGCGGCATCGTGCCGTTCACCCCGCGGCTGTACCCGGTCGAGCTGCGTTCCGGCGGAGTCGGCGCGGCGAACGCGGCAGGCCGGGTGGCGAGCCTGCTCGCGCCCCTGCTGGTCGGCGTGCTGACGGCGGCAGGGCAGCGCTACGTGGCCTTCGTCGTGTTCGGGCTTTGCTTCCTGGCGGCCGGGGTCACAGCCCTGGCGCTGCGCGGGCACCGCGGTCCGGCCTGAACAGCGCGGCGGCCGGTCACCCGGACTCGATCCGGCCCAGCGGGGACGCGCTCGGCGCGAGGACCCCAGCGGTCGCCGAAAAAGCTCACTCGTCGAACGCGGCCGACAGGCGATCGAGGTCGGCCAGCAGGCCGGGGAGGCGTTCCGCCGGAACGGCATCCGCCAACCGCTGGTCGATGGCGTAGACAACTCCCCGAGCCGCAGCGAGGCGTCGGCGCCCCTCCTCGGTCAGGTGGGCGGGCAGCGCGCGGCCGTGCTCGGTGGTGGCGGGCCGGGTGATGAGGCCGCCGTCCTGGAGGCCGCGCAGCACCACGTTCATGGACTGCCGGGTGACGAAGGTGCCCCGGGCCAGTTCGGCGTTGGACAGTCCGGGCTGCTGATCCAGGAGTTCCAGGCAGGCGTACTGCGGCACGGTGAGGCCGTGCTCGCGCAGCCCTCGGTCCATGGCACCCCGCAACGCGGCGGCGGCGCGCTTGAGGCGGTAGCCCAAACGCTGAGTCACATCAAGAGCAGACGGCAGATCCGGCATGTCAGGAGTTTGACATGGCGGAACGGTCAGGTCTACCGTTCGCTATGTCAGCATCCTGACATGCCGGATCACCGAGGAGAACCATGACCGTCACCGGACCCGATTTCATCGCCCTCCAGGTGCGCGACGTGGAGGCGGCGGCCCGCTTCTTCGAGCAGCACCTCGGCCTGCGCCGGGCTCCGGCGTCCCCGCCGGGAGCGGTGGTGTTCGCCACCGAGCCGGTTCCGTTCGCCGTCCGCGCGCCCCTGCCCGGGGTGGACCTCGACTCCGTCGAGCGGCCCGGCCTCGGGGTCGCCCTGTGGTTCGGCACCAGCGACGCCCAGCAGTTGCACGACCGGCTCGCCGCCGCCGGGGTCGGCATCGTCGCCGAACCCACGGACAGCCCGTTCGGCCGGATGTTCACCTTCACCGGTCCGGAGGGCTACACCATCACCGCGCACGGCGGCTGAACTCAGGCCCGCCGGGTGCCGATGTGGTCCAGGCTGGGCACGCACGTCTCGAACAGCGTGGTGAGCCAGCCGCCGGTCAGGTGCTCCCCCACCCCGATCACCCGCATCCCCGCCGCCTTGGCCGAGCGGGCGCCGACGACCGTGTCCTCCACGGCGATCGCGTCGGCCGGGTGGGCGCCGAGGTGGCGCAGCGCGGTGCGGTAGGGCTCCGGGTCCGGTTTGCCCGCCGTGACGTCGTCCGCGCTCACCAGGATGTTCGGGTCCCCGACGCCCAGGGAGTGCAGGCGGCGGGTCACGACCGCCCGCGCCCCGGAGGTGACGACAGCCGTCGCGTGCCGGGGGATGCTGCGGTACAGCTCCACGGCCCCGGGCATCGGTGGGGTTTCCCCGGCCAGCTCGTATTCGATCCGCTGGATTTCGCGGGCCTCGGCCTCGGCGTCGAGGTGTGGGGCGGCGATGCGGACGAACTCCACGTCGGTCAGGGAGCGGGAGGCCTCCGCCAGGTCGCGCAGGTCCACCTGCCGGTCCTGCGCCCAGCGGGTGATGGCGCGGGTGATGTGGTCGTGGGAGTCGGCGAGGACGCCGTCGAGGTCGAAGCAGATGGCGCGGCACTCCAGCGTGAGCGCGCCGATGCCGAGGCGGATGGTGGTGGCCAGGTCGGGGGTTCGCAGGTCGCTGTTCATTCCACTGTCACGCTCTTCGCCAGGTTTCGGGGGCGGTCGACGTCGCGGTCGAGGATGGTCGCGGTGTGGTAGGCGAAGACCTGGAGGGCCACGCCCATCACGATGTGGTCGAGCAGGGGGTGCACGGCGGGCAGCCGGACGGTGGGGGCGTCGAACTCGTAGTCCTGGTGCTGGGAGAACACCACCACCGCGCCGCCCCTGGCCTGGATCTGGCCGATGAGGGTGGCGCTCTGCTGCCCGCCGGCGTCGTTGGCGGCGACCACCACGGAGACGTGGTCGGGGTCGACCAGCGCCAGCGGGCCGTGCTTGAGTTCGGAGGCCTGGTACGCCTCGGCGTGGATGTAGGAGATTTCCTTGATCTTCTGCGCGCCTTCGCGGGCCACCGGCCAGGACGGGCCGCGACCGAGGTAGTACATGCTCCGGAAGGCGTGCACGGACTCGGCGAGCGCGCGGATCTCGGCGTCCTGGCCCGCCAGCAGGTCGGCGAGGATCGTCGGCAGGATGGGCAGCGCCAGGTCCAGTTCCAGCAGGGCCGCCGACTTCGAGCCGTAGTCGGCGCGGGCGAGCCACGACGCCAGGGCCAGCCCGGCGATCTGCATGTTCGTGACCACCTTGGTCGAGGCCACCGACACCTCCGCGCCCGCGTACAGCGGGATCGAGGCGTCGCTCTCCCGGTCCAGGCTCGACCCGCGCACGTTCACGATCGACAGCACCTGCACCGGGTGCCGCCGCAGGAACCGGTGGGCGTGCAGGGTGTCCAGGGTTTCCCCGGACTGGCTGATGAGCACGTACAGGCAGTCCGGTTCGACGACCGGGTCGCGCTGGGTGAACTCCGCCGCCGGTTCGGCGGTCGCGGGGATGCGGGCCAGGTTCTCCACGAACGAGGCGGCGACCTGGCCCGCGTAGTACGACGACCCGCACCCGAGGAAGCACACCCGCTTGACCGCCGACCGGTCCAGGGCGCTGCCCCAGTCCGCCGCCGAACCCTCGGCCACCGGGGAGAACAGCGCCCCGATGGCGGCCCGGCTGGTCTGCGGCTGCTCGTTGATCTCCTTGAGCAGGAAGTTCGGGTACGACCCCTTGTCGGTCCAGGTGGTCCCCGGGGTCAGCGCCTCCCAGGTCCGGCCCGCCGGGACGGCGGCGGTGACGGCCACGACCTCGCCGTCGAGGACCGGGGAGCAGTGGGTGCACCCGCTGCTCAGCGCGGCCCGGTCGGAGGCGACGTGGACCGCGCGGCCGTCGGTGCCGATCAGCAGCGGGCTGCCGGAGGCCGCCGCGATCAGCGTGCCGGGGCGGTCGGCGGTGATCACCAGCACCGCGTAGTCGCCGTCGACGCGGGCGAGGGTCAGCCGGACCGCCTCCAGCGCGTCGACCCCCTGGGCGCGGTGCCAGGCGATGAGGTGGACCAGGACCTCGCTGTCGGTGTCGGAGGTGGTCGCCATGCCCCGGTCGGTGAGTTCACCGCGCAGCCGGGCCACGTTGCGGACCGTTCCGTTGTGGACGAGGGCGGTGGTCCCGTCGTGGCTCAGGTGCGGGTGGGCGTTGCGGGTGGAGGGTGCGCCGTGGGTGGCCCACCGGGTGTGCGCGATGCCCGAGCGGCGCTCGCCCCCGGGCGAGCCCAGCGCCGCCAGCGCGGCCACCGAGCCCACGGACTTGCGGACCTCGATGCCGTCCGGGGCGTGGGTGGCGATCCCCGCCGAGTCGTACCCCCGGTACTCCAGGCGTGCGAGGGCGTCGACCAGCGCCCGTCCGGCGTCGTCGGTTCCGGTGATCCCTGCTATTCCGCACATGTCTCAGTCGTCCCCCTGGTCGTCGAGCCCGGGCAGTGTCGAACCGGCGCGGTGGATCGGGAAGAACTCGGGGGCGCGGAAGGCTTCCGCGGCGGCCGTGCCGCACTGCAACCCCCGCAGCCGCGCCTGCTTGGTGGCGTAGTCGAGGTAGTCCACGCCGTCGGTGCAGCGGAGCCAGTCGTTCTGGCTGCGGTGCGCGGCGAGCATGTCGAGCTTGGTCCCCAGCGCGTCGGAGATGTCGACCCAGCGCTGCGGGGCCGCGCCGACGAGCGCCAGCGTGTCCATGTGGTACACGGCTGGGAGCGCGTCGATGGCGGGCGATCCCGTGCGCTGCAACGGTGACGCCGCCAGCACCAGGCTGTTGAGCGCGATCGCCGACGCCGCCCGGTGGTCGGGGTGGTAGTCGTTCGGGTCGGGGGCGAACAGGACGTCCGGCCGGAACTCCCGCAGCACCTCGGCGAAGGCGATCCGCGTGCCCGGGCTGTCGAACAGGAACCCGTCCGGTTCGCCCAGGAGGAACAGCCGGGCGCCGATCACCTCGGCGGAGCGCCGCGCCTCCCGCTCCCGCACGGCCGCGATGGTGGCCTTGTCGCCGTCGGGGGCGCCGAGGTCGCCGTTGGTCAGCACGCAGATCCCGACCGAGTGGCCCGCCCGCCGGTAGCGGATGAGCGTGCCCGCGCACAGGATTTCCACGTCGTCGGGGTGGGCGCCGACCGCCAGGACGTTCACGCCGCGACCTCGGACCCGACCAAGCCGCCGAGGAAGCTCAGCTCGTCGTGCAGGTGCGAGTCCGGCAGGAAGCGGTCGCGGACCCGTTCCCGGGCGGCGTGCCCGACCGCGGCGCCGGTGGCGGGGTCGGCGAGCAGTTCGGTGATGGCGCCGCCGAACAGGTCGTCCGGGTCGGGCAGGGCGACCGCCCGCCCGTGCCGCGCGTCCGGGATCTGGGCGGTGATGCCGCCGACGCGGGTCGCCACGACGGGAGTGCCCTTCCACATCGCCTCGGCCACGGTCAGCCCGAACCCCTCCGACCGGCTCTTCTGGGTGATGACGGCCGCGTGCCGCTGCACGGCGTTGACCACGCGGGCGTTCTCCACCGGGTCCGCCGTGGGCAGGCAGCACAACTGGACCCGCGACCGCACAGCGCGCGGCAGCCGCTCCCAGTGCGCCGCGCACAGCCGGAAGTACTCCGCCGCCTCCGGGTCATCCGCCACGCCGTCGACCTGGGGGCCGATCAGGCTCAGGTGCGCGTCCGTGCGCGGGGCGACGGTCCGCGCGAAGCTGTCCATCACCCCGATCATGTCCTTGACCGAGTCCCACCGGGACACCTGCGCGACCATCGGCACGTCGGCCCCCGGCGCCGTGCCGACCCGCACGACGGGGTGCCCGGCGTCCGGCGCGGCCAGCAGCCCCGCCCGCACCAGGAGCGACCGCGCCGCGTCGGCGGTCAGGTCGGTGTTCTTGGCGGACATGGGGTCGATGAACGGGGTGATCGACGCGCTGGGCACCCCCATCCTGGAGTCGAGCACCACGTCGCGGAAGTGCGGTCGGGTCGTGATCAGGCCCCGCGCCCGCCGCAGGAACGGGGTGAGGAACGCGCTGGACCGGGCGGTGTGCGCGTTCGGCCGGTCGGCGCCGTTGTGCGCCCGCCACACCGGGATGGCCCCCCGGTCCGCGACGTGCTCGCACAGGCCCGCCGTCTGCGGGTCGTGCAGGACCACCACGTCACCGGGGCGCAGGAACCGGCCCAGGTCGGCGGCGGCCTCGCGGCTGACCCGCCGGAACCCCTCGACCTGCTCGGGGCCGAGCGGTCCGCCGTCGCCCGGCACGCCGGAGATGCCGTTGTCGACGCGCTTGGTGGTGGTGAAGAAGTCGGTGTCGGCCTCGATGACCAGCCAGCGCAGGCCGAGGCCCAGGGCGTGCCCGTAGCCGAGGGCCGGTCGCAGCATCTCGGCGACCCCGCCGCCGTTGTCGGTGGAGTTGACGTGCCACACGGTGGGCAGGGTGGCCGCCCACCTGGTCGCCGCAGCGGTCAGCCGGTCCCAGCGCGCGGCGGTCAGGCACCCGCGCAGCCCGTTGAGCGGGTACCGGCCGACCGGCACTTCACGCAGGCGTGCCGACGTCATCGCCGTCCTCCTTGGTTGTCGGTGCGACCGCGAGGCGGCGCGGGTTCCGGTCGAGGCGGCGGGCGGCCACCGCGGTGGTGAGCGAGGCGGCCAGCCCGATGGCGGCGACGGTGGGCACCAGTCCCACGGCCTCGGCGACCACGCCGATGAGCGGCGGCCCGGCGAGGTAGGCGAGGTAGCCGACGGCGCTGACCCCGGCGGCGGCGGTGGCCACCGAGTGCGGCACCCGGTCGGCGGCGGCGGTCATCGACAGCGGGAACACCGGCCCCAGGGCGAGGCCGACGAAGGCCACGGCGGCGAAGGCCCCCACCGCGCTCGGCTGCGCGAGCCCGACCGCCAGCGCGACCGCGACCGCGCCCGCCGACCAGCGCAGCACGGCCCGCCGCCCGAACCGCACCACCAGCGCGTCCCCGACCGACCTGGACACGAACATGGCCACGCTGAACGCCACGACCGCCGTGGACCCCAGGGACACCCCACCGGCGAAGTCCCGAGCGACCAGCAGCGCCGACCAGTCGGTGACCATGCCCTCCACCAGCAGCCCGCTGACCGCGATCGCGGCGATCGCCAACGGGATCGCGGCGATGCCCCGCAACGGCGACACAGCGGGCGCCACCTCCTGCGCGGGCTCAACGACCGGCGTGTGCGGCAACGCGGGCGCGGCGACGGCCAAGAGCACCAGCAGGACCCCAGCCACCGCGGTGAAGTGGGCGAACACGCCCACCCCCGCCCCGGTCGCGAGCGCACCCCCGGCGGCTCCGAAGAGGACACCGAGGCTGTAGCCGCCGTGCAGCCGCGAGATCACCGACGGCCGGTCGGGCGAGCGCTGCTGGAACTCGATCCCCGCGGTGTTCATCGCCACGTCCAGGCACCCGCTGGCGGCACCGAGCAGCACGAGCACCAGAGCCAGGCCCAGCACACCCCGGGCCGCCGCGATCAGCGGGAGGAAACCGGCGAACAACGCGCCGGAGAGGACGCACAACAACCGGGCACTGGTGAACCGCAACAACCACCCGGTGCCCAGCAGCGCGGGAACGGAACCGGCGGCCACACCGAACAGGGCCACACCGAGCGCGGCGTCGGACAACCCCAGATCCGATTTCACCTCGGGGATGCGCGGCGCCCAACTCGCCAGTACGGCGCCGTTGAGGAAGAACACCAGCCACAGACCGGCGACGGGGTGGTTGGAATGTCGGGTGCGCACCATGGGTCAGCCTCGCGGCCGCCCTGACGGGAATGTTCGACGGTCCCCGGACGGTACAGGAACCGCTGCACCCCGGCATTCCGGGACGCTTTTCCTGCTCCCATCACAGCACGTCCAACCCCGCCGCGCAAGGACGGCCCTGACGAAGTGAAATCACCCACTCGCCACCGGAAAAGCGGTCCACAAAACGCGGACAACACACCCGACCCCCACCGAACGCCTTGTTCACAACGGACATCCACAAAGGTCTTCACATTCCGGGTGAACGACGGATGAACGAAAGTGCGCCACACCACCACCGTCAAACCGCGCAGGATGAAGAGTAATCCAAATTCAGCACGAATACCAAGAATCGGCAAACAAGGTAAAGACGGCGACAATTTTCCTCGAATAGCGGTGGCGGCTGCCACAACCGGAACCGGTCCCGCCACGCGCCGGGCCCCCGGGCCTGTGGCACGATCGACGGGTGCGAGTCCTCGTCCTGTCGGACACCCACGCGCCCCGGTACTGGAAGTCCTGCCCGCAGGCGCTGTTCCCGCACCTGCGGTCCGCCGACGTCATCCTGCACGCGGGTGACGTGTGCGTCGCCCCCGTCCTGCGGGAGCTGGAATCCTACGCCCCGGTGCACGCGGTGCTGGGCAACAACGACGGCCCGGACGTGGCCGAGTGGGGCGCGCCGGAGACCCTGGAGCTGTCGTTGGCGGGCGTCCCGGTGGCCATGGTGCACGACAGCGGCCAGGCCAAGGGTCGCGAGGCGCGGATGCGCCGCCTGTTCCCCGGTGCCCGCCTGGTCGTCTTCGGCCACTCCCACATCCCCTGGAACTCCACAGTGGACGACGTGCGGGTGTTCAACCCCGGTTCCCCCACCGACCGCAGGCGCCAGCCGGTGGGCACGATCGGCCTGTTGCACCTGGAGGACGGCGCGGTGGTCACCGCCGACGTCGTGGCGGTCACCGAACCCCGCGCCCCGAAGTGAACCGCCGTACGCTGCCCCGTCCCACGACCGGGGACTGCGGGCGGGGTTCCGGCGCGCGCCGCGCCGGAACCCTCTAACCTGCGGAGGACACCGTCCCCCAGCGCACCCGGATGTCCTGATGCCCGTTGTCCTGCTCAGCCGCCACATCGAGGCCGACCCGCACGGTGTGGTCCTGCTGCTCCGCGCGCACCGGATCGTCGAGTTCTGGCCGGACATCTCCCGGTTGGCGGTGGTCGGCGAGGTGCACCACCTCACCGCGGAGCTGCCCGGTATCGGTTCCCGGCGCCTGGAGGTGCGGTTCACCTCGGCCGTGCGCGGGGCCGGGTCGTTCCTGGTCGCCTTCGTGGTCAGCGGGGACCTGGCACCGGTGGCGGGGGCGCTGCGGGTCTCGCCCGCCGTGGTGGGTGAGCGCGGGGGGACGGTGCTGTCGCTGAGCCTGGACCACGAGCACGCCAACCCGGCGGTGGACGCGCTCGCGGAGCGGTTCCTGAGCGCGGTGCAGGGCAGCGCCGAACTCCGCGCGCACGACGCCTGACCGCGACCCGGGCGAGGCGGGGGCCGCCTCGGGCTGGCCGCCTGCGCCTCGGAGCAGCGGCGAGGCGGTCCGTCACCCCACCCGGTAGTGGTCGGCCACGGCGGCGAAGGCGGCCTTGGGTTCCCACGGCATGTCCGGGTAGGTGTCGCCGCGACCGTGCTCCAGGACCTTGACCACGCCCCAGCTCGCCATGTCCAGGTCTTCCCGGGGATCGGCCCGGTGGTACAGGCCGTGGCAGACGAACGTGCACACGAACGCGGCGTCCACCCCCTCCTCGGCGAAGACGTCCAGCAGTTCGCGCAGGTAACCCGCCTGTTCCTCCTCGTCCCGGGTGTAGTCGCCGTCGAGCCGCACCGGGATGCCGTCGGAGTACTCGACGATTTCCCCGCTCAGGGCGCCGAGGTCGGCCGCACCGCGGTAGGGCGTGCAGCCGAACTCGGTGATGGCGACCGGCTTGCCCTGGGCGACCAGTGCGCGGATGCCGTCCTGGTAGACGTGGGCGACCTCCTTGGAGCGGTGCGCGTCCACCGACACGACGTCGAACGGTGTCCAGTCGACGCGCTCCAGCGGGACCGAGGCGTAGGTGACCTTGCCGCCGAACCGCTCGCGGACGACGGCGACGGCCCTGCCGAGGAAGTCGTTGACCCGCGCGGGCAGGTCAGCGAGCAGCGTGCCCAGTTCGGACCGCCGTTCCAGCAGGGCCGCCGTGCGCTCCCGCACGCTGTCGCCGGGCAGGAACCCGCGGTTGAACAGGCTCAGCTCGGCCCCGGTCACGAACACGACCTCGGCTCCCCGGCGGCGAATCCGCTCGGCGCGTTCGGCGCCGTCGGCGAGCAGGACGAGCATCTCCTCCTGGCCGAACTGGTGGGTGAACGGGGAGAACCAGACCTCCAGGCCCAGGGTGGCCGCGTGTTCCGCGGCGAACTCCAACCGGTCCAGGTCGTCGCCCCACAGCCGCACGGCGGTGCAGTGCAGGTCGTCGCGGATGATCTGGAGTTCGCGGCGGACGACGTCGGGGTCGAACGGCCGACGGGTGTCGCCGTCGAGGCTCAGCCCGGTGTCGTAGCCGATGCCCTTGGCTCGCATGGGGGACCTTCCTGGTCGATTAAGGTACGGCACGTACCGTACCCTATATCGGAGCGCCGGTGCAGTACGCTCGTCGCCGGAGGAGGTCGGCATGGGGGTGGGAGCACAGGCGGCGACCCGGCGGCGCGGCGCCGAGCTGGAGCGGGCGATCCTGCGCGCGGCCGTGGCCGAACTCGCCGAGTCCGGGTACGCCGGGCTGACCATGGACCGGGTGGCCAGGCGCGCGGGCACCAACAAGAACGCCATCTACCGCCGCTGGCCGCACCGCGCCGCCCTCGGCGTCGCCGCCTACCGGCAACTGGTCACCGAGCAGACGCCGACACCCGACACCGGCGACCTTCGCGGCGACGCGCTGGAACTGCTGCGGGGCGTCAACTGCGACCTGGCCACACCGCGCGCCGAGGTCCTGCGCAGCCTCCTGGCGAGCGCCAACGACGAACCGGAACTGCTGGCGCAACTGCACGAGCAGGTCGCCGACGGCGGAACCGGGCCCTGGCTGACCATCCTCGACCGAGCCGCCGCCCGGGGCGAGGTCGCAGACGGGACCGTGCACCCCCGCGTGGCCACCGTCGCGCTCGTGCTGCTGCGCAACGAGTACCTGACCCGCGGCCTGACCACCGTGCCCGACAACGTCCTCGTCGAAATCGTCGACGAGGTCTACCTGCCCCTGGTCCGCCGGACCGGTTGAGCGCGGACGTGCCAGGACTCCCGGCCGGGAAACCGCGGCTGAGCACCGTGGCGGCCGGTGTCGCCGCCGCACTGGGCACGGGCACGCTGGTCGTCGCCGTGGCCGACCTGCTGCGGCCGGGCTCGGTGAGCCTCCCGCTGATCGGCGTGGTGGCGTGGGCCGTCCACGGGCCGCACCTGGTCCTGGTGAGCCTGGTCGCGGCGGCCGTGGCGGTCCCGGTCGCGGCGCGGCGGCCACGGGGGTGGTTCAGCGGTGTCGCGGCGGCCGTGCCGGTTGCCGCCCTGGTCACCTCGGGCGTCGTCACCGGCTCCATCGTCGTCGCGGTGGTGGGGGCGGGCGGTTCGGTGGACCCGTTCGCCGCGCTGGCCATCACCACCGGGTCGCCGGAACCCGACCGGACGACCACCTATGCCGTGGTGGACGGCGAACCGTTGCGGGCGCTGGTCTACGAACCCGGGACCACCGAGGGCGCTCCCGTCATGGTGCACATCCACGGCGGCGGTTGGTTCACCGGCGCCGCGAAGGATTCCGGGACCCACCCCCGCTGGTTCGCCGACCACGGCTGGTACGTGGTGAGCGTGGACTACCGGTTGTCCACACCGGACAGTCCCACGTGGGACGAAGCTCCCGCCGACGTCGCCTGCGCACTGGCCTGGACAGCCCGGCGTGCCCGCGAAGCGGGCGCCGACACCACCCGGCTCTCCGTCCACGGCGACTCGGCGGGCGGCAACCTCGCGATCAACGCCGCTTGGACAGCGGCAACGGGCACAGCGGTGTCGACCTGCCCGGAACTGGGCCCTGTCCCCGTGCCGGAAGCGGTGGTCGCAGTGTACCCGGTCGCCAACCCAATCCACGCCTACGAGCACGGAAACCCCACACACGGACTGAGCCCGCGCGACTTCACCAACTGGTACCTCGGCGGCACCCCAGCAGCGCACCCGGACCGCCTGGCCGCGATCTCCCCCGAAACCCACATCTCCGACGCCGCCCCGGCAACCCTCATCATCCAGCCGGAACGCGACGACTTCATCCCCGCCCGGGGAAACCACGAACTCGTCGCCGAGGCGCGCGCGGGCGGTGTCGACGTCACCGTGGTGAGCATCCCGTTCACCCAGCACGCTTTCGACCTCACCGGCGGCAGCCTCGGCTCCCAGGCCACGCTCACCACCAGCGCGCGGTGGCTGCGAGACCGGTGAACAGGCGTGTGGGCGGGCGATCCTCGGATCACCCGCCCACCACAGCCCAGGCCATCAGTCCTTCTTGAAGACGTCCTTGATCTTCTCGCCCGCCTGCTTGAGGTGGCCCTTGGTCTGGTCGCCCTGGCCTTCGGCTTCCATCTCGTTGTCGTCGGTGAGCTTGCCCGCTGTCTCCTTGACCTTGCCCTTGAGCTGGTCGCTCTTGGCGTCGATCTTGTCGGCGTCGCTCATGTCGATCCCTTCGTCGTGTGCTCATGGGGTGCCCGGGGCGGCGCGCGTCAAACCTCTTTCGCCCCCGGCGGACATACACGTCACATCGGGGTGCGCACGGTGATCGCCTCCCCGAGGATGGGGGAACACGGCAGAGGGAGTGGTGGTGGCGCGGACACGGGCGGACGGCGTCGGGTCGAGGGTGTTCGCGGTGGTGGGGGCCGTCGTGGTGGGGTGGATCGCGCTCGTGCTGGTGCTGCTCGGGGTGGGCGCGCTGCTGCCCGGGCTCGGCCTCCTCGGCGCCGCCGGGACCGCGGTCGCGGCGACGACGGCCGCGCCTTCGGTGCTCATCGGACTGCTGGCGGTCGGCGGGGCGCTGCTGGTGCGCAGGCGGTTCCGGCGCACCGGGACGGTGCTCGGCGCCGCCGGGGGCGTCGGCACGGCGATGGCGCTGGTCATCGTCGTGGGCTTCTGGATCGCTGCGGCGGGTGCCGGGGCGACGATCAACCCGTTCCGCGCGCTGGTCCCCACGTCACCGTTCGGCGACGGACCCGACGAGCACCCGGTGTACAGCCGGACCGCGTCGGGCCAGGACCTGCACGCCGCGGTCTACCGCCCGGCCACCGCGAATGCCCCGCTGATGGTCTACGCCCACGGCGGCGGCTGGGTCGAAGGGTCCGAATTGGACCGGGATCGCGACATGCGCTGGTTCGCCGACCGGGGCTGGTTGGTGGTGAGCGTGGAGTACACGCTGGCCTCCGAAACCGTGCACACCTGGGACATCGCGGGCCCGCAGTTGGCGTGCGCGCTGATCTGGGCGGCCGAACGCGCTCCCGCCTGGGGCGGCGACCCGGCCCGGATCGCCCTGCTGGGCGACTCCGCGGGCGGGCAGCTCGCCACCACCCTGGCCTACCAGGCCGCCGAGGGCTCCGCGCGGTCCTCCTGCGGCGGCACCGTGCCCCGGGTCGCCGCGCTCGCCGTGCAATACCCCGCCGTCGACCCGGTGGGCGCCTACGACAACGGCTTCTCCATCGGCGACGACCCGAAGCTCGACACCCGCTTCCTCGGCCGCGCCTACACCGGCGGCACCCCCGCCGAGGTCCCCGACCACTACCGCGCCATCACCGGGACCACGCTCCTCCCCCCGACCGCGCCACCCACCCTCGTCATCTCCCCCGACGACGACTCGGTCGTCCCGCCCAACGGCGTGCGCGCCTTCGCCGACCGGGCCCGGGAAGCGGGCATCGACGTAACCCTGGTGCGGCTGCCGTTCGCCAACCACGCCTATGACACCGGCGCCACCGGCAGCCTCGGAAACCAGGCCCGCCTCACCATCACCGAGAACTGGCTGCGCGACCACCTCCGCTGAACCGATTGACGATTTCCCCGCACATCAGGAACACCCCTCTTCGGTCACGAATCACCCCCTGACGCGCCGGTACCCGTCACCTGCGTGAAACACCCGAACCGGACCGGACGATGCCCGGTCGGCGCTCGTAGGGAGCCGCCGATCGAACAGCCGAGCCAAGGGGTGACCGGGTGGCCCAACGGGTACGACCGATCAGATCGATCCGGTTCCTCACAGCGGTTCTGGCGGGTGTTCTGGTGACCCCGTTCCTGTTCGACCAGCCGCATAGTGACCAGGATCACAATGAACGCCACGTGGTGGCCACCGCGGCCGCCCTGGTGCCGACAGCGACCAAACTCCCCCGGACCGGCTGGACGGCCACCGCCACCACCGGAACCGCCGCCGCCGTGCTCGACGGCAACCCCGCCACGGTGTGGGAAACCGCCGCAGCAGGTCCCTTACCCCAGTCGATCACCATCGACACGCGCCGCACCCAACCCGTGTCCGGCCTCGTCTACGCCCCTCGCACCACCGGCGGGACCGGCGTCCTGGGCCAGTACGAGATCCGCCTCAGCCTCGACGGCACCACCTGGGGCGCCCCCGTGGCGGCGGGCACGGCGGCCGACGACGCGACCGCCAAGGCGTTCAGCTTCGCCGTCACCGGCACCAGGTTCGTCCGGCTCACCGCGCTCACCGAGGCGGGCAACCGCGCCCCGCGCGTCGCCGCGGCCGAGGTCGACCTGCTCGGCGACCCCGGCGCCCCGGTCCCCATGACCCCCCTGGCCCGCACCGGCTGGACCGCCGCCGCGAGCGACCAGGAGACCCTGCGCGAGAACGGCGCCGCCGCGAACGTGCTCGACGGCAACGCCGCCACCCACTGGCACTCCCGGTACGCGGTCATCACCCCGCTGCCGCACAGCATCACCCTCGACCTCAAGCAGCCCACGGCGGTGGGCGGCCTGCTCTACCGGCCGCGGGCGAGCGGGGCGAACGGGCGGATCGGCGAATACCGGGTGGCGGTGAGCACCGACGGCACCGCGTTCACCGACGTGTCCTCCGGGGCCTGGCCGGACACCGCCGCCGTGCAGGACGCGCGGTTCTCCCAGGTGGCCACCGCCCGGTACGTGCGGCTGACCGCGCTGACCGAGGCGGGCAACCGCGGCCCGTGGACCTCGGCGGCCGAGATCAACCTGCTCGGCCCGCTCCCGGGCACGCAACTGCCGCTGTCCCGGGCCGGGTGGACGGCGACTTCCGCCGCGCTGGTGGATAACGACCCGGCCACCCACTGGCGCACGACCGGCAGCGGCCTGTCGTTCACCGTCGACCTCCAGCGCGAGCAACCGCTGTCGTCGGTGGTGGTCACCCCGCGCGGCGACTCGGCGGAGGGGCGGCTCGGCGCGTTCTCGGTTGCGGTCAGCACCGACGGCACCACGTTCGGCCCGGCCGCGGCCACCGGCACCTGGGCCACCGACGCCACCCCCAAGGCGATCGCCCTGACCGGGACGCCGACCGCCCGCTACGTGCGGGTGAGCACGACGCAGACCGTGGCCGCCGCAGCGGAGTTCCACGCCTACGGCCCACCCGCGCAGCCGATCGCGGTCGGCCCGCTGAACCGCGACGGCTGGGTGGCGACCGCCTCCGACCAGGAGACCGCCGCCGAGGACGGCCGCGCCGCCAACGTCCTCGACGGCAGCGACGCCACGATCTGGCACTCCCGGTGGTCCGGCACGGCGGCCCCGCTGCCGCACTGGATCACCCTGGACATGCGCGCGCCGCAGACCGTGGCCGGTCTCCAGGTGCGACCGCGCGGGGACAGCGGCAACGGCAACATCGGGCAGTACCGGATCGAACTGAGCGCCGACGGCGTCACCTTCGGCGCCCCGGTGGCCACGGGCACGTGGCCGGACGGCTCCGCGGTGCGGACGGTCCGCTTCCCGGAGGCGCAGGCCCGCTACGTCCGGCTGACCGCTCTCACCGAGGCGGGCAACCGCGGCCCGTGGTCTTCGGCCGCCGAAATCGACGTCCTCGCCGCCTCCGCCGCCCCGGACGCCAGCGTGACCGGGCTGTGGGGTGCGACGGTCGGCTTCCCGATCGTGCCGGTGGCCTCGGCGCTGCTGCCGAACAACAAGCTGCTGACCTGGTCGGCCTACGCGGCGGACAACTTCGGCGGCAGCAACGGCTACACCCAGACCGCGATCATGGACCTGACCACCGGCCAGGTCACCCAGCGCCGCATCGACAACACCGGCCACGACATGTTCTGCCCCGGCATCTCCATGCTCGCCGACGGCCGAGTCCTGGTCGCGGGCGGCAGCGACGCCAAGAAGGCCAGCATCTACAACCCGACCACCGACACCTGGTCGGCCTCCGGCGAACTGAACACCGCCCGCGGCTACCAGTCGCAGACCACCCTGTCGACCGGCGAGGCGTTCACCGTCGGCGGCTCGTGGAGCGGCGGCGAGGGCGGCAAGGTGGGCGAGGTCTACTCCCCCGCAGGCAACTCGTGGCGCACCCTGTCCGGCGTCCGCCCGGAACCGTTCCTCACCGTCGACCCGCAGGGCGTCTACCGCGCGGACAACCACACCTGGCTGTTCGCCGTCGGTGGCGGCCGGGTCTTCCACGCGGGCCCGAGCAGGCGGATGAACTGGGTCTCCACAACCGGCACGGGCTCGGTCACCGACGCGGGCCTGCGCGGCGACAGCGCGGACGCGATGAACGGCAACGCGGTCATGTACGACGTCGGCAAGATCCTCACGGTGGGCGGCGCCCCCGCCTACCAGAACGCCGATGCCACCGCCCGCGCGTACACAGTGGACATCACCACCGGTTCACCCGTCGTGCAACGGGTCGGCGACATGGCGTACCCACGGGCGTTCGCCAACAGCGTGGTGCTCCCCAACGGCACGGTGGTCGTGATCGGCGGCCAGGCCTACCCGGTCCCGTTCAGCGACCAGACGGCGGTGCTGACCCCGGAACTGTGGAACCCGGTCACGGGCACCTTCACCCGCCTGGCCCCGATGGCCGTGCCGAGGACGTACCACAGCGTCGCCAACCTCCTCCCCGACGGCCGGGTGTTCTCCGGTGGCGGCGGCCTGTGCGGCACCTGCGCCACCAACCACCCCGACGGCCAGATCCTCACCCCGCCCTACCTCCTCAACCCCGACGGCACCCCCAAACCCCGCCCCACCATCACCTCAGCCCCCACCACCGCCGCCAACGGCGCCGCAGTCACCATCGGCACCGACCGCGCGGTCACCGGCTTCGCCCTGATGCGCGTCGGCTCGACCACCCACACCGTGGACACCGACCAGCGCCGCATCCCCCTCACCCCGATCCCCCTGAGCCCCACCTCGCACCAGATCACCATCCCCACCGACCCCGGCGTCGCCCTGCCGGGCAGCTACCTGCTGTTCGCCCTCGACGCCGACGGCGTCCCCAGCACCGCCAAGGAGATCCGCATCGGACAGTGAGGCGGGTACGACACACGTCCGCCGTGCGGGGCAACCCCGCACGGCGGACGTGTGTGCTGTGTGGTCGGTCCCGTCAGCGCGGGCGGTGCGGCTGACCCTTGCGCTTGACCGGCTTCGCGGCCTCCGCCGCCTTCTCGGCCTTCTCCGCCTTCAACCGCGCGGTTTCCTTCCGGACCTCGGCCTGGACAGCCCGCTCCTGCGCCAACCACTCCGGCCCCTCGGCCTTCAACGCCTCAACCTGCTCGGTGGTCAACGGGTCGGTGACGCCACCACGGGCAAGACCACCGATCGAGATCCCCAGCTTCGCCGCGATGACCGGCCGCGGGTGCGGGCCGTCGCGGCGCAGGTCGCGCAGCCACTCCGGCGGGTCGGCCTGCAGGGCGTTCAGCTCGTCGCGCGAGACGACCCCCTCCTGGAACTGCTCGGGGGTGGCTTCGAGGTAGACGCCCAGCTTCTTCGCCGCGGTCGCGGGCTTCATGGTCTGGGGGGTCTTGGGCGACGTCATGGGTCCAGGGTATCGGGCGTGTGCGGCACCCCCGATCACGCCCGGTAATCTGGCCGGGTGACAGCGCCCCCGTTCCGGCTCGGCTACGTCCCGGGCGTGATCCCGGGCAAGTGGGTGCGGACCTGGAACGACCGCTTCCCCGAGGCGCCGCTCACCCTCGTCCAGGTCCCCGCCGCCGACGCCGAGGCCCTGATCCGCGACCGCGCCGCCGACGCGGCCCTGCTGCGGCTGCCGATCGACCGCACCGGCCTGCACGCCATCCCCCTCTACACGGAGACGACGGTCGTGGTGTTCCCCAAGGACCACCTCCTGGCCGCAACGGACGAGGCGTCCACCGAGGACCTGACCGACAGCGTCGTCCTGCACCCCCTGGACGACACCCTCGACTGGGACCGCCCCCCGGGCGAGGAAGCCTTCGAGCGCCCGGCCACCACCGGGGACGCGATCGAACTGGTCGCGGCGGGCGTGGGCCTGCTCGTAGTCCCCCAATCCCTGGCCCGGCTGCACCACCGCAAGGACCTCACCTACCGCCCCCTGACCGACGCCCCGGAATCCCGGGTCGCCCTGTCCTGGCCGGAGGACGAGACGACCGACGCGGTGGAGGAGTTCATCGGCATCATCCGCGGCCGCACCGGCAACAGCACCCGGGGCCGCACGCCGACACCACCGGAACCCAAGCGCCCGGACAGCACCCCCCGCAAGCCCGCCAAGCCCAAACCCACCGGCACGGCGAAGCACCGCGGCGGCAACCAGGCGGGCAAGCGCGGGAAGCCCCGCAAGCGGTCCTAGGTCAGGGGCGGGAGGGCGCGGACCGGCACGAGCAGGGTGCGGGTGGGTCCGGAATTCCGGCTCCGGAAACGACACTCAACGCCCCCACCAGGCACGATGCGCTCCTCAGCACCGGGATTCCGGAGTTCCGAGGTGGAGGGGTCATACCGCCGCACGATGTTCCCGTTCACGCTGCGGCGGCTCCCAGCCGGTTCGCGCAGCCCGACCGGAGGAGCATCGAGTTGTCGACACCCGACATCCCCACCCGTACCGATCAAACGACCGAGCACAGGCGCGTGATCACGACGGGCGATCCCGTGGCTGAGCTGTGGCTGTCCCGCCCGGGCATCAAGAGGGTCTTCGCCCCCTGTCCCCACGACCAGGCCGTGAACCGCATCCTGGACGTCATCCCCGCGCTGGAGAGCGACTTCCGCGTCCAGGTGGTGCTGGGCGTTCCCGACACCGGGTACCGGTGGTACGGGGTCGAGGAGCGCGTGCGCGCACTCGGTGGTCTGGTCATCCCCTGGACCCAGGCGGTGCGGACGCGCTTCGACCTGGTGATCGCCGCCTGCAACTGGGGGATCGCGGAACTGGACGGGCCGGTGGTCCTGATGCCCCACGGCGCGGGGAGCCTGCGGTCCCGGGTCGGGCACGACGGCGGCTCCGGCGGGCACGGCCTGCACCCGGGAGAGCTGATGCGCGGTGACCGGGTCATCCCGGCCGCGCTGGCACTGGCGACCGACGACGAGGTGGTCGCGCTGGCGCGCTCTTGCCCGGAGGCGATCCCGCGGTCGATCGTCGCGGGCGACCCGTCGTTCGACCGCATCCTCGCGGGGGTGCCGTACCGCGGCGCCTACCGGAACGCGCTCGGCGCTCGACCGGGTCAGCGCGTGGTGGTGGCCACGACGTCCTGGTCGGAGCACTCGCTGTTCGGCAACGACCCGCTGGTGTTCTCCCGGCTGGTCGAGGCACTGCCCACTGAGGACTACCTGGTGGTGGCCGTGCTGCACCCGTTCATCTGGCGCGGGTACGGCCGCCGACAGGTGCTGGCCTGGTTGGCGGCGGCACGAGCTCGGGGGTTGGTGGTGCTGCCGCCGGAGGAGGGGTGGCGGGCAGCGCTCGCTGCCGCTGATGTCGTGGTCGGCGACCACGGCTCGGTGCTCCAGTACGCGGCGGCCATCGGGGTGCCGACCTTGATGAACACCGGTTCGCTGGTCGACGTGCGACCGGGCAGCACGGCGGACGTCGTGTCCCGCGTCGCATCCCCGCTGCGGCTCGACCGCTCGCTGCAGGCGCAGGTCGAGCGGGCGCCGGCCGTGCGGGCGAACGAGCCCGACCCCGAGGTGGTCGGACTGATCACCACCCGTCCCGGTGCGGCGCTGGGCATCCTGCGGCGCACCTTCTACGGGCTCATGGGGCTGTCCGAGCCGACCCACGGCGTACCCGTCTCCCCTGCGCCGAGGCCGAGGCCGATCAGGTGACCGGGACCGCCGGGCGGGTGGGCGGCCGTCGGACGCGAAGCCGCGTTCGCGGACGCTCACCCGGCCCGGTGCGCCGGGGGTTCGTCATCCAGGGCGTCCAGCCGGGCGCGGATGTGCTCGGCCTTCGGGTCGCCCAACGCGGTGTAGGACTCCAGCGCCTCCTGCCAGTGCTCCCTGGCACCGGAGAGGTCGCCTGCGCCGACCTTGACCTCGGCCAGCTTCTCCAGGACGTGGACCCGCAGCACGAGCGACTCGGCGGCCGGGAGCGACGCCAGCCCCTCCTCCATCTCGACCACGGCCTTCCCGACAGCACCCTGCGCGGCGTGTGCGGCACCGAGCCCGACGAGGGCTTGGGCGTGGCAGTGGCGATCAGCCAGGGTCGCCGCGATCCGCGCCGATCGCCGGAAGTGGTCGATGGCGGCGCTGTGCTCACCCTGGTCGACCAAGGCGTACCCCAGGTAGCACAGCAGCAGCGCGACGCCGCGTTGCTGACCGTGCTCTTCGCTGAGGGCCAGGGAGCGGCGGTAGAGATCCACCGCCTCCGACGTCCGACCACCGCGGTGCGCGGAACTCCCGAGCCCCTCCAACGCCGTCGCCTGCCCCTGCCAGTCGCCCGTCGAACCGGCCAGGTCGAAGGCCCTGCGGTACAGCGCCACGGCCTCGTCCAAGGCGCCGGTGCGCGTGCGGACGGCGGCGGTCTGCAGGAGGCTCCGCACCTCGGCGGCGCGGTTGCCGCACCGAGTCGCGGACTCGATCGCGAGGGTGCCCGTCCTCTCCCACTCCCCGTGGTGGCCGCGGTGCAGGAACAACCCCCAGAGCGCTTCGTGGAGTTGCCAGACCAGGTCGTCCCACCCCCGGGCGAACGCGGCCTCCGCGCACGCCACCAGGTTCGGCACCTCCCGCTCGAGCCAGTCCAGGGCGGAGGCGGGGGTGTCGAACCGCGCCGCACCGGGTGCGCCGTACCGCTCACCGAGGTGCGGTCGCAACGGGGTGACCACGCGATCGGCTGCCACGGCCCGGTCGAGGAACCGGGACACCACCGACCGCAGGGCGCGGGACCTCTCCGACTCCACCTCGTCCCGCTCCGCGCACCGCCGGGCGTGCAGGCGCAGCAGGTCGTGGAATCGGTAGCGGTCGTACGGCAGGTCGGACACCACGTTCGCGTCGACCAGTGCGTCGAGGAGCCCGTCCGCGTCCGGCGAACCGGTGAGGGCCGCGACCACGTCGCGGTCGAACTCGGTGCCGGGGTAGAGCCCGAGCAACCTGTAGAGCCTCGCCGCCGCCGGGGGGAGCCAGCGGTAGGACAGGTCGAAGCACGCCGCGACCGAGAGGAGGTCGTCTTCGGCGGCGAGCGCCCCCAGGCGACGGCGCTCGTCCCCGAGTTCGACCGCCAGGTTCGCGAACCGCGAGTGCGGTCTGCTGGCCAAGCGGGCCGCGACGACGTGCAGGGCGATCGGTACGCCACCGCAGAGCACGGCGACCTCCCGCGCGGACTCCGGCTCAGCCGCCACCCGCTCCGGGCGGACGGCGCGCCGCAGCAGCTCCACCGCCGCGTCCGGCGCCAAGGCTCCGAGCTGGACCACCCGGGCCCCGTCGGCGACCAGGCCGCCGAGCCTGCGCCTGCTCGTCACCAGCACCGCGCTGTGCCGGGAGGCGGGCAGCAGCGGCCGGACCTGCGCGGTGGAAGCGGCGTCGTCGAGCAGCACCACGAGCGCCTTGACCGCGGTCAGCGAGCGGTAGAGCGCCGACCGCTGCTCGATGCCGGGTGGGAGGTCCGCGGTCGGCACACCCAAGCCGCGCAACAACCCACCGAGCACGTCGACGGGCGCGGTGGCGCCGAGCGGGCCGTGCGCCGACAGGTCCACGTACAACTGCCCGTCGGGGAACCGGTCCGACTCGCCGAGCAACCAGTGCAGCGCCAACGCGGTCTTGCCCACACCACCGAAGCCGGTAACGACTGCCAGGGCGGGTCCACCCCGGTGGGAATCGTCCGCGAGCGCGGTCGACAGCTCCCGCACCTCGTCACCCCTGCCGGTGAAGTGCGCCGGGGCCGCAGGGAGTTGACGCGGGACCACGACCGGCGCGGACTGCCGTTGGTGCACGTGGATGCCCCCGTGCACGGAACCGGCCTGGAGCACCGATCCGCCGACCGGGTGCGACAGCTCGTTGACCACGCGGAGACCCGACCGGTCCACGGCACACCTCCTGCTCAGAACCCCCCAGCTTAGTTGGCTTCCGCGGTGCGCGGCCCTCGCACGTGACGAAGGTTCATCCGGTGAGGTCGGCCAGCACCCGCTCGGCCACGAGCATGTGGTCGGTCACCAGTTCCGGTGCCTCGCGCCCGACCCGCCGCACGATGTCCACCGCTTCCCGCGCGGCTGTCCGCGCCTCGGTGGCACGACCGAGCCCGGACAACCCCAGGGCCAGCGTGGTCAGCGCGCCGGAGAGGTACGGTTCCCAACCGGGTTCCTCGGCTGTTGCGGCGCGCAACCCCGCCACCGCCAGCCCACCCAGCTCGACGGCCTCCCCGTGACGGCCCAGCCCCGCCAGCAGTCGGCCCACCGTGCCGCACGACACCGCCGTGTGCGCCGCGTACGAGTCGTCCTCCTCGGACAGCAGCCGCAAGCGCGACCAGGCCTCCTCAGCACGGGCCAGCGCTTCGTCCGCACGGCCGACCTCACCCAGGATGAACGCGAGGTTGTGCAGCGCGTCGGCGGTGTTCGCCGCGTGGAGGTCGCCCTCGACCTCTTCCACCCCGCGGTAGCGGGTCACGGACTCCTCCGCCGGAGCCACCGCCTCCTGCGGTCTGCCCGCCTCGGACAGGAACGACGCCTGGTTGTAGAGAGCCATCGCGAGGTTGGGCTCGAACGGTCGGGGGTCGATGGCGGCGAGGTGCCGGTAGTGGGTCACAGCCTCCGCGGCCACGTCCACCGCGAGATCCCGTTGCCCGTTGTCCGCCAGCGTCTTGGCCTGGTGGTGCAGCGTCAGCGCCAGGTCGGGTTGGTGGGCGTCGGGGTCGGTCTCGGCCAAGTCCCGGTAGGTCGTGACCGCCTCGTCGGCGTACCCCGCCGCCTCCCGCCGCTCCCCGAGTGCCGAGCAGGTGACGGAGAGGTTGTGCAGCGCCCCCGCGAGCTGGGCCAGGAACGGAGCGGAATTGGTTTCGACCAATTCGCGGTAGAGCCGGACGGACTCCTCGGCCGCGGCGAGCGCATCGCGTGCCCGCCCCGGGTCGGAGCTCAGGTACGCGGGCAGGTTCTGCAGCGCGTCAGCCAGATCCGGCAGGTGGGCAGCCGGATCGGCCGCGGCCAGTTCGCGGTAGATGCCCACCGACTCCGCCGCGGCGACGAGCGCCTCGTCGTCCGCACCGAGGTCCGATCGGGAGGCGGCGATGTTGTGCAGCACCTGCGCGAGAGCCTCCCGGGCGGTGGGCGCGCCCGCGGTCACCAGCGCCCGGAGCACATCGGCGGCCTCCTCCGCGTACTGGAGCGCCTCGGCGTGCGACCCGAGTTCGGCGAGGGCTTTGGCCAGGCTGTTCAGCGCGTTGGCCAGACCGGGCAGATCCGGTTCGGTGGTTCCGGGCCCGAGCGCCCGGCGGAGGTCGACCGCCTCGCGCGCGTGCGCCAACGCCTCGCTCCGCCTGCCCGCCCTCGCCGACTGCAGGCTCAGGGTGTTCAACCACGACGCGAGTCGTCGGCGGTGGACCGGGTCCCGCGCGGTGGCCCGGCGAGCCTCCCCGACGGCGAGCGCGGCGTTGGCCAAGGCCTCCTCGTACTGCCCGGCCCGGTCCAACCGCATCGCGAGGTCGCCGTGCACCGCGGCGCGCCGGACCGGGTCCGCCTCCGTCGCCAAGCGGTGCTCGGCCAGTCGCCGAGCGACCGCCGCCGCGGCCACGTCCGTGGTCACGTCGCGGGTCTGCGGGAGCACCGGTTCGACGGCTTCGAGCACGGCGGGATCGAGGTCGGGCAGGTCGGTCAGCCGCGTCGCCGCGGCGCCCCCCGCGACGAGGAGCAGGTGCGGGTTGGCCAGCAGGAGCGGGTTGAGCAAGCCGGTCGAGAGGTGCGGGTAGCGGTGCGCGGCCTCGGCGAGGACCGTCAACGCGGCGGGGGCCCAACTCCGCGCCATCGCCGGGTCCGGGAGCAGGTCGGTGGTCAGCGCCTCCGCCGCGGACACGACGCGGGTGCCCGCGCCCGCGGTGGTGGCGGCCGTGGCCCAGTCGTCGACCTGCCAGTTGAGCTGTGCGTGGGGGTGACCGGGGGTGGTGAGCGCGACGAGGTCCTCGCCGAGCCGGTCCGGGTGCAGGGGTTCGAACACCGTGCGCGGATCGGCGGACGGGTAGCACGCGAGGTGATCGTCGATGAGGTGGTCCGCCGTGCTCGCCGAGTCGGCCAGGTCGGTGCGGCGCAGCGCCAGGCGGGCGTGCGGGCGCGGCAACGCACCAGCCAGGGTCGCGACGTAGGCGAGCCTGCTCATCACCGGCGGGCGGGTGAAGCCACCGCGGGCGGAGTACAACGCGTCCCAGGTGGCGTACTCGCGGCACAGCAGGTAGTCGGCCACGGACACCAGGTCCAGTGGCACCGCGACGTCGCGGTGCCGCGCGTCGACCGCGGCCAAGGCCGCCATCTGCACCGCCAGGACCTGGGCGTACCCGTCGCGGTCCAGGTCGACCGGCAGCGGCACCTCGGCCGGATCGGCGTCGACCCCGAGCTGCGCGGCGAAGTGGCCTGCGGCCAGGCGGAACATCGACAGCCGGGCGGCGGGCTCTTCCGTGAGGGAGGCCAGCGGCCACTGCCCGGTGGCGTCGAGGCCGTACGCGGTGTCGAGTCGCCCGACCACGGCGGGCCACCAGTTCTTCGCCGTCCGGCCCAGCAGGAGCACCCTGGCTCGGGTGCCCCGACGGCGGGCCAACTGCTGCAGGGTGCGCACCAACGTGATCAGGTCGTCGGAGGGCCACCGGTCGGCGTAGTCGACCACGGCCAGCACGTCCGCCCCCGGGGCCAGGGGGACAGCGCCCTCGGTGGCTTCCGGGTCGTTCCCGGAGTCCACCGCCGCCGGGCTGTGCCGGACCTGCCACACCGCCCACTGCCCGCCGCGGTGTTCGGCGGCCACCCGGTCCGCCAACCGGGTCTTGCCCTGCCCGCCCGCGGCGTGCAGCAGGCGGACCGATGTGTGCTCGGGTTCCGCCAACCACCTCCCCAACGCCACCTGTTCGGCGTCTCGACCGGTGAACGGGACGACGGCGAACCTGGGTTGCAGCAGCCGCGACGGCCTGGCCCTGGCCTGTTCCACGGACAGGGCGGGCACCGGGCCGGGCACGCGTTCGACGTCGAACGGCGAACGGCTGAAGTCGAGCGCCGCGTCACCCGCCGGGCGCTCGATGAGCACCGCACCCTGCAGCACCACCCGCTCGACACGAGCCCGGCCACCCGGTTCCCCGCCCCCGGCGCGCGCTCGGCGCGGCTCCGGGCGGACGCGGTCGTGCAGTGCGACCAGCTGATCGTGGTGGGAGAGCAGGTCCTCTCCGGTGGCCGCCCGGATGACCTCGTCCACGTCCCACGCCGCGAGGCAACGCCGCACGTACGACTCGACGAGCCCACGGTCGGGCACCACCGCGCCCCCACCGCGTTCGAGCGTCGAGAGCGTGCTCTTGCTGCTCGCGATGTCCGGGGCCAGGGACTCCAGCGTCAGGCCTGCCCGCTTGCGCAGGTCCCGCAGCCGGGCACCGAACTCGGCCAGTCGCGCCCGCCACGGGTCCCCGCCGGTCGTGTCGTCCACCTGGCAACCCCCTCCACGCGTACGAGGGTGGAGGTGATCCTCGCGCGCCACCCACCCGGCACGGGCCCGGTGGGCACCCCCGTCATTCCAGCCCCGCCTCAGCGGCGAGTCCAGCGGCCTTGCCCGAGCCGATGCGCCGGTGGATCGCCACGGCCTCCCGGAAGGCCCGGTCCGCCGCCTCGTGCTCGCCCAGCGCCCTGGCAACGCGGGCCATTCCCGCCAGCGCCGATGCCTCCTCCGCCGGTCCCGCGATGTCCCTGGCCAAGCGCAGCGCCTCGGCGTACCTGCTCCGCGCGGCACCCGGATCACCCGAGGCCAGGTGCCAGGCACCGTACGCGCTGGACGTCGCGGCCTTGCCGTACCGGTCGTCGAGCTTCTGGTAGAGCGCCTCCGCCTCGTCGAGGAGCGCCAGCGCACCCGGCAGCTTGCCCGAGGCCGTCAGCAGTTCGGCGAGTTCCCTGCGCACCGCGGCCTTCCCCGCGGGCTCGCCGAGCTCTTCGTACAGCGCCAGCGCCGCGCGCAGGGTTTCCTCGGCCCGCGGGAACTCACCCAGGTGGCGCAGGGCGATCCCCAGCTCGATCATGGCCATGGCGACACCCGCGCGGTCGCCCAGCCCGTCGTAGGCCCGCACGGCGGCCTCGAGGCTGTCGCGAGCCTCGGCGAAGCGGCCACGGGCGACGTCGATGCTGCCCAACAGCGACAGCACCTGCGCCTCCCCCAAGCGCATGCGCAGGTCTCGGAAGAGAAGCTGGGCCTTCGTCGCCGCGTCGTGGGCGCGCTCGTAGTCGTCGCTGAACAGGAAAGCGTGGGTGAGGCCCTTGAGCGCGGTCGCCTGACCCGGGTGATCGCCGAGCTCCTCGTAGATCCGCAGTGCCCGGTTGTTGGTGTCGACCGCTTCCGCGTACTCGTCCTGGTAGTAGTGCAGCGTGCCGAGTTCCACCAGGACGGCGGCGACCCCACGAACGTCCCCAGCCTGCTCGTGCGCTGCGAGCGCCTGCGAGTACGCCTCCTCGGCGTCGGAGTAGTCCCCGGTCTGCATCCAGGTCTGCCCCAGGCTCATCAGCGCACGCGCCACCCGGCTGTGGTCGCCGAGCTCGGTGAAGATCTTGACCGCGCCGCGCAGCACGACCTGCGCCCGCTCGTAGTTGTCGGCGTAGAACTCCGTCTTGCCGAGTTCGAGCAGTGTGCGCCCCTCCACCTCGGGGACACCGAGCGCACGCGCTGCCCCGACCGCGCGGTGGTGCACCCGCAGCACCAGGTCCCAGGGGCCGGTGCGCCTCAGGTACGGCGCGAGAGCGAGTGCGAAGCCGACGACCCGCTCCGGTTCCTCCGCCCAGTCCAGGCAGATCAGCAGGTTCGCCCGCTCCTCGTCGGTCCAGTCCATGGCCTGGGCGGCATCAGCGAACCGGGGGAGTCGGCTCGCGGCCCCGGTGTCGGTCTCGTCATCGCGCGAACCGCGCGCCAGCAGGTCGCCCGCGATGCCCGCCGCCTGCTCGTAGAAGTCGAGCAGAGAGGCCAGCGCCGCCGCGGTGGGGTCCGGATCGTCGAGTCCGACCAGCGCGCGGGCGTACTCGGCGATGAGGTCGTGCATCCGGAACCTGCCGAGGAGGATCTCGTCCACCAGGTGCTCGTGGTGGAGGGCGTCGAGATGGGCCTCGGCTTCGTCGGGGTCGATCCCGCACACCGCCGCGGCCGCGAAGCGCTCGATGCCCTCGCCGGGGTGCAGGCCGAGCAGGCGGAAGAACCGCTGCCGCCGGGGTGGCAGGTCGCGGTACGACAGGTCGAACGCCGCGGCGACCGCGCGGTCCCCCGACCGGAGGGCGGGCAGCCGATTCCCGGCGTCGGTGAGTTCCTCGACCAGCCGGGCGACGCTCAGCGCTTTCCGGTTCCGGAAGCGGGCCGCCAGGATCGCGAGGGCGAGCGGCAGCCGACCGCACAGCCGCACGAGCTCCCCCAGCGCCCGCGGTTCCGACACCGGGCGCGCGGCCAGGTCCTGGAACATCCGCTCCGCCTCGTCGGCGCTGAGGGGGGCCAGGTCGATCGACACCACGTCCAGCTCGACGAGCCTGCGCCTGCTGGTCACCAGCACCAGGCAGCGCCCCTCACCCGGCAGCAGCGCCTCCACCTGCGCGTGGTCCGCCACGTTGTCGAGGACCAGCAGAACCCTCTTCCCGCTGAGGACCTTGCGCCAGAGTTCGGCCCGCGCCTCGACACCCTCGGGCAGGTCGAGCGGGTTGACCCCGAGGGCGGCCAGCAGCGAAGCCAGCGCGTCGCGCGGGTCGACCGGCGCTCGACCGGGGCTGTGGCCGTGCAGGTCGAGGAACACCTGCCCGTCGGGAAACCGGTCGGCGAGCAGGTGCGCGGCGTGGACCGCGAAGGCGGTCTTGCCGACCCCGGGCATCCCGTCGACCGCGTGCACGGCGATGACGCGGTGCGAGGCGGTGTCCACCTGCTCGGCGGTCTCGACGAGCAGGGCCAACTCGTCCACCCGGCCGGTGAAGGCGTGCACGTCCCGTCGGAGCGTGCTCGGCGCTCCCCCCGGTGGTGCGTGCTCGGGTCCCGCGATGTCACCGAGCTGCTCGTGGAGTGCCTCGAGCTGCGCGAACGCGGCCCACACCGCCCTGCGCCGTTCCCGCAGGACGGCCTCGTCGGCCGCGATGGCACCGAGGCAGTGGTCGACGTAGTGCCGCACCACGTCCCTCCTGGGCGGCCGGGCTCCCACACCGCGTTCCAGGTCCGACAAGGCGGAATCGGAGGCGGAGATCGCCGCGGAAACCGAGCCCTGCTTCAGGTTCGCCTCGACGCGCAGCGACCTGAGGACCCGACCGAACCCCTGCCGCGCCGCTCTCCACACGTCATCGGAACTGGCAGGCACCATGTCGCGGACCTCCGTGGGCGGTGGCGGTTCGGCCCGGACACCACAACCCGAGGGGCCTCCGACGTCCCAGCCAAGCGTACTGACGGAGGTATGTCGAGGCGGCACCGCCACCGGGCCCGTCGGGACCGCACCCGTCCTCGGGTTCCACCGGGACCGGGGGCCGCGCCCGGCGTCAGGCGCGGGCTGCCGCCAGGTGGGCGGCCACGATCTGCTCCAGGTGGGTGAGGTCGGAGGCGACCGTGGCGAAGGTGTAACCGTCACCCAGGCGGCGGGCGGCGTCCTCGCCAGCGGAGGTGTGGATGCCCGCCGCGATGCCCGTGTTCGCGGCGGTTTCGCGGATGGTCGTCAGGGCCGCCTCGAACTGCTCGGCCACGGCCGGGTCGCCGGGGAAGGCGCCGCCCACGGCGATGCGGAGGTCGGACGGGCCGACGTAGACGCCGTCGAGGCCGGGGGTGGCGCAGATCTCGGCGATGTCGGCCAGGCCGGGCGGGGTCAGCGGTTGTGGGCGGGCATCGGGCCGCGCAGGGCCGCGCCGACCTCCGCGCAGGCGGTCAGCACATCATCGGGCAGCGGACCCCGGGCCGCGGCCTCGACGTTCTGGCGCAGGTGTTCGACCTTCGAGCCGCCGAGCAGCAGCGCGTGCACGTCGGGGGAGCCCGCGAGCCACCGCAGCGCCAGTTCGGTGAGGGGGATGCCCGCCCCGGCGGCGATCGCGGTCAGCCGCTCGACGGCGGCGAACAGGTCGGCGTTCCAGTAGCGCTCGCGGTACATCGCCGCGAGGCGGGAGTCGCCGAAGCGGCCGGTGGTGGTGTCCTCGGTGAAGGTGTGCCTGCCGGTGAGCAGGCCGCCGCCGAGCGGGTTGTAGACCATTGTGGACAGGCCGGTGGCGCGGGCGAACTCCAGGTACTCGTCCTCGACGCGGCGAAGATCCCCGTCTGCGACGCGGAAACCGACGCCGACCTGGACGCCGTCGTGGCCGCCGCACCACCGCGGGTGGCCCTCGCGGGCTCCGGCGGCCTCGCCGCCGCCCTCGGCCGCACCCTGCTGCGCGGAACGCGCACCGACAGCCACCCCACCACCGACGTCCACCCGCTCGTCGTGGTGGGCACCGCGGAGGCGACCGCCGACGCGCAGGTGCGGGCGCTGGTCGCCACCGGGGTCACCGAGTGCGCGGTGCCGGTCACGGTGCTGC
Organism: Actinokineospora spheciospongiae; assembly: GCF_000564855.1. GTDB lineage: Bacteria > Actinomycetota > Actinomycetes > Mycobacteriales > Pseudonocardiaceae > Actinokineospora > Actinokineospora spheciospongiae. Next base: position 93,215 of record NZ_AYXG01000081.1, read on the forward strand.
TCGCCGACGACCCCGAAGCAGCCCGCGCCGTCGCGGCGGCGCTGGAGGCGGGGCCGGTCGTGCTGCGACCCGCCCGGGACGCTCCCGTGCGGCCCGAGCAGGCCCGACTGGTGTCCGCCGCGCTCGCGCGGCTCGTCGCCCGGGTCGTCGGACCCACCACTGGCGCTGACCGGCGGGGAGACGGCCCGCCGGGTGCTCGACGCGCTCGGGGTCCGCACCCTGACCCCGCTCGACTCCGTGCACCACGGCGCGGTGCGCAGCCGCGCGGACGGCGGCAGGCACGTCGTCACCCGCCCGGGCAGCTTCGGCGGCCCGGGATCGCTGATCGAGATCGCCGCCGCGCTGCGCGGCGGCGCCCACCCGACGGAAGGCACGCCACCCATGAGCAGCTCCACCACCCCGCTGATCGCCGCGACCATGGGCGACGGCGCCGGGGTCGGCCCCGAGGTCGTCGTCGGCGCGCTGGTCGAGCCGCGGCCGGACTGCCGCCCGGTCGTGATCGGCGACGCGGCCCGGCTGCGCGCGGCGGCGGGGGTGCTGGGCCTGGAGCCCGACCTCGTCGTGGTCGAGCGGGTCGCCGACGCCGAGTTCACCCCGGGTCGGATCAACGTCCTCGACGTCGGGCTGCTGCCCGCCGACCTGCCGTGGGGCGAGCTGTCGGCCGTGGCCGGGCACGCCGCCTACGAGTACGTCCGGGTGGCCGCCGAGCTGGCGCTGGCCGGGGAGGTCCAGGGCATCTGCACCGCGCCGCTGAACAAGGAGGCCCTGCACGCCGCGAGCCACCGCTACCCCGGGCACACCGAGCTGCTGGCGCACTTCTGCGGCGTCGACGAGGTGTCGATGATGCTGAGCACGCCGAAGGTGCGGGTCATCCACGTGACCACCCACATCGGCCTGCTCGACGCCATCCGTCGGATCGAGCCGGGCCTGGTGGAGCGCACGGTGCGCCGCGGGCACGAGGCGCTGCGCCGAGCCGGGGTGGACGAGCCGCGCATCGGCGTCTGCGGCATCAACCCGCACGCCGGGGAGAACGGGCTGTTCGGGTACGGCGAGGAGGAGAAGATCGTCCCCGCGCTGGAGGTGCTGCGCGCCGACGGCATCGACGTGCACGGCCCGCTGCCCGCCGACACCGCGTTCTTCGTCGCCGGTCGCGGTGACTACGACCTGGTCGTGGCCATGTACCACGACCAGGGGCACGGGCCGGTGAAGGTCCTGGGCATCGAGGCCGGGGTCAACATCACCGTGGGCCTGCCGGTGATCCGCACGTCGGTCGACCACGGCACCGCCTTCGACATCGCGGGCACCGGCGAGGTTGACGTGCGGAGCATGATCGAGGCACTGCGCCAGGCGGCGCGGATGTCGCCGAGCCCGGCGGCGACGAGCTGAGGGGACCGACCGTGTCGAGCGATGGCCAGCGCCAGGGGTCGCGGTGGCGCCGGGAGCAGATCGTGCGCCTGGCGTCGACCGGCGCACTGACGTCGGTGGAGGAACTGGCCGCCGAGTTCGCGGTGACCGCGTCGACCATCCGCCGCGACCTGGCCCAGCTCACCGCCGACGGCAGGCTGGCGCGCACCTACGGCGGGGCGATCGCGCTGGACCCGCACCCGGAGACCACCCTGCGCCAGCGCATCGGCGACGCCTACGCGCAGATGCAGGCCATCGCCCGCTGGGCCGCCGCCCAGGTCCGCCCCGGGGAGAACGTGGTGCTCGACGCGGGCTCCACCACCGGCGCCCTGGCGCTGGAGCTGCGCACCACCTCCCCGCTGACGGTCGCCACCACGGGCCTCACCGCGTTGCAGGCCCTCGCCGACGTCGAGCAGATCCACGTGCAGTGCCTCGGCGGCACCCCGCGGCACGTGTCGCAGGGCTTCGTGGGGCCGCTGACCGAGGCAGCCCTGGACCGGATGACCTTCGACCGCGCCTTCCTCGGCGCGGACGGCGTCACCGCCGACCCGGACGCCCTGGCGCCCTTCCTGGCGGCGGGCGTCGACACCGTGGTCGTCGACAGCTCCGGCAACCGGGTCTGAGGCACCACGCCGCGCGGGCTGGACACAAGTTGTCAAAGCCTCATCCTGGCGGGCGCGGTGCCACATAATGTCCGGATGACGACGGACGCGGCGCCCCGGGTACCCGCCCGCCGACGGTTTCGGGGGCTGTCGAACCTGGTCGGGCTGCTCATCGGCCTGGTGGAGCGCCCCAGGTGGCTGGGGCCGAAGAACAGCGACCTGCGCGGCGACCGGCCGCTGCCGCTGGTGTGCCTGGTCGGCCCGTCCGGCGCGGACGTGCTCGACGGGCTGGCCGAGGGCATGTCCGGTCGAACCCGGAAACCGCCGTTCGCGAGGGTGGTCGCGGAGAAGGGCTCGGAGCAACCGGACGAGCCGGGCGACCGGCAGCCGGTGCTGCCGCTGCTCGAGCAACTGCGCCAGGGCCTGCGCCTGCCGGTCTACGGTTCCACGCGGCGGGCCCGCTTCCGCCACTACCACCTCGTCGACTGGCTGACGCGGCGCTCGGCGGGCAAGGCGGTGCAGCGCGACGAGACGTTCCCGACGGTGCAGGCCCTGCGCGAGTGGCACACCAAGGGCAGACCGGCGGCGCTGTCCCCCGAGACCGGGGGCGACTCGATCTGGCTGCGGCTGCTGACGCTGGTGCCGGACCTGCTGCGACTGGCCCGGTTCGGCCTGTGGCGGACCTTCGGCGAGCCCCGGTGGCTGATGCGGCAGCCGTTCATGATGCCCGGCCACTCCACCCGGTTCGTCGACTTCGCCGACCGGCTCGCCGACGACCGGCGCGGCCGGGAGAGCGCCACCCAGGTCGAGAAGCTGCTGGTGCACGCGTTCCTGCAGGACCTGCGCGCCGAGTTCCGGCCGAGGCGGCTGCGACCGCGCCGGTGGCGGCACACCTCCTACGTCGTGGTGCTGCTGGACGGCCTCACCCAGGGCAACGGCGGCTGGAAGCTGCTGCGCCTGATCAACGACGTGCGCAACGAGTCCACCGAGCACGACCCGCTGCTGGTGGTCGCGACCGCCCAGCGCAAACCGGACGACCTGCGCCCGGGTGAGGCGCCGTGGCGCGCGCAGGAGGCCGGGGCCGCGCTGGAGGCGTGGGAGAACGGGCTCCCGGTGGGCAGGCAGAAGCTCAGCGCCGACGCCCGCTTCCTGTTCCTGTCCATCCCCGACCCCGGCGGCGACGGCCCCAGCGACGCCGACGACGCGGCCTGGCGGACCTGGGACGGCCACCAGTCGCCCAGGCCGCCCGTGCTGGCCCGGCCGTGGGCGCTGGTGCTGACCTTCGCGCTGGTGGTGGCCGCGCTGGTGAGCACCGTCGGCCTGCCCGCCGCCCAGCGCTACCGCAACGACTGCCTGCCGCTGTCGATCGGCGACGGGGTCGCGGTGCGCTGGATGGACGACCTGGACGAGTGCGTCGGCTACAGCGACGACGCCAGCCAGGTCTTCGGCACCGACGAGCGGCTGAAACGGGCCCAGCGCGACGTCTTCGCCTCCAACCGGGTCGCCGAGGACCTGCACGAGGTGAGCGGCAGGCCGCTGGTCAGCCTGGTCTACTTCGGCGACCTGACGCACGCGGAGGAGTCCCCCGGCACCGACGCGTCCATCGCCGAGGAACTGGAGGGGCTGCACATCCAGCAGCGGGCGCTGAACGTGGAGAACTACGACCGCCCGCTGCTGCGGATCGTGGTCGCCAACGGCGGCGAGGGGATGCGCACCGCCCGCAGGGTGGTCGACGACCTGCTGCTGCCGATGATCGACGACGACCCGTCGGTGCTCGGCGTGGTCAACCTGGGCCTCACCACCGACGCCACCGAGAGCGCGCTGGGGGCACTGGGCGACCACGGCGTGCCGGTCGTGGCCACCACGCTGACCGGCACGGTCCTGCCGTCGCTGTCACCGCTGTACTTCCAGCTCGTGCCCCCCAACGGCACGCAGGCCCGCGCCGTCGCCGGGTACGCCGCGACCCTGGGCGTCCGCCGGGTCATGGTGTACCACCCGGACCTGAGCGACAACTACCTGCGCACCCTGGTCGAGGAGAGCGCGAACGCGTTGCGGGAGCGGGGGATCTTCTCCACGCCGAGCAGTTGGGGCGACCAGGTCGGCGAGATCGTGCCCGCCTGCGGCGCGGACACCATGCTGTTCTACGCCGGGCGGGAGAACGACTTCCGCAACTTCCTGATCAAGGTCGTCACCACCTGCGGCAAACCGGGCCAGGAACAGCCGATCGTCGTCGGTGACGACACCGTGTCCCGGTTCATGGCCCAGCAGAGCGTGCGCCAGGACATCAACCTCGCGGGCCGACCCGCCTCCTTCGTGTCCCTGGCCCCGAGGGTCGTGCTCGCCGAGGGCAAGTGCCGCCCGGGTGGAACGGGCGAAGCGGACGACCAGGCGCTGACCGCGTTCTGCGAGGGCTACCGCAAGCTGCCCGAGGACAAGCGCTCCGGCAGGCCGTGGCCGGGCGAACGCGTCGGCCTGGCCTACGACGCGGCGGGCCTGTTCGTCCACGCCGTCGAACTCAACCAACAGCGCCGCCGCGTACCGGACCCGCTCGACGTCCCGTCGACCACCCAGCCGCCGTACTCGCCCAACCGGGGCGCCATCGCGCACGAGATGCGCGGGTTCAAGGACTACCAGGGCGCCACCGGCACCATCGACTTCACCACCTCCGCGACCGGCGCGACCCGGCCGGTGGGCATCCTGACCGTGGACAACGTGGGTGACGACAACGCCCTGCCGAGGTGCGCGTACGAGTACGAGAACAACGTCGGCAAGAGCTGCTGAGGGGTGTCCCGCAATTGGTCGGCGAGGGGTGATCGAGACGCTGATCAGCGTTTGCGCGATCCGGATCGCGGACGCCCGCTCCACGGTCTCGGCGATCGCGTCGGTGAGGAGGTCCGCGAAGCGGAGCGGCGCGGTTTCGACAATCCCACCGAGCAGGTCCGGGTTCTGCTCGATGACGTTCGTGACGTCCCGGCCCAACGGTCGAAGGCTCCGGCCAGGCGCTCGCGCAGCGGCCGATCGGTGGCGGCGAGGAACGCCTCGGCCGCGGCGAGGTCCTGTTCCAGTGCCCGGGTGAACGCGGCCCGGAACAGCGTTTCCTCGAACTCGAACAAGAAGTACAGGCCCGGCCGGGAGATCCGGGCCGTTCGCGCCACCTCCTCCATGGAGGTCTTGCGGTAGCCGTGGCGGGCGAAGGTGAGCAGCGCCGATTCGAGCACCGCGTCCCGGCGGCTCGCGGTGCCGGCGTTCGACGTGACCGGCGCGTCCTCGGGAATCGGCGCCGAAACGGCCCGCGCCCTCGCGGCCTCCGGCGCCGAGGTGACCCTCGCCGTCCGGAACGCGGCCGCCGGTCGAGCAGTCGCGGACGCCATCAGCCGACGAGCCGCCGACGGGATCTTCGCGAACGCGGTGAACCCCGGTGGGATCGTGACCGGGTTGCAGCGGAACTTCACCCCGGCGCAGAGGCGGTCCCTCGACGCGGCCGAAGCCGCAGGCGTCTTCGGCTACAGGACGATCGGGCAGGGCGCCGCGACCACCGTCGTCGCCGCGGTCGCGCCGCAGTTCGCCCGCACGGGCGGGCACTACCTCGACGACGCCCGGGAGGCGTACACCGTGCCCGACGACGCCGCCATGGCCGACCACCCGCACGGCGTCAAGGAACGGGCTCTCGACCCCGCCACCGCGCAGCGCCTCTGGGCCGTCTCCACCGAGCTGACCCGCGGCTGACCACCAGCGCGGCCGCGACCCGCTCGACACCGCCCTCAAGGCATCGGGGCGCGGCGGAGCCAGACGAGTGTCGCAGCGGCGGCGACGAGTTCCCACGCCTGGATCGTGTAGACCGACAGGCGCTCCCAGATGCCGTCCGGCAGGAGGTCGATCGCGGTCGTCCCGGAGTCGACCACGAGCATCACCACACTCACGATGCCCACGACTCCGAGGGCGAGGCTCAGGGCTGAGACGCCGTGGCGTGCCGTGCGGCTGGCGATGATCGCGGTGAGGTTGCCACCGATGATGGCCATGGCCGCGCCGATGACGTGGAAGGCGGCGAGCCCGCTCTCCAGGGCTTCCTGGCTGCCGGAGAAGATGCCGACCAGGGCGATGCCGACGCCGTGGACGACCGCGAGCGCGACGAACCAGCGGCGGTGCCGCACGGGCGCCGCGCGGGCGGCGAGGAGCGCGGCGACGACGAACAGGACGCCGTGGGCGATGAAACCCGCGTTCATGACCGCGTGCAGCGGTGAGTCGATCGCACGCCCGTCGACCGTCGCGACCTCCGGGACGCCGAGGTCGCTGATGTAGTTCGTCGCGTAGGAGTAGCCGGGGAAAGCCGCGGCGGCGACCGCCTCGGCGATCAGGTACACCGCCACCGCCAGGACCCAGCAGGACACCGCGCCTGCCAGCGGGGCGCGGGAGCCCGGTGCCGGTTGCCCGGTGCTCACGGGGTCTGGAGGGTGGCGACCAGGCGGTCCAGCACCTGGGGGTCGTTGGGAAGGGCGAAGTGGTCCACACCGGGGTTGTCGGTCAGGGAGAAGTGGTGGTGGCGCATGGCGTTCCAGACGCGGACGGCGTCGTTGGTGAGGTCTTCCTGGTTGCCGTCGCCGTCCCGGGTGAGGAACTGGGGCGGGGTGAAGAGTTGGCCGGTGCGGAGGTCGGGCAGGGTGGCGCCCACCACCGTCGACAGGCCGGAGCCCTTCTCAGCGTGGACGTCGACGTTCGGGAACCACCGGGGGCTGGTGAACTCCACGAATCCCACGTAGTGGCGGGCGATCTCGGCCGCGACGGGGAGGTTCGCGTCGGCGAGGAGGCGGGGGTGGTCGCGGGGCGTGTAGGAGCGGCCCGTCGACCGGTCGGTGAGGACGACCTCCCGGTCCCCGAAGACCTCGGGGTCGGCGGCGCTCATGTAGGTGGAAGGGGCGGCCTGGTACATGCGGGCGCTGCTCTCGGCGTTCTCGACCGTGGTGGGGTAGCCGAAGTCCTGGATGTTCAGGCCGGTGAACAGGGTCGGGTACAGCAGGCCCTGGCCGGGGAAGTTGCCCGCGATCGGGGTGAAGCCGTGGATGTGCCGATCGCGCCACTCGCGGGTGGTGTGGGTCAGGAGGTAGTGGGCGTACAGCGGGCCGTTGGAGTGGCCGACGAGGTGGACCTTCCGGCCGCCGTTGGCGCGCACGGTGTCCTCGATGAGGCGCACGGTCCGGGGCAGGAAGCCGCCCATGTCGGGGGTCAGGCGCGAGTCGTAACCGGCCACCCGGATGTCCCGGTCGCGGACGTAGCCCACCGACTCCAGCCTGCGGTACATGGTTTCGTAGAAGGGGGCGCTGGAGGTCCGTCCGAAGTCGACCAGGCGCACGCGCACCCCGGGTTGCTCGGAGAAGCGCGCGGACATCGGCACCGCCCGGTCGGCCCTGTACCGCAGGGTCAGCAGCTTGTCCTGGCACACCTGGCTGAAATCGGCGCTCGGCCGGTCGTTGCGGTACCAGTCCTGGAAACGGCCGGTCCTGGGGCACTCCGGCGCCGCCGTCTGGCCCGCCACCACGACTTCCAACCTGCTCAGGTGGAAGGCCGGGAACAGCACCACCGGCACCCGCCGAACCTGAGCGGCCGAGGCCACACCGCCGAGCCCCACCAACGACAACAGCACGACCAGGGCGATTCGCGCCCACACCTTCGCCTTCACCGGCAGTTCCCCCGACTCGCACTCGACCACGAGCCGCCAAGGGTAGCGGTGTGTGATCGGATTCGCACTCTTCGTATCCACAGGCCGTTCCGCGGCGAAAACCCGGCGATCCTGTCGGTGCTCGGTCCTACCGTGGTCCCACACCCGACACAGAGGAGCGACATGACCACCCTGACCGACCGCCCGAACACCGCGTTGCTCGTCATCGACGTCCAGAACGGGGTCATGGCGGGGACGCACAACCGGGAGGGTGTCATCGCCAACATCGCCACCCTGGTCGACCGGGCCCGCGCGGCGGGCACGACCGTCGTGTGGGTGCAGCACCACTCGGACGAGTTCCCCCGGGGCAGCGAGAAGTGGCAGTACGTCCCCGAACTGGCCCTGGGCGAGTCGGAACCGGTGGTGCACAAGGCCTACGCCGACTCCTTCGACGACACCGACCTGGAGGCGGTGCTCGCGGAACACCGGGTGGGCAACCTCCTCATCAGCGGCGCCCACAGCGACGCGTGCATCCGGGGCACCCTGCACGGCGCGATCACCCGCGGCTACGACACAACCCTCGTGGCCGACGCGCACACCACCGAAGACCTCTCCGAGTGGGGCGCCCCGGCGCCGGACAAGGTGATCGACCACACCAACCTCTGCTGGGACTACCACACCGCTCCTGGGCGCCGGGCGGGAACGGTCAAGACCGAGTCCGTCACCTTCGGCTGAACCGGAGCGGACGTCGCACCGTGCCCGGAGTCACGTGCCACCGGGCACGGGCCGTGGGCTACGGTCCTCGCACAACCGAACAGTCCCCTGGCGGGGGAAGCCGGTGCGAATCCGGCGCTGACCCGCAACCGTGAGTGGCCGCGCGCCACGAGTCGGAATGCCCGCCCGGGAACACGAACAACCCTGTCTGTCGCGGAGTGCGGAACGGGTCCCGTTCCGCACCGCGCGGACGCCCGGGACAGCACTCGCCGTCCCGGAGGTCGCCACCATGGTCCAGTTCTCCCGCCGCACGCTGCTGGGCGGTGTCCTCGGGGCCGCCGTCCTCGGTCCCCTGACCGCCTGCGCGGGCACCGGTCCCGCCGCGTCCGGGCGACTGCGGGTCGCGTTCGCCGCGGGCGGGTCGAAGGAGACGCTGGACCCGGCGCTGGTGTCGCTGTTCGTCGACCAAGCGCGGGCGAAAGCCCTGTTCGACACCCTCGTCGCCTACAACGCGGACATGTCGCTGCGGCCCCGGCTGGCCGAGTCCTGGGAGAGCGACCCCACCGGGCGGCGGTGGCGGGTCAAGCTGCGGAAAGCCGCGTTCCACGACAACAAGCCGGTGACCGCCGAGGACGTGCTCCACAGCCTGCGGCGGGTGGCCGACCCGGCGGTGGCGTCGTCGTCGCGGCAGTACTTCGCCACGGTGGACTTCGGCGCGAGCCGGGCGCTGTCCCCCACCGAGGTGGAGTTCGTGCTGGCCGCGCCGGACTTCGAGTTCGCCTCGGGGCTGGGCGCTCCCGGGACCGAGATCGTGCCCGCCGGGACCACGGACTTCACCGCCCCGGTCGGTTCGGGGCCGTTCCGCTTCGGGTCCTTCACCCCGGGCGGCCCGGCCGTGTTCCACGCCTGGGAGGGTCACTGGGAGGGTCGGCCGACCGTGGCGGAACTGGAGTTCGTCCCGGTCAACGAGGAGGCGGCGCGGGTCAACGCCCTGCTGTCCGGCCAGGTCGACTACGCCCACGACCTGGCGACGGGCACCGCGGCCCGGCTCACCGGCGAGTCCGGGGTGTCGCTGCTGGAGACGAGGCTGACGACCATGCAGGGCGTGGCCCTGCGGCTCACCGAGCCGCCGTTCTCCGACCCCCGGCTGGTGCGGGCCGTGCTGCTGGGCGTGGACCGCGACGAGCTGAACCGGATCGCCCTGTCCGGGCGCGGCGAGGTGGGCAACGACCTGTTCGGCAAGGGCCTGCGCGGGTACGCCGCCGACCTGCCCCAGCGCACCCGGGACGTGGACGCGGCCCGCGCGCTGGTCCGCGAGGCCGGTGCCGAGGGCCTGGCGTTCCCGCTGGAGACCAGCGACATCGACCCCTGCTTCGAGACGGCGGCGACGCTCATCTCCCGCCAGCTCTCGGAGATCGGCCTGGTCGTCACCCCCAGCACCCGCGCGTCGAGCACCTACTTCACCGAGATCAAGACCAAGGGCGTCGCCGCGCACACCCGCACCGCCACCCTGCCCGTGCCCACCTTCCTCAAGCAGCGCTTCCGCACCCGGGGCTCCAGCAACACCAACGGCTTCACCTCCCCCGACTTCGACGACCTGCTGGACCGCGCCGTCGCCACCGCCGACGAGCGGCAGCGGCTGGCCCTGCTCGCCGAGGCCCAGCGGATCACCCACGACCGAGCCGGGCTGCTCGCCTGGGGGTTCAGCAACTGGACGGTGGCCACGTCGAAGCGGGTGTCCGGTGTGGTGGGCGCCCCGCCGAACACCGCCGACTGGGCCAGGTTCGACCGCGTCACCCTGTCCTGAGGTGCCGGGCTACCCGGCCAGGCGCCTGGGGCTGTCCGCGGTGCAGGCGCTGGTCGTCCTGGTGGCCACGTTCGGCATGACCGCCCTGCTCCCCGGCGACGCGTCCTCGGTGGTGCTGACCGAGCACGCCGCACCGGAGGACGTCGCGGTCGTCCGCGCCCGCCTGGGCCTGGACCAGCCGCTGACCGTCCGATTCGGACACTGGATTTCCGGCCTGTTCACCGGTGACCTGGGTGAATCCCTGGTGACCGCCCTGCCGGTGGCGGAGGAGATCGGTCGCCGCTTGGCCGCCACGGCGCTGCTCGCGGGGGTCACGCTGCTCGTGCTGCTGCCGCTGGCCCTGCTGGTCGGGGTGGCGAGCGGGCTGCGGGAGGGCTCCCGGGTGGACCGGGTGCTGACGTCGGTCGCGGTGCTGCTGCACGCGGTGCCGGAGTTCGTCCTCGGCCTGCTGCTGGTGGCGGGCCTGGCCGTGCACGGCGGCCTGTTCCCGGCGACCGCGGCCGGGGTGGACCTGCTCGCCCGGCCGGAGGTGCTGGTGCTGCCGGTGACCGTGCTGGTGGCGCGGCAGCTGTGCGACCTGGCGCGGCAGATCCGCATCGGCGTGGCGGAGCACAGCGCGGGCGAGGTGGCCGGGCACCTGCGGTTGCTCGGCCTCCCGGAGCACGCGGTCGTGCTGCGCCACGTGCTGCCGGGGGCCTCGGCGCCGGTGGTGCAGCAGCTCGCGCGGACGGTGGAGGGTTTGCTCACGGGCGCGGTGGTGGTGGAGTCGCTGTTCGCGGTGCCGGGGTTGGGGACGGGGTTCGTGGAGGCGGTGCAGAACCGCGACATACCGCAGATCCAGGGGTACGTGCTGGTCTTCGCCGGGGTGGTGGTGCTGGGCAACCTGGCGGCGGACCTGGTCGCCCACCGGCTGACCCCGCGCCGGGAGCTGGTGCTGCGGTGAGCCGGGCGCTGGGGTGGGTGTTGCTGGTGGTCCCGCTGCTGGTGGCACTGGGCGGACCGCTGGTGGCCGGGTCGGTCGACCCGGTCGGTGCGCCGTCGGCGCCCCCGGGGGCCGGGCACCCGCTGGGAACCGACGTGCTGGGGCGCGACGTGCTGGCGGTGGTGCTCTCCGGCGGCCTGTCGGTGGTGGGGTTCACCGCGGCGGCGCTGGGGCTGGCCTACGGCGTCGGCGTGCCGGTCGGGTTGGTGGCGGCCGGGCAGCGGCGGGTGGTCGACGAGGTCCTGATGCGCGGGCTGGACCTGGTGCTGGCGTTCCCGTCGCTGCTGGTGCTGATGGTGCTCGCGGCCACCGGGCACCGCGGGGCGGTGGTGCTGGTGTTCACCGCGGCGGCGGTGCAGGTGCCCGCGGTGGTCCGGGTCGTGCGGGCGGCGGCGCTGGCACCGGGGTGCCGGGTGGCGGTGGAGGCGCTGTACCTGCAGGGGCAGTCGTGGTGGCGAATCCACGTCGGGTACGTCGCCCGGTCCGCGCTGGGGCCGGTGGCCACCGACGCGGGAACACGGGTCGCGCTGGTGCTGGGATTGGTGGCGTCGGCGAACTTCCTGGGGCTGGGCCTGCCGTCGGGGTCGGTGGACTGGGCCGTGGTCATCGACCGCAACAGCGACGCCCTGGACGCGCAGCCCGCGGTGGTGCTGGTGCCCTCGGCGCTGCTGGTGGGGTTGTGCGTGGGCGCCAACCTGGTCGCGGACTCGGTCCTGGGGCGCGGGCGGAGGACCGGATGACCCTGCTGCGGCTCGACGGACTCCGCGCGGACGCGGGCGACCGCGCGCTGCTCGAGGACGTCTCCCTGCGGCTGGGAGCCGGGCGGGTGCTCGCGGTGCTGGGCGGTTCCGGTGCGGGCAAGACCACGCTCGGCCTGGCCGCGCTCGGCGAATCCCGGCGCGGTGTGCGGTTGGGCGGGACCGTGCGGCTCGGGGGGATCGAGTTGCTGGGTCTCGGTCCCCGCGATCGGCGGCGGGCGCGGGCGGGGGCGGTGGGGCACCTGCCGCAGCACCCGGGCGCCGTGCTGGACCCGGTGCGGCGGTGCGGTTCCGTCCTGGTCGAACTGGCCGCGGTCGGCCACCGCGGCCGAGCCACCCGGGTCGCCGCCGCCGAACGCGCCCTGCACGCGGCCGGGCTCGATCCCGAGCACTGGCACCGGTTCCCGCACCAGCTGTCCGGCGGTCAGCAGCAGCGGATGGCGCTGGCCACCACCCTGGTGACCGCCCCGAGCCTGCTGGTGCTCGACGAACCCTCCACCGGCCTCGACCCCCGATCCCGCGAACGCCTCGCCGAACGCCTGCGAGCGCTGTCCACAGCCGGAATGGCCCTCCTGCTCCTCACCCACGACCTGGACCTGGCCCGCGCGACCGCCGACGACATCGCCGTCCTCGAACACGGCGCCCTGATCGAAACCGGCCCCGCCGACGCGGTGCTCACCGATCCCCGGCACCTCGGCACCGCCGCCCTCCTGACCGAGGACCCCCCGCTCCCACCGGGCCCGGTAGCGAACACACCACCCGTGGTCGTCGCGGCGGGCCTCACCGTGCGAGCGGGACACACGGTCCTGTTGCGACCGACGGACCTGACCCTGACCGAGGCGAGCCGAACCGCGGTGATCGGCCCGTCCGGAGCGGGCAAGACCACACTGGCCCGCGCGATCGCCGGTCTCCTCCCGCCTTCCGGGGGCTCCACCACGCTCGACGGCCTGCCCCTCCTCGCGCACGTCCGCGAACGCTCACGGGAACAGCTCCGGGCGATCCAATACGTGCACCAGGACGCCCACGCTTCCTTCGACGAATTCCGCGACGTCCTGGGCCAGGTCGCCGCCACCGCGACCCGGCTGCGCGGCCTCCCCGAACCCGAGGCCCGAGCGGAAGCCACCGCCCTGCTCGACGCCTTCGGCCTCTTCGTCGGCACCCGCCACCCCCACCAACTCTCCGGCGGCCAGCTCAAGCGCTGCGCCCTCGCCCGAGCCCTCCTCGCCCACCCCCGCCTCCTGATCTGCGACGAGGTCACCAGCGGCCTGGACGCCACCACCCGGGCCACCACCCTGCGAACCCTGGACAGCGCGGCCACCCGCACCGGCGTGGCCCTGCTGCTGATCGGCCACGACCACCAAGCCCTGGCAGCCATCACCGACCGCACCATCACGGTCGACGGCGGCCGGGTGACCGAGGTTCCCGACTCCCCGTGGATGCAGTGGAAGCGCGGCCTGCGCTGAGGTCGTCAGCGCAGTGACCACACCGCGGCCAAGGTGTCGAGGAGCTGCTGTTGGCGTTCCTCGAGCACCGACGGGGTCCACTCGTCGACGGTGAGCACCTGCGTGGTCAACGCGAAGGAGGAAACGCCGTTGACGCTGGTGAAGTACTTCGCCTTCTTGACGTCGAAGTCGTAGTTGGCCGCAGCCGTGTTCTTCCGGCGGTTGAGCAGGACCAGGTTGGCCAACCTGTGCCGCCAGTGCAGTTGCTCGTCCGGGGTGAAGTCGCGGTTCCACCGGCTGTCCGCCGCCGGGGACTGCGGCAACACGTGCTCCACGGTGACGATCCGGTGGTCGTAGGTGACGCCACTGTCGGACAGCGCCGCGTCCAGGCGGCGCAGGACGTAGAGGCGGACGCGGGCGGCGGTGTAGAGGTCCTCCCCGAGGCACAGCAGGGTGTCCCGCTTCTCGGCCTCGGTGAGTTGCAGCGGGGAATCGGGGCGATACAGGTCCTCCCCCGTCTCCAACGCGGTGAGCACCCGACCGTAGCGCTCGATGCGCCGGGTGGTGTCGACCCGCCGGATGAGCATGCTCGCGGCGAGCCGCTCCAGCCCGGTGAGGAACTCCCGCAACGACGCCGCGTCGGTGGTGGGGCGACTGAGGTGGGCGATGGCGGGCGGAATCCAGTCCACGTTGTCGATGCGGCCCAACCACCGCAACAGGTTGTTGACGGCATCAGCGCCACCGGGAGCCGCGTAGTCGGCCCGGGTCACCGTGGCGTAGGCACCGGAGAGCGGCACGAGCACGTCGTCGATGAACGCGCGCCCGGTGCGCTGCCCGGTGAGGACCGCGCTGCGGAACTCCTTGAGGATGGACCCCCGCGCCTTGGTCTTGGCGAAGACCATGCGGATGTGGGAGAACAACTCGTTGAAGCCGGGGCGCCCGAGGGCGTTCTCCTCCTCTTCCCACTTCTTGGCGTAGCTCTCCCGGTCCGCGTCCGGGATCGTGCTGATGACCTCGGACTTCAAGATGTCGAAGTGGGTCAGGTCGAGCCCGCGCTCGTTGAGCACGGTGAAGACGCGGAAGGCGGAGTTGAAGTCCTGAGTGGAAACGATGACCAGGAAGGTCCGCTGGACGACGAACAGGACCAGCCGCGTGCACTCGGCCTCGGACAGCTCACCGAGCCGCTCCAGGAACAACCGCGAATTCAGCAGCAGGTTGCGCTGGCTGTCGAGCAGGGTGTCGACGGACAGGGTGGCCGCCTCGGCCAACGCCGCCGGGGCTTGCAGGTGCTTGACGTAGAACGCCTGGTCATTGCCACGCAAGGTCAACCGCGACTGGTCGATGGTCCCCTTGAGCGGGTCCCCCTCCTGCAGGAGCCGCTTGTCGAGAGAGGCGGCGAAGTCATCGTGGACGTGCAGGCGCAGCGCACCGAGCAACAGCGCCAAGGTGGTGAGGCGCTGCTGCCCGTCCACCACCTGCGAATCGGGCTTCCCCACCTCCTTGATCAGGACGATGCTGCCGAGGAAGTACGGATCGACCTCCTCCAGGGGCGCGTCCCCGGACGCCGCCACGACCAAGTCGTCGAAGAGTTCCCCCGCCTGCTCGGTCGTCCACGCGTAGGGACGCTGGTAGAGCGGAATGGTGAAGCGGTAGTCCTCGCTGAAGACGTCGTCGACCGACCGTTCCACCGCCTCGATCTTGATGCCAACCATCATCTCGCCGCGTCGCGGGACGAACGCCGCAGCCTGCAGCCGCCACGGTCCCGCACCTGACGCGTGCCTCCCGTTCCTCGGACGTGAACTCCGGACCATGATCGTATCCCGGTCCGCCCCCACAGCACAGAGCACAACCCACCCGATGATTCAGAATCGCGGCAACGCGTCTGATCACCCGGTCGGGACCTGAGCGCCCCGAGAACCACCGCAGGCCGCGACCTCGAACCACGCCGAACAGCCCCGCTCGCGCGGGGAAGACGGCGTGCTCCTTCGCGGAGTGCCGGTCAGCGGGGGAACAGCCCCGCTCGCGCGGGGAAGACCCGGCGACCGCGGTCAGGATGCCGACCAGGTAGGGAACAGCCCCGCTCGCGCGGGGAAGACTACGACCAGTGGGAGCCCGGGTGCGGCCTGGACGGAACAGCCCCGCTCGCGCGGGGAAGACTCTTGACCTGCGCCTTTAGATGCTCGAAGTGGATTTTAGCATCACTTTCGCGCCGAACCGGGCAAGTGTAGTCCCCTGGTTACTTACTGTGTTGGGCACGATTTTCGGCGCGCGGTGGTGGCGGGGCGGTCAGGAGTATGGCGGGGCGCTGCCGGCACCCGGGCCCACAGCGAGCGGACGACCTGGCAGGCTTCTGCGAGGGCAGTGCCCGTGTTCTTCGAGGCATGGGCGCTTCCACTGAGTACGACCAGGAGCGGCACCGCTGAACCGCCCGACCGAGCGCGTGCGGGCGGTTTGATGGAGGAGGCACGACACCGTGAGCTCAACACCGAGGCGGGTGCTCGCCGGACT
The DNA here is from genome assembly GCF_000564855.1 of Actinokineospora spheciospongiae. Taxonomy (GTDB): domain Bacteria; phylum Actinomycetota; class Actinomycetes; order Mycobacteriales; family Pseudonocardiaceae; genus Actinokineospora; species Actinokineospora spheciospongiae. Next base: position 109,085 of record NZ_AYXG01000081.1, read on the forward strand.
GGCCGCGATCGGCGCCGGGTTCGCCGCCAAGGGCCTGCTGGCCCGCCACCGAGCGGTGGCCGACGTGGCGCCGGAACTGCGGCAGTGGACCCTGTACCTGCCGCTCAGCCTCAACTCGGTCACCCTGGCCGTCTTCCGGAAGCAGTCGGTGCCGCGGCCGCGGCCACACCCTGGTGTGCGGACCGAGCAGCGGACGGTTCCCGCCGGGGGCGGGGTTCCCGCTGTCGGGGTGTCGGTGCATCGCAAGGAAGGTGGTCGGCGGCCCGGTGGTGTGGTGGTGTGGATTCATGGCGGCGGGATGGTGTTGGGGAGTGCGGCTGCCAGTGATGCGTGGTGTGCGCGTTTGGCCGGTGAACTCGACGTGCTGGTGGTGAACGTGGACTACCGGCTGGCGCCGGAGCACCCGTACCCCGCCGCGCTGGATGACTGCTACCGGGTGTTGCGGTGGGTGCACGACAACGCCGCCGAGCTCGGTGTCGACCCGGACCGGGTGGCCGTCAGCGGGAAGAGTGCGGGTGCGGGGTTGGCCGCCGCGCTGGCTCAGCGGGCGTACGACACCGGTGTGCCCGTTCGGTTCCAGGCGTTGGTCTACCCGATGCTCGACGACCGGACGGTCCTGCGCACCGACCACGGCAATCGCGGTGCCTTCGTCTGGACGCCCGCCGCCAACCGCTTCGGCTGGACCGCCTACCTGGGCCACCCGCCGCGCGTCGACGACGACCGCCCGTACGCCGCGCCCGCCCGCCGCACCGACCTCACCGGTCTGCCCCCGGCGTGGATCGGCGTTGGTGACCTGGACCTGTTCCACGACGAGGACGTCGACTACGCCCACCGCCTGCGGGCCGCCGGGGTGCCGTGCGCCTTGCACGTCGAGCCGGGCATGTACCACGGCGCCGACGGTCAGGTCGCCGAGGAGGTTCCGTCGATGGCCGCGTTCCGCGAACGCCTGGTCGACGCCCTGCGGACCGCCTTGGAACAGTGACGCCCAGCGGGTGGTGGCGGGATTGCGTGCCGCCCGATCCGGCATCGCTGCGGTCGATCCGCGCGCCGTTGGGGCTTTGGGACCGGGCGGCCACCGCGACCGGCCCACCGGGACGACGAAGCGCCGATGACCGGGGAAGACCCGCGGTGGGCGACGGCGGGTCGCCCACCGCGGGGTGGGTCAGTTGTCCCAGGTGACGGGCAGGCGGGCCGGGCCGCGGGTGGACAGGCCGTCCTTCCACTCGATGCCCTCACCGGCGAAGCGCAGGCCGGGCAGCCGCCGCAGGAGGGTGTCCAGGGCGACGCGCAGTTCCATGCGGGCGAGCGGGGCGCCGAGGCAGTGGTGCGGGCCGTGGCCGAAACCGACGTGGGAGGCCTCCTGGCGCTGGAGGTCGAGGTGGTCGGGGTCGTGGTAGACCGACTCGTCGCGGTTGGCCGAGGCCATGACCGGGAGGACCGGTTCGCCCGCGCGGACCAGGACGCCGCTCAGTTCGACGTCCTCGGTGGCGTAGCGGGCGATGCCCGCGCCCACGCCGAGGGGGACGAAGCGCATCAGCTCCTCGACCGCCTGCGGGACCAGGTCGAGGTCCGCGCGCAGCGCCGCCAGTTGCTCGGGGTGGCTCAGCAGCACGTGGACGAAGTTGGGGATCTGCGAGGCCGTGGTCTCGTGCCCGGCGACGAGCAGCCCCTCGGCCAGCGACAGCATCTCGTCCTCGGAGAGCCGGTCCTCGTCGTCGCGGGCGATGACCAGGGCGCCGAGGAGGTCGTCGGTGGCGTGCTCGCGGCGTTCGGCGATCAGGCCCGCCATGTACTCGCGCAGCTTGCCCATGCACTCCAGGACCTCGTCGGGGGTGTACTTCGACGTGGACAGGAACGCGTCGGACCAGTACCGGAAGTCGCCGCGGTCGGCGAAGGGCACGCCGAGCAGTTCGCAGATGACGGTGATCGGCAGCGGCAGGGCGAAGGCCTCGACCAGGTCGGCGGGCGGACCCTGGGCCAGCACGGCGTCGACGAGGTCGTCGGCGATCTGCTGGGTGCGCGGGCGCAGTTGCTCGACCCGGCGCACGGTGAACGCCTTGGTGACCAGGCGGCGCAGCCTGCTGTGCTCCGGCGGGTCCATGCCCAGGATGTTGCCCGGGGGCGCCGGGTGCGGGCGCATCCTCGGCTCGTCGCGGCCCGCGCCCGCCGCCCGGCTGAACCGGGGGTCGCCCAGGACGACCTTGACGTCCTCGTAGCGGGTCGCCAACCACGCGGGCTCCCCGTACGGGAGCACCACCCTGGTCAGCGGCTCCTGCCTGCGCAGCTCGGCGAACAGCGGTTCGGGCTCCAACCCGCGCGGCGGGCTGAAGGGGAACGGGCGGGGTTGCGCGGTGGTCATGCGTTCGACTCCTCACTGGCCCCGCGGCGGGCAACGCCGGGAACCGGTTGCTCGGACAGCCGTCCGGTTCCACCATAGCGATTAAGTCAGACGCTTGACTGAGAAACGGTCACCGACAAGCCGTGGAGTGGGGAACGCATCACCACGGCGGCGGTGGGCGAGGATGACCGCATGGACACCGAGACGTCGTCGCGCGAACCCGCGCTCCCGAGACCGGTTTCGCGGCGGGAGCAGGCCGAGGCCACCCGTGGGTCGCTGCTGCGCACCGCCGAACGCCTCTTCGCCGAGCACGGCCTCGCCCGGGTCTCCAACCGCCGCATCGTCGAGGCGGCGGGCCAGGCCAACAACTCCGCGCTGAGCTACCACGTCGGCACCCGCACCGACCTGCTCCGCGCGATCACCCGCGCACACGCGGAGCCCATCGCCCACCGAACCCGGGAACTGGTCGAGCTGGCGCGCGGGTCCACCCGGCCCCGCGACCACGTCGCCAGCCTGGTCCTCCCCTACACCGAGCACCTGGCGGAACTGGGCAACCCGAGCTGGTACGCCCGCTTCACCGCCCAGGTCCACACGGACCCGGGCGCCACAGCGGGCCTGCACGACGACCCACTGCTGGCAACCTTCCTCGAGGAGGGCAACGCGGCGGTCTGGGCACACGTCCCCGACCTCCCGGCCGCGGAGGCGGCCCTGCGCAGGCAGACCGCCCGGCTCGCGGTCATCCACACCTGCGCCGAACAGGAACGCACCGCCGCCGACACCAACACCCCCGCCGACTGGCCCCTGGTCGGCGCGGCCCTCACCGACGCCGTCACCGGCCTGCTCCTCGCCCCACGATCACCCCACTGACCGCCCCCGCCACCCCAACCCCCACCAGCGCAGCAACAACCGGCCACCCCGAAAACCGCCAGCCCGACCAAGCAGGTGCCGGGTGGGCGGATGTGCTTGCCCAGCCGACCACCCCACCAACCGCCAGCCCGGCGACGCCCATGCCCGACTGGGTGGATGTGCGCTCGGCCGGCCGACCACCCCCGAAACCGGCGGCCCGGCGAGCAAACACCCAGGCAGGTGGCTGCGCCTGACCAGCCAACCACCCCGAAACCCGGCGACCCGGCGGCCCGGCGAGCAAACACCCGGGTGGGTGGATGTGTTGCTCGCCAGCCGACCACCCCCGAAACCGACGGCCCGGCGAGCAAGCACCCAGGCAGGTGGCTGCCCCTGACCAGCCAACCACCCCGAAACCCGGCGGCCCGGCGGCCCGGCGGGCCAGCGGGCCCGGCGGGCCAGCGGGCCAGCGGGCCAGCGAGCAAACACCCGGGTGGGTGGATGTGTTGCTCGCCAGCCGACCACCCCCCGAAACCGGCGGCCCGGCGACCGGATGCCCGGGTAGGCGAATGCGCTTGCCCAGCCGACCACCCCAAGAACCGGCGGCCCGGCGAGCCAACTGCCCGGGTGGATGGATGCGCTCGGCCAGCCGACCACCCCCGCAACCGGCGGCCCGACCAAGCAACTGCCCGGGTGGGTGGATGTGTTTGGCCGGGG
>NZ_AYXG01000082.1 GCF_000564855.1 Actinokineospora spheciospongiae
GCCGCCCGCCGATCAGCTCCGTGACGCGGACCGAACCGGTGCGCAGGCGGCGCCTGCCGGGGGTGCCGGTCTTCGGACGGTCCACTGCCGCTTTCCTCCGCTCGGGTGGCTTTCGGGAACTCGTACCGGAACGGGACGGCTTCCCACCACTCTTTCTCGGCTCTTCACCCGATCGAGAAAATAGCTGGCGATCGGATTCACTCTAAAAGAGCAACCGTGACGCAGCGTAAGAGATTGGTAACGCTGTTACGGCAGCATTCGGACCAATCGGACTCATCACCCGCCCGCTCACGACACCGGCCGTTCCGCGATGATCTTCGGGTTCGAGCCGGTGCTGAACGTCAGCTCCCGCTGCATCTCGGTGACGCTGCCGTCCTTGCCCACCACCCGCAGCGACGCCCGGGTGGTGGACCGCACCGGGTCGATCTCGATGCCGGTCACCTCGATCCGCTCGACCGAGGCGTAGCGCTGCTCGATCGCCTCCGGCCCGGCCTGCCGCAGCGACCCCGAGGTCAGCGCGTAGGCGGCGGCGGCGTCCTCGACCACCTTCCGGAAGTACTGCTCGGTGCGGTCGCCCATGGCCCCGGGGTCGGTCTGCGCGGACAGCAGCGCCGCACCGCTCACGGTGGTGCGCGACGGCTCCACCGGCCCGCTCGTGGGCCTGCTCGCGGTGGCGCTGGGCCGCGCGGTCACCGTCGGGTCCGCCGGGCCGGGGGGGTCCGCCGGGTCCGCGGGGTCCTCGGGACCCCCGGTCGGGGCGGACGCCGTCGGGCCCGCCGACCGGCTCCGCTGACCGGGGGACGGGGCCGGCGAGGTCGTCGGGTTCTCCCGGACCGTGTTGGGCCCCCGGTCCGTCGCCGTCGTGGACACGTCGGGTTGCAGCGGCTCACCGCTGGGCAGGCCGGGCAGGGCGTCCACCTGGCCGGGGTCGCGGGGGGCGCTCATCAGCACCACGGCCGCGAACGACAGGCCGACCACCACCAGGATGGCCGCGCTCACCGAGAACCAGGCCGCCCGCCGCCAGCTTCGCGGCGGGGTGACCGACGCCGGGATGGTGCCCAGGTCGAACTTGGCCAACCCGGTCGCCGGGCCGTCGCGGCGCGAGGCGGGCTCGGGCAGCAGCACGACCGGCAGCGGCAGCACCACCGTGTCGGCGTCGGCGCCGGTCCGGTCGGCCCGGTCGCCCGCCCGGTCGGCCCTGCTGTCCGCGCCGGGGGTCCAGACGGCCACGCCGTCGTCCCAGTCGTCCGCCCGGTCGGGCCAGTCGCCCGGCCCGCCGTCCCAGTCGCCCGCCGACCCCGCCCAGTCGCCCGCCGCGCCCGGCCAGTCGTCGGCCTCGGCCCGGTCGTCCTCGGGCCACGCGGGCTCCGCCTCGGTCAGCCGGTGCCTGCCCCGTTCCCCCGTGCTCGCCATGCGCGCGGACTCCTCGGTCGGTGTCCGGCCAGGGCGACCCCGGCCGGCAGGAGCGCCAGCCTAGGTCGTTGCCGAGGGTTTTCCTCCGCGCCCCGTTCTCGCTGGTCAGCTCACGCTTCCGAGTGAATTTCCCAGCCCGATTGGGACGCGGCGTGTCAGGAGTTGCTGCGGTAGCGCTCCATCGTGGTGGACAGCGACTTGCCCGCCACCGCCGCCGACCCCGCGCCCAGGACGACCGCCAGCACGTCGGCGAACCCCTCGCCGCCGGAGAGCAGCAGGGCGAGCGCCGCACCCGCCGCGGTCACCCCGGCCACCGGCCAGCGCGACCGCACGTACTGCGACACCGAGGCGCCGCTGGCGCCCCGCTTGCCCGCCGCCGAGTTGAGCAGCGCCAGGTACCCGACATTGCCCAGGACGGCCACGATGGCGACGATGACCACGATCAGCGCGATGAGACCCATGCGACCAGTCTGCCCCAGTCGCGCGGCACCGGAATGGGGGAAGCCCCCCATTCGTCCCCGAGGTCGCCCCGGCTCGCGGCCTCAGCGGCCGAGCTTGCCCCGGCCCAGGTCGAGCAGCGCCATCGCCAGCGTGCGGCCCGCTGGGCCCAGCTCGCGGTAGCGGGCCAGCACGTCCATCTCGCGGTTCACCACGATCCGCGGTCCACCGGCGGCCATCCGGGCGGCGCCGATCGTGCGCGACACCTCGGCGCGGCGCTTGACCAGCCGCAGGATCTCCCGGTCCAACTCGTCGATCTCGTCGCGCAGCGCGGCGACCTCCTCCGGCTGGGGGAGTTCCACCCGGCTCGCGGTGTCGGGCAGGTCGGACGGGGCAGGGGTGTTGTCGGTCATCGGGCTCATCGCCGTGCCTCCGGCATTCTCGGTGGAGTTCCGCCGACCCCGGGCGCAACGAAGCCCCGGGTCCGTGGGACTCCGGGGCTTCCTGGTGGTCTGGTGTTCCTACACCACCACGGGAGCCGGAGTCCGGTTCCCGTAGAAAAACTTGGCGTAGGTCAGCACGAGAACATCGTGGCACATGTCCGCCATTCGGTCGAGCGGGCTCCCACGGAGTAGGAACGGCCACCCACGGCGGTTCGTCGGTGCCCCCGAGTACCGTGATCGGCACGATGGAAGCCCTCTTCGACCTCCCCGCCACTCCCCGCCCGCCCGCGCGCGCGGGCGCGGACCACACGCACCCCATGCACCCCGCCGACCCCGCAGCCCTGCTGGAAGGTCTCAACGACCAGCAGCGCCGCGCCGTCGAGCACACCGGCAGCCCGCTGCTGGTGGTCGCGGGCGCCGGTTCGGGCAAGACCAGGGTGCTGACCCGCCGGATCGCGTACCTGCTCGGTGCCCGCCAGGTGCACCCCGGCCAGGTCCTGGCGATCACGTTCACCAACAAGGCCGCCGCGGAGATGAAGGAGCGGGTGGCCGAGCTGGTGGGCCGCCGCGCCAATGCCATGTGGGTGTCGACCTTCCACTCCATGTGCGTGCGGGTGCTGCGCCGCGAGGCGAAGACCCTGGGCATGACGTCGAGCTTCTCCATCTACGACTCCGACGACTCCAAGCGGCTGATCACCCTGGTGGCCCGCGACCTGGACCTGGACCCGAAGCGGTACGCGGCCCGGTCGTTGGCGGTGCACATCTCCAACCTCAAGAACGAGCTGGTCGACGCTGAGACGGCCGCGGGCAACGCCACCAACGACCTGGAGCGCCGGGTCGCCGAGGTCTACGTCGAGTACCAGCGCAGGCTGCGCGAGGCCAACGCCATGGACTTCGACGACCTGATCATGCGCACGGTGGAACTGCTCCAGACCTTCCCGGACGTGGCCGAGTACTACCACCGCCGCTTCCGCCACGTCCTGGTCGACGAGTACCAGGACACCAACCACGCGCAGTACACGCTGGTGCGCGAACTCGTCGGCACCGGGCGGGGCACCGGGGAGCACGCGGTGCCGCCCGCCGAGCTGTGCGTGGTCGGCGACGCGGACCAGTCCATCTACGCCTTCCGCGGCGCGACCATCCGCAACATCGTGGAGTTCGAGCGCGACTACCCGCAGGCCACCACCGTCCTGCTGGAGCAGAACTACCGCTCCACCCAGAACATCCTCACCGCCGCCAACGCGGTCATCTCCCGCAACCCGGACCGCCGCGACAAGCGCCTGTGGACGGCGATGGGCGACGGCGAGAAGATCGTCGCCTACGTCGGCGACAACGAGCACGACGAGGCCAACTTCGTCGCGGGCGAGATCGACCGCCTGGTCGACGCGGGCATCGCCAACAACTCCGACGTGGCGGTCTTCTACCGCACCAACAACCAGTCCCGGGTGTTCGAGGAGATCTTCATCCGGCTGGGCCTGCCGTACAAGGTCGTCGGCGGCGTCCGCTTCTACGAGCGCCGCGAGATCCGCGACGCGGTCGCCTACCTGCGGGTCCTGGCCAACCCGGAGGACACGGTGAGCCTGCGCCGCATCCTCAACGTCCCCAAGCGCGGCATCGGCGAGCGCGCCGAGGCCTGCGTCGCCATGCACGCCGAGCGCGAGCGCGTCTCGTTCAACACCGCCCTGCGCGCCGCCACCGAGGGCCGCGTGGCCATGCTCAACCCGCGTTCCCAGCGGGCCATCGCGGGCTTCGTCGAACTCGTCGACGGCCTGCGCCGCTTCGTCGACGACGGCCAGGACGTGGCCGAGGTCCTCGACGCCGTCCTGGAGCAGACCGGCTACCGGGCCGAGCTGGAGGCCAGCGACGACCCGCAGGACGCCTCCCGCCTGGAGAACCTGACGGAGCTGATCACGGTCGCCCGCGAGTTCACCGAGCTCCCGGACGCCCCCGAGGACGACGCCCCGGAGGGTTCGGCCCCGATCGAGACCACCGGCCCCGCCGCGGGCACCCTCGCCGCCTTCCTGGAACGGGTCTCCCTGGTCGCCGACGCCGACCAGGTCCCGGACGAGGACGACACCGGCGGCGTGGTCACCCTGATGACCCTGCACACCGCCAAGGGCCTGGAGTACCCGGTCGTGTTCAGCACCGGCTGGGAGGACGGCGTCTTCCCGCACATGCGCGCCCTGAGCGACCCGGTCGAACTGGCCGAGGAGCGCAGGCTCGCCTACGTCGGCATCACCCGGGCCCGCGAACGCCTGTACCTCTCCCGCGCCGTCGTCCGTTCGGCGTGGGGCCAGCCCATGACCAACCCGGCCTCCCGCTTCTTCGACGAGATCCCCGCAGACCTCCTCGACTGGCGCCGCCTGGGCCCCGAGCGCTCCAGCCCCGTCCGCGCCACCACCTTCGGCTCGGGCTCAGGTGGCGGCGGTGGGGGCGCCTCCCGCTCCACCTTCGGTTCCCGCGGCACCCGCAGCCAGGCCACCCGGGGCTGGCAGGAAACCGCCGCCCTCACCCTCGAGGTCGGCGACCGCGTCAACCACGACAAGTACGGCCTGGGCCGAGTCGTGGCCACCGACGGCCAAGGCCCCCGCACCACCGCGACGATCGACTTCGGCACGGCGGGCACCATCCGCCTGATGCTCATCGGCTCGGTCCCCATGGTGAAGCTCTAGCCACCCACGCCCCGCCGCGCCTCCCAGGAGGCGCGGCGGGCGCTCACAACACCGCTTGGTAAGCCCACACGTCGGCGTCGTGCACCAGCAGCGGTCCGGTCGGTGAGGTCCAGAGCTGCTGGGTCATCAGCACCGTGGTCACGTCCAGCGCCGGGTCCATCCGCGCGGACGTCCCCAGCCCGCCGTCCCAGCCGAACCGCCCCGGCGTCATGAACACGTCCGTCCGCCGCGTCACCACGCTCATCCCGAAGCCCCAGCCGAAGCGGGAGAAGTCCAGGAACCCGCCCCCGGTCTTCTGCCCGGGGGTGAGCTGGTCCTGCGTCATCAGCGCCACCGACGCGGGCGACAGCACCTCCCCGCCACCGCTCAGCAGCATCCGCCCGAACGCCAGGTAGTCATCCACAGTGGACACCAACCCGCCCGCGCCGGACTCGAACGGCGGCGGTGCGCTCCACTGCCCGGACGGCGGGTCGAACACCGACGTCCCGGCATGGGCGGTGGGCAGTCGGGAAAGTGATTCCGCCGCAACGGAGAACCCGGTGTCGACCATCCCGAGTGGACCGAAGACGCGGGCCGTCAGGAAGTCCGAGAGCGACATGCCCGAGGCCCGGGCGATCAGCACCCCCAGCACGTCGTAGGCGGTGTTGTAGAACCACGACGCCCCGGGTTGGGCCAGCAGCGGCACGCTCCCCAGCAGGGCCATCCACTCGTCGGCGGGCGGCACCAGGGACGGCTGCGGCGGGCCGGGCTCCAGGCCGATCTCGGCCAGCGCGGCCTGGACGGGGTAGGTGCCCGGCGGGGCCATCAACTGCCCGTGGCCGAACGTCGACGTCATCAGGTCGCGCACGCTGATCGGCCGTTCCAACGCCACCGTGTCCGTGACCGCCGCGCCCAGCTCCCGCAGCACCCGGACCCCGGCCAGCTCGGGCAGGAGGTCGTCCACCGGGTCGTCGAGCCGCAGGGCGCAGTCCTCGACCAGGGCCATCGCGGCCACGGCCGTCACCGGCTTGGTCATCGACGAGATGCGGAACAGGGTGTCGCGGGTCAGACCACCGGCCACCGCCACGTGCGTCTCGCCGCCGCGGTCGACCAGGGCGACCAGGGCGGGCGCGGAGCCGCGCTCGACGTGGTCGGCGAGCCCGGCGCGCCAGCGGTCGAGGCGGGTGGGGGAGAAGCCGGTCATGCCCGGCAACCTAGCCCTCGAATACCCGTTCGAAAAGTGTCGTACCCCTGCGGTTGACTGTTCCCATGATCACGACGGGGGTGCCGGGCACCGCTCCGGGGGCGCGGGGCGCGGTGTCAGAGGCGCACGCCGCGGGCGGCCAGCCAGGGCACCGGGTTGAGCTTGCGGCCGCTCTCGTCCCAGATCTCCAGGTGCAGGTGCGGGCCGGTGGACTGGCCGCGGTTGCCGATGTGGGCGATGAGCTGACCGGCCTTGACCTTCTGGCCCTCGCGGATCACGTAGTCGTTCACGTGCCCGTAGACGGAGATGGTGCCGTCGTCGTGCTGGACGCGGACCCAGAGGCCGAAGCCGCTGGCCGGACCGGCCTCGAGCACGACGCCGTCGGCGAGGGAGACGATCGGGGTGCCGATGCGGTTGGCGATGTCGACGCCGTAGTGGGTGACGCCCCAGCGGGCGCCGAAGCCGGAGGTGAAGGTGCCCTCGGCGGGGGTGACGACCTTGGGCCGGGCGGCCTCTTCCTCGGCGGCCTTCTGCTGGGCGATGCGCTGGTCGCGGGCCTGGACCACGCGCTCGGTGCTGGCCATCTTCTGGGCTTCGACGATCGCGTCGGCGGACTCGTCGACCCGCAGCAGCTCGGGGGTGGCGGTGGAGGCGCCGCGGGCGTCGCCGCCCAACCCCATCGTGGAAGTCGTGTTTCGAACGCCCGCCAGCGGGACAATCTCATCGGAGGCGGTGCCCGCCGCAGCGGATTGGAGGGTCTGTCCGGCGGCGGCCGCGGCGAAGGCGCCGACGGCGACGGCCGCGACGACGACCCGGCCGCGCAGGGCCGAGGACGGCGGGGCGATGCGGTGAGCGCCGCGAGCTCGGGACGTGGGGCGTTCGAGAGCTTCGTCGAGCGCGGTGAACTGCTGCTCACCGTTGGTGCGATGTCGAGACAAGACCTAGCCTTCCGCCTTCGGGGAGGCCGATTCGAACACCCGGCTCGCGGGGGCGGGCCGTGCGGTGTGGACACCGGGCGGGGGAACCCGGGCGGGTCGGCGGACTGGATGCCTTCCCTGTCCCATTCGTGATCGGACTGTGACAACGGACCCGGGGACAGTAACGGTGGCGCGGCGAGCCGGGCAACAGCAAGCGCCCTACCGAATCAGCGCGACTCTCCGTGAAAAGCTTTCGAGCAGCCATTACTACGCAAAGTTAAGTCGAGGTCACAGGCTCAATGTGACCGGCGTCTCGTTTATCGGTCCCCCTGGGTGGCAACCATCAGTCCAGACGCGCGTCCGGCAGCGTCGTGGGTCACCCCTGTCCGGAAGCCGTTGATCACGAAGTGGTCCACCGCTCCACCAACCCCTGGACGTCCGGCGCGCCCGCCGTTGCGCCGAGTAGGCGTTCCCCGGCACCCGCCGCGCGGGTCGACTGCCCCGGGCGGCCCCCATTGCTACGTTGGCGACGATGAACTCGCGGACCCCAGCGCCCGGCACCGCGGCGCCAGACCGGCCGGACGGCGCGGTCGACCCGTCCAGGCCCCCCACCCCGGGTGACCGGGTGGGGTGGGCCGAGGCCCCCACCCGCATCCGGGCCGCGCTCGGACTGGCCGCGGGCGCCGCCGCCCTCCAGGTCGCGGGCCTGCTGCTCGGCCCCGTCGCCGACGCGCCGCCCCCCGGCTTCGCCGCGCTGCCGCTGCTGGTCCTGCTCGCCCTGCTGCCCCCGGTCCTCGCGGCCGTCGCCTTCGCCAGGGGCCGGGCGCTGTTCGGCGCGAGCGTGCTGGTCGGCGCCGCCGCGCTGCTGCCCGGCAGGCTGCTGCTCGACGCCCAGTTCCTCGTCGACCCGCTCTACGCCTCCCGGCCCGAGGTCACCGTGGTGCACAGCCTGCAACCGCTGGGCGCGGGCGCGGGCCTGTGGCCGTTGCTCCTCGGGCACGTCCTCGGGCTGGCGGCAGGCGCGCTGGCGTTCGGCCAGAGGTCGGCCGAGGTCGGCACCCCCTACGCCGCCGAGTTCGAGGACTCCACCACCGAGCGCGCCGAGGACCCGGGCGCGGAGCGCGTCGAGGCGCCGCACAGCAGGCCGATGGCCGCGCTGGTGCTCGGCGGGCTCGCGGGGGTCGCGCTGCTGGCCCGGCCCTACACCTCCGACAACCCCTTCCAGTTGGCCGACGGCGCCATGGGCGGCCCGGTGCTGCCCGGGGTCGGCCTGTTCGCGCTGGCGGTGCTGCTGCCGATCGCGGCCGTGTTCGCCGCGACGAGCGGCCACCGCTCCGTGGTGGTCGGGGTGCCCGTGGGCCTGCTGGCCGGTGTCGCGGCCGTCGCTGCCCCGAACGTCGCGGCGGGCCTGTTCGCCGACGGGCTGCACGTGGCGCCGGGACCGGTCGTCGCACTGCTCCTCGCGGCCGCCACGCTGTGGGTCGCGTGGGGGGTCGCGGCGGGCAGGCGGCTGTCCGACAGCTCCGTGAAGACCTTCGACGCCCCGGCGACGGGCGGCCTCGGGCTGCACCGCGCCGCGGGGGCCGTCGGGCTGGTGACGGTCGCCTTCGCGCTGGTCGCCTACCTCGGCCGCCAGTTGGTGCTCCCCCCGGAGCTGCCCGAGCCGGTGGAGTACTCCAACAGGCTGTTCCTCCCCGGCGCGCTGGGGCTGGCGGTGCTGTCCGCGGCGCTCCTCGTGCCCGCCCTCGCCGCCGCCGCGCGGCCCGCGTTCACCGTCGCCCTCGCGGTGGTCCCGCTGGCGGGCGTCGCCGCGCTGGACTCCGCGGTCACCGCGACCGAGGCGAGCCCGCTGATCAGCGCGGGCACCGGTGCGCTGGCGGCGGGCTCGGCGATCGCCGCCGCGCTGGTCGCCGCCGTGCTCGCCGCGGTGGCGGGCAGCGCCGAGCGCGACGACGCCCAGGACGGCGGCGGGACCGGGTCCGCCGACCCGGCCGGGCGCCGGGTCGACCCCGTACTGGCCGCCCCGGTCGCCGCCGCGTCCCTGTTCGCTGTGGGCGCCTTCGGCCTGCCTGCCCTGCGCGCCCCCGGCTTCGTCTCCCCCGGCATCTGGGCCGACTTCCGGCTCACCTCCTGGGGCCTGCTCGCCGCCCTGGCCGCGGTCCTCGCGGCCGCCGTGCTGGCCCTGTTCTCCCGGCCCGCCCGGGGCGCCGCGCTGCTGCTGGGCGCCGCGCTGCTGGTGGGCGTGCGGGCGCTGGAGTACCCGCTCACCGCCGCGCGCGCCGAGGGCGCCACCCCCGGCCCCGGCACCTGGCTCGCGCTGGCCACCGCCGCGGCGCTGCTGGTGGCCGCCGCGGTCACCGCCGGGTCGGACCGGCGGCGCCGGTGAGCAGGCTGCGGGTTGTCCTCGCCGAACCGGGTTCCCCCGGGTCGGGTCCGACCGGGGTGCACGCGGTGGCGCGGGAGCTGCGCGACGCGGGCGTCGAGGTGATCCACACCGGACCGGTGGCCGACCCCGGCCTGGTCGTGGCCGCCGTCCTGCAGGAGGACGCCGACGCGGTCGCCGTCGCCGAGCGGGCCGACGAGGTGGCCGCGCTGCTCGCCGCGGCGGACGCCGACGACATCGCCGTGGTGACCCTGGACACCGCGCTGAGCTGGGCGGAAGCCGAACTCGGGTGACCGGCGACACGCCGGGTGACTGAACTCACGACTGCTCGTGACCTACCTCACCGGGTGTGCCGTGTCAACGGAAAACCGACCTCGCTAGGGTTCCGTGACGTCCGACAGCAGCACGTCGACACCGGAGTCAGGAGACTGTCGAGTGGACCTGTACGAGTACCAGGCGAAGGATCTCTTCGCCGCCCACGGGGTCCCGGTCCTTCCGGGCGACGTGGCGAGCACGCCCGAGGAAGCCCGCGCGATCGCGGAGAAGCTCGGGCAGACCGTTGTGATCAAGTCGCAGGTCAAGACCGGCGGTCGGGGCAAGGCGGGCGGTGTCAAGCTCGCCGACGACCCCGCCGACGCGCAGACCAAGGCCGAGGCGATCCTCGGCCTGGACATCAAGGGCCACATCACCCGCAAGGTGCTGGTGACCGTGGCGTCCGACATCGCGGAGGAGTACTACTTCTCCTTCCTGCTCGACCGGACCAACCGGACCTTCCTCGCCATGGCCTCGGCCGAGGGCGGCATGGAGATCGAGCAGCTCGCGGTCGAGCGTCCCGAGGCCCTGGCCAAGGTGCCGGTGGACGCGATCAAGGGTGTCGACCTGGCGAAGGCCAAGGAGATCGTGACCGCGGGCAAGTTCCCCGAGGCGATCGCCGACCAGGCCGCCGAGGTCGTCGTCAAGCTGTGGGAAGCCTTCGTCGGCGAGGACGCGACCCTGGTCGAGGTCAACCCGCTGGTGCGCGACCCCCAGGACAAGATCATCGCCCTGGACGGCAAGGTCACCCTGGACGAGAACGCCGGTTTCCGGCACCCCGCCCACGCGGACCTGGTCGACCAGGACGCGGAGGACCCGCTGGAGGCCGCGGCCAAGGCCAAGGACCTCAACTACGTCAAGCTCGACGGCGAGGTCGGCATCATCGGCAACGGCGCCGGGCTGGTCATGTCCACCCTGGACGTGGTGGCCTACGCGGGCGAGAAGCACAACGGCGTCAAGCCCGCGAACTTCCTCGACATCGGCGGCGGCGCCTCGGCCGAGGTCATGGCCAACGGCCTGAGCATCATCCTGGGCGACACCGACGTGAAGTCGGTCTTCGTCAACGTCTTCGGCGGCATCACCTCCTGCGACGCGGTCGCCAACGGCATCGTCTCCGCCCTGGACATCCTGGGCGACAAGGCCACCAAGCCACTGGTGGTGCGCCTCGACGGCAACAACGTCGAGGAGGGCCGCCGCATCCTGGCCGAGGCCGACCACCCATTGGTGACCGTCGTGGACACGATGGACAACGCGGCCGACAAGGCCGCCGAGCTTGCGGCTGGGGCGTGACCTGATGGCAATCTTCCTGACCAGTGAGTCCAAGGTCATCGTGCAGGGCATGACCGGCTCCGAGGGCACCAAGCACACCGGCCGGATGCTCAAGTCCGGCACCAACATCGTCGGCGGGGTGAACCCGCGCAAGGCGGGCACCAAGGTCGAGATCGAGGGCGCGAGCCTCCCGGTCTTCGCCAACGTCGCCGAGGCCATGGAGGCCACCGGCGCCGACGTCACGGTGATCTTCGTGCCGCCGAAGTTCGCCAAGGACGCCGTCCTGGAGGCGATCGACGCGGGCATCGGCCTCGCCGTCGTCATCACCGAGGGCATCCCGGTGCACGACTCGGCGTACTTCTGGGCGCACGCGGTGGCCACCGGCAACAAGACCCGGATCATCGGCCCGAACTGCCCCGGCCTGATCAGCCCCGGGCAGTCCAACGCGGGCATCATCCCGGCCGACATCACCGGCCCGGGCAAGATCGGCCTGGTGTCGAAGTCGGGCACCCTGACCTACCAGATGATGTACGAGCTCAACGACATCGGCTTCTCCTCGGCCGTGGGCATCGGCGGCGACCCGATCATCGGGACCACGCACATCGACGCGCTCGCCGCGTTCGAGGCCGACCCGGAGACCGAGCTGATCGTGATGATCGGCGAGATCGGCGGCGACGCCGAGGAGCGGGCCGCGGCCTACATCAAGGAGAACGTCACCAAGCCGGTCGTCGGCTACGTGGCGGGCTTCACCGCCCCCGAGGGCAAGACCATGGGCCACGCGGGCGCCATCGTCTCCGGCTCCGCGGGCACCGCGCAGGCGAAGAAGGAGGCCCTTGAGGCCGCGGGCGTCAAGGTCGGCAAGACGCCGTCGGAGACCGCCGCGCTGGCGCGGGAGCTGTTCGCCGCCAAGTAGTACGCGGGACCACCACCGGGAGGGCCGGGCGCCGGGTGCGCCCGGCCCTCCCGCGTCCGCGATCACCGCTTCCCCGACTGGTGTACCGTCCGGGCTCGTATCCGTTTCGCGGTCGGTGGAACCGGGGTGCCCCCGAGACCGTCCGACCGCCGGGCGGACCCAGCGGCGACCACGGCGTCGGCGGTGGGCAGAGCACCCGGAATGTCCCTGTCGCGTCGAGCGAGTCGAGGAGAGCACGCGATGAGTTACCCAGGCGGAGCACCGGGTGGTTACCCGGGACCGGGCCAGCAGCAGCCCGCCCCGAACTACGGCCCCCCGCCGTCGTCGGGCGTCAAGCTCACCTTGGCGCAGATCCTCAGCCTGGTGGGCGCGGGGCTCGGCCTGCTGAACCTGTTCCTCGGCTTCGCCCCGGCCGTCGACCTGGGCCCGTCGTTCTTCGAGGGCTACGTCGGCTGGGTGCCCGCCCTGCTGCTCACCGGCGGCCTGCTCGGGCTCGCCGCCATCCTGCCCGGCGACAAGAAGGCGGGCCTGTTCCCGTCGGCCGTCGTCGTGCCGGTCACCTTCGCCTTCCTGTTCAGCGTCTTCGTCGGCGACACCCTCGGCGCGGGCGGCATCCTGATCCTCATCTTCGGCCTGCTGGAGATGATCGTGGTCGTGGTGGCGTACCTGTTCGAGCTGGGCGTGCTCAAGCCGCCGCAGCCGCGGCAGCAGGTGCCGTTCCACCCGCAGCAGGGCCAGTTCCCGCCGCAGCAGCAGCCCGGGGGCTTCAACCCGCCGTCGGGTCAGTTCCAGAGCCCGTACGGGCAGCCCGCCACCGGGCAGCAGACCACGTTCGCCCCGCAGCAGGGCCAGTTCGGGCAGCCGCAGCAGCCGCCGCCCGCCACCCCGCCGGGTGGTCACCCCACCCAGGGCTGAGACCGCGAGGAGCGGGCACCGGGATTCCCGGTGCCCGCTTTTCCGTTCACCCGCAAGCGCACCGCCCAGCCCGGCGCGCCTGACCCGCCGCCCCCGACCCGGGTGCGACAGTGGGGCGCATGGCGTTGCTGCACCCCGGCCCCCGGTCCGACAGGCGGACCGAGCAGGGCAGGCCCGCGCCCGCCCCCGCCCCCTCACCGGTCAGGGTGCTCGCCGTGGCCGCGATCGGTCCGCTGCTCCTCGGCTACACCGCCGTGGCCGCGCTCTTGGCGGTCGCCACCGCGACGGCGGCCAGGGCCCAGTTCAGCACCGCCGGTGTGCTCGCCGCCGCCGTCCCCGGCTGGCTGGCCGCGCACCAGGTCCCGGTGACCGTCCAGGGCGGTGAACTCGGCGCCCTGCCGCTGCTGCCGACGATCGGCGCGGCGCTGCTGGTGTGGCGCACCGCCGCGCGAGCCGTCACCCGCCTCGGCGTCGGCACCCCCCGGGTGGCGGTGCGGGTCGTCGGCACGATCGCGGGCGCGCACGCCGCGCTCGGCCTGGCGCTGGCGCTGCTCTGCGCCGGTGGTCCCGTCACCGTCGACCCGCTCGCGGGCCTGTACTACCCGGCACTGCTCTCCGGGACCGCCGCCGCGGTCGGCGTGTTTCCCCGGTCCGGTCTGCTGCGGACGATCCGCGAACGCGTCGACCCGTTCGCCCTGCGCGGGTTGAAGGCCGGGCTGCTCGGGGTGGGCGTCCTGTTCGCCGTGGGCACCGCGGTCGTCGTGGCCGCGCTGCTCGCCTCCTTCGGCACCGCCCGCGACCTGTTCGCCGCCGACGGGGTGGGCAGCGCGACGGGGATGCTGTTGCTGTCGGCGGGTTACCTGCCCAACGCCGCCGTCGCCGCCACCGGGTTCATCGCCGGACCGGGCTTCGCGCTCGGCCAGGTCGGGGTCGGCGTGGCCGGGGCCACCGGCGGGGCGGTCCCCGCGCTGCCGCTGCTCGCCGCGCTGCCGGAGCAGCACGCGGCCTGGTGGCCCGCGCTGTGCGCGCTGCCCGCCGCGGTCGGCTGCCTGGTCGGCTGGGCGCTGCGCACCGCCGCCCCCACCCCGACCGGCAGGCTGCGCGCGGTCGCGGTGGCCGCGGTGGTGGTGGCCATGGCGTTCGCCGTGTTCGCGGGCAGCGCGGGCGGTGCGCTCGGCAGCGGCCCGTTCCACCCGCTCGACCTGCGCGCCGCCTGGCTGTCCCTGGCGCTGGTGCTGTGGATCGGGGTCCCCGGGGCGGTCGTGGCCTGGACCACCGGCCCGCGCCCCGTCCCCGCCCGGGACGAGGAGCCCCGCCCCACCGACTCCGGTGAACCCGGTGAGGCGGGCGGTGAGACCGAAGAGGACAGCGGCGCGGAGACCGATGACCGCGCCACCGACAACGAGACCGACAGCACCGACCCCGACAGCACCGCCTCCGAAACCGAGGCCGACGACGTGGCCCCGGACACCGGGGCGGGCGGTGCCGAGGACAGCGCGGACCGGCCCGCCGACCGCGACTCGGGCCGCTGACCAAGGTCAAGTCCGCACCGCTTACGCTGGGGGCACCCCCAACCGGTTCCCGCCGCTGCCCCAGGAGTCCGTGCTGAGCGCCCAGTACCAGCCCGCCGCCCCGGCCAGGATCGTCGTCCTGGTGTCCGGCACCGGCACCCTGTTGCAGGCACTGCTCGACGAGGCCGGGCAACCGCACTTCCCGGCGCGGGTCGTGGCCGTGGGCGCGGACCGGGCGAAGATCGAGGGCATCGCCCGCGCCGAGCGGGCGGGCATCCCCGCCTTCGCCGTGCGCGTGGCCGACCACCCCGACCGGGCCGCCTGGGACGCGGCGCTCACCGCGGCCGTCGCCGCGCACGAGCCCGACCTGGTGGTGTCCGCGGGGTTCATGAAGATCCTCGGACCGGCGTTCCTGGACCGCTTCGGCGGCCGGGTCATCAACACCCACCCCGCCCTGCTGCCGTCGTTCCCCGGCGCGCACGCCGTCGCCGACGCGCTCGCGCACGGCGTCCGCTACACCGGCAGCACGGTGCACCTGGTCGACGGCGGCGTCGACACCGGCCCGATCATCGCCCAGGAGCCGGTGCCGGTGCACGCGGGCGACGACGAGGCGGGGCTGCACGAACGGATCAAGGCGGTGGAGCGGCGACTGCTGGTCGAGGTGGTCGCAGGCATGGCCCGGCAGGGCTACACCGTGGACGGACGAAAGGTGAGCATCCCGTGACGGATACCGCGCAGCGCAGGCCGGTTCGCCGAGCCCTGGTCGGCGTGTCGGACAAGGCGGGCCTGCTCGAGCTGGCGTCGGGCCTGCACGCGGCCGGGGTGGAGATCGTCTCCACCGGCGGCACCGCGAGGGCGATCGCCGACGCGGGCGTGCCGGTCACCCCGGTCGAGCAGGTCACCGGCTTCCCCGAATCGCTCGACGGGCGGGTCAAGACCCTGCACCCGGGGGTGCACGCGGGGCTGCTGGCCGACACGCGCAACCCGGAGCACGTGGCCCAGCTCGGTGAACTGGACATCGCGCCGTTCGACCTGCTGGTGGTCAACCTCTACCCGTTCGTGAAGACGGTCGCCTCCGGCGCGTCGCCGGACGAGTGCGTCGAGCAGATCGACATCGGCGGACCGGCGATGGTCCGCGCCGCGGCGAAGAACCACGCCTCGGTGGCCGTGGTGGTCGACCCGGCCCGCTACGACTGGGTGCTCGCCGAGGTCGCCGCGGGCGGCTTCACCCTGCCCGACCGGCAGCGCTTGGCCGCCGCCGCCTACCGGCACACCGCCTCCTACGACGTGGCGGTCGCCTCCTGGATCGGCGGCGAGCTGGCCCCCGACGACGAGGGCTCCGGCTTCCCCGGCTGGACCGGCGCCACCTGGGACCGCCGCGCGGTCCTGCGCTACGGCGAGAACCCGCACCAGAAGGCCGCCCTGTACGCCCGCGGCGACGGCGCCACCGGCCTGGCCACCGCCGAGCAGTTGCACGGCAAGGAGATGTCCTACAACAACTACGTCGACGCCGACGCGGCCTGGCGCTCGGCGCACGACCACGCCTCGGCCTGCGTGGCGATCATCAAGCACGCCAACCCGTGCGGCATCGCGGTGTCCGAAGTGGACATCGCGGAGGCGCACCGCAACGCGCACGCCTGCGACCCGCTGAGCGCCTTCGGCGGGGTCATCGCGGCCAACCGCGAGGTCAGCGTGGCCATGGCCGAGCAGGTCGCGGAGATCTTCACCGAGGTCATCGTGGCCCCGGCCTACGCCGACGGCGCGGTCGAGGTGCTGACCCGCAAGAAGAACATCCGCATCCTGGTGGCCGAGCCCCCGCGGCGCGGCGGTGTCGAGCTGCGCCCGATCTCCGGCGGCCTCCTGGTGCAGCAGGCCGACGCGATCGACGCCGAGGGCGACGACCCCACCAAGTGGACGCTGGCCACCGGCGCCCCCGCCGACGAGGACACCCTGGCCGACCTGACCTTCGCCTGGCGCTCCTGCCGGGCGGTCAAGTCGAACGCCATCGTCATCGCCAAGGGCGGCGCCACGGTCGGTTGCGGCATGGGCCAGGTCAACCGGGTCGACGCGGCCAAGCTCGCGGTGGCCAGGGCGGGCGACCGCGTCCCCGGCTCGGTGGCCGCCTCCGACGCCTACTTCCCCTTCCCGGACGGCCTGGAAACCCTGGTGCGGGCCGGGGTCAAGGCCATCGTCCAACCGGGGGGCTCGGTCCGCGACGGCGAGGTCATCGCCGCCGCCGAAGCCGCGGGCGTCACCGTCTACCTGACCGGCACCCGCCACTTCGCCCACTAGGCGACGCCGACAGCGCCCGGTCCCGGTCGGGGCCGGGCGCTGTTCGCCGTCAGCCCTCGACGACCCGGCGCGCCTGCCTGCCCGTGGCGATCAGCTCCCCGCTCCGCGACCACACCTCGCTGGCGTCCACGCACCAGCCGCCCGCCGCGTGCTCGGTCCGGATTCGCAGCAGCGACCACGCCCGCGCGTCGAACCCCGCAGCGCCCTCGGCGAAGTGCACCGCCAGCTCCACCGTCGGCACCGGCACCGGGGAGGTCCGCACCGCGTAGAGCCCGGGCGCCAGCGCGTCGAGCAGCAGCGCCGCCGCCGACTCCGGCCGCGCGGGCGGGTCGAACATCCTGGCCCACCCCACCAGTTCCGCCACCTCGCCGCCGCCCAGCGGGACCGCGCCCACCGGCCGGACCTCCAGGTGCTCGGCGAACGGCACCAGGTGCCCGGGGAAGTCGAACCCCGGCACGTCGTCCGGCCCCGGCGCGCTCGGCGGGGGCGGCCCGGGCAGGACCGGGCCTGCGGTGCTGCCCCCGAACGTCGCGGTGGCCAAGACCGCCACCCGGTCCTCGGCGGTCAACTCGGCGGTGACGGTGGACGAACTGCGCCCCGCCTTGACCAGCCGCGTCGCCACCCGGACGGAATCGGCGCGCACCGGGCTGAGGTAGCTCACGTGCAGCGACCGGGCCGCCTGCCCCGGCACCCGCCGCCCGGCGTGGTCGAGCACCAGCCCGGCCAGCAGGCCGCCGTGCGCCCCGGTCCACGAGCGCCAACTCGGCGCGATGGCATCCGCCTCGATCGTCTCGGACATGACGCTCCCTCAGTGGTGCAAAGCAACTGACTGGCAAACTAGCGCACCCACCCGCCCGCGGGAGCGTGACGTGACCGACCCGTCGGGACCACCCGTCCGCGATCTTCACCGGGTTGGGGATCTCCGGTTGACAGGGTCACCGAGCTCGGTACTGTATGCCCAAGTCGAACTTGTGTTCGATGGACTGTCGGGAGTGGAGACCCGGCGGTCCACCGCCGCCTTCCCCGCGGCGTCGCGCGTATTGAGCGGTACGCGTGCCGACGGGAGAGGTGTGGCGTGTGGTCGTGGGTTGCTTCCGACAGGGGGAGACTGTCGGGAGCAACCCACGACCCCGCCTCCACCACCACACCCGTTTCCGCCCCCGCGCACTGCGCCTCGCGGTGCGTCGCGTCCGGTGCTCCCGCTCTCTGCATCTCGGCACCCGGTGCCCTTGCCTTCGCGGCCGCACTCTGTGCTTCTGTGCGCTGCGCCTCGCCGCGCGCCTCCGTGCCCTGTGGCTCCGCGCCTTGTGCCTCAGCCCCCGTTTCCGCCTCTGCGCGCTGCGCCTCGCGGTGTGCAGCGCCCCGCGTCCCCGTCCCCTGCGTCCTGGCGCTCTGTGCCCTTGCACCCGTGCCCGTTTCCGCCTTCGCGCGCTGCGCAGCGCCTTGTCCCCCTGTGCCTTGTGCCTCCGCGCTCTGCGCCTTTCCGCTCGCACCCGCCTCCGCTCTCGCGCGCTGCGCCTCGCCGCACGCCTTGGTGCGCCGTACCTCGCCCTGGGGTCCGGCTCGCGGGCGCGCGGCTCCGCCCCCGGTCGCGTGTCGCCGATCGGCCGTGCTCCGGTGTTCGATCGGGTGCGGCGGTGGTCGGCGTGTCCTCGCCTGAGTTCGCCTCCCGTGCCGCCACCCGGGACGCCGACCGGTTGGCCGCCGCCCTCGCCGCCTCCGCGCCCACCGTCGAGACGCTGCCGGTCCGGGCCGACCTCGCCGCCCTGTTCCCCTGGGGTGGTCTCCGGCGCGGCGGCACGGTCGTCGTGCACCGGTCCACCGCGCTGCTGCTGGCCCTCCTCGCCGAGGCCACCGGGGCGGGGTCCTGGGGCGCGGTCGTCGGCCTGCCCCGGCTGGGGGTGGTCGCCGCCGCCGAACTCGGCGTGCGGGTGGAGCGGCTGGCGCTGGTGCCCGCGCCCGGGGCGGAGCTGGGGGCCGTGGTCGCCGCGCTGCTCGACGGGTTCGACGTGGTCGCGGTCGCCGCGCCGCGGGTCGCCGACGCGGTGGCGCGCAGGCTCTCCGCCCGCGCCCGCGGTCGGCGGGCCGTCCTGCTGTCCCTCGGTGCCTGGCCCGGCGCCGAGGTGGAACTGCGGTCCGAGGGGGACCGGTGGTGGGGACTGGGCCTGGGGCACGGCCACCTGCGCGGGCGGACGGCTCTCGTGCGTGCCCGGGGCCGGGGTGCCGCCACCCGTCCGGTCCAGCGCTTCGTCACCCTGCAAGGTGA
This sequence comes from Actinokineospora spheciospongiae, assembly GCF_000564855.1. Taxonomy (GTDB): domain Bacteria; phylum Actinomycetota; class Actinomycetes; order Mycobacteriales; family Pseudonocardiaceae; genus Actinokineospora; species Actinokineospora spheciospongiae. The sequence continues at coordinate 18,928 of NZ_AYXG01000082.1, forward strand.
ATCGATCCCACCTCCCTTGACGCACTCGATCATCGAACATATGTTCGAGACATCCACAACCGCCGAACCGGGGGGAGACCGGTGACCCGCCTGTTCGTCGTCTGGTGCCCGGACTGGCCCGTGGTCGCCGCGGGCCGGGTCGCCGGGCTGCCGCTCGACGCGCCCGCGGCCGTGGTGGTGGCCAACCGGGTCGTCGCGGCGAACGCGGCCGCCCGGGGCGCGGGCGTGGGGCGGGACGTGCGCCGCCGGGAGGCGCAGGGGCGCTGCCCGGACCTGGTGGTGCTCCCGGACGACCCGGACCGCGACGCCCGGCTGTTCGAACCGGTGGCGGCGGCGGTGGAGCGGCTGGCCGTCGGGGTCGAGGTGGTCCGGCCCGGCGTGGTGGCCGTGCCCGCCAGGGGACCTGCCGCGTACTTCGACTCCGAGGCCGACGTCGCCGAGCGGCTGATCGACCAGGTGGCCGCCGCGGCCGACGCGGAGTGCGTGGTGGGGGCGGCCGACGGGCTGTTCGCCGCCACCCGCGCCGCGCACCGCGGCCTCATCGTCCCGAGTGGACGGAGCGCGGAATTCCTGGCCCCGCTGGACGTCCGCGAGTTCCTGCCCGACCGCGCCGAGCTGGTCGACCTGCTGCGCAGGCTCGGCCTGCGCACCCTGGGCGCCTTCGCCGCGCTGCCCGAGCGCGACGTCGCCACCCGCTTCGGCGCCGACGCCGTGCTGGCGCACCGGCTGGCCCGCGGCGCGCAGGAGCGCCCGCCCGCGCGCCGCCGCCCACCGGACGACCTCGCCGTCACGCACACCCCCGACGACCCGGTCGACCGGGTGCAGGCCGCCGCCTTCGCCGCCCGCGGCCTCGCCGAGCGGCTGCACACCCGCCTGGCCGGGCACGGGCTGGCCTGCACCCGGCTGGCCGTCGAGGCCACCACCGCGCACGGCGAACACCTGCGCCGGGTCTGGCGCTGCGCCGAACCGCTCACCTCGGCGGGCATCGCCGACCGGGTGCGCTGGCAGCTCGACGGCTGGCTGCTCGGCCCCGACCGCCCCACGGCCGGGCTCGCCCGGCTGCGCCTGGTACCGGAGGACACCGTCGACGGCCGCGCCCTGCAACTGGAGCTGTGGCAGGGCGGGCAGGACGAGCGGGCCGCCCGCGCGGCCAGGGCCATGACCCACGTGCAGGGCCTGCTCGGCCAGGGGGCGGTGCTCACCCCGGTCCTCGGCGGCGGGCGCGGCCCGGCCGACCGGGTCCGGCTGGTGCCCTGGGGCGACGAGCGCACCCCTGCCACCCCGGCCGAACCGCCCTGGCCCGGGCGGCTGCCCGCGCCCTCGCCGTCGGTCGTGCCCGACCGGCCGCTGCCCGCCGCGGTGCTCGGCCCGGTAGGGGAGCAGGTCGGGGTGAACGGCCGGTTCGCGCTGACGGCCGAACCGGTGTCGGTCGCCGTCGAGGGCGGGCCCGCGCGCCCGGTGCTCGGCTGGGCGGGCCCGTGGCCCGCCGACGAGACCTGGTGGGACCAGGCGACCGCGCGCCGCCGGGCCCGGCTCCAGGTGCTCGTGGAATCCACTGAGGACGGTCAGACCGCGCTCCTGCTGGTGCGCGAGGACAGGAAGTGGACCGTGGAAGGGATGTACGACTGATGGCACACGAAGAAGACCCGGCAACCGTGCTCGACTGGTGGGACCTGGTCGACCTGGCCGCGTTGATCCCGGAGCAGCGCCGTTCCCCGGAGGACGGCCCGGAGTGGCGGTGAGCAGGCAGCGGGTGCCGGGGAACCGGTAGCGGTGGGCTGGAGCAACCCCCCGGTGCGCTGGTCGGAGTTGGAGCGCATCCTCTCCGGCCGCCCACCGGGGGTCGGCGACGGCGGCGACAGCCCGGCCTGGACGCGCAGGCGCGACCGCTACACCGCCCCCGCGGGGGCGAGCGCGCTGGGCGCCACCGACCAGCCCGACGGCGACTCCCGGGTCCCCTACGCCGAACTGCACTGCCACTCCAACTTCAGCTTCCTCGACGGCGCCAGTTCCCCCGAGGAACTGGTCGAGGCGGCGGCCCTGCTGGGCCTGGACGCCGTGGCGATCACCGACCACGACGGCGTGTACGGGGTGGTCCGGTTCGCCGAGGCGGCCAGGGAACTGGGCGTGCGCACGGTGTTCGGCACCGAGCTGAACCTGGGCCTGACCGCCCCGCGCAACGGCGTCCCCGACCCGGGGGGTGAGCACCTGCTGCTGCTCGCCGACGGCCCGGACGGCTACCACGACCTGTGCCGCGTGCTCACCACCGCGCACCTCGACGGCGCGGAGAAGGGCAAACCCGCCTACGACCTGCGCGACGTCGTCGAGCAGACCCGAGAGCACTGCGTCGCGCTCACCGGCTGCCGCAAGGGCGCGGTCCGCCGGGCGCTGGCCGCCGGGGGCCCCGCCGCCGCGTTCGCCGAGCTGCGCGCCCTCGCGGCCTGCTACGGCGCGGACCGGGTGTTCGTCGAGCTGGTCGACCACGGCCTGCCCGAGGACTCGGTCCGCAACGACCTGCTGGCGGGGATGGCCGCCGAGCTGCGGCTGCCCACCGTGGCCACCAACGCCGTGCACTTCGACCACCCGGCGCGCGGGCGCCTGGCCGCCGTGGTGGCCGCCGTGCGCGCCCGCTGCGGCCTCGACGACCTGGCGGGCTGGCTGCCGCCCGCCCCGACCGCGCACCTGCGCTCCGGGGCCGAGATGCTGGCCCGCTTCGCCCGCCACCCCGGTGCCGTGCAGCGCGCCGCCGTGCTGGGCGTGCAACTGTCCTTCGACCTGGAGCTGGTCGCCCCGGCGCTGCCGCCGTTCGACGTGCCGCCCGGGTACACCGAGGCCGGCTACCTGCGCGAGCTGACCCACCTCGGCGCCGCGGCGAAGTACGGCTCCGCCGCGGAGGCGCCGCGCGCCCACGCCCAGGTGCAGCACGAGCTGCGGGTCATCGAGGAACTGGGTTTCCCCGGCTACTTCCTCATCGTGTGGGACATCGTGGAGTTCTGCCGCCGCGCCGACATCCACTGCCAGGGCCGGGGGTCGGCGGCGAACTCGGCGGTCTGCTTCGCCCTCGGCGTCACCAGGGTCGACGCGGTGCGCTGGGAGCTGCTGTTCGAGCGCTTCCTGGCCCCGGCCCGCGACGGCCCGCCGGACATCGACCTCGACATCGAGTCCGAGCGGCGCGAGGAGGTGATCCAGTTCGTCTACCGCAAGTACGGCCGCAGGCACGCCGCCCAGGTGGCGAACGTGATCACCTACCGGGCCAAGTCGGCCGTGCGCGACGTGGCCGGGGCGCTCGGCTTCTCCCCGGGCCAGCAGGACGCCTGGAGCAAGCAGATCGACCGCTGGGGCCCGCTGTCCGACACCGCCCGCGACAACCACCTCGACGTGCCGCCCGCGGTGCTGGAACTGGCGGGCCAACTGGAGGGCTTCCCCCGGCACCTGGGCATCCACTCCGGCGGCATGGTCATCTGCGACCGCCCGGTCAGCGAGGTCTGCCCGGTCGAACCCGCCCGGATGCCCGGCCGCACGGTCCTGCAGTGGGACAAGGACGACTGCGCCGCCGTCGGCCTGGTCAAGTTCGACCTCCTCGGCCTCGGGATGCTCTCCGCCCTGCACCACGCCGTCGACCTCGTCCGCGACCACCACGGCGTCCAGGTCGACCTCGGCGGCCTGGACCTGGGCGACCAGGCGGTCTACGACATGCTTTGCGCGGCGGACTCGGTCGGGGTCTTCCAGGTGGAGAGCCGGGCCCAGATGGCCACCCTGCCCCGGCTCAAACCGAGGGAGTTCTACGACCTGGTCGTCGAGGTCGCCCTGATCCGCCCCGGCCCCATCCAGGGCGGCTCGGTGCACCCCTACATCCGCCGCAAGAACGGCGAGGAACCGACCACCGTCGACCACCCCCTCCTGGAGAAGGCCCTGGCGAAGACCCTGGGCGTCCCCCTCTTCCAGGAACAACTGATGCAGATCGCCGTCGACGTCGCGGGCTTCACCCCGGTCGAGGCGGACGAACTGCGCCGCGCCATGGGCGCCAAGCGCTCCACCCACCGCATGGAACGCCTGCGCGAGCGCTTCCACACCGGCGCCACCGCCAACGGCCTGCCCCCGGAACTGGCAGGCCGCATCTACGAGAAACTGCTGGCCTTCGCCAACTTCGGCTTCCCGGAGAGCCACGCGCTCAGCTTCGCCCTGCTCGTCTTCACCAGCGCCTGGTTCAAGCTCTACCACCCGGCGGCCTTCTGCGCGGCCCTGTTGCGCGCCCAGCCCATGGGCTTCTACTCCCCGCAGTCCCTGGTCGCCGACGCCCGCAGGCACGGCGTCGAGGTCCGCGGCCCGGACATCAACGCCAGCACCGCCCACGCCACCCTCGAACCGGCCGCCGCCTGCGGCGAACCCGCCGCCGATGGCCTGCCCGCCGCGGGCGAAGCCGCCCAACCCGGCCGGGCCGCCAAGGCGCACCCCACCGCGCGCCACCGCCGCGACCGGGACAAGGCGTTGCGCACCGGCCTGGCCTCGGTCCGGCTGATCGGCCCCGACCTGGCGGCGGAGATCGTCCTGGTCCGCACCGCCGACGGCCCGTACCGCGACCTGGTCGACCTGGTCCGCCGCGTCCGGCTGACCACGCCCCAGTTGGAGGCCCTGGCCACCTCCGGCGCCTTCGCCTGCTTCGGCCTGGGGCGCCGCGAAGCCCTCTGGGCCGCGGGTGCCGCCGCCGCGGACCGCCCCGGGCACCTGCCCGGCACCGCGGTCGGTGTCGCACCCCCGCCGCTGCCCGGCATGGACGAGGTCGAGGTGGCCGTGGCCGATGTCTGGTCGACCGGCCTGTCCCCGGGCAGCTTCCCCACCCAGTTCATCCGCGACCGCCTCACCGGGGCGGGCGCCATCCCGATCGCCGATCTGTCCACAACGGACTCCGGGACCCGGGTGCTGATCGGCGGCGCGGTCACCCACCGGCAGCGCCCGCAGACCGCGGGCGGCGTCACCTTCCTCAACGTCGAGGACGAGTCCGGCATGGCCAACGTCGTCTGCTCGCCCGGCCTGTGGACCCGCCACCGCAGGGTGGCCCGCACCAGCTCGGCGCTGCTGGTCCGCGGCACCGTGCAGAACACCGACGGCGTGGTCACCCTCGTCGCCGACCGCCTGGAGCACCTGCCGCTGCGCATCCCCGCCAGGTCGCGGGACTTCCGCTGAGCAAAACTGAGCACCCCCGGCCGCGGCCCGCCCCTACCCTCGGTCCCATGCCTGCCAAGGAGAAGGACGGACTGGCCGTCATCGTGGTCGGTCTGGACGGGAGCACCCCGGCGAAGAACGCCTCCGCCTGGGCGGCGGGCATGGCCCGGCGGGAGAAGGCGCGGTTGGTCCTCGTCTACGTCGAACCGCTGCTCGCCCCCGGCGGCTGGGCCGGGGTGGGTGCCGAGACCGCGGGTGAGACCACCGTCTCGATCATGGTGGAGATGCGCCTGGACGCCGCCCGCTACCTCGACCCGGTGGGTGTCAAGTGGAGCGTGGTGCACCACCGCGGCGACCCGGCCCGCGGGTTGGAGGCCATCGCCGCCGAGTTCGAGGCCGACTGCGTGGTGGTGGGCCGGTCGCGGGCCGGTGGCGGGAAGCTCGGGTCGGTGCCGAAGACGCTGATCGCCGACGCCAAGCGCCCGGTGGTCGTCGTGCCCTGAGGCCGGGCGTGGCAGGGTGGCCCGGTGGAAACCGGCGAGGACTACAGCGACACCGACCTGCACGGCCAGCACTGGGACCAGCGGCACTTCACCGCCTGCGACTTCACCGAGGCCGACCTGCGCGGCCTCACCACCGCGGGCTGCACGTTCACCGACTGCGACTTCACCCGCGCCGACCTCGGGGAGTCCGCGCACCGCAGCACCGCGTTCCGCTCCTGCAAGTTCGACCGCGCCACCCTCACCGACACCGAGTTCGTCGGCTGCACCCTGATCGGCTCCACGTTCGTCGACTGCCGGTTCCTCCCCATCACCCTGCGCGACTCCGACCTGACCCTGGTCAGCCTCACCGCCGCCGCGCTGCGCAAGAGCACCCTGACCGGCCTGCGCTTCCGCGAGGCCAACCTGATGGACGCCGACCTGCGCGACACCGACCTGCGCGAGGCCGACCTCACCGGCGCCCGCCTCACCGGCACCAAGCTCACCGGCGCCGACCTGCGCGGCGCCCGCGTCGACGCCAACGGCCTGGTCCAAGCCACCCTCCGCGGCGCCAGGGTCGACCTCGACACCGCCATCGCCTTCGCCGTCGCCCACGGCCTCGACATCGGCTGAACCGCGCCGGAAAAGCCGACGGGCGCCCCGCCCCGGTGTGGGGAGGGACGCCCGTCGGCGGGTGGGTCTCAGGGGCGGGTGGGCGCCTCGCGGTCGTTGACCTCGACCAGGTGGCCGTTGTCGATCAGCTCGGCGACCGAGCGGGACAGCAGGTACGCCGTGCCGCCACCGGGCTGGTCGAACCACGGGATCGCCACCCCGGTCAGGGCCTCGGTGGGCTTGAGGACCCGGTAGGCGCGGTACGGCCTGCCCACCCAGTCCGGCACCAGCGAGCGCCGCTCGAACGGCGTGCCCGCGGCGTAGGTGAGGTTCCCACCGGGTTCGCCGTAGCGGTCGATCTCCGTGCCCGGGGCCAGTTCCAGCATCTGCTTGCCGCGGAACAGCGTCAGCGGCGGCTCACCCTGGCGGGGCTGGATCGGCCAGTCCTGCGGCCTGCGGTTCGGGCCGGTCTGGGCCTGCGCGGGCTCCGGCCTGCGCGGCGGGACCGGCCGCGGGTCGCGCGGCACGAACTCCTCCTCGGCCGCGAAGGGGGCGGCCTCCGGTGCGCGCCGCTGCTGCGGCGGCTCCGCCCGCTCCGGGGCGAACGCCCCGTCGCGGTCGTCGTCCTCGTCGTCGTCGACCAGGTCGGCGAGGGAGGCGCGCATGGTGGACTCACCGACCTCCCGCGGCGGCTCCGGCTCGGCGGCGGGCTGCCCGGTGTCGAGCAGCAGCTTGCCCAGCAGGAACGCCGACGCGTCGGCCACGTCCTCGAAGACCGCGGGCGCCACGAAGCTGTGGTTGTCGAACCACCCGACGCGCCAGCCCTCCGCGGTCTGCTCCATCGTCCACGCCGCCGACTCCGGGACACCCAGCCGGTACCGCTCGGCCGGAACCCCCAGCGCCTCCAGCCGCGACCGCAGCGCCGCCACGGCCTCCGCCGCACTCCCCGACGACGGCAGCGCCGCCGCGGGCGGACCACTCGGCTCGGGCACCACCGGGCTCGGCTGGTCCGGGTGGGTGAACAACTCCACCGGCTCCTCGGCGAACGGCTGCCCGCCGGGACCGGCACCGTTCCCCGGCTGCGCCTCGAAGCCGGGCTCGTCCCCGGGCTGGAACTGCCCCGGCTGCTGTGCGAAGCCGGGCTCGAACTGGGCGGGCTGTTGTGCGAAGCCGGGCTGGCCATCGGGCTGGAACTGCCCCGGCTGTGGCTGGAACTGCTCCGGCTGCTGGAAGCCCGAGGCACCTCCCGGCTGGAACACCTCCGGCTGCGACTCGAAGCCGGTGGCGGACCGCCCGGCCTGGAACGCGCCCGCGTGCGCCTGCTCGGGCTGGTAAACATCCCGCCCACCCTGGAACGCGGCGGCGTGCTCGAACCGGTCGCCCTGCGCGGGAATCCGGTCGTCCGCGAACCCGCCCGGCGCACCGGACTGGAACGACGGCTCGAACCGCTGCGCCTCACCGTGTTCCGGCCCGTCGCCGTGGAACGCGGCAGGCTGGAAGCGGTCCTCCTGGGCCGGGTCCTGCTCGCCTTCGTGCTGGAAGCGCTGGTCCGCGTTGTCG
>NZ_AYXG01000083.1 GCF_000564855.1 Actinokineospora spheciospongiae
CACCCGATCCGGCCACCAAAACGGCCGACCCGCTCTGCCCACCCGCTGCCGCCTGCGAGCCACCCGGCCCACCCACCGCAGCAGCCGCACCACCCGACCCAGCCGCCAGCCCGGCCGATCCACCCGACCCGGTGGCCGAGTCAACCGACCCGCCCGGCCCACCCGCTGCCGCCGCCGCCGATCCACCGCGCCCACCCACCATTGCGGCCGAGCCACCCGACCCGGCCACCACAACGGCCGACCCGCTGCGTCCGCCCGCCGTTGCGGGCAAGTCATCAGACCCACCCACCGCGATATCCGCACCACCCGGCTCGGACACCGGGCCGGTCGGTTCACCCGACCCACTCGCCGTCGCGGCCGAACCACCCGACCCGGCCACCACAGCAGCCGAACCACGCCCACCCGCTGCTGCGGGTGAGCCACCCGGCTCGCCCGCAGCAGCCGGACCACTCGGTCCGGCTGCCGGGGTGGCCACTCCATCCGGCCCGGTTGCCCCGGTGGCCGGCCCACTCCGCCCGCCCGTCCCTGCGGGCGAGTCATCCGGGCCTGCCGCCGGGGTGGTCGATCCACCTGACCCGTCCGCCCTGGTGACCGGGCCACCCGGCGCACCCGCTGCTCCCACCGATCCACTCGGGCCGCCCGCTGCCGCCGACGGGTCACTCGGGTCTGTCGGAGTGGTCGCACCTGGATCGGCAGCGGTGGTGGCCGCTTCCCCGGGGTCCGGCGTGCCCGCGCCGGGCGCCGGATCGGGGTTTCCCGGATCAGGACCAGGAGCGGCCGGGTCCGGGGCGGGTTCGGCGATGTCGGCGGCGGCGACGGCGATGCCGCGGTGCAGGCACCGGGGGGCGAGCAGGCAGGTGCAGGTGAGGTCGGTGGCGGTGGTGAGGATGCCGGAGTGCAAGGCCCAGACCAGGGTGGTGTCGGGGTCCAGGTCGGCTCGGGCCGACTCGGGGGTGTGGGTGATCGTCCACTCGGCTGCGCGGGAGAGGGCGGCGTCGACCCGTTTGCGGAGGCGGGGTGGGAGTTCGTCGAGGACGTCGGCCAGGACGGTGGGGGCTATCGGGGGTGGGGTCATGTGCGCACCTTTTCCCCGACCCAGTGGGCCAGTTCCTGGGGGCTGAGGGCGGCGACCGGCATTCCGGCGGCCACCAGGCGGCCTGCCACCGAGGTGGAGTAGCGGGCGGTGCCGGTGTCGTCGAGGCTGGCGCAGCCGAGGACGGTGACGCCCGCGGTGACGAGTTCGCGGACCTGGGCGATCAGGGAGCCGAGGGGGCCGCCCTCCTCGAAGTCGCTGATGAGGACGACCATGGTGCGTTCGGGGACGGTGACCAGGGAGCGGGCGTGGCGCAGGGCGCCCGCGATGTGGGTGCCGCCGCCCACGCGGACCTCCAGCAGCAGGGACAGCGGGTCGGTGACCCGGTCGGTGAGGTCGACGACCTCGGTGGAGAACGCCAGGAAGTGCGTGGATAGGGCGGGTACCCCGGCGAACACCGACGCGGTCAGCGCGGCCCAGACCGTGGAGGACTCCATGGAGCCCGACACGTCGACCACGAGGACCAGTCGCCAGTCGGAGGAGCGGCGGCCCCTGGTGCGGAACACCGGGCGTTCGGGGACGACCCGCACCCGGCCGTCGGTGCCGCGGCGGGCGGTGGTCAGGTTGGCGCGGAGGGTGCGGGGCAGGTCCAGGCGACCGCCGGGGCGGCGGGTGGGTGTGGGCAGTTGGATGCCGGTGAGCGCGGGTCGGATGCGGTTGGCCAGTTGCGCGGTCAGTTCCCGGACCAGCCGGGCGACCAGGGGGCGCAGGCGGGCCAGTGCGGATTCCGAGAGGCCGCCCGCCAGGGACAGCACGGATCGCAGCAGTTCGACCGAGGGGCGCACCGACGCGGGGTCGATCTCCAGTGCCGCCTCCAGCCTGCCGCCCTCCGCTGAGGCGGCCAGGACCTCCTCGCGGATGTGGTCGCCGAACAGGTCCCGGAGTTCGTCGGACCAGTCGCGGACGTCCGGGAACGGGTTGGTGCGGTCCGCCCCGAGGTCTCCGCGGGCGGCGCCTTCGCCGCGGTCGTGCCCGTACAGCTCGTCCAGCGCTGCCGCGTACCGGGCCGCTCCGGCGGGTCGTTGGCCGCGCGCGCCGAGCAGGAGTTGCCACCGCAACCCGGCGGGCAGTTCCCCCGCCGCCGCGCCACCGGGCGCGGGCCCGTCGTGCGCCGGGAGGCCGGCGTCGGGGTGGTCACTCGTCGCGGGCCCTTGGACGGCGGTTTCACCGACATCATCCACTGTGGACATTGAATCGGTGAGGCCGTGCTCGATGAGGGCCTGCCTGCCCGCCTGTTCGGCTTCCAGCCACACCGCGAGCAGTTCCGGGTCCGGTGCCGTGGCGGTGTCGACGCGCGTTCCCGTCCGCTGTTCGACCACCGCCAGCACGCGGGAGCGGGCGGCCGGGCCGATCGAGGTGAACGCGCCGCGCAAGGCGGGCAGGCGGTCGAGGAAGTCCTTGTCCACCAGGCTTTCCACGCGTTCCAGGAGGGGGTCGAGTGCCTCGGGGGTTTCCAGCAGCGGGCCCGCGGCGGCGAGCACACCGGTCAGGCCGCGGCGCAGGGTGTCGCGGCGGGGTGGGGTGGTGGCGGTGTCGATCCAGGACGCCACGCGTTCGCCCAGGGCCTGGGGTGTGCTCAGGCCGAGCAGGACGCGGGTCGCGCCCGCGGCGCCCGCGATGAGGGGGGCGGCCTCGTCGGTGAGGCGGCGGAGGGTGGCGGTCAGGCGCAGGCCGGTGCCGTGGGTGTAATGGCGCTGGCCGAGTTCGACCAGGGCCCGGGCGTCGGCGACGTCCTCGGACCCGGCGAGGCCGTCGAGTTGGGCGACCGCCGCGGTCTCCAGGTCGTGGGCGAGGCGGGGGTGGGCGTCGAGCACCGTGGCGGGGGTGCCGGGGAGGTGGCCTGCGCGCAGTCGGTCCAGCAGGTCGAGGCAGGACAGCAGGTCGTGCGGGATGCCCGCGGCGGGCAGGACGGTGGCGGCATCGGACAGCAGGTCGTCGACGAGGTCGGGCAGGCCGCAGGCGGCGGCGTCGAGCAGGTCGGCGCGGACGTCGGCGGGGGTGTGGCCGCCCTGCTCGGTGCGGGCGGCGCGGCGGGCGCGCAGCCTGCCGAGGGCGGCGAGCGGGAGCGTCGCCCCCCACAGGCCCGCGACGGGCAGGGTGGCCGCGGTGGACGGGGTCCAGGTGGCGGTCCAGCGGGTGGTGAGCGCGTCGCCGCCGCCGACGCCGGTGGTGGCGGTCTCCTCGGCGTAGGTGACGCCGAGGACGGCGAGCCTGCGCAGCGCCAGTTCGCGGCGGCTGTCGAGCGGGGAGCGCAGCGGGTCGAGCCGCAGCACGGCGGGTTTGCCGCTGCCGGGGCCGGGCAGCCGCAGGTCCGCCAGCAGCGCCTCGACCGCGGGCGCCAGGCCGGAGCGGGGTGTGGTCGGGGCGAGCAGTCCGGTGCGGCGGCCGACGAGCACGTCCCCGGCGGCGCGGGCCACGACCCGGCCCCGGCCCAGCGGTTCGGCGTGGGTGAGCACGGTCTGGACCGCCTCCACGACCTCGCCGCGCCCGGGGGCGGGCAGGCCGCGCAACCGGGCCAGGTCGACCGCCAGCCGCAGCACCTCCCGCGCCTCGCCGGGACCTGCCGGGTGGCCCAGTTCCCTGATGCGGGCGCACACCCGCACGACGACCGACGCGGCGGCGGCCTCCACCGCGGCCGGGTCGCCGCCGGACTCGAACACCGCCTGCTGCCACTCCGGGTCGCGGATGCCCGCCGGGTAGCCGGACCGCTCGTCGAGCAGCGCGAACCCGTACGGCACCAGCGACGTCACGACCTCCGGGCCTGCCCCGGTGTCCTCCGGGGCGTCGTGCCCGGGGCCGTGCAGCAGGGCGGCGGCGTGGAAGGACCCGATGACCGCGGTGCAGCGCCTGCCGTCCGCCCGCGCGACGGCGCGGCGCATCCAGGCCTCGCGGCGCAGGTCGAACGGGTCGACCCCGGCGCCCTCGGCGTCGCGGCGCATCGCCCAGCCGACCAGCAGCGCCGCCCGGCGCACGGCCTCGGGGCTCTGGCCGGGAGCGGTGGCCTCGACCAGCCGGTCCCACAGGTCGTCGCCGTCGCGGCCGGTCACCGTGCGCCGCAGCGCGTCGGTCAACGGGCTCGCCGCCCACCCCGGTGCCCGGTGGCCCGGCCCGCGCAGGCGCAACGGCAGGTCGCACGGGCGGACCTCGACGCCGTTGCGGTGCGCCCAGCGGAGCGCGGCCAGTTCGGGGGAGAAGTCGGCGAACGGGTAGAAAGCCAGGCCGCCGCCGTCGCGGGCGGCGCCGGAGAGGGCGACCGGTGCGGTGAGCGCCGGGTCGGCCAGGTGCGGCAGCCACTCCCCCAGTTCCTCGGGCAGCTCCACCAGCAGCAGCTCGGGCGCGGCGGCGTCGAGCAGGGCGGGCACGGCGGCGGCGAGGGCGGGCGAGTGGTGGCGCACGCCGATCAGGTGCGGGGCGCGGTGCTCGGCCAGCCGGGCGGCCTCGGCCGCCAGGACGTCCTCACGAGTCGAGGACATCGCGCAGCTCCCACAGCCGTCGCCAGGTGCGCGCCCCGGTCTCCGCGCGCCGCCGCACCGCACCGTCCCAGTAGCCCAGGAGCCGGGCGGCGTCGCCGGGGTCGTCCTTGCGGACGACGCCGAGCAGGTGCCCGGGCAGCAGCGACAGCGGGTCGCGGTCGCCGGGGAAGTACGCCTCGGCCAGGCCGAGGGAGGCCGCCACGGACACCGCCTCGGCGGTGCTCATCACCGTGGAGGGCCGCTCGACCGCCCACCCCTCCTGCGACACGCCGTTGCGCAGGTCGCGGAAAGCGGTGACCAGCGCTTCCAGCACCACGTCGTCCACCGCGAACGGCGCGCTGACCCGTTCCAGCGCGGCGGTGGCCTGCCTGCGCACCAGCGCCGTCTCGGCGGCGAGGTCGCCGATGGGGCCGACCGCCTCGAAGTTGAAGCGCCGCTTGAGCGCGGCCGACATCTCCGACACGCCCCGGTCGCGCAGGTTGGCGGTGGCGATGACGGTGAACCCGGGTGCGGCGTGCACGGTGGCGCCGTCGGTGCCCGACAGCTCGGGCACCGCGATGCGCCGGTCGGACAGGATCGACACCAGCGCGTCCTGCACCTCCGGCAGGCAGCGGGTGACCTCCTCGACCCGCACGACCGCGCCGCCGCGCATGGCGGTGAGCACCGGGGACGGGACCAGCGCCCGCGGGCTGGGTCCCTCGGCCAGCAGCAGCGCGTAGTTCCAGCCGTAGCGCAACTGGTCCTCGGTGGTGCCCGCGGTGCCCTGCACGACCAGTTGGCTGGTGCTGGACACGGCGGCGGCCAGCAGTTCCGACAGCATCGACTTAGCGGTGCCGGGCTCGCCGACGAGCAGCAGCCCGCGTTCCCCGGCGAGGGTGACCACGGCCCGCTCGACCAGGGCCCGCTCGCCGACGAACTTCGGGCTGATCACCATCCGCGCGGGCAGGCCGTCGGCCTTGGCGCCCGCGGGCAGCGCCAGCGCGTCGCCGCCGCTGCCGGTGACGAAGGTGACGACCGCGCGCGGGGTCAGCCGCCAACCCGGCGGTCGGGGGCCGCTGTCGTGGGCGGCGAGGAACGCCAGTTCCGCGCGGTGGGCGTCCTCGGCCGGGTCGACCTGCCTGGGGGCGTTCACCGGCGGCCTCCGGTCTTGAGCTCCTCGTAGGCGGGGGCATCGCCGTCGAGGACGCGCCGCCAGGCGCGGGTGAACAGGTCGGCGGCGGGTTCGCGGGCGACGATCGCCGAGTCGGGTTTGCCGGTGATGCCGAACATCGGGGCCTTCCAGGTTTCCAGCGGCAGGTGCGGGGCGCCCAGCGGCAGCCAGCCGCCGGGCAGGAACAGCGAACGCCCGGCCCTGGCCCGCTTGGCGGTGAGCACCAGGTCGGTCTCGGCGAGCGCGGCGCGGGCCTTGCGCAGCCGGGCGGGCTTCCACCCGGTCCACCGGGCGGTGTTGGCGTCGGTCGGGTCGGGCAGGGCGAGCAGTTGCAGGTAGAGCACGGCGGCGTCCTCGGCGAGCCCGAACTTCCCCGCCACCTCGGCGACCAGGTGCGGCGCGGACACCGCCGGGTCCTGGAAGTACGCGGCCGGGTCGGTGCCCTCGGCCGCGGTGGCGGCGCAGGCGGCGGCCAGCCCGGCGGAGGCCAGCAGGTCCGCGGCCGTCACCAGGTCCCCGCAGTACCAGACCTCGGCGAGGGCGGTGAACAGGTCGCGATCCTGCGGACCGATCAGGCCGGGCCGGACGACCAACCTGGAGCGCTCGTCGCGGTACCTGCCCACCTCCAGCCAGCCGCGGTGGGTGCCGAACAGCTCGTCGTCGGGCCCGTCGAGGCCGAGCAGGGCCCGCAGTTGGTCGTTGTCCGCCCAGTGGGTCAGCTCGACGGCGAACCCGGGGTCGGCGACGCGCCGCCGGGCCAGGTCCAGCGCCTCGGGCAGCCGGGCCCGCAGCGGGGACCCGGCGGGCAGCCGCTGCGCGAGCCAGAGCAGCACCTGCGGCACGGCGCGCAGCGTGGACCGGTCGAACCCGCCCGGGTTGTCGACGACCGAGGCGCCCTGCTCGTCCACGCGCACGCCCTGGCTGGCGGCCAGCCACGGGGTGAGCCCGGGGTTGAGCACGCCGGTCACGTACTCGCCGCTGTTGTGCAGCGGCAGCAGCTTCGTCGCGTCGACCAGCACGTCGTCGGGGACCGGGGTGCGGCGGCCGAACTTCGCCGTCCACACCTCGGCGACGGCGTCCACGTCCGGCCCGGTGGTCCACAGGTCGGCGGGGTCGGTGGGCACGGCGGCGGCCAGCAGCGCGCGGCGGAAGGAGTCGGTGAGCGGCCGGAGGGTTTCCTTGGCCGCCTTGGCCGCGCCCGCCGACAGGCCGAGCGCCCGGCGCTCCTCGGTGCTGAGGTAGTGGGCGTCCCAGCGGTCCACCCCGGGCATCCCGGCCAGCAGGACCGTGGCCTCGGCGATCCCCATGCCGGTGCGCTCGACCAAGGCGAGCACCGCCTCGGGCAACCACGGCGCCGGGCCGCGTTCGGCGAGCGCGGTCAGGAACGCGGCCACCCGGTCGGGCCCGAACGACGGGCGGACCTCCTCGGCGGCCTCGACCCGCCACCCGCGCGGCAGGTCGAACACCCCGGGGGTGCGGGTGTACTGGACGCCGTCGAACCGGTTGTCGGCGTCGTGGCGCCACTGCTGTTCGAACACGGCGACGAACCCGCCGTCCACCGGCACGACCCGGGTCTTGGGGTCCGGTGAGCCGTTCGGGACCAGCAGGCCCACGGTGCGCCAGTGCCCGGTGCCGTCGACGAGACCGGCCGCGGCGACCGACCGCAGGAACAGCACCAGGGCTTCGCGCTGGGCGTCCGGGGTGAACGGGGAGGCGGCGCGGTGGGCCAGGGCGGCGGCGTGGGGCAGCACGTCGTACCAGTCCGGGCTGGTCGACTCCGGCAGCGCCCCGGCCGCCGGGGTGGGCTCGGCGGCGGTCTCACCGAGTGCGGTGAGCAGGTCGGGCAGGTTCGTCGGCACGGACCCGTGGCCGCGGTGGGAGCGGTAGGTGCCGAACCAGGACAGCGCCGCGTTGAGGTCCTCCTCGGTGACCACGGGGCCGACCGGGGCGAACAGGGCGGTGTCGACCCGGCGGGCCGCGTCGGCGATCGGGGCGTAGCCGCGGTGCTCGCGCAGCAGGCCCGCCGCCCGCCGCACGACGTCGAGGACACCGGCGAGCAGCGCGGGGTGGGTCAGGCCGGGCAGGGCGTCGGCGACCGCACCGGCCAGCCCGCCGCGCTTGCCCGCGACCAGGTCGGCGAACACCTCGTCCGCCGGGCGGCGGGCGTCGTCGGCGGGTTCGGCCAGTGCCGCCTCCAGGACCCGTTCGACCGCCTCGCGGCCGACCTCGCGCAGCGCCGCCGATCCGGCGGGGTCGCGCGGGGTGAGCAGGTGCCACCACTCGACGGGTGCGACGAACGGGGTGCCCGCGGCGTAGGCCGGGTGCCGGTCCGAGGCGGACACGGCGCCCAGGGCACTGCCGTCGGTGGCGTGCAGCATCAGGTGGCCCTGGCGCCTGCTGAGCACCACCTCACCACCGCCGGGCAGGCGCAGCACCCCGGCCGGTCCCTCCCGGCCCCCGGTCAGGCGGGCGCGCCTGCCGTCGACGCCCTCACCGGTCCAGGACCCGTCTGCCTCGCGGCGCACCCGCCAGCCGTGCAGGCCGCCCGCGGCCCCGAGCGGGCTCATCGAGGTGGCGGCGGCGACGGGCCGCAGGTCGCACCACTGCGGTTGCAGGGCCGCCCCGTCGAGGGCGAAGTCCTCGACGAACCGGGGCAGGCTGGCCCGACCGCGTTCGCCGGTGGCCGGGTCGAGTTCGACCCAGCGCCACTCGCCGTCGGAGTAGCGGTCGGTCCACAGGGTGGTGCCGTCGCCGAAGACCCGGCCGCTCCGGGGCGCCTGGGTGTCGCCGGGGTGCACCGCGCGACCACCCGTGCCGCGCCCGCCGCCGGTCAGGGCGATCGACGGCGCGGGCAGGTCCCGGCCGTAGTGGGCGGTGTGCTCGCCGGGGTCGAAGACCCGGTCGGGGGCGTCGCTCCAGTAGGCGCTTTCGCCGTCGTCGGTCTGCCAGCGCACCAGCAGCACACCGTCGCACCACAGGGCGGTCGGGGCGAACGCCCACCGGTGCCTGCGCTCGGTCGGGATGCGGGACAGGTGCTCGGCGAGGACCCCGTCCGGGCCGACCACGACGAACGACTCACCGCGGCGCAGCACCAGCGCGGGCCAGCCCTCGCCGCACACCACGACACCCTCGTTCGGGGCGGCCGACGCGGCGGTGAGCCGGGCGACGGCGTCCTCCAGCGCGGGCCAGCCCAGTTCGTCAAGCAGACCGGCGTGCAGGGTCGCGCGCAGCGCGGCGGCGACGTCGGTGGCGGCGATCGCCTCGGCCGCCTCCGGGACGTCGGCGAACGCCTCGGGCAGCCGCAGCACGGCCACCGCCTGCAACCGCTCGGCCAGCCCGGGCAGGCCGGTGGCCGCGGTCTCGGCGGCGCGGGCGGTGAGCCAGTGCCGCAGGGCGGCGCGCAGGCCGGGCACCGCCAGCACCGGCAGCAGCGCCTCGCGGCTGACCGCCCCGGAGCGCGCGGCGGACCGGGCGTGCTGGACGAAGCCCTCCCCCAGCGGCCCCACGAAGCGCTCGGAACCCGCCAGCGCCACCAGGTCGCGGCGGCCGGGGCCGTCGTCGCCGAGCCACCCGCCGACGTCCAGCCGCGGGGTGTCGCGGTCCCCCTCGGCGACGGGGATGCCGCGGGCCACCATCAGGTCCAGCACGTCCAGTTCACCCTGCCGCCACCCGCGCAGGACCCGGACCGGTTCGGCGTCGGCGACCAACCGGTCGGCCATGGCGGTGATCAACTCCAGCAGCCGCTCCGACCGGCCGGACCCGGTCCCGTAACCGGACCCGCGCACGCCCAGCACCGTCGACAGCCACGCGGCCGGGGTCGGCGCCGCCCCGGCTCCCGGTTCGACCAGCGCGCGGTCGGCGCCGCAGGCCGACAGCAGGTCCAGCCACAGGTCCAGGGTGGGCCGGGCCGACGCCGCGGACGGCACGAACGCCAGTAGCTGCGAGCGCACCCGGGCGTCGGCGGTGGCCATCGCGACCAGGGTGTCGCGGTGGGACTTCCAGAACGCCGCCCCCGCGCCCTTGATCGCCGGGCTGTCGAGGATCGCGCGCAGCAGCCGCTCGTCCTCGGCGGCGACGTCGCGCCCGGCGGCCCTGGCCAGCCTGCGCAGGTCCTCGGGCATCCCGGTGTAGGGCGGCAGGCCGCCGCGGGTGCGCTCGACGCAGAGGGTGAGGAACAGTTCGTGCGCGGCGCCCGGGTCGTGCTTGCGGGCCAGGCCCTTGGCGTGCGCGGACAGCGCCTTGGCGGTCAGCGCGCCCGCGAAGGCGAACTCCAGG
Source organism: Actinokineospora spheciospongiae (assembly GCF_000564855.1). Lineage (GTDB taxonomy): Bacteria > Actinomycetota > Actinomycetes > Mycobacteriales > Pseudonocardiaceae > Actinokineospora > Actinokineospora spheciospongiae. Next base: position 9,992 of record NZ_AYXG01000083.1, read on the forward strand.
AACACCTCGCGGGTGCGCTCGGCGTCGACGGCGAGGTCGTGCACCTCCTCGGCCTCGCGGGCCTTGCCGAACATGGTGGCCGCGTAGGTCGGGTTGGCGTGCTCCAGGAAGATCCGCCCGGCCTGCTCGTAGAAGGTGGGCAGGAAGTGCGGGGCGGAGCGGCCGAGCATGTCGCCCAGCGCGGTGAAGCCGTCCTTGGCGGCGCTGGCCTTGGACTTGGCGGTGCGCGCCAGCCGCTCGACGTCCTTGACCAGGTTGAGCGCGTGGTGGGCGTTGGCCGGGTCGTTGACCAGCGCCCAGGCGGGGAACCCGAGGGCGCTGCGCCGCCCGGTCCCCACGCCCTCGGCGCGCACCGGGGCGTCGAACCCGAGGTACTCGCAGGTCAGGTCCTCGGCGCGGCCCAGGACCTCGGGCACCAGCCGGACCACGACCCGGTCGTCGAGGGCGGGGTGGGTGTAGCGGCGGGCGGTGACCGTGTCGCGGTCCGGCCCGGCCGCGGAGGTGCCGGGCAGGATGGCGCCCGCGGCCAGCAGTGCCGCGTCCACGCGCGGGTCCAACGTGTTCTCCGACGTGTTCACCGCGCCACCGCTTCCTCGACGACCCGACCGGCGTGGATCGCCGACGCCATCCGCATCCCCTCCGACCAGGCCACCGCACCGACCTCGGCCAACGGCACGGCGGTGCCGTCGTCCAGCGCCCAGCGCAGGCCACCGGTCCAGGTCTCGCCCTCGGGGTGGTCCGAGCCGATCCAGAACCGCGCCTCCACGGTCCGGCCGCCCTCGAACGCCGAGTACACCGCCTCGCCGCCGCGCACCGGGTAGCCCAGGGTCCGGCAGCGGCCCAACGCGTGGTTGAGCTGCTCGAACCGGCCCCGGGAGTAGTCGTCCACCTCGGACTTGCCAGCGGGGAAGGCGGCGGGCCTGGTGAAGGTCTGCCGGAACAACTGCTGCGCCTTCTGCTCGACACCGAGTTCGGCGCCGAACTCGCGCAGTTCGTCGAGGTCGTCGAGCAGCACCGGGTGCGGAATGGACACGGCCTCCGGCCGCACCCGCACGGTGTCACCGTCGAGGGTCACCACCCCCAGCCCGCGCCCGGGGTCGGCGTCGCGCAGGAACCCGGTCTCGTCGCCGGTGCTCACCACGAGGTCGCGCAGCACCCCCGCCCACGCCGGGTCCGCCCACACCTCGACCAGCACCGCGGTGGGCACCGACAACGACCGGACCATCCAGCCGTCCACTGCGGACAGGCACTCGGCCTCGTGCCGGGACAGCCACTCCGCGAGCTGGCGCAACCGCACCACCCGCGGGTCGTCCTGGATGGACGCGGGCACCGAGGAGAGCTGCTTTCCCTTGCCGTTGCGGCACTGGACCCGCCCGCTCTCCCCGAGCCGCACCTGGTAGCCGGACGCGGCGTCGAGCCAGCCCACGGTTCCTCCTGCGATTCGATCACTGCCGATGAGATCACTGCGATGACGGGCGAGACGGTACCGAGGCGGTACGACAAAAACCGTCGATCCGGTTGTTCGCAACCTTCACGTGACTCGGCGGCGGGCCCGCGTGGCACCCCCGCGCCCCGGGCCGGTGATACTGGTGCCGAGACAGGTGGTCGGCGGAGGAGGTGCGGTGGCGTTCACCAGACCCGGCTTCGAATCGCTCTCCGAGGGCCCGTTCAACAACTACGTCCTGGCCAGCCGGGGTGACGACTTCACCGTGCGGTCCCTCGTGGACAGCGTCTTCCAGGGCGGCGAGGGCGTCCACGGGCACATCCCGCCGTTCCACCCGCGCCTGGTGCGCCAACTGCTCGACCACGCACCCGACCCGGAATTCCTCGGCGTGCACCGCTGGAACCGGTCGCTGCGCGCCGACGAGATCGCCGTCGAGTTCGGCGAACGGCCGCCGCCGCGGCACACCTGGCTGCTGCGGGCCGACGAGATCGCCCGGGCGTGGGGGCGGCCCCTGCTCGGACCCGACGGGGTGGTGGCCGACGTCCTCGGCCCCGACGCCCCCGGGCACCTGCCGGACCCGCCCGCGCCGCGCTGACCCCCGGGCGCCATGGCCTGGCGCGGTCGCGCGGACTGGTCGAGCATGGTGGGACAACGCAACCGCCGACAGGAGGACGCCGATGACGACGGAGACCACCGTGCGCACCGGTGACGGGGTGTCGCTGCACGTCAGCGCGACGGGCAGCGGCCCGGCCGTGGTGCTCGTGGCCGGGTACGGCGCCACCGCCGCGTCCTGGGTGTTCCAGGTGGACGCCCTCACCGCCGCCGGGTACCGGGCGGTGTGCGTGGACCGGCGCTCGCACGGCCGGTCGGACAACCCCCCGTTCGGGCACCGGGTGTCCCGCCACGGCAAGGACCTGCGCGAGGTGCTGGACGCGCTCGACCTCGGGCCGGTGGCCCTCGTCGGCGGCTCGATGGGCGCGAGCGCGATCTGGGCCATGCTCGACCTGTTCGGCACCGGGTCGGTGCGCGGGGTCGTCAGCGTCGACCAGACCCCGAAGATGATCAACTCCGCCGACTGGGAGAACGGGTTCTACGGGCTCACCGACGACAACAGCGGCACCTTCTTCGCCGACGGGGTACCACAGACCAGCCGGGGACTCACCCCCGAGCAGTCGCTCCCGGCCCACACCCGCCTCGTCGAACGCCTCGGCGACCCCACCGCGCTGGGCGTGCGCCCCGAGGGCACCGAGGCGCTGCTGCGCGACCACGCCCAGCAGGACTGGCGCGACGTCGTCACCCGCGCCGACCTGCCGGTGCTGATGGTCGCGGGCGCGCAGAGCCAGTACTGGCCCGCCGCGCACGCCGAGGCCGCCGTGCGCGACACCGCCGACGGCCGGGCGGTGACGATCGAGGACTGCGGGCACGCGGCGAACCTCGACCGGCCCGCGGAGTTCAACACCGCCCTGCTCACCTTCCTCCACGACCTCTGACGCATGTGACGCGGGTCACCTGAGCGGGGAGAACCGGCAGGCCGCCCCCCGGCGACCCAGTCACATGCGGAAGGGAACGACCGGGATGGACGAGCGGGCGCTGCTGCGCCGGGCCGCCGCGGGCGACCGGGCCGCGTTCGAGGAGTTCTACACCCGCACCTCCCCCTGGCTGGCCGTGCGGCTGCGCAAGCGCTGCGCCGACGAACAGCTCGTCGCCGAGGTCGTGCAGGACACCTACCTCGCGGTGTGGCGGGCCGCGGGCTCCTTCGCCGACGGGGCCGCGGTCGACGACGCGCTCGGCTGGCTGTGGACCGTCGCCGCGCGCAGGCTCGTCGACGCCTTCCGCCGCGAGGGCAGGCACCGCAGCGCCACCGAGGCCGCCACCGCCACCTCGGCGGCAGCCGCACCCGCCGCCGAGGACGCGCTGCTGGAGTGGACCCTGTCCGGCGACGTCGGCGCCGCACTCGGCGCCCTGGCACCGGAACTGCGGCAGGTGCTGCGGGCGATGGTCCTCGACGGCCTGACCGTGCGGGAGACCTCGGACCTGCTCGGCATCCCCGAGGGAACCGTCAAGACCAGGGCGCGCCGCGCCCGCCTGATGCTGCGGGAGGCCATGTCATGACCGACAACACCGGCGCGCACGCCTCGCGCGCGGCCATCGCGGCCTACGCCACCGGCGACCCCGCGCTGCCCGCCGCCGCCGAGTGGGCGGTGGAAGCGCACCTGGAGACCTGCGCCGACTGCCGCACCCACCTCGCCGACGCCGTGCGGATCGGCGACCCCACCCTCGACAGCGCACTGCGGCGGGTCTGGACCGAACTGGACGCGCGCGCACCGCGAACCCCCGCACCCGGCAGACCCGCCTGGTCGCGGTGGGCCCGCACGTGGGCACCACCGACCCTGGCACCGCGACTGACGACCGGGGTGCTGGTGGCCCTGGTGGCGTTCCTGGTCGACCTCATCGCACCGGAGCACACCCCGACCCCACTGGTCCTGCTGGTGGCACCGGTCGCACCGCTGTTCGGCGTCGCGGCGGCGTGGTCCCGGCGGCTCGACCCGCTGCACGAGCTGACCGCCTCGACACCCCGGGCCGGACTGGCCGTGGTGCTGCGCCGTACGGCCGTGGTGCTGGCCGCGGTGATCCCCGTGCTCGCCGTGGCGGGCGCCTTCACCGGCCTGAACCCCGCCCTGTGGCTGCTGCCCTGCCTGGCGTTCACCACCGGCGCGCTCGCACTGGGCACGGTCTTCGGCGTCGACCGCGCGGCCCTGGGCCTCGGTCTGCTGTGGACCGCGCTCGTCATCGCGCCCACCCTGATGAACCTGGGCGCCCCGCAACCGCTGCGGCAGGCCGGACTCCCCGGCTGGGCCATAGCTGCGGCGGTGGCCGCGGTGGTCCTGACCGCGCGGGCCAGGTCGTTCACCGCCCTGTCCGACAAGAACTGACAACACTTCGACCAGAGGAGACAACCATGGTTCGGGCGGTGAACCCGACCGAGTCGGCACCCACGCGGTACGCGTGGGAGGTCCAGGCGAGCGGACTGCGGGTGCGCGCGGGCAAGCGGATGGCCGTCGACGGACTCGACCTGCGCCTGGGCACCGGCGTGCACGGGCTGCTCGGCCCCAACGGCGCGGGCAAGACAACCCTCATCCGGGCACTGGCGACCGTGCTGCACCCGGCGGGCGGAAACCTCGAACTGCTCGGCGTGCCCGTCAACGGACGCCCCGACCTGCGGGCACTGCGTCGCAGACTCGGCTACCTGCCCCAGGAGTTCGGCTACTACCCGAAGTTCACCGTGCGCGAATTCGTCGAGTACATGGCCTGGCTCAAGGAGGTCGACAAGCAGGACATCCCGGGCGCGGTGCAACGGGCGATCGAACGCGTCGGACTCGCCGACCGCGCCGAAGACCGGATGAAGACGCTGTCCGGCGGGATGCTGCGCCGCGCGGGCATCGCCCAGGCCGTCGTCAACGACCCCGACCTGCTGCTGCTCGACGAACCCACCGTCGGCCTCGACCCCGCCCAACGACTGGAGTTCCGCGCACTGCTGCGCGCACTGGGCGAACGGTCGTGCGTGCTCGTCTCCACCCACCTGGTCGAGGACGTCGCCGCGGCGTGCAGCCGGGTCGTGCTCATGGCCTCCGGCCGGTCGGTGTTCCAGGGCACCCCCGACGAGGTGGTCGCCGCGGGCGGCACCGACGACGTCGGCGACAGCCCGATGGAACGCGGCTACTCCGCCCTGCTCGCCGCCGAGGTGACCCGGTGAACGGCCGCGTCCTGCGCACCGAACTGCGCCGCTCGACCGCGCTCACCGCGGGCGCCGCCGTCGCCACCGCGGGCACCGCCGGGCTCTACGTGCTCGCCCTCAGCGACCAGACCGGCCTGTGGGCACCGCAGTGGACCATGCTGGCGGGCATCCAGCGGATCATGCTGGTCGTCCTGTGGCCGCTCGCCCTGGGCGCGGGCGCCTGGCAGGCCAGGCGGGACCGGCGCTCCCGGATGGAGGAACTGCTCACCACCACACCGCGGCCGATCCGGTCCCGCGCCCTGCCCCCGGCCCTGGCCATGGGCATCTGCCTCGGCCTCGGGTACCTGCTGGTCCTCGCGGCGGGAGCGCTGGGCGTGTCGACGCCCTACCGACACCTCGGCTGGGTGCCCATCGCCGTGGCAGGCGCGCTGTCCCTGGTGGCGGCGGGGTGGCTCGGGCTCGGCATCGGCAGACTGCTGCCCTCGCAGTACACCCCACCCGTGCTCACGGTGGCCGGGTTCCTCCTGCTGGTGGTCCCGGTCCAACTGGCCAAGGACGGCCCGACGGGCGCGGCGGCCCTGCTGACGCCGAACCTGACCTCACCGCTCGACGAGGTCACCACCGTCACCACCCCGGTCAGCCTCGGGCAGTCGGCGTGGTTCGCGGCACTGGCCCTCAGCGGCCTAGTGCTGCTCGCGGTCACCCGCCGCCGCACCGCGGCGTTGGCGGTCGTGCCCGCGGTGCTGGGGCTGGGCATCGCCCTCCCGGTGCTCACGGCGGCCCCCGCATCCGGCCTGGCGACCGACCCCGCCGCGACGGCAGAGGTCTGCACCACCGACGGCGGACCGGCGGTGTGCGTGCTCAAGGTCCACGAGAACGACCTGGCCGCCCTGGTCGGACCGGCCCGAACCGCGCTGACCCTGCTGGCGGAGCTGCCGGACGCCCCGACGTCCGTGCACGAGGTGCCCGCCGACCGACCGGGGCCGCAACCCGCCACCGAGGTGTGGCTCGACATCGAGAACCACCTCCCCGGCGGCAGTTGGCTCGGCACGGGCGACGAACTGGTGATGCGCGTCCTCGCAGGCGGAGGCACCCGGCCCTGCCCGGAACAGGTGGACCGGGGCCGGGCGCTGGCAACGGCCTGGCTGCTCAACCGCTTCCCCCTGCCAGGAGCGGTACCACCCACCGAACATGCCTCCCCTCGAGAAATCGACTGGTACGCCGAGCGCCAAGCGGAGTGGGACGACCTGCGCGCCCTGCCCCGCGACGAACAGGTACGCCGGGTCACCGCGATCCGCACGATCGGCCTCCAGTGCGTCCGGGGGGTCGAGCGATGAGACTGCTCGTGCTGTACCTGCGATCACGGCAGGTACCCACCGGGCTGCCCGGGGCCGTACTGGCGGTGACCACGATCGGACTGCTCGGGAACGGGTCGACGAACCCCCAGGCGGCCGTGGCGTCCGCGGTGCTGGCCCTCGCGATCGGGCTGGCCGTGCTCGGCTACGGGCTCGGCGGAGCGGACCCCGCACTGGAGCGGACCGCGTCCCTGCGCTGGCCACCGCGCCGGGCCGCGCACGTGCTGGCCACCGCGGCGGCGGTCGCGACCACGGCGCTGGCCGCGACCAGCGCACCGACCGGGTTCGTGCTGCGCGCCGCGGTCGGCCTCGCGGGCCTCACCGCCCTCGCGGCCACCCTGCTCGGCAGGCAACTGGCCTGGACCCTGCCGGTGGCGGGGGCGACGGTCGCCGCGGCGATGCCACCGGTGGCGGACCCGCTCGCCCTGCGCCTGCTGACCTGGCCCGTCCAACCACTGGACAGCACGACGGCCACGATCACCGCGGGCGCGCTCGGCGTCGCGGGCCTGGCCCTCTACACCGCGCGCGGCTGCCGAACCTGAGCCACGCGCCGCCCGACACGGCGGGCGACCTACGCGCCGACCCCGCGGAAGGCGTCCACCCCGGTCAGCCGAGCCGACAGGTCCCACAACCGCGCCGCCTGCTCCGGGTCCACGGCGTAGTCGCGGACACCCGACGGGGCACCCGCCTCGGCGGGCTCCGCGACCTCGCAGTCCTCCAGGTAGAGACCACCCAACCCGTCGAGCCGCGGGGACGTGGCCGCCCAGACCTGGGTCGCGGCACCCTGCTCCGGGGACTTGAAGTCCACCAGGACCGTGCCGTCCTCGGCGTACCACCCGCGCTCCACCATCTCCTCGCGGCTCAGGTGGCGCTGCAACGGGGTCAGGATGCCCCCGGGGTGCACGGCGAAGGCCCGCACCCCGTGCGCGCGGGCGAGCGCGTCGAGCCGCACGGCGAACAGCACGTTGGCCGTCTTCGCCTGGCCGTAGGCCTCCCACTTGTCGTAGTCGCCCGAGGTGAAGTCCGGGTCGTCCCACCGGATCGGCGAGCGGTGGTGCCCGTACGACGACACCGCCACGACCCGCGCACCCGGCCGCAGCGCGGGCCACAACCGGTTCAGCAGGGCGAAGTGGCCCAGGTGGTTGGTCGCGAACTGCGCCTCCCACCCGGGGCCGACGCGGGTCTCCGGGCACGCCATGACGCCCGCGCTGTTGATCACCAGGTCGATCCCCCGGTCCGACGCCAGGAACCCGTCGGCGAACGCGCGCACGCCCTCCAGGTCCCCGAGGTCGAGCGCGGCCGTCTCCACCCCCTCGATCCCCGCCAGCGCCTCCGCCGCCACCGCGGGCCTGCGCGCCGGAACGACGACCCGCGCACCCGCTGCGGCGAGGGCGCGGGTGGTCTCCAGGCCGATCCCGGAGTAGCCACCGGTGACGATGGCGAGCTTGCCGTCGAGGTCGATCCCGGCCAGGACCTCGGCCGCCGTGGTTCGCCCGTTGAAACCGGAACCGATCTTGTGCTGCTGGCTGACTGTCATGGGACCAGGCTAGGAACTGGAGTGCGCTCCAGGTCAAATCCCGCAGCTCAGCGCCCCGGGGTCCTGCCACCCCACCCGATACCAGCCTCTCGGCCTCGCAGCGGGTTTTGGTTCGGCAGTGATCGGTGCTGACGGTGTTTCTGGTTATCTTGATACAGGTTAGTTGGAGTGAATACCTGATTTGGGAGCGATCAGTCGCCTCTAGGTGGTGCAGCGTTCGAAGTGGCGCGGGAGTGGGAGAGCGGATCAGCCCGCGCTGACCGCACACCTCGTCGACGACCTGCACACGCAGGTCATCACGGCCCACACGGTCTTGCCGTCGCGGGAGCGGCGGACCCCCCACTCGGTGAGCCCGTCGACGATGGCCATCCCCCGGCCCCGCAGCCGGGTCGGGTCACCGGACACCACGCGCGGTGGCGCGCTGGAGAAGTCGTCGATCTCGACGGTGAGCAGCCCGCGGGAGTGGTCGTGGCGGACGCGGAAGCCGCCGATGCCGCCGCCGTGGTCGAAGGCGTTGGCCACCATCTCGACGCACACGGCGAGGAACATGTCCGCCTGCTCGGAGGCCAGGAACTCCAGGTCGGCACCGATGATCGAGCGCAGTTCCGCAGCGGAAGCCACCGAGGGGACAGCGTGTCCCATTGTCATTCTCCAGCCCGAGTGTCCACGAAACGGACTTACCGTACCCGCACCGCGCACGGGCGCGCAGAGCGCCCACCACTCGCGTGCGCAGGTGAACACGCCTCGAAACACACCCTGACAACTCGAACCCGCCTTGGCCGAAGCGACGGTGGGAAGCCGGATGAAAACCCGCCTCCGATTCGACGAAGGTCCACGAATCGGAGCCAGGCCCCGCCGGGAACCACTCCCCCGGTGCGAACCCCGAACACCGCTCTGGTTCGACACCGCCATCCCGAGCACCGCGGCGATTTCGCCATGCCCCGGAATGCGAGCAAGCCGATGGCCAACCCGACCTGGCCGCCACCGACACGGCCGCCGGGGACACCGCGTGGCTCGGCCGGGTCGGTGGAGCCCCTTCCGCTCGACCCGCTGTTTGTATACATTGCATGCAATGGACGTTTACGACGAGGTCCGCGGCCTGATCGTGCTCGGCACGTACCCCGCCGGACAGCCGATCACCGAGTTGGAGCTGTGCGAACGGCTCGGCGTCAGCCGCACGCCGGTCCGGGAAGCGTTGCGGCGCCTGGAAGGCGACGGCCTGGTGCGGGCCGCGCGGCGCGGTGTGACCGTCGTCGAACTGGATGCCAAGGCGCTGCGGGACGCCTACCTCGTGCGCGCCTGCTTGGAGGCGTTGACCGCGGAGTCGGCCGCGCGCAGGCAGCGGGACGGCGAGCTGTCCCCGGCGAACCTCGCCCGGCTCGTCGAGCACGCCGACCTGGCCGATCAGGCCACGCGGCAGGGGGACCTGGTCGCGGGTGTCCGGCACAACCGGGTGTTCCACGGGTACGTCGCCACGCTCGCGGACAACCCGGCGGCGTCGGAGGTGCTGGTTCGGATCTGGGACCAGATCACCGTCTCCACGCGGGCCTCGTTGACCGCGCCTGCCCGGCCGGTCCTGGTGGACGACGAGCACCGGCAGTTGATCGACGCCATCGCGGCGGGCGATCCGCAGCGGGCTGCCGCCCACGCGCGTGAACACGTCCTGTCCACGATGTCCGTTCTCACCGAACGAGGAGGAGAAACGTGAGCAGGCAGCACGACTACCGGGTCACGGTGCGCTGGAGCGGCGACACCGGAGCGGGCTACCGCGACTACGTGCGCGACCACGACGTGGTCGTCGAGGGCAAGCCGGTGCTGAAGGGCAGCGCCGACCCCGCGTTCCGCGGCACGTCCGAGCGGTGGAACCCGGAGGAGCTGCTGGTCGCCTCCCTGTCGGAGTGCCACATGCTCACCTTCCTGTCGCTGTGCGCACGGGCAGGCGTCGTGGTGACCGGCTACGTGGACGCCGCCACCGGTGCGATGCGGGAGAAACCGGGCAACAGCGGCCGGTTCACCGAGGTCGTGCTGCGGCCGGAGGTGACCGTCGCCGACCCGGCCATGGTCGAGCGGGCCGAGGCGCTGCACGAGCGGGCGCACGACACGTGCTTCATCGCCAACTCGGTGAACTTCCCCGTCCGGCACGAACCGACCACGACCAGTTCGTGAACGCGGCTCGTCCGTGATCGGGCCGGTTCGGCCCGACCAGGGCGGAGTCCACCGCCAGACCGGGTTCCACGATCACGCCGCGGGGGATGCGCGTCATCGGCGAGGCGATCGACCGCCCACTGCGCTGGGCGGCACTGTCCCCCTGACGTGGGTCGAGCGGCCGCGCGGGGTTGTCCGCAGCGGCAGGCACCGACGGGTGGTGACCCGCGCTGGGCAGTGCGGCGTGGCCGCGGTGAACGTCGATGACGTGGCGGGACACCGAGCAGTACCCCACCCGCCGCACGAAGAGATGGGGCGCCGTGCGACTCTCCGGATGGGGGTTCGGAGAGCCGCACGGCGCCCAGGGCCGCACGGAAACCGGGGCGGCGGCGGAGCGGTTGATCGCCGGGGCGCTGGCGGCCCACCGGGGCAGGCCACCGGGGACCTGCCGGATTCGCTGGAGGCCGACCTGCGGGCCGCCGGGATCGCGGTCGCGGTCCGGCCGGAACTCCGCGACCCCGCCCGCGTCCCGGCTGACACCCGCGTCCGACGCGGTACCGGACACGGTGGTGGAGCACCCGGCCGCCACCACGCAGGACACGACCCCCACGAGCACACCCACGCGCACGACCCGCTCCCTCCGGCCCCACGTCACCGCCGAACCGGAGGTTAGCGAATCCGCGCCGGGCGGGTGCCCGTTCGAGGCACCCGGGGTCGGTCTCACCAGGCGACGGTTCCCTCGTCGTCGAAGAAGCCGCCGGTGGGGCCGTCGTCGTCCAGGGTCGCCAGCATCACCGGGGTGGCGGCGCCCTGGGCGGCGGTGCGGTGCCCGGAGTGGCCGTTGAGGTCGGTGGCGCAGTGGCCGGGGCAGGCCGCGTTGACCCGGAGCCCCGGTTCGACCTTGGCGTAGAGGGCGGTGACGGCGTTGAGCGCGGTCTTGGACGGGACGTAGGCCAGCGACGGGGGTGAGGTGCCTGCCGCCATCCCGGCCAGTGAGCCGACGGAGCTGGAGACGTTGACGATCCGGCCGTGCCCGGACGCCCGCAGCAGCGGGAGCAGGGCCTCGGTGACGGCGATGACGCCGAAGACGTTGGTCTCGAACGCCTCGCGGATCGTGGTGAGGTCGGCTTCGCCGGGGGCGTTGAGCTTGCCGCCGGTGATCCCCGCGTTGTTGACGAGGACGTCGAGCCGGTCGAGGCTCGCCGCCGCCCGCTGGATCGAGGCCGGGTCGGTCACATCCAGTTGGAGGAAGCGCGCCCCGGTGTCGGCGGCGGCCTTCTCCCCCCGCTCGGCGTCCCGGCCGCCGAGGTACACGGTCAGCCCGCGGTCGACGAGCTGCTTGACGATCTCCAGGCCGATCCCCTTGGTGGCGCCGGTCACCAGTGCTGTGGTCATGTCCCCAGTGTTGTGCCTGCTCAGCGCGGGGTCCAAGACCGGTTGGGTGGCTCTCGATACCCTGGGGGTATGGATTCCCGAGAGCTGCGGTACTTCGTCGCGGTGGCCGAGGAACTGCACTTCGGCCGGGCGGCGACGCGGCTGGGCATGGCGCAGCCACCCCTGTCCCGCGCGATCCAGCACCTGGAGCGCAGGATGGGCGTCGCGCTGCTCGACCGCACCAGCCGCTCCGTGGCGCTGACCGCCGCGGGTGAGGTGCTGCTGCGCGAGGGCAGGCGGGTGCTGACCGCGCTGACGGCCGCGGAGCGGCGCACCCAGCGGGCGGGCAGTGCGCGCCTGGTGCTGGCGATGAAACCGGTCAGCGACGGCGACCTGCTGGGCGAAATCCTCGCCGACTACGCGGCCGACCCGGCCTCGATCGAGGTGGAGGTGCGGATCTGCGGCATCGGCGAGCAGTCGGGGCTGCTGCGCGCGGGTGAGGCGGACGCGGCCCTGCTGCGCTTCCCCCACGACGACCCGGAGGGCTTCGCCCACGAGGAACTGCTGACCGAGCGGGACGTGGCCGTGCTCCCCCGCACGCACCGCCTGGCCGACCGCGGGTCGCTGACCATGGCGGACCTGGACGGCGAGCAGTTCCCGCACTGGCCGGGCCACCCGCCCAACGGGGGCCCGCTGGTCCGCGACACCGCCCAGCTCATGCAGTTGATCGCCCTGGGGCGCACGATCGCACTGCTGCCCGGGTCGGCCAGGCAGCACCTGCGCCCGGACCTGGTCAGCGTCCCGGTCACCGACGCCCCGATGACGACGATGGCGATCGCCTGGCCGGAGGACTCCCGCTCGCGCCCGCTGGCCGCTTTCGTCGAGGCGGCGGTGAAGGTCGCGCGGCGGTGACCCGGGGGTCACCGCCGCGCGTCCAGGGTGATCGGCGCGCTCAGCCCAGGGCCGGGTCGGTGGCACCGTCGGCGCAGGCGTACTTGGCGAGGTCCCAGCCCGCGCCGGTGGCGCCCGCCCGGTAGGCGGCCTCGTAGAAGTCGAGGACAACGGCGCGGCGGTCGCCCGCCCCGCGGACCGCGTCGTAGGGCAGGACGGCCAGGTGGCTGCCGCCCCGGTCGACCCAGGTCGCCCCGGCGGGCAGCGGGTGGTCGGTGGTGCCCGCCGGTTCGGGGGCGGTGTAGGAGTAGAACGCCGGGTCGGGGAAGGTCGGGTCGCCGAACCAGAAGCCGAAGCTGACGACCTCGCGGGAGTAGGCCTCCCGGGTCACCGGGTCGGTCGTCGGCGGGTGGTCGACGACCGTGTCGGAGAAGCGGGTCAGGGCGAGGTCGAAGGTGTGCCAGAAGTGGTGCACCGGGCTGGTCTTGCCGGAGAACCGGCCCGCGAACTCCTCCAGCACCACGTTGACCTGGCTGAGCACCTGCCAGTACCGGGTCACGGCGGCCGGGTCGTAGGTGGCGTGCTCGGTGTCCTGCGCGAACGGCCGGTCCGCGTCGGGCAGGTCGAACGGCCGGGCATCGACGATGCCCGCCGGGTCGACCCCGACCGCGCGCAGGGCGCCCAGGACCTCGGCGTGGAAGCTCGCCACGGAGTGGCCGCCGAGCGGGAACGACGCCGACCGGCCGTCGATGGCGTTCACCGCGAGGGTGTGCTCGACGAAGTCGAAGTCCACCGCGAACGTCGGGTCCACGCCCATCGGGCGGGTGGTGATGCCCCGGCCGGTCAGGTGGAAGGGCACGTTCCACCAGTGGTTGCGGCGGGGGCTGGCCGCGAGGCGGACCTTGCCGACCACCTGCGCGAAGCGGTGCAGGGTCGCCAGGGTGTCCGACCACTCGGCGTACGGGATCGGGGGGAAGAGTTCCATCAGTCGCTGTCTCCGGAGAAGGTGCGGTCCGCCCAGGTGCCGAAGCGGGTCCAGCCGACCGTACCGTGGTCGCGGCGCAGGGCGGCGATGTCGGCCTGGTAGCCGTCGCCGTTGAGGAAGCGCCACATCGCGGACATGTCCGGGCTGGTGATCGACTCCAGCGGCACGTGCTCGTGGCGCACGGGCCGCCCCAGGGCCGCGCCCAGGTCGTGGGCCATCTGCGCCGGGGTGGGGGCGTCGCCCGCGAGTTCGACGCGGGCACCCGCGTACTCGCCGGGGGCGGCCAGGACCTCGGCGACGAACCGGCCGAGGTCGTCGCGGTCGAGCTGCTGGAGCGGGTGGTCGGCGGGCAGCGGCAGCGCGAGCACCCCGGCCCGCAACTGCGCCGCGCCGCCGAGGGCGTTGTCGAAGAAGTACGTCGGCGCCACCACCGTGTGGGGCACGTCCCCGGCGGCCAGTTCCCGCTCCACCGCGGCCTTGCTCTCGAAGTGCGGCACCCCGGTCCCGGCGGTGGCCCCGGCGACGGAGGCGAACACCAGGTGCGGCAGGCCCGCGTCGGTGGCGGCGCCGAGGATCGCCCGGCCCTGCGCCACCTCAGCGTCCACACCGGACTCGAACGGCGTGGTCAGCGCGAAGGCCGCGGCCGCCCCGGACATGGCGGCGGCCAGCGCGGCCCGGTCGGTGAACCCGCCCACCGCCAGCTCGACCCCGGCGGCGGCCAGCCGGGCCGCCGCCGGGGCGGCCGGGTCGCGGACCAGCGCCCGCACCGGCCACCCGGCGTCGCGCAGCGCGCGCAGCACGGCGCCACCCTGCCCGCCGGTGGCCCCGAGGACCAGGACGGGCGGTTCGGACCGGGTCACGCGTCCCCTCCCACCGCGCGGAGGGCCGCGCGGACGACGTCGGCGAAGGCGCCGTGGACCAGGACGGCGGTGGCGGCGCTCACGCGTGCAGGGCGTCGTGCAGGAAGTCGCCGCCCTGGCGGGTGGCGGCCTTCGCGGCGTGCGTGTCGCGCATGGCGTCGACCATGACGAAGTCGTGGATGATGCCCTGGTAGCGGACCGCGGTCGTGGGCACGCCCGCGGCGCGCAGCTTGGCGGCGTAGGCCTCGCCCTCGTCGCGCAGGACGTCCGCCTCGCCGACGATCACCAGTGCCTGGGGCAGGCCAGCGAGGTCGTCGAGGGTGGCGCGCAGCGGTGAGGCGGTGATCTCGGCGCGCTGGGCCGGGTCGGTGGTGTACTGGTCCCAGAACCAGCGCATCCCGTCGCGGGACAGGAAGTAGCCGGAGGCGAACTCCTCGTAGGACGCGGTGTCGAAGTTCGCGTCGGTGACCGGGTAGAACAGCAGTTGCGCGGCCAGGGCGGGGCCGCCGCGCTGCTTGGCCATCAGGGTGATCGCGGCGGTCATGTTGCCGCCCACCGAGTCACCGGCCACGGCGATGCGGGTCGGGTCGATGTCGTGCTCGGCGCCGCTGGCGGCGATCCACTGGAGTGCGGTGTAGACCTCCTCGATCGCCACCGGGTAGCGGGCCTCGGGCGAGAGGCTGTAGTTGGTGAAGACCACCGCGGCGCCCGCGCGGACCGCCAGCTCGCGGACCAGGCGATCGTGGGTGTGCGCGTTGCCGAACACCCAGCCCGCGCCGTGGGTGTAGAGGACGGCGGGCAGCACGCCGGTGACACCCGCGGGGCGGACGACGCGGATCGACACCTCACCGGAGGGGCCGCCGGGGATCGTCAGGTCGGTGATGTCGGCGTCGGGCCGCTCGACGCCCTCGCCGGACTGGACACCGTCCACGGCCTTGCGCCCCTCGACGGGGCCGAGGTCGTAGAGGAACGGGGGCTTGCTGGTGGCGTCGGCGAATTCCTGGGCGGCGGGTTCGAGTACCGGTGTGTCGGTCATGCCGCCAGCCTGCGCCGCGCGGCCCCGGTCGCGCATCGGTCGAACGACGCAAGTGGGGTCAGCGCGGTGCCAGCGCTTCGCTGAGGAAGGCGGCGCCCTGGCTGATCGCCGCTCGGGCCGCCGGGGTGTGTTGCAGGGCACGCAGTGACACGAAGTCGTGGGTGGTGCCCAGGTAGCGGGTTGCGGTGACCGCCACTCCGGCCGCCCGGAGCCTGCGGGCGTACTCCTCCGCCTCGTCCCGGACGACGTCGGCTTCGGCGGAGACGACCAGGGCCGGGGGCAAGCCGGTGAGCTGCTGCGGGGTGGCGCGCAGGGGGGCGGCGGTGGGCTCGGTGAGGTCGGCGGGGCGGTCGGCGTACTCCTGCCAGTACCAGTGGGTCTGCTCGCTGCTGAGCAGGTAGCCGTCGGCGAAGAGGCGGTGTGAGCGGCTGCCGCAACTGGGGTCGGTCAGGGGGTAGTAGAGCAGTTGGGCGCGGATGCGGGGGCCGCCGCGCTGCTTGGACAGCATGGTCAGGGCGGTGGCCAGGGTCGCACCGGCGCAGTCGCCCGCGACGGCCAGGCGGGTGCCGTCCAGGTCCAGGTCGGTGGCGTTGGCCACGGCCCAGGTCAGCAGCGAGTAGCACTCCTCGATCGCGACCGGGTAGCGGGCCTCGGGGGTGCGGGTGTACTCGGGGACGACGAACGCCGCCCCGGAGGCGAGGGCGAGTTCGCGGACCAGCCTGGCGTGCGTGCGGCCGTCGCCGAGCATCCAGCGTCCGCCGTGGACGTAGAGGACGACCGGGAGGGGCCCGGGCAGGTGGGCCGGGCGGAACACGGTGAAGCCCACCAGGCCGGACGGTTCCAGCGGTGCCACGGCGAACCGGGCGTGCACGCGCTCGTCGTCGCCCGCGTGCTCCTGGGACTCCAGCAGGGCCAGCCTGCCGTCGTCCGGGCCGAGCTGTTGCAGGTGCGGCGGGGCGGCGGAGGCGCGCACCAACCGGTCGACCGCGGGGTCGAGGACCACGGGGACGCGCTCCGGGGGAACGTCACCCACGTCGATCCGGTCGGATTCCATCGGCTTCACCTCGGTGTGATCCTACGGCGCGGGGCGCCGCGCCCACCACTCCCCGGCCATTCGGAGGTACCGTTCCGGGACAGGCGAGGGGGGTCGGCGGAGCACCCGGGAGGCGCGTGTGGACCTGGTCGGGCGCACGGCGGAGCACACCGCCGTCCGCGACGCCGTCGACGGCGCGGCTTCCGGGCCGCGGGCGCTGCTGCTGCTCGGCGACCCCGGCGAGGGCAGGACGACGCTGCTGGCCGCGGGCACCGAGCGGGCGACCGCGGCCGGGTACCTGGTGCTGGCCGGGCAGGGGTGCCCGGCGGAGTCGGAGCAGCCGTTCGCCGCCCTGCACCAATTGCTGCGCCCGGTGTTGACCGCTGTGGACGACCTGACCGCGCACCTGCGCGACGCCGTGCTGACCGCCTTCGGCCTGGCCCCGGGGGTGCCGGACCCGACGTCGCTGCGGGTGGCGGTGCTGACCCTGCTCGGGGCGCTGTCCGCGCGGCGGCCGGTGCTGCTCGTCGTCGACGACGTGCACCTGGCCGACCGGGACTCCTGCGCGGTGCTGGGCTTCGCGCTGCGCCGCCTGAGCACCGAGCGGCTGGTGGTGCTGCTGGCCGCGCGCGGCGCGGTCCGACCGTCCCGGGTCGACGCGTCCGTGCCCGCGGTGGTGCTGGGCCCGCTGTCGGAGGGCGACGCCGCCCGGCTCCTCGACGCGCTGCCCGGCGCCCCGACCGGCCGGGCCCGGCTCGACGTGCTGCGGCAGGCGGCGGGCAGCCCGCTGGCCCTGGTGGAGCTGGCGCGGGCGGTGGGCGGCACCGCCGCGCCGTGGGTGCGGGAGGTCTTCGCCGACCGGCTGCGCGACCTGCCCGAGGACACCCGGCGGCTGCTGGTCTACGCCGCCGCCGACCACGATGACCTGGCGACCACCATGGCCGCCGCGGGCATCGGCGACGACCTGACCCGCTGGGCACCCGCGGAGGACGCGGACCTGCTGTCCATCGCGGACGGGCGGGTGCGGTTCCGGCACCCGCTGGTCCGCGCCGCCGCCTACCACGGCGCACCCGCCGCGCTGCGCGCCCGCGTCCACCGCGACCTGGCCGACGCCCTGGCCGCGACCCCGGACCGCCGGGCCTGGCACCTGGCCGCGGCGGCGGTCGGACCGGACGAGGACGTGGCCGCGGCCCTGGAGGGGACCGCGGCCCTGGCCCGGCTGCACGGTGGGGTCTTCGCCGCCGCGCGAGCCCTCGAACGCGCCGCGGAGTGCACCCCCGACCCCGGGGAGCGGGCGCGCCGGTACGCCGGGGCGATCACCGCGGCCGACGACGTCGGCGACCCCGCCTGGGTCCGCGACCTGCACCGGCAGGTCACCCGGCTGACCGACGACCCGGACGTGCTGGGCGTGGCGGCCTGCGGGGCCGGGCGCGCCCTGTCCCTGTCGGCGCGCCAGCGCGAGGCGTTCACCCTGCTCCTGACCGGCCTGCGCGAGCAGCGCCCGCGGGCGGTGGGCACCGCGCTGGCGCTGACCGGCGCGCTCGCCGCGGTGTCGGTCCAGTCAGGACTGCCCGAGCACCGCGCGCCGCTGCCGGACCTGCTCGCCCGCCTCGACCGCGACGCGACCGGTCCGGCCGCTCCGCAGGTGTGGGCGGTGCTGCGGGAGGACCTGCTCGCCCACGCCGACCCCGCCGCGAACGCCGTCCGCATCGTCCGGTCCGAGCACGCCGCGGTGCACCGGGGCCTGACCGGGGCCGCCGAGGTCACCCGGCTGCTGTGCCTGGGGTCGGTGGCCTGGCTCGCCGACGAGTCCGACACCGCCGTCACCGCGTTCCGGCAGGCGCTCGCCGCGCCGCACCCGCAGCGGTCGACCGGCGCGGTCGTCCGGTGCGCGCCCGCCCTGGCGTCGGCGTTGATCGCCACCGGCCGCTGGGCCGAGGCCGATGACCTGCTCGACGAGGTCTCGGTGGTGGCGGCCGTGCACCGCCTGCACCACCTCGCCGCCGACGTGGTGGCGCTGCGCGCGGAGCTGGTGGTCCTGCGCGGCGGTCCGGGGGCCCGGGTGGCGCCGGGGTGGCCGTCGATCGAACTGGACGAGAACCGCGCCACCCACGCCAGGCTCCTGCGCGCCGCGGGCCTGGCCGCCCTGGTCGACGGGGACGGGGAGACCGCCTACCGCCACTTCCGCGCCCTCTTCGCCGCCGACGGGACGCCCCTGCACCACGTGCTGTCCGCCCATTCCGTCGCCGACCTCGCCGCCGCCGCCCGCCTCACCGGCGACGCCGGGCACGCCGACGACACCGCCGCCCTGATCGCGGCCGAGCGCGCCCGCCACGGCGGGCAGCCCACCACCCGGATGCGCCTGCTCCTGCGCCACGCCGAAGCCCTGGTCGGGGAGGTCGAGCGCGCCGACGGCCCGGCCCCGCTCGCCGACACCGAACGCGCCTACCGGCTGGCCGTGGTCGACCCGGCCGGTGAGCAGTGGCCGCTGGAACGGGCGTGCGCCCGCCTGCACTACGCCCGCTGGCTGCGCAGGCGCCGCCGCGCCCTGGAGGCCCGCCCCCTGCTCAGCGCCGCACTGGACACCTTCACCCGGCTGGGCGCGGTCGACCTCGCCGACCGCACCCGGGCCGAACTGCGCGCCAGCGGCGCCGCTCCCGACCCCGCGCCCGCGGCCGACCCGCTCGCGGAGCTGACGTCGCAGCAGCGCGAGATCGTGCGGTTGGCCGCCCGCGGCCTGCGCAACCGCGAGATCGCCGAGCAGTTGTTCCTGTCGCACCGCACGGTCGGCTCCCACCTGCACGCCGCCTACCCGAAGCTGGGCATCAGCGGCCGCCACCAACTCCGCGACGTCCTCGGCGACCACTGACCGCGCCGGACGGGCTGCCTGCCCGCGCGGGCGGGGATAGGGTTGGTGGCGTGGCAGAGCAGAGCACGGACACCCCGGCAGGCAGCGAGAACTCCGAGCACACCGAGGGCGGCAAGTACACCGTCGCGGGCAAGGAGTTCACCAGGGACACCAACTACATCAGCACGCGGATCACCGCCGACGGGCGCGACGGGTTCCCGGTGGAGCCCGGGCGGTACCGGCTGATCGCGGCGCGGGCGTGCCCGTGGGCGAACCGGGCGATCATCGTGCGCAGGCTGCTGGGCCTGGAGGACGCGATCTCCATGGGGCTCGCCGGTCCCACGCACGACGCGCGGTCGTGGACGTTCGACCTCGACCCGGGCGGGCGGGACCCGGTGCTGGGGATCGAGCGGTTGCAGGAGGCGTTCTTCAAGCGGCAGCCGGATTACCCGCGCGGCATCACCGTCCCCGCCATTGTGGACACCACCACCGGCGCCGTGGTCACCAACGACTTCCCGCGGATCACCGAGGACTTCTCCACCGAGTGGCGCGAGCACCACCGCGCCGGGGCACCGGACCTGTGGCCCGAGGAGCACCGCGACGAGATGGCCGAGGTCAACAAGCGGGTCTTCACCGAGGTCAACAACGGCGTCTACCGGTGCGGGTTCGCGGGCAGCCAGGAAGCCTACGACAAGGCCTACGACCGGCTCTGGACCGCGCTGGACTGGCTGGAGGAACGGCTCACCGACCGCCGCTACCTCGTCGGCGACACCATCACCGAGTCCGACGTGCGGCTGTTCACCACCCTGGCCCGGTTCGACCCGGTGTACCACGGGCACTTCAAGTGCAACCGGAACCGGCTGACCGAGATGCCCGCCCTGTGGGCCTACGCGCGCGACCTGTTCCAGACCCCGGGTTTCGGCGACACGACCGACTTCACCCAGATCAAGCAGCACTACTACATCGTGCACAAGGACATCAACCCCACCGGCATCGTCCCCGCCGGACCCGACCTGTCCGACTGGGTCACCCCGCACGGCCGCGAGTCCCTGGGCGGCAGGCCCTTCGGCGACGGCACCCCGCCCGGCCCGACCCGCGAGTCCGAGCGGGTGCCCGAGGACGCCACTCCCCTGCGCTGACGGGCCGGAGTGCGTGCCGATCAGGCGAACCGGCGGGGGCCGACCAGTGCGGCGATGCCGATGAGCAGGTAGCCGACGGTGGGGCCGAAGGCGCCCGGGCTGAGGTCGGTGAGGTCGACGCCCTTCGCCAGGTCGACCACGGCGGACACGTGCACCCCGGACAGCGCAAGCAGGACCACCCCGGCGATGCGGCGGAACATGCTGATCGCCGTCTTCAACGCGAACGCCACGCCGATCGCCAGCACGAGCGCGCCCGCCCCGATCGCCAACTGCTCGGCGCTGAACCCCTGCTCGACGCCGAACAGCCCGGTGAACGGCCCCAGCCCGAAGCGCAGTGCCACGTACCCGAGTCCGAGGAGGGCGAGCCCACCCCAGACGACCTTCATCGCCACCGACTCCAGCACGGCGGAGAAGGCCAGCAGCACGCCGAGCACGACCAGCGGGTAGCTGAACAGCAGGACGTACCAGTCGCCGAAGTCCTTGGGGCCGCCGTCGGCGGAGACGGTCTTCCACAGGTCGATCAGGGAGGCGGAGTTGCCGCCCGCGCCGGTCAGCCAGGGCAGCAGGGTGAGGCTGACGACCTGGACCAGGGTGCCGAGCAGCGCCAGCACCATGCCCAGGCCGGGGACGCGGAACCCGCCGCCGCCCGATTCGGACCGCTGCGACCGCTGCCGCTCGGGTCGCGGGCTGGGCGGCCGTTGGGCGCGGGGTTCCCGGGTCTGCGGGCGGTGGCCCGCAGGCTGGTGGCCGCCGTCCTGGTACCCGGATTCGCGGTACGGCTGTGCGGGGTGTCCCTGCTCGCGCCACTGGTCCTGGTGGGGCCTGCGCGGCGGGTGGGGCGGTTCCGACATGCGGAGACCGTACAGTCCTCAGGCCGGGACCACGAAGTACCCGCCGCCCACCGCGAGCAGGTACGGGTGCAGGGCGTCGGCGGTGAGGCGCTGCTGGGCGAGGGCGAAACCCGTGCTGAAGTCGTTCTGGAAGGCCATGAACACGACCCCGTCGTCGCCGGGGGTTCCCTCGTAGATCCAGGAGCGGCGGAGCATGCGCGGGGCGGGGGTGCCGGGGGTGCGCGGGTTCATGGTGCGCACGTGGGAGTCCAGCGGGGTGGTGGCGCCGTCGGGGTCGGCGCCGAAGTCGGGGGTGCCCAGTGGGGGTGTGCCGTCGAGCCAGGTGCCGTCGGGGTGGCGGCCGAGGACGCGGCGCTGGGTTTCCGGGGGGTCGGCGTCCCAGAGTTGGTGGGCCATGCGGATGACCCGGACGGCGACGAGGCTCGCGCCGGAGGGCAGCAGGATCGCGTCGGCGGTGTTGGTCTGGCCTTCGACGAAGCCGAAGGGGTTGCGCTGCAACGGTTTGCTGTCCGCCGCGGCCACGACGTCGCGGCGGACGGGGGTGCGCCAGCGGACCGCGAGACCGGGGAGGTCGGCGAGGACGTCGTCGAGGCGGCGGGAGCACTCGGCCTGGTCGTCGCCCTCCACCTGGACGAAGGCGTCCGGGTGGGTGCGTTCGGGGAGCAGGACCTCACCGGGGAAGTCCGGCATCCGGCCCGCCTCGGGGGCCAGGGTGGCGCCGAGGCCGACCATGACGTCCGGGGCCCGGGCGGCCAGCAGTGCCTCGCGGGCGGCGGGGGCCGCGCCGAGGAAGGCGATGGCGCCCGCCGGGCGCGGGGTGCGCAGCGCGGGGTGCAACCCGGACCGGTCCGGGGGTGCACCGGGGTCGGCGCAGGCGGCGAGGCAGGCCAGGGCGGCGAGTCCGGCCGTGCGGCCCAGCAGTTCCCGCCGGGTCAGCGGGCTCATCCGGAGCTGCCGCCGGGGCGGCTGCCGACCTCGAACACCAGGTGGCCCCGGTCCTCCCGGGCGGTCAGCCGGGCGGTGACCGCGTCGGCCACCGCCGCGTCGGCGGCGTCCACGGCGAGCAGGTTGGGCGAGGACCACTCCAGCAGGCCGCCCGCGGCGGCCAGGTCGGCGGCGACCGCGTCGCGTTCGGCCCTGCCGAGCGGGGACTCGCCGAACCAGGCGCGCAGGACCGAGCGGCCGGAGCGCACCCGCACCTCGACCAGGTCGTAGGCGGCGTCGGTGGTGACGACGTCGCCGAGGGCCACGTCGTAGAGGAAGAACGGGACGCAGCACACCTCGAACCGGTGCTCGCCGAGCCTGCGGGCCCACAACTGCTCGCTGCGGCCGGGTTCCGGCAGGGGCGCTCCGATGATGAAGTCGGAGCGCTCCCGCCACACCGGTTCGGGGTGCACGGCGTCCTGGGTCACCGGGGCCACCAGCTCGGCGGCCAACTGCCGCGGTAGCCCGCAGGCGGTGTCTTCGGCACGGTCCCGGAGCCCTTCGACGCGTTGCAGTGCGGGCAGGTCGTCTGCGCGTTCGGCAGGGTGGCGTCGCCGCCCTTCACCCGGGGGATCGCGTGGTCGACCTGCGGGGTCTTGGTCTCCATCCGACAATACACACAGGTGCTCGGGTTCTCCTTGAGTGCCTGCTGCCGCACGCTTTCCGGGAACCGCTTGCCCGCGGTGGGGCCGCCGGAGGAGCCGGGTTTGATCCCCGGGAAGGACTTGCCCGCCGAGCCGAGCCAGCCGCCGAGGGCGCCCACCGCGCAGCCCGCCGCCGCGGAACCGCCGACACCGCCCCAGCCCCAGTCGACCTTGCGGCCGGAGAGGCGCTGCCCGAGGTAGTCCATCGCGGCACCGGAGGCGGCGCCGACCAGGCAGCCGACCACGATGGGGTTGTTGCCGGAGGGGTCGGTGTAGTTGGTGGGCGAGTTCTCCACGTAGGCGTAGAGGTTCGTGCCGCCCTGGATGCCGATCGGGTCCTCGGAGACGAACCGCTGCGTGCCGGGGCTGTAGTAGCGGCCGCGGTACTGCATCAGCCCGGTGCCGTCGTCCTGGCGGCCGGTGAAGCCGAGGTCGGACCCGCGCTTGTCACCGGTGGTCGTCGGCACGCCGAACGGGTCGGTGGCCAGGTCGGCGGCGGTGGTGCCGTCGGCGCGGCCGAGGGCGATCGGGGAGCCGAGGGCGTCGGTGAGGGTGGTGTCGGTGGTCCCGGCCTTGGTGCGGGCGAACCACTGGTCCACTCCCCCGGACAGCAGGCTCGCCGACAACGCGCCGGTGCCGTCCAGTTCGGCGGCGGCGTTCGCCCCGTCGTAGAGGAACCTGGTGGTGACGCCGCCGACCGTGCGGGCGCTGCGGTTGCCCGCCGCGTCGTAGGTGTAGGTCCCGGTGAGGCCGGTCTTGCTTGTCCCGGTCAGCTCGCCGCGGGCGTTCCAGGTGTAGGTGGTGGTGCCGTCGGAGGTGAGGTTGCCGTCGTTGTCGTAGGTGACGCCCGCGCCGACGAGCTGGTTGGCGTCGTTGTAGGTCTGCGCGGTGCGGGCGGTGGGCAGGGTGGTCCTGGCGAGGGTGCCGGTGACCGCGGCGAGCCTGCCGGTGGGGTCGTAGGCGTAGCCGATGGCGCCCTTGGCGGTGCCGCCCTGGGCGTAGGCGATGCCGGTGACCTGGTTTGCGGCGTCGTGGGTGTAGGTCTGGGTCCAGCCGCCGGGCAGGGTGACGGTGGTCGGCCTGCCCGTGGTGTCGCGGGCGACGGTCACCGACTCGGTGCCGCGGGTGACCCCGGTGAACCAGCCCGCCGCGTCGTAGCTGTAGGTCGTGGTGGGCAGGCCGGGCAGGGTGGTCGTGGTGTGCCGGTCGACGGCGTCGTAGCCGTGGCCGGCGGTGCCGTTGGGGCCGGTGGTGCTGACCAGCCGGTCGCGGGCGTCGAAGGTGTGGGTGGTGGTGCCGCCCGCGCTGTCGGTCAGCGCGGTGAGCCGGTCGAGGGCGTCGTAGGTGTAGGTGACCTGCGATTGCTGCGCGGTCGCGCTGGTGACCCCGAACCGGGTCTTGGTCGGGCGGTCGAGGGCGTCGTAGGTGGTCTCGGTGCGCAGGCCCGCGCGGCTCACCGACGCGGTGGGTCGGCCCGCGGCGTCGTAGGTGGTGGTGGCGCCGCGGTTGAGCGGGTCGGTGGTGGAGGTGGCCCGGTCCTGGCCGTCGTAGGCCCAGCGGGTGACCTTGCCGCGCTGGTCGGTGAAGGTGGTGACGTTGCCGCCCGCGTCGTAGGCGTAGCGGCTGACGCCCCCGTTCGGGTCGGTGATGGCGATCGGCTGGTTTTGCGCGTCGTACTGGGTGAGCGTCGAGGCGCCGAGCGGGTCGGTCTCCTTCACCGGCCTGCCCGCGGCGTCGACGAACATCGTCGAGACGCGGCCCAGCGGGTCCTTGACCGAGACCGGTGACCCGGCCTCGTGGGTGATGGTGGTGACGGCGCCGCCGGGGGTGGTGACCGTCGCCGCCCGGCCCGCCGAGGTCCAGGTCATGGTGGACTTGCGGCCCAGCGGGTCGGTGACGGTGAGCGGGTTGCCCTTGGCGTCGTAGGTGTAGGTGGTGGTCTTGCCCGCCGCGTCGGTCGTGGTCAGCGGCTGGTCGAACGGACCGTAGGTGACCTGCCCGGTCACGTACTGGTCGGCGGTGCCCACCAGTGCGGTGATCGCGGTGGGCCGCTGCTGGGCGTCGTAGGTGTAATTGGTGCGCCGGTTGTAGGGGTCGACGACGGCGTCGATGCGGTTGTCGGGGCCGCGAACGTAGGTGGTGGTGCGGGCCAGCGACGTGCCGAACGCGGTCGTGTCGGAGGCGACCATGTGGTTGGCGTCGAAGGTGACGCGCCGGACCGAGCCGTTGGGCTGGGTCACCCTGGTCTCGGTGACCTCGTTCGCCGCGTCGAGGGTGTAGGCGAACTGGTAGCTGCCGCCGTCGGCGAGGTTCTGCCGCTGCACCCGGCCGTTGGCGTCGTAGACGACGTCGAGGTAGGCCACGCCGCGCGCGTCGGTCATCCGGGTGATGCGGTTGGCGGAGTCGTAGGTGTAGCTGGAGACCTTGCCCGCCACGTCGGTCACCGTGGCCAGGCGGCCCGCGGTGTCGTAGGTGTAGAGGACCTGGCGGCCGATGTTGTCGTAGGCGCGGGTGACGCGGGCCGAGGAGTCGTAGTCGAAGGAGATCCACCGGCCGCTGGGCGAGAGGATCTGCGAGACCTCGCCGTTGCTGCCGCCGTTGCGCACAAACATGATCTGGTTGCCGTTGCGGTCCTGCATGGCGCGGGCGCGGGCGTACCAGGGGAAGAAGTACTTGGTGCCGTCGCGCAGGGACAGCACCCAGTCACCGTTGACCTGGGCGATGGTGGAGCCGGTGAACCTGCCGGGTGAGCCGACGGCGCCGAAGACGGCGTCGGTGTACCCGGTGCCGGGAGAGGTGCGGGTGTAGTGCGCCCGCCCGCCGCCGGGGGTGTAGACGTCGACCTCCTGGTACTGCTGCTCGGAGGCCAGGAACAGGTTGAAGTCGGAGCCGGAGTTGAGGCCGAACTCGCGGCTGTGGTTGTCGCCCTGCCAGTACTGGCGGTTGACCGAGATGGGCAGGGTGTCGTTGAGGCCGAGGTCGGTGTGGGTGTCGGTGAGCAGGCCGGTGGACAGGTCCACCGGGTCGCCGGAGAGCTTGTCGAGCAGGTCCTGCCACCACGGCTTGTCCGGCTTGGGGTTGCCGCCGGTGTTGAACATGGCCCCGTCGAGGGTCCACAGCCGGGTCTTGTCGTCGGGCACGACCTGGCGGGCGTCGGCGCTGACCCTGCCGTGGCCGTAGACGTACCAGCCCTTGTCCAGCGGGTCGTAGTTCCAGAAGTCCACATCGGACCCGGCGGGCAGCCCGGTGTAGTTCGGGTACACCACGCTCGCGCCCTGCGGGAAGATCGACGCCCCGCCCGGCTGCACGGTGAAGTACACCGGCACGATCCCGTTGCGCGGCAGCGGGTACGGCGACCGGTCCAGCGGGATGGCGGTGATGCCCAGCTCGCGCACCACGTTGCCGTCCATGTCGCGCACCACCGAACCGGCGGGGATGCGCACCTCCAGCCCGGGGATGTCCGGGGTGCTCAGCACGGTGTCCCGCGCGGTCGGCGCGTCGAGCTTCTGGGTGTGCTTGGTGTCCAGCCGCGGCAGCCACACCGTGGCGTCGAGCGCGGTGGTGGCGCCCTCGACGACCTTCGCGCGGATGCGGAAGGTGCCGTAGCGGGCGGGTTCGGTCTTCGCGGCGAGGCCGTCGACGATCACCGTCGTGGCGTTGGCGCGCACCCCCCGGACGAGGAACCGGCCCTGGGCGTCGGTGGTGGTGCGGACGTTGTCCACCCGGACGGGGATGCCGCCGAGCGGGGCGCCGTCGAGGCCGCGGACGTGGCCGCTGACGGCGGTGACGC
Organism: Actinokineospora spheciospongiae; assembly: GCF_000564855.1. Classification (GTDB taxonomy): domain Bacteria; phylum Actinomycetota; class Actinomycetes; order Mycobacteriales; family Pseudonocardiaceae; genus Actinokineospora; species Actinokineospora spheciospongiae. The sequence goes on from NZ_AYXG01000083.1 coordinate 36,644, forward strand.
CCTTGTCGGCCACCAGGTCGGCCACCGGACCGGGGTCGGAGCGGCGGGTCAGCCAGTCGCGGCCCGCCAGGCTGCCCGCGTCCGGCTTCCAGGCCGCGGACGTCCTCGGGTCGCCGTCGGGCAGCGGGGTGGCGGCGTTCGGCGAGTCGGGGGCGGCGTCGACCACGGCCTCGCGAGCGGGCGGGGCACCGACCGGGGCGGGCGTGCGGTCGAGCGCGGCCAGGCGCTTGGTCTCGTCCTGCGCGGCCACCACCGGGCTGACCGGCTGGGTCGCCTTGGGCGCGGGCGGCGGGTTGACGGGCGGGACGGCGGCGAGGGCGGTGGTGACGGTGGCGGTGAAGGTGCTGCCGCCGACGAGCGCGGCGCCCGGGCCCATGACCAGCCTGTGGGCGCCGGTGGTGGGCAGGGTGATGTCGAGGGTGTAGTTCGGGTACTGGGTGGAGCCGACCCGGTTGCCGTCGGGGCCGGTGACCCACCAGGTCATCCCGCAGCAGCCGAAGGCGGCGGACGTGGCCGAGGACTGGATGACGACCCGCTGGCCCGCCGTGCCGGAGAACCCGGAGTAGGCGTCCTGGCCGGGGCTGGTGACGGTGATGGTCTTGGCCGTGCCGGTGAGCGGCAGGGCGCCCGCGTCGAGGTCGGCGGGGACGTTCCAGGCGGTGAGGGTGGTGGAGCCGACGAGCGTGCTGTCCGGGTCCACCCAGATCTTGTAGGTGCCGGTCTGCGGCAGGACCGTGGTGTCGAGCGTGTAGTTCGGGTACTGGGTCGAGCCGACGCGGCTGCCGTCGGGGGCCTGCAACCACCAGGTCAGCCCACAGCAACCGAACACCGGGGACGTGGCGGACGACTGGATGATGACCCGCTGGTTCGCCGTGCCGGAGAACGTGGTGAAGGCGTTGCGGCCGGGGTCGGTCGTGGTGACGGTCTTGGCGGTGCCGGTGAGCGACTGCGCACCCGCGTCCAGGTCGGCGGGGACGTTCCAGGCGGTCAGGGTGGTGGAGCCGACCAGGGCGCTGTCCGGGTCCACCCAGAGCCTGTAGGTGCCGGTCTGGGGCAGGGTGGTCGTGTTGGGCGTGTAGTTCGGGTACTGGGTGGAGCCCACGCGGCTGCCGTCGGGGGCCTGCAACCACCAGGTCAACCCACAGCAACCGAACACCGGGGACGTGGCGGACGACTGGATGATCACCCGCTGGTTCGCGGTGCCGGAGAAGGTGCTGAAGGCGTTCTGGCCGGGGGTGGAGATGGTGAGCGTCTTGGCGGCGCCGTCGAGCGGCTGGGCGCCGGTGTCCGCGTCGGCGGGCACGTTCCAGGCGGTGAAGGTGGTGGAACCGACCAGGGCGCTGTCCGGGTCGACGATCACCTTGTAGGTGCCGGTCTGCGGCAGGGTGGTCGTGTTCAGCGTGTAGTTCGCGTACTGCGTGGAACCCACGCGGCTGCCATCGGGCGCCTGCAACCACCAGGTGAGCCCGCAGCAGCCGAACTCGGGTGAGGTGGCGCTCGACTGGATCAGCACCCGCTGGCCCGTGGTGCCGGAGAACGTGGTGAAGGCGTTCTGACCGGGGTTGGCGATGGTGACGGTCTTCGCCGTGCCGGTCAGCGGCAGGGCACCCGCGTCCGCGTCGGCCGGGACGTTCCAGGCGGTGAACGTGATCGACCCGATCAACGCGCTGTCCGGGTCGACGATCACCTTGTAAGTGCCCGTTTGCGGCAGGGTGGTCGTGTTCAGCGTGTAGTTCGGGTACTGCGTGCCGCCCACCCGCGTGCCGTCCGGCGCCTGCAACCACCAGTTCAGGCCGCAGCAGCCGAAGGCCGGGGACGTGCCGCTGGACTGGATGAGGACCCGTTGGCCCGTGGTGCCCAAGAACGTGGTGAACGCGTTCTGGCCGGGGTTGGCGATCGTGACGGTCTTCGCCGTGCCGGTCAGCGGCAGGGCACCCGCGTCCGCGTCGGCCGGGACGTTCCACGCGGTGAGGGTCAGGGAGCCGACTAGGGCGTTGTCCGGGTCGACGATCACCTTGTAGGTGCCGGTCTGCGGCAGTGCGATCGTGTTGAGCGTGTAGTTGGGGTACTGCGAGCTGCCGACCCGGGTGCCGTCGGGGGCGGCCAGCCACCAGGTCAGGCCGCAGCAGCCGAAGGCCGGGGAGGCGCCGCTGGACTGGATCAGCACGCGCTGGCCCGTGGTGCCGGAGAACGTGGTGTAGGCGTTGCGGCCGGGGTTGGTGGTGCTGACGGTCTTGGCCGTGCCGTTGAGCGGCTGCGCACCGGCGTTGAGGTCGGCGGGCACGGTCCAGGCGGAGAACGTCAGCGAACCGACGTTCGGGCCCGAGGGGTTCATCCAGATCTTGTACGTGCCCGCCTGGGTGAGGGTCGTGGTGTTCATCGTGTAGTTCGGGTAGAACGTGCTGCCCACCCGCGTGCCGTCCGGGGCCTCCAGCCACCACTCCAACCCGCAGCAGCCGAACGCCGGGGACGCCGCGCTGGACTGGATCAGCACCCGCTGGTCCACCGCGCCGGTGAACGTGGTGTACGCGTTCTGGCCGGGGCTGGCGATGGTCACGACCTTGGCGGCGCCGGTCAGCGGCTGGGTGCCCGCGGCGAGGTCCTTCGGGACCTTGTGGACGGTGACGGTGGTGGTGCCCGCCGAGCCGGTGTTGTTGTACAGCAGCAGGGAGCGCAGGCCGGGGCCGGTCGCCGGGCCGGGCTCGATCCAACCGCCGGTGCCGACGCAGTTCGCCGCGCCCACCTGCTTGTTGCGCTCGTCGTAGGTCCACGAGTCCAGCCCGCAGTAGCCGAACGTGCCACCGCTGAGGGAGACGGCGAACCGCTCGCCGTCGGCGGCGGCGAAGTGGCGCAGGGCGTACTTGCCCGCCGCGACCGGGACCGGGGTGGCGGTGCCGACCGGGATGGCGGCGGCGGTGTCGAGGGTGGCCGGGGTCGCCGCGCCCGGGGGCACGACCAGCACGGCCGTGCTGGTGGCGGTGCCCGCCGGGGTGCTGAGCTGCACGGTGCCGCTGCCGACGCCCGGCGGCACGGTGACGGTGAGCGTGGTCGCGGTCCGGGCGGTGACCGCGGCGAGGATGCCGTTGACCCGCACCAGGTTGTTGGCGAACTCGGGGTCGGGGTTGGTGACGGTCAGCGTGACGGGGGTGCCGACCGCGGCGGTCTTCGGGGTGAAGTCGGAGATCGTCGGCTTGTCGTTGGCGAGAACGGTGACACCCGCCAGCGACGCCGTCCCCGCCGAGGTGGTGACGGTGACCGCGCCGCTGGTCGCGGTCGTCGGCACGGTGATGGTGAGCTTGTCGGCGGCGGCGGTCTTGACGGTGGCCGTGGTGCCGTTGACCTTGACGGTGTTCGCCGAGGTCGTGGTGGCGAACCCCTTGCCGGTCAGGGTGACCGTGTCCCCCGCCCGCACCCGGCTCGGCACGGCGGACAGCACGGCGACCGCCGGGGTGCCCAACCGGTCGACGGACGCGACGTTGCCCGTGGCGTCGTAGGTGTAGCGCGCGATCGACCCGTCGGCGGCGACGACGCCCACCAGCCTGCCCGCGGCGTCGTAGGCGTAGGACGCCGCGCCGGGCGGCGGGTCGGCCTGGGGTGCCGCGGCCCGGGCGGGAGCGGCTGCGGCTGCGGGGGTGGGGGCCGGTGCGGCCTGCGCGGGAGCGCTGACGGCCGTGACCGTCGAGGCGACCACCGCCAGGACGGACAGCAGGACCGAGGGCAGTCGTCGTCTCTGGCGCACGTCAGTCTCCTTGACCGGCAACGCGAACGGCGGCACGGATGTCGATCCGCCCATCGCGTCGCGGACCGGCCGCGTAACAGCGCGGCGGCCCCCGGCGGAGAGATTCGGACAAGCGCCGCAAACCCGGGTACCGGACAGTCCAACGGCGGCGTCCGAACGGCCCTCGACCGCCCCGCCCCGGCCGTACGGCCGACGAGGTGCGCCGTGCTAGACGCCGAAGGCCGCCGGGTAGCGGACCACGCCGGTCGGGGTGGGGCGGGTGGGGTCGAGGGCCAGTGCCAGGAAGGCGTCGTCGGGGACCTCGAACGGGGCGCGCACGCCGAACCGGGAGGCGGGGGTGAAACCGAAGCGCGGGTAGTAGTCGGCGTGGCCCAAGACCACGACGAGGTTCTCGCCGAGGCGGCGGGCGGCGTCGAGGCCGGTGCGGATGGCGGCGGACCCGGCGCCCGTGCGCTGGTGGGCGGGCAGGACGGCGCACGGCGCCAGCGCGAGCGCCGGGGCGTCGCCGACGTGGCAGCGGGTGAGCAGGGCGTGCCCGACGACCTCGCCGTCGGCGGTCTCGGTCACGATCGACAGGCCGTCGATCCAGGCCAGCGGGTCGGCGCGCAGCGCGTCGACGAGGTCGGCCTCCTCGGAGGTCGGGAAGGCCGCGGCGTTGACGGCGTGGATGGCCTCGGTGTCGTCCGGGGTCTCCGATCGGGTGGTCCGCATGGGACTGCCTTCCTTCTGGTGCGCCTCGGGTCGCGCCCGGGTGGTCGGGGCGGTGGGTGAGTGGACCTTAAACCGTGTCCCGCACGGCCTTGATGAGACCGTCGACCTGGCCACCTGGTTGGTCAGCGCAGTGGTTCCAGCCGCTCGGTGATCTCCTCGCGCAGCTCGTGCCCCGGGGCAGTCCGCAGGCACCGGCTGCGGCTGCTTCCAGCACCGCGTTCGCGGGTGGTCGGCGCCCAACACCCTCCGCCGCGCCCGCCACACCTGCTCGTTCAGGGCGACCGCCTCCGCGGACCGACCGTCGGTCTGGAGCGCGATGGCGAGGTTGTTGGCCGAGGCCAACGTTCATCGTCGTAACGATGCCCGGCCCGACTGGTGATGACCACCTGCACCGCACCCCCAGCGGGCAGGTGCGGGTGCACCGCGTCGGCCTCGGTCACGTTGTCGAACACGAGCAGGGCCGGGTCCTCGCGGGTGTTGAACGTGCGGCGGAGCCGGTGCGGGACTCGGGCAGGGCGCCGCTGACGACCCGGTCGGGCCGGTCGGGACCTGCGTGCTGGTGGAAGTGCACGCCGCCGAGGACGCGGTCCGCCTGGACGACGTTCTGCGCGGCGCCACTGATTTCGTAGCTCGACATCGTCCCTCGCAGCGCCGCGCCTGCCCCGAGCGCCCAGTCCAACCAGTACGGGCGGCTTGGATCAGGAACTCCGAACCCCACCCGCGCCGCCCGCTTGCGCAATCGGGGGACGCGGCGATTCCAACCGGAGCACACCCGTGGCGGCGGACCGGGCCGAACGGGTGACCAGACCCCGGTGACCGGCCTCCCGTTTGCTGCGGAGAGTGCCGGGGGTGACCGCTCTTCTGGAGGCTGGGGAACGGTCGGGGGGTGTGCGACCGTGGACGGGCCGTACCACGACCACGGGCGGCGCGACCTCGCTGGAGGTGGGGTGTGGACTGGGTCGCGGCGGGCGTGGTGGTGGGGAGCGGGGTGGTGGCCGCACTGGTCGGGGCGGCTGGGCTGGTGCGGCGGCGGGCGCGCGGTGCCCGGCGGGTCGCGGCCAGGGAACGCGTGCTGGAGCGGTTGCGACCGGACGGTCCGGCCTCGCCGCTGCGGGTGTTGACCGCGCCGGGGTCGGCGACCCGGCTCTGGGGGTGCAGGCGGGAGCGGCGCGAACTCGTCGAGTGGTGCGTCGGCGGTGGTCCGGCGGTGCGGGTGCTCGGCGGTCCCGCCGGGGTCGGCAAGAGCCGGTTGGCGCTGGCGGTGGCCGAGGCGCTGCCGAGGGCGTGGTCCTCGGGCTGGTTGCGCCGGGTCGAGGGGTTGGCGGAGGTCGTGCGCGGCCCGGCGCTGGTGCTGGTGGACGACGCGGACCTGCGGTCGGACCTGCCCGCGCTGCTGGAGGCGGTGCGGCGGGGGCCCGCGGCGCTGCGGGTGCTGCTGATCGCCCGGGACGCGCCGCGGCTGCGGGATTCCCTGCGCGCACGGGGTTTCGCGGACCTGCTGGACGCGGACCCGTTGGTGTTGAAGCCCTTCGGCGGCACCACCGACCGGATTCGCTGGTACACCGACGCGGCGCGGGCGTACGCGGGGGTGCTGGGCCGGGCGCTGCCGCCGTTCGGCACGGCCGCGGTCGGCGCGGACGGCGACACGGTGTTCCTGGTGCACGCCAGGGCGTTGCTGGCCGTGGTGCACCGGTCCGACCCGCGCTCGGCCACCCCGCGCGACGTCGCCGCCGAGCTGCTGACCCTGGAGACGGCGCGCTGGCGCGGCGCGCCGGTCGGCGACCCGGACCTGCTGGCGGCGGTCGCGACCCTGGCCCTGGTGCCCGCCCCGGACCAGTACCGCGCCGTCATCGCGCTGCGGGCGCTACCGCGGTTCGCCGACCGCCCCACCGCCGAGCTGTACCCGCTCGTCGACTGGGCGTGGCAGCGCCACCCGCCAGGTCCCGACCACCGGTTGGACATCCGCCCCCGGCTCGTCGCGGCGTGGCTGCTGGCCCGCCACCTGACCGAACCGGCGGTGACCGGCCTGCCCGAGGACTCCGCCACCCCGGTGTTCCTCACCCTCACCAGGACCTACCAGGAGTTCCCGGAGTTCCTGCCGCTGCTGGCGCACGCGTTCACCGCGAACCAGGCCCTCCTCGGTCCCGCTCTGCGCGCGGTGTTCACCCTGCTGTCGCAGGACGCGGCGGTGGACTCCGCGCTGGCGGCCGTCGTGCGGGGGTCCGCGCACCCGGTCGACGTGACCGCCGAGGAGGCGCCGGCGGGGTTCCCCCGGGTGCGGCTCGCCCTCGCGGTCCGCCGGATACACGGGCTGCTGGCGCGGGCGGACACCGACCGGGCGAGCGCGGCGCGGGCGTGGGACGTGGTGGGGACGCAGTGGCGGGTGCTCGGCAACGCCACCTCCGCCGTCGTGGCGCACCGCAAGGCGCTGGCGCTGTGGCGGGGCGCGCGGGAGCGGGCCGACACCGTGCTCGGCGTGGCGGGTTCGCTCAACTCCGTCAGCAACTGCCTCCTCGACCTGGGCGATCCCGAGGCGGCGCTCACCGCCGCCCAGGACGCGGTCGGGGTCCTCGAACGCGGGGCGGACGTCCCCGGGTCGGCCGCCCTGCTGTGGTGGGTCCGGGCAACCCTGGTCGACCGCCTGCGCCACCTCGGCCGCTACGACGAGGCGGTCGCGGTGGCCCGGCCGGAGATCACCGGCAGGCGGGCGGCGACCCCGGAGGACCGGCTGCGCCTGGCGGGCGACCTGGACAGCCTCAGCGTCAGCCTCGACTTCGCGGGCAAACCGGACGAGGCCGTCGACACCGGCCGCGCCGCGGTGGCCCTCCTGCGCGGGCAGGACGACGCGGGCCACCTGGAGGCCCTGGCGACGGTCCTGACCAGCCTCAGCGACCGCCTCGACAAACTGGGCCGCCCCGACGAGGCGCTGACCGCGGTCGAGGAGGCCCTCCGGCACCGCCGCCGCCTCCCCGACGGCATTCCCAACGGCATTCCCGACCTGGCCACCACCCTGCTCGCGGTCGCCGACCGGTTGTGCGCGGCGGGCCGCCCCGGCGAAGCGCTGCCCGTGGTCGACGAGGCGCTCGGCCACTTCCGCGTCCTGGTCGCCCTGGACCGCCGGACCCACCTGCGCGGCCTCGGCACCGCCCTCACCGTCCGCGCCGAGTGCCTGCGCCGCACCGAACGCCCCCGGGACGCGGTGGCCGCTCTGCGCGCGGCGGTCGAACACGGCCGGGAAATGGCCGAGGACAACCGGTCCAGGGCACTGCCCCACCTCGGCGCGTGGCTGCACGCCCTCGCCGCCCACCTCCTCGCCACCGACGAGGACGTGGAGGCGTTCAAGGTGGTCGAGGAATCCATCGCCGTGCACCGCGAGCTGATGGACACCAACCCCACCGCCACGATCGGCCTGCTCGCGGCGGCCCTGCGCACCTGCGCCCACTGCCTGGACCGCCTCGACCGCCCGGCCGAAGCCCTCACCGCCCTGCGCCGCTCGGTCGCCCTGTGGCGAGAAGCCGCCCAGGCCCACGGCGAGGTGCACGGCGAGAACTACCAGGCCGCCCTGGCAGACCTGCGCCACCACCTCGACGCCGCCCACCGGGACCCGAAGCGGGCCTACCAGATCCGCGGGAGTTTGTGAGGCACCTTCACAGGACCGGTCCACCACCCCGGGAACCGCCGGGCGGATTCGCTCACCCGAGTGCCAAGGCAGGCATCTGACCTGGTCAAACCGAGGACGGTCCACCTTGGGCACGACCACGGTCAATCAAACCGGCAGGCTTGCCTGTTTGTGTGATCCGGGTCTACCGTCGAGCCATGGGCCACCACCACCGCCGGGCGTCGCTGGAGCGGGCGCGGGTGTCGCAGGCCGAACGGGCCGGGGCGATGCGCGCCCGGCTGATCGACGCGACCATCGAGTGCGTCGCCGAGCTGGGCTACGGGCGGATGTCCACCAACGACATCGTGCGCAGCGCCCGGGTCTCGCGCGGGGCGTTGGCGCACCACTTCCCCACCAAGGCCGACCTGGTCAGCGCGGCGGCCCAGCGGCTGCTGGAGCGGCGGGTCGAGGACTTCCGGGACCGGTTCACCGCCATGGCCCCGGACCGCCGCACCCCGGCCGAGGCGCTGTCGGTGCTGTGGTCGTTCTACGACGACACCGGCGGCCTGGTGCTGCTGGAGCTGATGGTGGCCGCCCGGCACAACCGGGAGCTGGCCGAGGTGATGGCCCCGGTGCCGGAGCGGATCGCCGAGGTCAGCGCGGACGTGTTCGCCGAGTTCTTCCCGGAGCTGGCCGGGCGGCCGTTCCTCGGTGAGGCGCTGCGCGCGGTGCACGCCCTGTTCAGCGGCCTGGCGCTGAACGCCCTGCCCGACGGCGACCGGTCGGGCCGAGGCGCGGAGGTGCGCGCCTTCCTCAAGATCATTGTCTCGGCGATGCCGCAGATCGTCGCCTTCGACCCCGCTTGACCCCCGAGGAGATCCCCATGCCCATCCTGCCCAAGCCGCGCCGCATCCGGTTCGACTACGGCGACAAGACCGGCCTCAAGACCGGTGTGGACCGCCACTACGTCCAGGGCGACCTGGTCATGAGCCACATCGTGGCGGTGCTGTCGGCGATGTTCCCCGAGGGCGAGGACTTCTTCGTGCGGTCGGTGCGGCGCTTCTCCGACCAGGTCACCGACCCGGAGCTGAAGGCGCAGGTGGCCGGGTTCATCGGCCAGGAGGTCACCCACGGCCGCGAGCACCGGGCGCTCAACGACCGCCTCCAGGAGATGGGCTACCCGACGCGGCGGGTGGACCGGGCGGCGAAGCGGGGGCTGGGCCTCTACGAGAAGAAGCTCCCCGCGTTGTCCTGCCTCGCCGTGACCGCCGCGCTGGAGCACTACACCGCCGCACTGGCCGAGACGCTGCTGACCGACGAGCGCGCGCTGGCCATGCTCGGCGACAGCGAGGTGCGCTCGGTGCTGCTCTGGCACGCCTTCGAGGAGGCCGAGCACAAGTCGGTGGCGTTCGACGTCTACCGGGCGGCGGGCGGTTCGGAGCGGCGCCGGATCAAGACCATGCGGTTCATGACGTTCAGCTTCCTGTTCGCCGTCATCATGCACACGGTGCTGTCGATGCTGGCCGACCGCGCCACCTACAACCCGAAGCGGCTGTTCCGGAGCATCGCCGCGCTGCGCCGCTCCCCCTTCCTGAGCAAGGAGGTCGTGGCCCGCGTCAAGGACTACAACCGGGTCGGTTTCCACCCCGAGGACAACGACAACACCGAACTGCTGGGACGATGGTCCGCGGAGCTGTTCGGCGAGCAGGGCACGCTCGCGGCGAACATGAAGTAGTCGTCGAAGGGGACGCCATGGATCGGGTGGTACGCACGTCGGCGGGGTCGGTCCGCGGGGTCAGCGACGGCGGGGTGAGCAGGTTCCTGGGCATCCCGTACGCCGCCGCCCCGGAGGGACCGCTGCGGTTCGCCGCACCCGCCCCGCCCGCGCCGTGGGAGGGCACCCGGGACGCGGTGGCGTTCTCCGCGTCCCCGCCGCAGCTTCCGCCCGCCCCGGGGATGCCGTCGCCGTGGCTGCCGGAGCACGGGCTGGACCACCTGTCGGTCAACGTGTGGGCGCCGGACGCGGGCGGCTCCGGGCTGCCGGTGCTGGTGTGGATCTACGGCGGCGCCTACCAGCAGGGTTCCTCGGCGCTGCCGACCTACGACGGGTCGAGGCTGGCCGCACACGGCGTGGTGGTCGTGACGATGAACTACCGCCTGGGCTTCGAGGGCTTCGGCGTGCTGCCCGGCGCCCCGGCCAACCGGGGGCACCTGGACCAGCTCGCGGCGCTGGAGTGGGTGCGCGCGGAGATCGCCGCGTTCGGCGGTGACCCGGACCTGGTGACGGTCTTCGGCGAGTCGGCCGGGGCCGGGTCGGTGGCCGTGCTGCTGGGTTCGTCGCGGGCGAAGGGCCTGTTCCGCCGGGCGATCGCCCAGAGCATCCCGACGGGCTACCGCAGCCTGGAGCAGGCCGGGGCGATCACCGACGTGCTGGCGGCGGAGCTGGGCGTGCCCGCCACCCGCGAGGGCTTCGCCGCGCTGGCCCCGGAGGCGCTGCTGGCCGTGCAGCACGTCCCGGTGCGCGGGCAGGTCGCGGGCATCACCGCCTTCGGCCCGGTCATCGACCACGAACTGATCACCGGCAGGCCGTGGAACGTGCTGGAGACCGGGGCGGGCCGCGAGGTCGACCTGGTCTGCGGCTTCACCCACGAGGAGTTCCGCCTGTTCACCGCGCTGACCGACATGTCCGGCGTGCGCCCGGAGGACGTGGCGGCCCCGCAGCGGCTGCCCGCCGAGGCCATCGCCGACTACCGCGCCGCCTACCCGGACCTCCCCGACGCCACCCTGGTCGAGGTGATCCTGTCCGACGCGGTCTTCCGGATGCCCACCACGTGGAGCGCCGAGGCCCACACCAGGGCGGGCGGGCGCACCTGGCTCTACGACTTCGCCTGGGCGGGCCCCACCCTGGGCGCCTGCCACAGCATCGACGTGCCGTTCACCTTCGGCACCAGCAACACCCCGATCGGCGCCCTGCTGCTGGGCACCCCGGTCCCCCCGGACTTCGAGCCCCTGTCCGAGGCGCTGCGCGAGTCGTGGACCACCTTCGCCGCCACCGGCGACCCCGGCTGGCCCGAGTTCACCCTGGACGAGCCGCACACCAGGACCTGGAACACCCCGATCACCGACGGCCCGTACCCGATCCCGGCCTCCCGCGAGATCTGGCGCCGCGCCCGCCCCAACCCCTGACGCCCACCAGCGGTCCGGCTCCCGGCACCCTGCCGGGAGCCGGACCCCGTGGCAGGGTGGGGCAATGCGAGTGGATCACGCTGACGGACTCACGGCGTTCCTGGCGGCACTGGACTCCTTCGACCGCGTGTGCGAGTCCCTGACCGACGAACGCGCCCTCAACCCCAGCCGCTGCCACGGTTGGGTGGTCGCCGACGTCCTCGCCCACGTCCACCTGGGACTCCAAGAACTCCTGCTCGGAATGCAACACACCACCGGTGCGGAACCGACCACCGACGCCGCCGACTACTGGCGGGCCACCCCACCCACCACCGACCCCGACGCCGAGGGGATCGACGGTCTGGTGTTCGCCCGCCGGATCAGCGCCGCCTACCGCAGGCCCACGGGTCTGATCGGACACCTGCGCCCCACCCTGGAGGGCCTGGCCCGCGCCGCCGACCGACTCGGCGACACGGCGGTGGAGTTCCAGGGCCACGTCCTCACCAGCGGCGACCTGTTGGCCACCTGGGCGGTCGAACTGGCCGTGCACCACCTCGACATCACCGACGAACCGCCCGCCGAACCCGCCCTGCGCCTGGCCGCCGCCACAGTGCGGGCACTGGTGGGCGAGCCCCTGACCGGCAGCGACACCGAGATCGTCCTGGGCGGAGCGGGCCGCATCCCCTTCGGCGGCAGACCAGCCGTCCTCGGCTGAGCCCACCCCCAAACCCGACAACCACCCGCGCAGCCGCCACGATCACCCCCGATACCGGCGGCCCAACGGCCAGCCGCCCGGGACCCCAGCAGCGCAGCCGCCGACCACCCCCACGACCGCCGCCCGGCGGCCAGCCACCTGGAAC
>NZ_AYXG01000084.1 GCF_000564855.1 Actinokineospora spheciospongiae
CCCCGCCCAAGCAGATCCACCCACCCGGGCACGCCCCGAAAACGACCGGGCTCTTGAAACGGCAAGCGGAACCACGCCGCAGGCACCCGGTCAGTCGGCAGTGAGGAACGGAACGACCTCGGCAGGCGGATCAGCAGTGAACTCGGCTTCGGCGAAAGCCGCCGAAGCCCGGAAGTCCACGGCCTCGAAGTCGGCGAATCCGTCGAAATGGGCGCCGGTGAAGTCAGCCGGACCGTCGAACACCGTGTCGCAGAACCGGGCGTGCCTGCGGAACCTGGCGCCCGCCAGGTCGGCCGACCCGGTGACGACGGCATTGCCGAACCACGCGCTCCCCTGGAACTCCGCCCCGGCGAACCCGGCGCCCGCGTCGAACGCGACCCGGCCGTAGGACACGTCGGCGTGGAAGCGGGCGTCGCGGAACTGGGCTTCGGCGGCGAACGCGGCGCGGGCGAAGGTGGTGTCGCCGTGGAAGTCCGCGGCGCGGAAACCGGCGTCCGCCCAGTCGTCGGGGGCGTCGAACCGCACGTCGCGGAAGTCGGCGGCGCTGTGGAAGCGGGCGCCGCGGGCGGCGAGGCCGTCGCGGAAGCGGGCGCCGCGGAAGCGGGCCCGGCCGCCGAAGCGGGTGCGGCGGAAGCTGGTGCGCCCCTCGAACACGGCCTGGTCGAGGGTGACCGCGCGGAGGCGGCAGCCGGTCAGGTCGAGGTCGACCAGGTGCGCGCCGGTCAGGTCCAGGTCGAGGTCCGGCCAGAAGTCCGGGGCCGGGGTGGCGGGGTCGTCGCCGGGGCGCAGGTGCCGGGTCAGCACCCGCTGCACCGCCAGCCGCACCGCGATCTCCCCGGTGTCGTACGGCGCCCGCAGGCACGCGCAGAGCACGTCGACCACGGCCTGCCTGCGGCCCGGGTCGGCGGCGGCGATGCGCTCCAGGGTGTGCAGGCCGCCGAGGCGCACCGGGTCGCGGTCCGCGCCGAGCTGGTCCACCGCGGCGGTGATGCGCTGCTCCACCGCCTCCGCCTGCGCGACCGCGGCCATCCGGCGGCGGTGGGCCTGGGTGTCGGCGGCGGCCTCGCGGCGCAGGGCCAGGTCGCGCTCGCGGTGGTCGAGGTCGGCGACCGCGGTGCGCTGGGCCCGCCAGAACAGCAGCAGCCCGACCAGCCCGCCCACGGCGACCGCGGCCGCCAGCCCGGTCCACACCGCGTTCGCCCGCGCGCCCGCCGCCGCGTCGCCGCTCACCCCCCACCCGCCGGTCCACCACAGCGTGACCGCCCCCGCCGCGACGCCGACGACCAGGAGCGACACCACCAGCACCACCGCCCGACCCGCGGGCGGGGTGGGCGGTCGGGAAACGGAACGCGCATCGGTCACGCTGGCGATGATCCCAGGTCTAAGCTCGTTCACCATGATCGACTTTGAGAAAGCCTCCGTCTTCAAGCTCTCCCCCATCGACACGCGCGACATCGGACAGGATCTGGCCCCCGTTCTCATCCCCGGCGAACGACTCGTCGCCGCGTTCAAGGGCGTCCGCGACTTCGTCGCCTTCACCGACAAGCGGCTCATCACGGTCAACATCCAGGGCATGACCGGCAAGAAGCGCGACTACACGTCCCTCCCGTACAGCAAGGTGCAGGCCTTCTCGATCGAGACGGCGGGCCACTTCGACCTGGACGCGGAGCTGGAGCTGTGGTTCAGCGGGCTGGGCAAGGTGCGGCTGGAGTTCCGGGGCAAGGCCGACATCCGGGCGCTGGGGCAGCTGATCGCCATGGGCTCGCTGTGAGGCGGTGCTGAGCAGCCCCCGAATCAATCCAACCACCGGGGACCGACAGTGCCGGGGTGGTCGGCAGGGGTTGTCCACAGGCTGAGCGGCGAAGCCCCCGAATCGATCCAACCAGGGGGTGGTGACAGGAACCGGGCGCGGGCGGAGGTTGTCCACAGGGGGCGGGCCACGGGCGGGAGGCGTCCACGAGGCTCGGGGCGGAGCCCTGGCGGGAGGCGTCCACCGGGTCAGGTCAGGGCGCCCAGGCGGCGGTAGTCGTGGCCGGGGAAGACCTTGGCGAGGTTGGCCTCGGTGAGGCCCAGGCGGCGGGTGACGAGTTCGCCGAGGAGGTCGCGGTGGTCGTTGCTGCCGGGGACGTCGCCGTGGTCCTGCACGTTCTCGGCCAGGCCGTCCCAGGCTCCTGCGATCGTGCGGGGGCGCAGGCCGCCGCCGAGCAGCAGGGCCACCGAGCCGTGGCCGTGGTCGGTTCCGGCGCTGCCGTTCTCGGCGATGCGGCGGCCGAACTCGGTCATGGTGAGCAGGGTGGTGGTGTCCAGGGCCGGGCCGAGGTCGGTGGCGAAGGCGTCGAGGGTCTTGCCCAGCTCGGTGAGGTTGCGGGTCATGTCGGTGGCCAGGTCGGTGTGCATGTCCCAGCCGCCGAGGTCGACGCAGGCCACGCGCAGGCCCGCGCCGGACTTGATCAGGCGGGCCACGTCGGCGAGGGACTTGCCGAAGGCGCCGTCGGGGTACTGGGCGGCGGACTGGTAGGCCGTGGTGGCGATGGTGCCCGCCGTCCGCAGCGCCCCCAGGGTGGTCGCCGCCTGGGCGGCCAGGGGGTGGTCCAGGCCGGTGTAGAGGGTGGTGAGGGCGGCGGTGGTGCGCTCGTGGGCGCCCTCCCAGCCCGCGAGCCGGAACCCGTCGATCCCGCGCAGGGCCACCGCGCCCGAGGTGCCGACCAGGGACCTGGGCAGGGTGCTGGCCTCGCCGACCGCGCGGAAGGTGGTGCCCGGTCCCATCTCCGCCAGGACCCGGTCGAGCCACCCGGAGCTGGCGGCGCCGCCGCGCTCCAGCACGTCCTGGGCCTGGAAGTGGCTGCGGGAGACGTCCGGTGTCGACAGGGCGGGGACGGCGGTGAACCTGCCCGCGTCCCAGTGCTTCTTGAGCGGTTCCAGGGCCGGGTGCAGGCCGAAGCCGCGGGCCAGGGGCAGCGAGCCGGACACCGCCGTCCTCGGGCGGGCGGCGCGCAGGACCGGGTCGTCGGCGGGGACCAGGACCGACAGGCCGTCCATGCCGCCGCGGAGGAACACCACGACCAGGGCGCCGGGGCCGGGGGCGCCGAAGGACACCCGGGTGGTGACCAGTTGGGCGCCCAGCGCCGCGACCCCCGCCATGCCCGCGCCCGCCAGCACCCGCCTGCGGGTGAAGCCACCGCTCCACAGGCGGTCCCGGGTGCCGTTGTCGTGCTCGACGCGGGCCGCTCGGGCGCGCAGCAGGGATTCCTCCCGGTTGGGGCCGAGGCGGGCGGTGTCCGGGCAGTCGGGGTGCAGGTGATCAGTCACGGCGACCTCAGCGCAGGGCGAAGTAGGGGGAGTCGAGCACGACGGGGACCAGGTGCGGGGCGGCCTGCGCGGCGGTGGCGCCGTCGAAGAACGCGACGAGGGCCTGGCGGTGCGCCGGGCTCATCCGCTGCAACAGCAGGCGTTCGCACAGCGCGTCCACATAGGACGCGGCTGAACCCTTGGTGGGGACCAGGTCTTCCGGTTTGGTGTAGGTCAGGCCCTTCCACCAGCCCTGCACGAGGCCGCGGTGGCGGTTCCACACCTGCAGCATCGACCCGGCCGACGCCCACGCGCCCGCCACGTCCGGGTAGCCGTTGGGCGGCGCCCAGCCCAGCGGGCGCTGGCCGACCTCGTCGAGGCTCCAGTACAGGTCGGCGACGGACTTGGCGGTGTCCGACCCCGGCCGCACGTCCAGCGCGCGGGCCGAGGCGACGACGTTCTCCAGCGGGCGCCGCGTCTTCTGCCCGACCGACGCCCAGAACTCCCGCGACGACAGCAGCGCCTTGAGCACCGGCACGATCTCGGTGTCGGACTCCAGGTACACGGCGGCGAGCCGGTCGACGAGCGCCTTCGGCGGGTCGTCGGCGACGAACCGGACGGCGAGCTTGCGGGCGATCTGCCGCGCCGTCGCCGGGTGGGTGGCCAGGTAGGCGAGGTAGCGGTCGCCCAGGGCGAGGCCGCCGGGGCCGGAGGCGTTGGCGTCGCCGAAGCCCAGGACGGTGACCGGGCCGGTCCAGTGCCACTTCGGGTCGTACTTGAACTCGCCCTCCTTGGTGGTCGTGCGGCCGGTGAGCAGGAAGGCGCTGTTGCGCACGTCGTCCTCGGTGTAGCCCGCGCCGACGCCCACGGTGTGCAGTTCGAGCAGCTCGCGGCCCAGGTTCTCGTTGACCGACTCCCGGCGCGACTCGTCGTTCGACAGGTAGCGCAGCATCGCGGGGTGGCGCATGGCCGCGGTGAGCATGGCGCGGAAGGAACCCAGCGCGTGCGCCCGGATCACCGTGTTGTGGTACGACGGGCCGACGTCCCAGGCGCCGTCGCTGGGCAGGGTGACGTTGAGGTGGTTCGCCCAGAAGTCGACCACGACCTCGTGGACCTGCCGCCGCGACCACAACTGCCTGGCGAGGGTGGCCTGGGCGTGCGCGAGCATGGCGTCCCAGCCGTACTCGCGCACCGCGCCGCGCACCTGGGCCGGTGACATCGCCGCGAGCGGGAACACCCGCCACGCGGCGTCGCCCTCGGCGTCGGGCACGGTGTCCGGGGCCAACTGCGCGGCCAGCCAGCGGTCGATGCCGACCTGGCGGACCTCGGCCACGGTCCGCGGGTTCGGCCCGAAGGTGAAGCGGCGCAACAGGTGCAGTTCGGGGGCGGAGGTGTCGAGGATGGTGGACACGGTGACCTCCGTGGCGGCCGCGGCGGCGGCCGGGCCGGAGAACAGCTCCGCCGGGTCCGGGGTGGCCGAGCCCGCCTGCCCGCCCGCGCCCGCGGTGTAGCTGTCGTCGCGGTCGAGGTAGGTGCCGCCGTCGGCGGGTGTGGTGGCCGCCTTGCGCGGGGTGCCGTCGGCGCGCGACCGGGGCGGCTGGGGTTCCTCGTCGTCGGGGGCGAACAGGCCGCTGCCGATGACCGGGACGCAGGCCGCCGCACCGAGGCCGCCGCCGATCAGCGCGGCGAGGAGCTTGCGCCTGCTGCCCGCGCCCTGACCCTGACCACCTGGCTCATCGTCCGGCGAACCGTCCACAAGACCCCGACTTCCCTTGCGCCGCAACCACTCGGGTGGGCAGCGACCGTTCGGATGCCGGGAACGGTAGCCACCGGGGCACCACGCGGATACCCCCGAACGGCGCAAGTATATCAACGCCGTGACCGGGGCGTTATCAAGTCGAGACAACACCCCGGTTGCGCGGGCGACCGGTGGGCGTCATCCGAAGGTCAAGGGCGAACTCGTCGACGTCATCGGGTGGCTGGACGACACCCTCTCCACCTGCGCAGGAGTTGTCGGGCGGCCTTGGGGGCAGGGTCAGGGGCGGGTGCTGATCCAGGCGGCGATCTGGGAGCGGTTGGTCAGGTTGAGCTTGCGCAGGATGTGGTCGACGTGGCTTTCCGCTGTGCGGCGGGCGATGACCAGGCGTTCGGCGATGTCGCGGTTGGTCAGGCCCTCGGCGACCAGGGCGGCTATCTCCAGTTCGCGCTTCGTCAGGGTGCCGCGCGGTGTCGCGGCCGGGGTGGGCTGCAGGGCCGCTGTGGGGGAGGTGCGCAGGCCTCGGGCGTAGGCCTGGTCGTAGCGGGTGCGGCCCAGTTCGGCGCGGACCGCGTCGACCTCGGTGGTGTGGGTGGTGCCGATGGCGGGGTAGGCGTCGGGGCTGGAGCCCATCAGGGCCCAGATGCCGCCCGCGACGCCGAACAGGAACGCCGCCTGTTCCGCCGAGCCCGCTTTGGCCGCCGCGGTGGCGAGGAGTTCGGTGGTGAAGGCGGCGGTGAAGCGGTTGCCGAGGTCCCACTGGGCCCGCAGGGCCTGGCGGCCGGTGGACTCCGCCTCGGCCCAGTCGCCCTCGGCCAGGCTGACCCGGGCTCTGGCGTAGAGCAGCCAGCCGCGGAAGTAGTGCTCGCCGCAGGCGCGGCTGAGGGCCGTGCCCTCGGTCAACAGGGCCTTGGCTCCTTCGGTGTCACCGGAGAGGCCGAGGGCCTGGGCGGCGAAGACCAGGGCGAACAGGCGGTCCGGCACCAGGTCGTCGCGGGTGCGGAAGACCGTGAGCGCCTTGTCCAGCAGGGTTCGCGCCGCCGCCAGTTCGCCGCCGTAGACCGAGGCGATGCCCCAGGTGCTGGCGACGCGGGCGCGCAGGGCGCGGTCGCCGTGCTGCTTGGCGACCGCGCCCGCGGCGGTGAGGTGGGCGGCGGCGGCCGGGACGTCGGTCTGGCCCAGGGCGGACAGGCCCGCCAGCCACAGTGCGGTGCCGCGCTCGGGGGCGTCGTCGGGGATGCCGGGCAGTGCGCGGTCCATCCACATCCGGGCCTCGCTGAGCAGCCCGTGCAGCGTCCAGTGGTGCATCATCGCCAGGCCCATGCGGACGGCGACGACCGCCTCGCCGGGGGTGCTGACGCAGTACTCGGTGGCGACGCGGAAGTTGGGCTGGTCGCGCCACAGCCTGCGCACCCAGGTGAGCTGGTCGGGGCCCAGCCAGGCGGCGGCGAACCGGTCGGCCACCACGGCGAACCAGTCCCGGTGCAGCCGGGCCACCGCGGCGCGCTCCCCGGCCGACTCCAGCCGCTCGGCGCCGTACTCGCGGACCGCGCCGGACATCCGGTAGCGGGCGACGCCGTCGTGCTCCTCACGGGTGAGGACGGACTTGTCCAGCAGACCGTCGATGGCGGCGAGGACGTCGTCGGGGCCGCCGCCGCCGTCGGGGCCCGCGCACACGTGCTCGGCGGCGTCGAGGTCGAAGGTGCCGGAGAAGACCGAGGCGCGGGCCCACACGCGGCGCTCGGACGGGGAGCACAGGCCGGAGCTCCAGTCGAGGGTGGCGCGCAGGGTGTGCTGGCGCTGCGGGGCGGTGCGCGAACCGGCGGTCAGCGTGGGCAGGCTGCGGGTCAGGCGCTCGGCGAGCTGGCCCGCCGACAGCGCCCGGATGCGCACCGCGGCCAGTTCGATGGCCAGCGGCAGGCCCTCCAGCCTGCGGCAGACCTCGGCGACGTCGGCGGCGTTGTCCCCGGTGACCGCGAACGCCGGGACCACCGCCTGCGCCCGGTCGACGAACAGCCGCACCGCGTCCACCTCGACCAGCGCGGCGACCGGCAGCGGCCCCTCCCCCGGCACGGCCAGCGGCGGCACCGGCAGCACCCGTTCGCCGTCGACGCCCAGCGACTGGCGGCTGGCGGCCAGCACCGCCACCCGGGGGCAGCCCCGCGCCAGCGCCCGCACCAGGTCCGCGCACGCGCCGACCAGGTGCTCGCAGTTGTCCAGGACCAGCAGCAGGGCCCTGTCGCGCAGGTGGTCCACCACGACCTCCAGCGCGGGCCGCGGCGAGCGGTCGTGCTGGATGAGCTGGTGGGCGACGACCTCGGCCACCATCGCCGGTTCGCGCAGCCCGGCCAGCTCGACGACCGCGCGGCCGTCGGGGAACCGGTCGGCGGCGTGCGCGGCGACCCGGTCGGCGAGCCGGGACTTGCCCACCCCGCCCGGCCCGGTCAGCGTGACCAGCCTGCGCGCGCCCAGCAGCCGGGCGCCCTCGGCGATCTCCGCGGTGCGGCCGACGTGGCTGCTCAGCCCCCACCGCTCGGCGGGGTCGGGGAAGCCCGCCGGGTCCGGCGGGAGCGGGTCACCGTCCACTGCGCACACCCATCGCCCGCGACACCGCTCCCGTCCGCCGGGCCCGGTCGGGCACGGCCGGGTGACCGTATCGGTTGCTCCGGTCGGTCACCAACCACGCGTCCACCTGGCGGAAAAAAAGCCTGCCCCCTCCCGGGTGGGGAGGGGGCAGGCCGTGACAGGAGCTGACTACTTCTTGATCGCCAGGTCGATGTCGATGGTGTTGCCCGAGCTGGTCACGAACGGGCCGATGAAGTCGCTGAGCGGACCGCAGTTCGTGGTCTGCGCCAGGTTGTAGGTGCCGGTGATCTTGCCGCCCTTGAGGACGTCGAAGTTGCCGACCGACTTCAGCGAGATGTCGGTGGGGTTCGGCGACTTGCAGGTGTCGCCCATGTAGATCGGGATGCCGAACAGGGAGACCTGGGTCAGCACGACGTCGAGCTTGCCGTTGAAGGTGATCGCGCCGGTGGTGACGGTGCCGCTGGCGGTGCCGACCGGCTTGAAGGCGATGCTGGACTCGGCGGGCAGGAAGCCGAGGATCTTGAACTGACCGCTGGTCGGGTTCAGCTTGAGGTCACCGGTGTACTTGCCCGCGGCCAGGTCGGCCGTGGCGTTGAACTCGCCGCCGAGCTTGACGGTGCCGTTCAGCGACTTGAGCGTCGAGCTGCCGGTGATGTCGTAGTTCACCTTCACGCCGTTGTTCGGGGGCGTGGTCGGCGGGGTGGTGGGGGGCGTCGTCGGCGGGGTCGTCGGCGGCGTGGTGGGCGGGGTCGTCGGCGGCGTGGTCGGCGGCGTCGTGGGGGGCGTCGTCGGCGGCGTCGTCGGCGGGGTGGTCGGAGGCGTGGTGCCACCGCCGCCACCGATGGTGAAGGTGTGCAGCAGGTTGTTCTGGCCCGGCACCTGGGTGCAGGCCGAGTCGAAGGTGCCCAGGCCGGTCTCGGTGCCGTCGGCCTTCTTCGGGGTCAGGGTCAGCTTCAGGTCACCGACGGTGATCTTGGCCTCGCCCGCCTGCTGGAACGACAGCGACGGGGCGGACCCGGTGGCGGTCACGTCGAAGGCACCCGAGGCGGGCACGTTCGTCTTCGGCACCGTGATCGGCACGTTCACCGGAAGGGTGATGCCGGGGGCGGCGACGGTCGAGGCCGCCTGCGCGGAGCCCTCGACGGTGGTCGCGCCGACCAGGGTCAGGCCCTGGGTGGCGGTCTCGGGGACCGTGGTGACGGCGGTGATCTTGATTTCGCCGCTCGGCTCGCCGATTCCGATCTTGGTCGGCAGGTCGGTCTTGATGACCGCCTTGATGTTCTGGTTGCCGATCAGCGGGAACGGGCAGGTGTAGTTCAGCGTCAGCGAGACCGGCTCCGCGGAGCTGCTGCCGCCACCGACCAGCAGGCCTGCCGCGACGAGCCCGGCGGCCGAGGTCACGGTGATGCCCGCGACCAGCTTCTTCGAGACCTTGCGAGGACTCACGGTCTTCCTTCCTCAGGTATCAACAGTGATACGTGGACAGGGAGAACCCCGTCCGGGGAAATCAACGAAAGGGTGTCGGTGGCGTGCGGCCAATTCCGCCGCAAAAGCCATCGGGGCTCAGATTAGCTCCGAAAAAGCGACCCACACAACACCAAGACCTGGGCTTTTCCGAATTTGTCATCTCACCACATGCCGCCGTGAACCGATCTCGACCGGTCCAACGACTTGCCCGGACCGGTCGATATCGGGACTTCGGGCCTTGAAACAACGTACGTGAAGGGCTGTTGCGAAAAACAACAGGTCGGCAAAAATGAAAGCTATTTCACCCGTCCGGCGACCCAGGCCGCGATCTGCGCCCGGCCGCGCACCCCGAGCTTGGCCCGGACGTGCGCCACGTGCGTCTCGGCGGTGCGCGGGGCGATGCCCAGCCGCTCGGCGATCTCCCGGTCGGTCAGCCCCTCGGCCACCAGCGCGGCCACCTCCGCCTCGCGGGCGGTGAGCCCGGGGTCGGCGGGCGCCCGCTCCTCGCCCAGCGCGTAGGCCACCGCGGCGTCGGTGTCCATGGCCAGGCCCGCGCGGAACTCCTCGGCCGCGGCGGCGGCGCCGATCGCGTCGACGACGAGGGAGCTGTCGCGGCTGACCGGTGACCCGAACGCGGCGTAGTTGGCCAGCGAGGCGCCCAGCGTGCGGGCGGCCGCGGCGGCGGCGCCGAGCAGCCGCGCGGACCGCCGCGGCGCCCCCCGGTGCGCGGCGCAGCCCGCCAGCGTGGCCAGGGTGAAGGTGACCACCGTGCGGGCGTCGACGCGCCGCTGCAACCGCATCACCTCCAGCCCGGCGGCCTCGGCCTCGGCCCGGTCGCCGAACAGGTACTCCGCTGCGCTGCGCGACCACAGCGCCCAGGCCAGCCAGCACACCTCGCCGACCTCGGTGCAGGTGGCGACCGCCGCGGCCAGCACCTCCCGGCCGCGCGGCAGGTTCCCGGCGTGGCACAGCGCCAGGCCCAGGTTGTAGGTCGCCCACACCTGCCCGCCGCGGTCGCCGAGCGCGCCCAGGGTGTCGGCGGCGGCGCCGAACAGCCCGGCCGCGGCGGCGCCGTCGCCGTCCATCAGGGCCGCGTACCCGCGCACGTGGCTGGTGTAGGCGCGGGCGTGCCCGTCTGCGGTGTCGGGGATCTGGTCCAGGGCGGTCGCGTAGCCCGCGCGGTCGCCCTGGACCAGGGCGAGGAACGCGGCCAGCCACAGCGCGTGCGCGCGGCCGGGGGCGTCCGGCGGGGCGGCGTCGAGCAGCCTGCCCAGCCACATCCGGCCCTCGGTGGTCAGGCCGTGCGCCATCCAGTACTCCTTGGCCGCGGTGACCATCCGCAGGCCCACCACCGCCTCGGCCGGGTCGTGGGCGCAGAAGTCCAGCGCCCGGCGCAGGTCGGCGTGCTGGTGGCGCACCCGGCGAATCCAGTCGACCTGGTCCGGGCCGAACCAGTGCGCGGCGAAGCCCTCGGTGAGCGCGGCCAGCCGGTCGCGGTGGCGGCGGCGGGTCGCGGCCTCGCCGCCCAGCTCGCGCAGCCGCTGCTCGCCGTGCCTGCGGACCATCTCCGGCATCCGGTGCCGCACCCGGCCGCGGCGCTCGGTGCGCAGCAGCACCGACTTGTCGACCAGCCCGGCCAGCGCGTCGAGGACCGCGGCCCGGGGCAGGCCACCGCCCCCGGCGGGGACATCGGCGTCGGCGCAGACCTCCTCGGCGGCGTCGAGGTCGAACGGGCCGGAGAACACCGAGGCCCGCGCCCACAGCAGCCGCTCGCCGTCGTCGCACAGCTCGTGGCTCCAGTCGATGAGCGCGCGGACGCCGGAGTGCCGCCCCGGCCCCCACGGGCGGACCCGGTCGAGCAGGGTGAACCGGTCGGCGAGGCGGTCGGCGACCTGGGCCACCGACAGCGACCGCAGCCGGATCGCGGCCAGCTCGATGGCCAGCGGCAACCCGTCGAGCGCCGCGCAGAGCCGGATCACGTCCTCGGCGTTGTCCGCGGTGACGGCGAACCCGGGGACGACGGCGGTGGCCCGGTCGACCAGCAGCCGCACCGCGTCGTACTGGCCCAGGGCGGCCGCGGACTCCCCCGGTTCGGGCACCGCCAGCGGGCTGACCGGGAACAGCCGCTCCCCGGCCACCCCCAGCGACTGGCGGCTGGTGGCCAGCACGGCCAGCCGGGGGCAGGCGCGCAGCAGCGCCTCGACCAGGTGCGCGCACGCGTCGACCAGGTGCTCGCAGTTGTCGAGCACCAGCAGCAGGCGGCGGGTGCGCAGGTGGTGGGTCAGCACCTCCACCGGCGGGCGGGTGGTCTGGCTGCCCAGGCCCAGCCGCTCGGCCACGGTGGGGGCGAGCAGTTCGGCCTCGCGCAGCTCCCCCAGCTCGACGAAGGCCACGCCGTCGGTGAAGCGGGCCCGCGCGGCGACCGTCGAGGCCAGCCTGGTCTTGCCGACACCGCCGGGCCCGGTGACCGTGACCAGCGCCGCGGACCCGAGCAGCGCGGTCAGCGCGCGGGTCTCGCCCGCGCGGCCGACGTGGCTGGTGACCCCGGCGGGCACGGATTCGACCACGCGTCGATTATGGCCGCACCCGGGAACCGGTGATCAGCTCGCGCGCTCGTGGCGCACCTTCGCGCGGACCGCCAGCTCCAGGTCGAAGCGCTTGCGCGGGTCGGCGAGCTGGTCGCCGAACAGCTCGGTCAGCCGGTTCACCCGGTAGCGGATCGTCTGCTGGTGCACCCCGAGGTGTTCGGCCATGTCCACCACCCGGCCCCGGGTGGCGAACCACTGGTCGAGGGTGGCCAGCAGCCGCACCCGCTGGTAGTTGCGCAGCGGTTCGAGCGGGGCCAACTGGCGGTCGGCGAGGGTGTCGATGAGGAAGTCGTCGGTGAACAGCGCCAGGCTCAGCAGGTGCTCGTCGCAGTCGACGACCGGGGCGTCGGGGATGCGGCCCTTCTCCACCAGGTCCAGCGCCCGGGTGGCGACCTCCAGGGCGGAGCGGATGGTCCCGACCGGGGTGGCCGGGCCGAGCGCGGCCCGCCAGCCGGGCAGGGCGTTCGCCACCGCCTCCGGGTCCAGCCTGCCCGCGGGGGCGATGACGCACGGCTCGGGACCGTCCAGGTCGAGCAGGACGTCCGGGCCGAGGTCGGCGAACAGCCGGGGGTCGCGCCCCGGGCGGTGGCGCAGGGCGACCACGCGGACCGTGCCGGGCAGCGGCCACTCCGCCTCGCCCGCCACCTCGGCGAGCTGCGGGCGCCCGGGCGGCGGGTCCTGCAGCAGCAGCCCCACCAGCCGCACCCTGGCCAGGGCGCGCGACACCGGCGGCGGCCCCGAGTCGGCCATCGCGCCCAGGTAGGCGAAGACGACCTCCGCGCCGCGCGCCACCCGGTCGGCCGGGACGCCCAGCCGCCGGGCGTGCACCACGGCGATCTCCCACGCGACCCGCGCGCCGACCCGGTAGGCCCGGGCCGCCCGCTCGCGGTGCAGCCCCTCCGGCAGCGCCCCGCGCCGGGCCCGGAACAGCGCCGCCCACTCGTCGGGGTCGTAGTCGTCGGGGTGCTCCATGACCTGCAGGCACCCGGTGACGGCGGTCCGGATGGTCTCCACCAGCGGGTCCAGCAGCGCCTGCGGCAGCCCGTCGACCCCCTCCTCGCGCCGGAGGGCCCCGACCACCTCCCGCCGGAGGACGGCGTGCCGCTCGTCCACGTGCGCTGCGGTCATGCTCAGCTCCGTCCGGTGGGGAAACAGGTCCTGAACAACTTGCTGCAAACGGACTAACCGGCACATCGGTAGTACTACCGAGCCGCATACCTACGTGGGTGGAATACGTGGGACCACCGGCCTAGACGGTCCGGTCAGGATGGTGTTTCCCGGCGCGGGCACCGGCCGCCGATTACCGTGGCGACATGGCAGCCAAGGGGAGCCCCGCCGTCGAACTCGAGGTCGGCGGGCACACCGTGCGGATCTCGAACCCGGACCGGGTGTACTTCCCCGCGCGCGGTGAGACCAAGCTCGACCTGGCCCGCTACTACCTCGCCGTGGGCGACGGGATCGTGCGGGCGCTGCGGGACCGGCCGTGCATGCTGCACCGCTTCCCAGCCGGGGTGGGCGGGGAGAAGGTGCACCAGAAGCGGCTGCCGCACGGTGCGCCGCCGTGGGTGCGGACGGTGCGCGTGCACTTCCCCCGGTACGACCGGCACGCCGACGAGCTGTGCGTCACCCGGCTCGCGGACGTGGTGTGGGCCGTGCAGATGTCGACAGTGGAGTTCCACCCGTGGAACTCGCGGCGGGCCGACACCGAGCGCCCGGACGAGTGGCGCATCGACCTCGACCCCATGCCCGAGTGCGACTTCGCCACCGTGCGCCGGGTCGCGGGCGTGGCGCGCGAGGTCCTGGACGAACTGGGCGCGGTGGGCTTCCCCAAGACCTCCGGCGGCGGCGGGCTGCACGTCTACGTCCGCATCCCGCCGGAATGGGAGTTCGGCGAGGTGCGGCGGGCGGCGCTGGCGTTCGCCCGCGAGGTCGAGCGGCGCACGCGGGAGGCGACCACGGTGTGGTGGCGCAAGGACCGCGACCCGCGCGCGGTGTTCGTCGACTTCAACCAGAACGCCCGCGACCACACCGTCGCCTGCGCCTACTCGGTGCGCGGCGTGCCGGAGGCGACGGTGTCCACACCGATCACCTGGGCCGAGGTGGACTCGGTCGAGCCGGGGGAGCTGACGATCGCGACCGTGCCCGCCCGGTTCGCCGAGCTCGGCGACCCGCACGCGGGGATCGACGAGCACCCGTTCTCCCTGGCGCCCCTGCTGGAGTGGGCTGACCGTGACGGGGTGGACCACCCGTCCGAGTAGCGCCCCGTACCCGATTGGCGGGTGCACCCGTGCGCGGACCTGGGGAAGATCATGCCCGATTCGTCCGTGCGTGGGGAAAGGATGGGCCTGTGCCCGCACAGATTCAGGAACGCAAGCTGTCCCGGCTCTTCGAGCTGCTCGACAGCGACGGCAGTGGTTTCGTCGAGGAGAGCGACCTGGAGGACTTCGCCGCCAAGGCGATCGCCGCGGCCGGGGCGGGCGGTTCCCTGGAGGCCAGGATCGTGCAGCGGGAGGCGTCGTCGCTGTGGCGGGCGCTGCAGCAGACCCTCGACTCCGACGGCGACCAGCGGGTCAGCCGGGCCGAGTTCGTCGCCGCCGCCGACGCCGACGCGGTCACCGACGGGGCGATCAAGCTCGGCGTGGTCATCCGCGACATCACCGACATCGACCGCGACGGCCTGATCAGCCTGGGCGAGTGGGTCACCCTGGACGCCAAGCTGGGCATCCCGCGCGCCGACAGCGAGCAGGGCTTCAAGGCGCTCGACGTCGACGGCGACGGGTACGTCAGCAAGCCGGAGTACGTCCGGGGCGTGGAGCAGTTCTTCCGCAGCGACGACGAGGCCTCGCCGGGCAACTGGGCGTTCGGCAAGTACTGACCCCGCACCGCCGCCGACACCCCGACCGCACCGGCACCCGCGCGGGCGTGACCCGCGCCCGTCGCGCCACCGGCCCCCTCCGGTGGTGCGACAATGCCGCGGTGGACGCGGCGCGGGTGCTGGTGGTCGAGGACTCCCCGGCGATCCGGGAGTCGGTGGAGTCGGCGCTGGTCGCCGCGGGCCACCGGGTGCTGGCCCTGCCCGACGGCGCGGCGCTGGAGTCCGCGCTGGCGGGGTTCCGCCCCGACCTGGTGATCCTGGACGTGCTGCTGCCCGGCCGCGACGGCTTCACCCTGCTCGACGTGGTCCGCCGCACCGTCCCGGCGGGCGTCATCGTCGTCACCGCCCGCGACGGCGTCGACGACCGCCTGCGCGGCCTGCGCGCCGGGGCGGACGACTACGTGGTCAAACCGTTCGTGCTGGCCGAACTCCTCGCCAGGGTCGCGGCGGTGCTGCGCCGCTCCGGCCGCGCCGTCCCGGTCGTGGAGGTGGCGGACCTGCTGGTGGACGTGGAGTCCGGGGTGGTCACCCGGGCGGGCACCCCGGTCGAGCTGACCGCGACGGAGCTGCGGCTGCTGGCCTTCCTCGCCGCCCGCAAGGACCGGGTGGCGACCAAGACCCAGATCCTGGGCGCGGTCTGGGGTTACGAGGACTACGCGGCGAACCTGGTCGAGGTCAACATCAGCGCCCTGCGCCGCAAGCTCGAAGCCCACGGCCCCCGCCTGATCCACACCATCCGGGGCCACGGCTACACCCTGCGCGAGTAGGCCTACCCCGGCAGCACCAGGCGGAACGCGCCGCCCTCCGCGGGCAGGCAGAAGAGTTCGCCGCCGTGGGCCCTGGCCAGGCCGCGGGCGATCGGGAGGCCGAGACCCGCGCCCGCGCCGCCGGAGAAGCGCACCAGCCGGTCGAAGACGCGTTCCCGGTTCTCCTGGGCGATCCCGGGACCGGTGTCGCGCACGTCGAGCAGCGCGTGCCCGTCGGCCGCGGTGACGGCCAGGGTCAGGGTTCCCCTGCCGCCCATGGCTTTGCGCGCGTTGTCGGTGAGGTTGGTGAGGACCTGGGTCAGGCGTTCGGCGTCGGCCACCACCGTCGTGGGCGTGCCGGAGACGACGACCCGCACCTCGGGGGCGACCAGGCGCACCCGGTCGGCGTGCGCGTGGGCCAGGTCGAGCAGGTCCACCGGGGACGGGTCGAGGTCGATGCCCGCGTCCAGGCGGGCCAGGTGCAGCAGGTCGTCGACCAGCCGGGCGGCCCGGCGGGACTCGCGGATCAGGTGCAGGTGCAGCCGGTCGCGGGTCTCCGGGTCCACGTCCGGGTCGAGGACCGCCTCCACCGCGGCCTGCACCCCGGCGACGGGGGTGCGCAGCTCGTGCGCGGCGTCGGAGACGAACCGGCGGAGGCGGTCCTCGGCGCCCTCCAGGCTGTCGAGCATCTCGTTGAAGGCGCGGGCCGTTCGGCCGAGTTCGGTGTCCGGGTGGGTGGGCGCCAACCGCGCCCCCCGCCCACCCGCGGCGGTGGCGCGCGCCAGCCGGGTCATCGCGTCCAGCGGCGCGAGCGCCGCCCGCATCCCCCACAGCAGCGCCGACACCGCCGCGAGCAGCGCCGCCGCCCCGCCGATCAGCAGCACCCGGTCCAACGCGGACGTCGCACCGTCCACCAGGGCCGTGTCCACGCTGAGCACCAGCACGGCACCGTCGAGCCTGCCCGGCTCGGCCAGGGAGATCCGCACCCTGCGGACACCGGGTTCCGGCGGACCCCCGACCTCCCCGAAGCTCTCCCCCGAGGCCAGCGTCAGCCCCACCCGCACCCCGTGGGCGTCCACCCGGCGGACCAGCGCGGCGGGGCCGACGCCCTCCCGCGCCAACTGGCGCCCGAGCTGCGCCCGGTTCGCCACCAGCCCGTCCAGCCCGCGCTCCACCTGCCCCACGAACACCGTCCGCACCACGACCCCGAGCGCGATCAGCACGACGCCGACCACCGCGCAGGCCGTGACCGTCACCCGCCACCGCAACGACGCGGTCCGCAACCCGCCCACGCCCCACCGCCCTCCGCCGACTCGCCGCTGCCCGGTCAGGCGCGGATCAGGTGGTCGACGTTCCCCCGGTGGCCGTCGAGGACGCGCGCGGGGTCGGCGGCGAGAACCCTGCCCAAGAGGGTCGCGTACACGTCCCGGAAGTCCGTGGTGGCCTTGAGGTCGTCCCCGTCCAGGTCCGCCAGGCCGGGCTGTTCGCCGTGGAAGCCGCCCGCGACGGGTTCGCCCAGCAGGAAGACCGGGCCCGCGGTGCCGTGGTCGGTCCCCTGGCCCGCGTTGGCGCGGACCCGCCTGCCGAACTCGGAGTACACCAGGACCACCACGTTGCGCCCCCGGTCGGTCCCGCGCATCCGGTCGGCGAACGGGGTGAGTGCGCCGTCGAGTTCGGTCAGCAGGCGCTGCTGGGTCCCCCGCTCGTCGGCGTGGGTGTCGAAGCCGCCCAGGGAGACCGAGTAGGCCCGGGTCGGGACACCCGCCTCGATGAGGTTGGCGACCATGGCGAGCTGCCTGCCCAGGGCCGAACCGCCGCCCGCGGAGGCGCCCTTGGTCGACTGCTCGTCCTCCGGGGCGGACCGGTCCTCGCCCGCGGCGGGCTCGGCGAAGGTGTCCACGCCGCGGTGCAGGTCGGCGATGGCCTTCGCCGCCCTCGCCCGCCAGGGGTCCTCGCCTTCCTGGGCGTGGCCGAGCGCCTTGAAGGCCTTGCCCGGGTTGCCCCCGGGCAGGGTCAGGCCGTTGACCGGAAAACTGGCCGCACCGCCCTTCTCGCCCGCGAACAGGGGCGGGGCAACGGGTTCCACCGACAGCGCGTGCAGGGGGTCACCGTCCAGTGTGTCCAGCCAGCGGCCCAGCCAGCCCGTGGTGGACGCGGACCCCGGGGTGGCGGTCTGCCAGATGGCCATCGACCGGAAGTGGCTGCGGTCCGGTTCCGGGTAGCCGACACCGCGCACGACCGCCAGCCGCCGCTGGTCCCACAGGCCCTTGAAGCCCGTCATCCCGGGGTTGAGGCCCAACCCCTCCCCCAGGTCCAGCACCTCCTCCGGCCGGTACGCCAGGTCCGACCGCAGGTCCTGGTACACCGCGTCCCCCGCCGGGACGACCGTGTTCAGGCCGTCGTTGCCGCCGTAGAGGGTGACCACGACGAGCACGCCCGCGCCCGGGTCCAGCGGGGTGTCGGAGGCCGCCGTCATCAGCGTGCCCCAGTCGACCCGGGTGGCCCCCGCGGCGAGGGCACCCGCGCCCGCGACACCGGTCAGGGTCAGGAAACGCCTGCGCGTCACCGAGTCCATGGTTCCTCCTCATCCGCTCACGACGTATTCGGGGGCACACGCGGCGATCGCCACCAACTGCTTCGGGTCGCCCCGCACCTGTTCCAGCGCCGACCTGGTCCGGTCCGACCAGGAGTCCACGCCGAGCAGGACCCGCGCGTCCTCGACCGGGTCGCCGCCGACGGCGGTCAGGTCGGCTCCGGCGACGACGGCCCGGGCCAGGGTGAGCCGGGCGGCGCCCGCCGAGGTGGTCAGCCACGCCGCCGCGGCGGGCCAGCCGCCGACGCTGGGCGGGCGCAGCGGGACCTGCCCCATGCCCGCCAGTCCGATCCGGACGCGCTTACGGGTCTTGTCCGGCAGCGCGGACGGCCGCACGTCGACCGCCCGCAGCAGCCCGACCAGCCACTCCACCGGCTGTTTGACCAGCGTGGTGGCCGAGTCGCGGAAGGCGGGTTCGGCGGCGATGGCGCGCAGGGTGGCCGCGACGTCGCGACCGGGGCCGTAGGCGGCGGTGAGGCGGTCGAGGACGTCGGCCGGGGGCGGGGACGACGACACCAGCCGGAACCACAGCCGCCCCACCACGAACCCGGCCGACTCCGGGTGGGCCAGCACCGCGGCCACGAAACCGGGGGCGTCGAGCGGACCGGTCCGGCCGAACAGCGTGACCGCCGACCGGTCGTGCCGCTTGTCGGTGAACCGGGCCGCGTCCTGCTCGCGGGTGGCGCGCCAGCCGGTGAGCGCCTTGGCGGCCTCGCGGACGTCGCCCTCGCTGTAGTGGCCGATGCCCAGGGCGAACAACTCCATGAACTCGCGGGCCAGGTTCTCGTTCGGCGCGGCCGCGGTGTTGTCGTTGCCGTCGAGCCACAGCAGCATGGCCGGGTCCACGACGAGCGCGCCCGCCAGGTCGGTGAAGGAACCGAGGGCGTGCGCGCGGAAGGTCCGGTTCTGCGCGAGCATGGCCCGGGGGCTGCGCACCTTCTGCTCGCTGGTGGCGAAGTGGCCGTGCCAGAACCAGGTCAGCCGCTCGGTGGCGGTCGGCTCGGCCACCATGCGGTCGAGCCACCACCCCGCGAACCGCTCCTCCTGGTCGGCGCGGGCGGCGTTGGCGCGCTTCTTGGCCTCCTGGTTCCCGGCAGGCCGCTCCGGCGCGGGCAGGTCCGGGGCGGCGACCGGCGCGGCGGGCGCCAGGAGCCGGTCGAGGGTTTCGGCGAACCCCCGGTCGAGGTCGCCCCGGCGCGGGCCGAAGCCGAACCGGTCGAGCAGCCTGCGCACCGCGGCGCGGTCCTCCAGTGCGGTCATGCCCCCGAGCATGGCGCGGCCGACCCCCACCGCGCAGGGTGCGGCGGGGGTTCTTCAGGTGATCCGCAGGGTCCTCAGGTGAGGACGGAGATGGACTCCACGCCGTAGACGATCGACGTCTCGCGGAAGGCCAGCGGCCCCGCGGTGGGGTCGAAGCGCAGGTCCGGGAAGCGGCGGACCAGGGCCGGGTAGGCCGCGCGCAGCTCCATCTTGGCCAGTTCGGCGCCGATGCAGCGGTGCGCGCCGAAGCCGAAGGCCACGTGCGCGCTGGGTGCCCTGGTCGGGTCGAACTGCCGGATGCCCGCGCCGAGGCCGGACTCGTCGCGGTTGGCCGCGTTCAGCGAGCACGCCACCACGTCGCCCTCCAGGACGGTCTGACCGCCGATGACCATGTCCTTGCGGGCGAAGCGCAGGAACGCCACCTGCACCACGGTCAGGTAGCGCAGCATCTCGTCGACGAACGGGTTGATGGCGCTGTCGTCCTCGCGCAGCAGGGCGGCGGTCTTGTCGTCGCGCAGCAGCACCAGGGCGCCGAGGGCGAGCATGCTGGCGGTGGTCTCGAAGCCGCCGGTGAGCACGCCGTCGGCCAGGCCCGCCAGCTCGTCGTCGTCTACGTCGTCGCCGTGCTCGCGGATGATCATGCCGATCAGGCCGTCGCCGGGCTGCTCGCGCTGCTGCCGCACGACCCGCTTGAGGTAGGCCAGCGACTCGGAGATGTGGCCGAAGCCCGCGCCCGCGCCGCCGAACAGGTCGAACCGCGCCTCGGCCAGCCGCTGGAACTCCTCGCGGTCGGCGTAGGGGACGCCGAGCAGCTCGCAGATGGTCAGCGACGGGATCGGCAGCGCGAACTTCTCCACCAGGTCGACCGGGCCGTCGGCGGCGGCCATGTCGTCGAGGCAGTCGGCGATGATCTCGTCGATGCGCGGGGCCAGCCGCGACAGCCTGCGCATGGTGAACTCGGGCGTGAGGACCTTGCGCAGCCGGGTGTGCACCGGCGGGTCGGCGAAGCCGAGGCCGCCGGGGTTCTGCTCCAGCTCCAGGATCTTGCCCAGGTGGGAGAAGTCGTTGCTGAAGCCGGTGCTGTCGGCCAGCACCTGCTTGCACTCGTCGTAGCCGGTGACCAGCCACAGCCGCACCCCGAACGGGGCGGGCAGCAGGGTGAGCGGTGCCCGGTCGGCCAGTTCGTCGAGTTCGGTCACCGGTTCGAGGTCGTCACGGCGCAGCGGCACCAGCAGGTTGTCGGGCAGCAGGGACAGCGCCCGCGGGCCCACGCGCTTCAGCACCGCGCGCGCCATCGTCTTGCGCACCCACGTCAGCGCGCTTTTGCCCATGGTCACCATGTCGGCCACTCCCCACCCGGTTTCGGGGGTCACCGTATCCCGTGGTCGCTGAGACCCCGTTGAGGTCCTCCTCGCGGTGACTCTACGCACAGCTCCACCGCACTCGAACGCATGTTCGAATCGATGGTAGTGTCGTGCGGTGGGGATGATCAAATCGAGTGGCCGGACCAGCGACAGGACGAGCGATCCGATTCCCGGCGGGTCGAAAGGGGCGGTGCGGGTCTACCAGCCGTGGGCGGCGCCGGTGCGGGCCGTGGCCTACGACGACCCCTCGCTGCTGTGGGAGATGCGGCGGTGGGTGGCGGCGCTGCGCGCCGAGGGGAAGGTGCGCGCGGAGTTCTCTGTGGAGTGGCGGGAGGACGTCGCGGTGGGCGTGCTGCGCGACGGCGGGCTGATCGGGGAGGTCCGACCATCGGACTTCCTGGTGTTCGGCCGCAACGGGCTGTCGGTGCTGACCGCGGCGCAGTTCTGGCGCGACCACCGGGAGATGGGCTGCTGACCGGGACGCGCTCCCGACTCGCGGAAGCGTTGTGACGGAACAGAAGCGCGGGTTTCGACCACGACCGGCACCGCGCGGCGGTGTCCGGGACGGACAGTGCTCTGAGGCGACAACGGCCTCCCCCCGGGGAGACCGTTGTCGCGTTCGGCAACCCGGTCAGCCGACCGAGCGGACCCGCCGCACCAGCAACCCGCCGACCACCGCCACCACCGCCGTGACCAGGTACAGGCCCCGGTAGCCGGACACCGCGAGCACCGGCACCGCCAGCACCGGGGCCAACACCTGCGGGGCGGCGTTGGCGATGGCGAAGACGCCGAGGTCGCGGCCGGTGTCGGCGGCCGAGGGCAGCACGGTGGCGATCACGGCGAGGTCCACCGCGAGGAACGTGCCGAAGCCGAGGCCGACCGCGCCCGCCGCGACCGCGGTGACCGGCCAGGCGGGCACCAGGGCCAGGAACAGCGCGCCCGCGCCCATCAGCGCACCACCCACCGCGACGAACACCTTGCGCCTGCCGAGGCGGTCGGACCAGCGGCCGGTGACCAGGGCGGAGACCATGGCGCCGAGCACGGTGACGGCGGTGATGACCAGCACGCCGCGCTGCGGGTCGGCGAGGGCCAGCTCGTCGGTCAGGTAGTAGAGCAGGTACTGGGTGACCAGGGCGAAACCGAGGGTGACCAGGAAGCGGCTGGCCCACGCCCAGGCCAGGTCCGGGGTGATCTGGATGGTCGACCTCCGCCCCGTGCGCACCGGAGCGGGCAGGTCCCGCGGCTCCCGGTACCCGAGCAGGAACGGCACGACCGCCAGGACGGCCACCGCCGCGCAGGCCAAGTAGCCGGGGGCGAGGTCCTTGACGACCTGGTTGACCAGCAGCGTGCCCAGCAGCGCGCCCAGCATCTGCGTCATGCCCGCCCACCCGGCCACCAGGCCGAGCTGCGGGCGCGGCACCCGGTCGGGGATGGTCGCGACCAGGCCCGCCTGCACCGCGGAGAGCCCCACCTGCGCCAGCACCCAGCCCAGGACCAGCGACACCGCGCCCTGCGCGCCCGCCAGCGCCACCAGGCCCGCCGCCGCGACGGCGATGCCGCCCGCGACCCACGGCCGCCGACGGCCCCACCGGGTGCGGGTGCGGTCGCTGAGGGCACCGAACACCGGCACCGCGACGGCGGTGACCGCGGCACCGACACCGGTGGCCAGGCCGAGCAGCGCCGCCTTGCCCACCGGGTCGAACAACTCGGCCTGCCGGGCCAACTGGGCCTGCGCGGGCGTCAGGAACGCCAGCCACATGCCGGTGCTGGCGATCGCGTACCGCGCGGTCCAGCCCCGGGAGACGGGCGGCCGGTCGTCGACGACGACACCACCCCGGGTCGTCACATCCTCGCTCATGCGGCCAGCGTGTCCGCGCGGGCGGCGGGTGCGGCTTAAGCGGCCCTGAAAACGACCCGGTCAGGCCAGTCTGCGGATTCGGGTGGCCAACTCGGGGACCTCGGTGCCCGCCGGGCGGTGGGCGTGCAGGAGGGCCTGCCCGGCGGGGGTGCGGAGCCTGGCCGCCAGCTTCGCCGGGAGGGTCAGGGTGCACAGCAGGCCGGAGTCGTCGAAGCCCTCCACCAGCCAGCCGACCCAGGGCAGGGCCAGGTTGGTGGTGGGGCTGAAGAACGCGGGCGCGGTGCCGTCGAAGACGACGCCGTAGACGCCGAAGCGGCTCCAGTTGGTGATCGACAGGGTGCGGTTGCCCGGGTCGAACCCGATCGGCACGCACTCCAGCACCCTGGCCGGGCCGACCCGGCGGACGAACTCGCGGTTGGCCCGCAGGTTCAGGTGCCGGGAGGCGAAGGCGTCGACCTCGGTGCGGATGGCCACCGCGTGCGCGGTGCGGTCGGCCGGGGCGGGGAGGAAGACCTCGCCGACGAAGTTGCCGACGACGTCGTCGGGCAGGCCGAGGGTGCGCCGGACGTTGACCGGCATGGCGAACCAGCGCACGGCGGTGTCCCCGTCCAGGGCGCGGACGGTGCAGGCGACGTGCGCGCAGACGACGTCGTTGGTGGACAGCCCGCGACCCGCGTCGGCGGTCACCGCGGCGCGCAGGGCGTCGACCTCGGGCCGGGGGAAGTGGATCTGGGTGGTGCGGTTGGCCCGGGTGGCGGCGGCCAGGTGCCGATCGAGTTCCGCGGCGTGCTCGCCCTCGGGCAACTTGAAGCCGGGGCGGTCCGCGCCGCCCTCCGGCAGCACGGTGTCGAGGTAGGTCTCGCGGTCGGTGACCAGGTCGGTCACCGGGGGTTCGCCGCCCTCGGTGAAGGCCGACCAGGCGCGCATGAAGACCATGAACGCCGCCATGTCGCCGACGGCGTGGTGCCAGGAGCAGCCCAGCGCCATGCCGCCGTCGGAGAGCAGGCTCACCCGGACGGTCAGCAGCGGGTCGGCGCCCGCGCGGGCCCGGGGCGCGTCGACGTGGTCGACCTGGCCCGCGGCGGGCAGCGTGGCCCTGGCGATGGCCTCGGGCAGGGTGTCGTCGAGGTCGTAGACGGCCAGCGGCACGCCCGCGTCGTCGCAGGCGATCTCCAGCGAGTCGCCGGTCGAGCGCAGCCTCCCGCCGAAGGTGGGCACGTGGCGCAGCGCCCCCGCCAGCCCGTCCGCGAGGCGCCCGAGGTCGGGGGCGACCCGGTAGAAGAACACCACCGACACCGGCAGGCCGGACAGCATCATGTCGGTGAGGCTGCACGACACCACTGTCCCCAGTGGACTGCCCGAGCGCACCACCCGGGTCTCGCGCAACTGCGGCCAGGCGCTCACCGGCTGCTCCGAACGGCCGCCAGCCGAACGGATGCACCTGTGCCACAACGGTTCCCGACGTCCACGGGCCCTCCTCCTGCGCGAAGTACGCCGAACCTAGACCGCCCGGCCCGCCCGAACCAGACCCCCGGCGCCGAAAACTCCCGACCGGCTCGGCGCCCACCCGGGGGTGCCCGACCGACGCGCCGTCCCGGAGTGCGGGCACCCGGCCCCGGGTGCGCCATGATGGCCCACATGCGTACGACCGCTCTGCTCCTCGCCGCCGTCACCCTGGCGGGCGGGGTCGCCGCCTGCGCCCCCACCGACGAGGGCACCGCCCGCTCCGGCGGTGACTGCGCCAAGTCCTCGCTCAAGACCCGCACGGCGGGGAAGTTCACCTTCGCCACCGACGAACCGGTGTACCAACCCTGGTACGTCGACAACGACCCCACCTCCGGCAAGGGCTTCGAGTCCGCGGTGGCCTACGCCGTGGCGGGCAGGCTCGGCTACACCCGCGAGGAGGTGACCTGGACCAGGGTCACCTTCACCGCGGCGATCCAGCCCGGCCCCAAGGCCTTCGACGCCAACCTCACCGAGTTCTCCATCACCGACGAGCGCAAGCAGGCCGTCGACTTCTCCACGCCGTACTACGACGTGGCCCAAGCCGTGGTGGCGCTCAAGACCTCCCCCGCCGCGGGGGCGAAGTCGCTCGCGGACCTGCGCGAGGTCAAGCTGGGCGCCCAGGTCGGCACCACCTCCTACACCGCGGCGACCGCGCTCGACCCGGAGCGGGAAGTGGCCGTCTACAACACCAACGACGACGCCAAGGCCGCCCTGGGCAACGGGCAGGTCGACGCCCTCGTGCTCGACCTGCCGACGGCGTTCTACGTGACCTCCGCCGAGCTGACCGACGGCGCGATCGTCGGCCAGCTCCCGCGCGGCGGCGGCGAACCGGAGCGGTTCGGCGCCGTGCTGGACAAGGGCAGCCCGCTGACCGCGTGCGTCTCCGGCGCCGTCGACGCCCTGCGCGCCGACGGGACGCTGGCGCGGCTGGAACAGGAGTGGCTGGCCGCGGCGGGCAACGCCCCCGAGTTGAAGTGACCAGCGACCTCCAGCGGGAGCGCCTGGCCTACCGGCGCTCCCGGGCCAGGCGCTCCACCCTGGTCGCGCTGGCCTCCACGGTGGTGTTCGCCGCCGCCGTCTGGTTCGGGGTGACCGGCGCACCGGGCTGGCCGCGGGTGCGCGACTCGTTCTTCGACTGGCGGGTCGCGCTGCGCTCCCTGCCCGCGGTCGCCGGGGGCCTGTGGCTCAACGTCCGGGTGCTGGTGGTCTGCGAGGTCGCGGTCCTGGTGCTGGCCCTGCTCGTCGCGGCGGCGCGGACGCTGCGCGGCCCGGTGTGGTTCCCGCTGCGGGCGCTGTCGACGGCCTACGTGGACCTGTTCCGCGGTCTGCCGCTGCTGATCTGCCTGTACCTCGTCGGCTTCGGCCTGCCGGGGCTGCGGCTGTCCGGCGTCCCCACCGACCCGGTGGTGCTCGGCGGGATCGCCTTGGTGCTGGTGTACTCCGCCTACGTGGCCGAGGTGTTCCGCGCGGGCATCGAGTCGGTGCACCCGTCGCAGGTGGCGGCGGCGCGGTCGCTGGGCCTGGACCACCGCCGCACCCTGCGCCTGGTGGTCCTCCCGCAGGCGGTGCGGCGGGTTCTGCCCGCCCTGCTCAACGACTTCGTGGCGCTGCAGAAGGACTGCGGTCTGATCTCGGTGCTGGGCGCGGTCGACGCGGTGCGCGCGGCGCAGATCGAGTCGTCACTGGCCTACGACTTCACCCCGTACGTGGTGGCCGGGCTGCTGTTCGTCCTGCTGGCCGTCCCCTCGGGCAGACTGGCCGACCGGGTCGCGCGCCGGGCGGCGCGCAGGCAGGGGGCGCTGTGAACGTGCTGAGCGTCACCGGACTGGTCAAGGAGTACGGCGGCAAACGGGTGCTCGACGGGGTGGACCTGGAGGTCGCCGAGGGCGAGGTGGTCGCCCTCATCGGCGCCTCCGGCTCCGGCAAGTCCACCCTGCTGCGCTGCGTGAACCTCCTGGAGGACATCGACGACGGGCAGGTCTTCCTGCTCGGCCGCGACGTCTCCGACCCCAGGGTCGACCCCGACCTCGCCCGCCGCGACATGGGCGTGGTCTTCCAGGCGTACAACCTGTTCCCGCACATGACGGTCCTGGACAACATCACCCTGGCCCCCCGCGTGGTGCACGGCGTGCCCCCCGCCGAGGCCACCGCCACCGCCATGGACCTCCTGACCCGGGTCGGCCTGGCCGACCGCGCCACGGCCTACCCCGACCGGCTCTCCGGCGGCCAGCAGCAACGGGTGGCCCTGGCACGCGCACTGGCCTACGACCCGAAACTGCTGCTGCTGGACGAGATCACCAGCGCCCTCGACCCGGAACTGGTCGGCGAGGTCCTGGCCCTGGTCCGGGAGATCGCCGCGGCGGGCCGCACCATCCTGATGGCCACCCACGAGATGGGCTTCGCCCGCCAGGTCGCCGACCGCATCTGCTTCCTCGACGGCGGGCGGGTCGTCGAGTCCGGCCCCGCCGCCCAGGTCCTGGGCAACCCGGAGCAGCCGCGCACCCGCGAATTCCTGCGCCGCGTGAT
This sequence comes from Actinokineospora spheciospongiae, assembly GCF_000564855.1. Taxonomy (GTDB): domain Bacteria; phylum Actinomycetota; class Actinomycetes; order Mycobacteriales; family Pseudonocardiaceae; genus Actinokineospora; species Actinokineospora spheciospongiae. The sequence continues at coordinate 26,414 of NZ_AYXG01000084.1, forward strand.
CGACGCGGGCCGCCTCCAGGACCCGCGGCCCGACCGGGGTGGGCGCGTCTGACCGCCGCCGTCAGTGGCTGCGTTCCGCGCCCGCGGGCCAGACGACGGTGACGGGTGTGCCACGTCGGTGGGCGGCCTCGACCACGTCACCTGTGCCGCCGCTCCCCGTCGACGGCGCGCCGTCCCAGACGGCCACGATCGCCTCGACGGTGCTGAGCACGTGTTCGCTCGCCGCCAGGTAGGCGGAACGATCCGAGGTGTCGAAGGGCATCGTGTGCACCAGGTGCGCCGCGTCGACGAGGGCGTCGAAGTCGACGGCGTTGTCGGGTTTGACCTTGCGCTCGCGGTAGTCGGCCGCGGGCAGCACGACCTCGACCACCCCGCCGAGTCCGAGGACGACACGGGCGAAGATCTGGTCGGCACCACGGGCGAGGCAGGTGACACCGACCAGGTTCGAACCCCGGTATGCGCGGAGGGTGTCGCGGAGGGCGTCGGCGATGAGGGTGGTGGTGGCGGTGGTCAGGTTGCTGTGACCGGTGATTCCTATGCGCACGAGGTTCCTCGGGAAGAGCGGTGGATGGGAACGAGATCGGTGATCGCGTCGCGGATTCCGCGCACGGCGGGGTTGCTCACCAGGACCGCTGATTCGCGGTGGAAGTCGACGAGTTCGGAACCGACGCGTCCGGACATCCAAGGGACGGCCGAGGACAGCACCTTGTCGATCAAGCAGGCGGCGCGGTCGGCGTCGTGCTGTCCGGCGGTGACCGCGCCGCAGCCGCCCGGCAGGCGGCGACGAGCCGGGTGCCGGAGTCAGCCCTGCTCCCCCTCGCGGGGCTTCGAGGCGCGCAGGGAGCCCGGCTTGGCCTTGGCCGCCGGGTCGTTGCGGGTCTTGACCAGGCTGGCCACCGTCACCACGACCAGGATGCCGATGATCACCATGAGGCTGACCGGGGTGGAGATCTCCGGGACGCTCGGGTTGATGTCCACGTGCGCCCAGTGCAGCACCAGCTTCACGCCGATGAACGCCAGGATGATCGCCAGCCCGGTCGAGAGGTACACCAGGCGGTCGAGCAGGCCCTTGACCAGGAAGTAGAGGGCGCGCAGGCCGAGCAGGGCGAAGGCGTTCGCGGTGAAGACGATGTAGGCCTCCTCGGTCACCCCGAAGACCGCCGGGATGGAGTCGAGGGCGAAGAGCAGGTCGATGCCGCCGATGGCGACCAGCACCAGGAACAGCGGCGTGGCGACGCGCTTGCCGGTGACCCTGGTGAACAGCTTGCCGCCGTCGTACTCGTCGGAGACGGGGAAGGCCTTGCGGGCGATCTTGACGACCGCGTTGTCCTCGATGTCGGGTTCCTCGTCGCGGTGGCGGAAGAGTTGGACCGCGGTGAACATGAGCAGGAGGCCGAAGATCAGGAACATGAACGAGAACAGGTTGAGCAGGGCCGCGCCGAGCAGGATGAAGATGGCGCGCATGACCAGCGCGAGGACGATGCCGAAGGTCAGCACCTTGTGCTGGTGCTCCTCGGGGACCGCGAACGTGGACATGATGATCACGAACACGAACAGGTTGTCGACGCTGAGGCTCTTCTCGACGATGTAGCCCGCGAAGTACTCGGTGCCGAACTCTCCCCCGGCGACCACGGTGAAGACCACCCCGAAGGCGACGGCCACCAGGATGTAGAACACCGACCAGGCGACGGCCTCCTTGAAGCCCACCCGGTGCGGTCGCCACGCGGCGACCGCCAGGTCCAGGGCCAACAACGCGACGATCACCGCGATGGTTCCCGCCCAGGCGAGCCCACTGACCTCCAGCACCGACAACCTCCGCGTCCGACCTGCACCGACGCTGCCGAGGGTAGTTGAATTCGGACAAATGCGCCGCGCCCGGGGGTTGACAGGGCCCGTTCGGGTGCCCTGAGCAGCAGGCGGTGGGCAAACCCTTGATCGACTCGGGTGAGGGGGCAACGGCGTGGTGGCGCGGCGGGAGAGCACGGGCCGTGAGGGGGTGGTGACCGCGAGTCCACACCGGACTTCCCCGGCGAGTCTCCCGGGTCCCGGCCCACCCACCGGGTGGGCCGGGAACGACGAAGGCCGCTCCCCGAGGGGGAGCGGCCTTCGCGTGGAGCGGGTGGGCTCAGATGCCGAGGCCCTTGGCCAGGACCGGCCAGGAGTTGTGCAGTGCGCGCTCCCAGTAGGGCCAGCTGTGGGTGCCCTTGCCGTAGTAGTCCACAGTGGCCGGGATACCGAGCTGCTTGAGCCGGTCGGTGAAGCTGCGCGAGGTCAGCAGCGTGGACGCGTCCAGCGGGTCGCCGCCCTTGCCGGGCGGGTCCAGCGGGCCCACCTCGCCGTTGCCAGAGCTGATGTAGAGGTTGGTGCCGCGGAACTTCTCGATGTTGTTGTACGGGTTGTGCGCCTGCCAGATCCAGAAGGTGACCATCTCGTCACCCCACAGGTCGGCCGGGTTCCAGAAGCCCTCGCGGACCAGGATGCCCTTGATCACGCCCGCGGTGCCGACGAACATGGTGTTCGGGATGCCGCTGTAGGAGGCGACGGAGGCGAAGGTGCCGGGGAAGCGGAAGCCGTAGGCCAGGGCGCCGTAGCCGCCGATCGACACGCCCGCGACGGCGCGCTTGGTGCCGCCCTTGTAGCCGCGCTCGATGATCTGGAGGACCTCCTTCATGTGGAAGGCCTCCCAGTTCGCCGTCTTGCGCAGGCCGAGGTTCCACCACTCGGAGTACATGCCCGCCGGGCCGTCGGTGGGCATGACCGTGATGACGCCCTTGTCGGCGGTGAACGCCTTGGCGTCGGTCATGGAGTCCCACGACTTGTAGTCGAGGTCTTCGCAGCAGCCGTGCAGCAGCCACAGCTGCGGCCAGGTGCGGGTGGCCGTCGCCGACCAGTCGGTGGGGAGGTAGACGCGGACCATGCCGTTCTTGAGCAGCGCCGGGCTCTGGATCTCCAGGTCCAGGGTGCGCTCGTCGATCCGGGTCTCCTTGACGACCTTGGCGCCGTCGTCGGCGGTGACCTGGGGGGCGCCGGAGGGGAGGGTGGCCGCGGGGGCCGCGGTCGTGGTGGTCGGGGTGGGCTTGGTGGGCCACCACGGCCACGCGGCGTTCGCCGGGCTCTGCACCAGGGTCGCCGACACCACAGTGGTCAGGACGACCGCCGCGCCCGCGATCACGCTGCGGCGTAAGCGGCGTGGGCGCGACACGTCACCTCTTTGTGTCCGTGGCATGGGCTGGCACTCCGTTCTTGTCACATTCCCCTACAGGGGGATGTTCCCGTGCTTCTTCGCGGGAAGGGTCTGCTTCTTGGTGCGGAGCGAGCGCAGCGCGCGGGCGACCTGGACGCGGGTCCGCGACGGCGGGATCACCATGTCGACGTAGCCGCGCTCGGCGGCGACGTACGGGGTGGTCTGCCACTGCTGGTACTCGTCGGTCAGCTTGCGGCGCAGCGCTTCCCGCTCGGGCTCGGGTGCGGCGTTGAGCTCGCGGCGGTGCAGGATCTGCACCGCGCCCTGCGCGCCCATCACCGCGATCTCGGCGGTGGGCCAGGCGATGTTGACGTCGGCGCCGAGGTGCTTGGACCCCATCACCGCGTACCCCCCGCCGTAGGCCTTGCGGACCACGACCGTCACCATCGGCACGGTCGCCTCGGAGTAGCTGTAGATCAGCTTGGCGCCGCGCCGGATGATCCCGCCGCGCTCCTGGTCCATACCGGGCATGTAACCAGGAACATCGACAAAGGTCACGAGGGGGATGTCGAACGCGTCGCAGAAGCGAACAAAGCGAGCTGCCTTCTCCGAGGCGTCGATGTCGATGACGCCCGCCTGGTGCAGCGGCTGGTTCGCCACCACGCCGACCGTGCGGCCCTCGACGCGGCCGAACGCGCAGATCATGTTCCTGGCGAAGCCCGCGTGGATCTCGGTGAACTCGCCGTCGTCGAGGACCCGGCTGATGACCTCGTACATGTCGTAGCCCTGGTTTGGCGAGTCCGGGACGATCCGGTCGAGCACCCGGTCGGAGGCGGTGACCTCGGGGTCGCCGTCGAAGTCGTAGACCGGGGCGGGCTCGACGTTGTTCGCGGGCAGGTAGCCCAGCAGCGTCTGCACCCACTCGATGGCGTCGGGCTCGTCGACCGCGCGGTAGTGGGCGTTCCCGGAGACCTCGCTGTTGACCCCCGCGCCGCCGAGCTGGTCCTGGGTGACCCGCTGCCCGGTGACGGCGTTGACCACCTCGGGGCCGGTGACGAACATGTGCGAGGTGTCGTCGACCATGACGGTGAAGTCGGTCATCGCCGGGGAGTACACCGCCCCGCCCGCGCACGGGCCGAGGATCATCGAGATCTGCGGGATGACCCCGGAGGCGTGCGCGTTGCGCCTGCCCAGCTCGGCGTAGTACGCCAGGGAGACCACGCCCTCCTGGATGCGCGCGCCGCCGGAGTCGTTGATGCCGATGATGGGGCAGCCCAGGGTCATCGCCAGGTCCATCACCTTGAGGACCTTGCCGCCGAACACCTCGCCCATGCTGCCGCCGAAGACGGTGAAGTCCTGGGAGAACAGGCACACCTGGCGGCCGTCGATGGTGGCCTCACCGGTGACCACGCCGTCGCCGTAGGGGCGCTGGGCGTCCATGCCGAAGTCGGTGGTGCGGTGCCGGGTGAACATGTCCAGCTCGGTGAACGAGCCGGGGTCGACCAGCAGGTCGATCCGCTCGCGCGCGGTGAGCTTGCCCTTGGCGTGCTGCCGGTCGGCCGCCCGCTTCTCGGCCAGGCGGACCACCTCGTCCTGCCTGCCGGTCAGGTCGGCGATGCGGTCGGCGGTCGTCGGGGCGAAGGAACGTCCGTCGAACTTGTCTTCTCCGAACATCACAGCCTTCCTTCCTCACTCAGGTCATCAGGGGCACTCGGGTGGGGTGTTCCGTTGTTCCTAGTGAGCTGGTGAGCGCGGGTGGTCGAGTGCGGCGCGCAGCTCCCGCGCGATGACGGCGACGTTCGGCGGGTCGATCATGCTGAGGTGGTCGCCGGGGACCTTGACCACCTCGAGGGCGGGGGCGAACTCGTCCCAGCCCAGGGTGTCGTCGGTGCGCTTGTAGCGCGGGTCGAGCTGCGTGGTGAGCGGGTGCGGCTCCTTGGCGCGGAACAGCACGACCCGGCCGCCGTAGGGGCGCGGCTGGTAGTTCTCCGCGACCCGGGCGTCCACGTAGGACGTGTACTGGTGGTGCAGCACCGCGGCGCCCATGCCGGAGACGTTGGCCGCCAGGGTGTCGATGATGTAGCGGATCTGCTGCTCGTCGTCGAGGCCGCCGAGCTTGTCCGCGCCGAGGTCGAGCTTGACGCCGTAGGTCTCCTCGATGTGCTCGGCGAAGCGGCTGAACCGGTCGAGGATCAGGTCCTGCTGCGAGATCGGCTCGGCCGATTCCAGCGGCAGGATCGTGTCGATCATGGCGACCAGCTCGACGTGCTCGCCCGCGGCGGTGAGCAACTGGGCGATCTCGTAGGACAGCATCCCGCCGAAGGACCAGCCGCCGAGCCGGTACGGCCCGCTGGGCTGGACCTCGCGCAGCAGCTCCAGGTAGCGCCGCGCCTTCTCCTCCAGCGTGTCCACGTCGTCGAGCCGCTCGAACCCGTAGACCGGCACGCCCTCGCCCATGAGCTGCACCAGCGAGCGGTAGACGCTCGTCGGGCCGCCCGCGGGGTGGAACAGGAAGACCGGGGTGCCGGTCTCGCAGGCCCGCAGGACGCGCAGCGGCTTGCCGCCGTTGCCCTCCACCTGGTCGCGCAGCAGGTCGGCCATGGCCGCCACGGTGGGCTCGCTGAACAGCGTGCCGTAGTCGGGCACCGAGTCCAGTTCGCGTTCGATGGCGGCGTAGACCGCGTCGGCCTGGGCGGCGTCGCCGAGGGCGAAGAAGTTGTCGTCGACCCCCGGTTCCCCGCTCTCCAGCACGTCCTGCCAGATCCGGGCAACCCACCGCTCGGACGGGTCGCGCGGGCCGACCTTCGCCGGGGCGCTGCCCGGCTTGCGGGCGGCCCGGTCGGCCGGGTCGGCCTCGCCGAGGCCGGACGCCTCGGCCAGGTGGTCGGCGATCTCGGCGAGGCTGGCGCCGCGCAGCAGCAGCGGCACCGGCAGCGGCAGCCCGAAGTCGCGCTCGACCGCGCCCCGGGCCCGCATGGCCAGCAGCGAGTCGAGGCCGAGCTGGGTCAGCGGCACGTACCGGTCGATCCGCTCGGCGGCGAAGCCCATCAGCTCGGCGATGATGGCCACCAGGTGGTCCTCCAGCGCCTGCCGGGCCGCGGCGGGTTCCAGCGCGCGCAGCTCGGACATGCCCGCCCAGGCGGGGCCGCCGGTCTCGGCCGCCTGCTCGGCGGGCCGGACCAGCTCGAAGAACGGGCGGGTGGCCAGTTGCGGGAACAGCGACATGGTGGTGCCCAGGTCGAGCCGGGCGATGCCGGTCGCGGCCCGGCCGCTGGCCAGCACCGCCTCCAGCGCCTCCATGCCCTCCTGCGGGCCGAGCGGGTCGAGCACCGGGTTGTCCCGGCCCACGGCGCCGCCGACCTCGGCCCACGCGCCCCAGTTGACGGTGGTGGCGGTCAGGCCCCGGGACCGGCGCCAGGTCACCAGCGCGTCGAGCCAGGCGTTGGCGGTGGCGTAGGCGCCCTGGCCGGGCGAGCCGAACAGCGCGGCGGCCGAGGAGTACATGAGCCACCAGTCCAGGTCGTGGCCCAGGGTCGCCTCGTGCAGCGCGAGCGCGCCGGTGGCCTTGGCGTGCCAGACCTTGGCGACGTCGGCACCGTCCAGGGTGGCGGTGGCGCCGTCGGCGAGGACACCGGCGGCGTGCAGGACACCGCGCAGCGGGACACCACCGGCGGTGGCGGCGGCGACCAGCCGGTCGGCCACCCCGGCCTCGGCGACGTCGCCCGCGACGACCTCGACCTCGGCACCGAGGCCGCGCAGCTCGGCGACCAGCGGTTCGGTCTCCTCGGTCAGGCCGCGGCGGCCGGAGAGCACGACGCGGGTGGCGCCGTTCTCCGCGAGCCACTTGCCCGCGAGCAGGCCCAGTCCGCCGAGACCACCGGTGACGACGTAGCCGCCGTCGCGGACGGTGTGCCCCTCGCCGCGCTCGTCGACCTGCTCATCGATCTCGGCCTTGGCGAGCTTGGCGATGTGCCGCGCGCCGCCGCGCCAGGCGACCTCGTCGGCGGCGTCGTCGGCGGTCAGCTCGGCGGCCAGTTCGGCGACCCAGTCCCCCTCGACATCCAGGTCCAGGGCCGTGGCGCGCAGTTCGGGGTTCTCGAAGGCGAGGACCCTGGCCAGGCCGCGCAGGGCGGCGAGGTCGGGCGAACCGGCCTCGTCGGCGCCGACCGCGGCGGCGCCGCGGGTGACGATCCACAGGCGCGGAGGCTGCCACCCGGGGTCGACCTGGTCGGTGAGCTGCGCCACCAGGCTCGACACGGCGAGCACGTGCGCCTGCGCCGCCTCGGGGGAGAGCCCGGTGCCGGGTTCGGCCACGAACACCACGCCCGCCGGGGTGCGCCCGGCCAGGGTGAGCTGGTCCACGCGCGGCAGGCACAGCACCTCCCCGCCGGGGAGCCGGTCGCGCAGCCCGGTCAGCCAGTCGCCCGGCTCACCCTCGGCCACGACCACCCAGGTCTGCCCGTCGGCGGCGGTGTCGTCGAGGTCCCCCCGCTCCCAAGAAGCCTCGAAGGCCTTGGCGGACAACGGGAGCGGCACCGACGAGCGCTGCATCCGGCGCACGTAGACACCGGCGACGTCGACGACGACCGCCCCGTCCGCGTCGACCAACTGCACGGCGCCGACCAGGCCGTCGAGCCCCTCGTCGAGGGAGTCCAGCCGGGCGTCGACGCGCACGGCGGTGCCCGGGTCGCCGAGGACCCGGACCGCGCCGAGCGACAGCGGCAGGTAGGTGCCGCCGCCCGCGCTGATCCGGTCGAACGCGGCGGCGGCGAGCGCGTGCAGGCTCGCGTCCGACAGCGCCGGGTGCAGCACGTGACCGGTCGCGCGCCCGGCTTCCTCGGGCAGGGCGATGGCGGCGGAGGCGGTGCCGGAGCCCGCCACCACCGACCGCAGGCCGCGGAAGGCGGGGCCGTAGGCCTGGCCCATCTCGGCCAGCGCCGGGTAGAGGTCGACGGCCCGGCCGTCGGTGGTCTCCCCCAGCGGGGTCACGGCGGCGTCGCCGCGGCGCACGGTGGCCGAGGCGTGCCGGGTCCAGGTGCCCGCCGCCGACTTGGCCGAGACGGTGACGACGCCGGCGTGCTTGCCGGTGAGCGTCAGCGAGGTGGTGATCTCGGTGTGCGCGGCCAGCGGCAGGACCTGGGTGAGTTCGACGTCGCGGACCTCGACGAGGACCTTGCCGCCGAAGGCTTCCCGGGCGGCGGCGAGCGCCAGTTCCAGGTAGCCGGTGCCGGGGAAGATCGCCACGCCGTGCGCGGCGTGGTCGCTCAGCCACGGGTGGGCGTCGGTGCCGACGTCCGCGCGCCAGACGTGCCGGTCGCCCTCGGGCAGTTCGATGTGGACACCCAGCAGCGGGTGCCGCCCGGCCGGGGCGGTCGCCGAGGCGCGCTTGCGCGGCCAGAAGGCGTGGTGCTCCCAGCGCGGGCCGGGCAGCGAGACCGGCGGGGCCGCGGCGTGCCGGGCGGCCAGCGCGGTCGGGTGCCCGGTGGTGTGCAGGGCGGCGAGGCTGGTGAGGAACGTGGTGCGCTCGTCGTCCTTGCGGTGCGCGCTGGGCAGCCCCAGCACGGTGACGTTGCGGGCGCCACCCGCGGTCTGCTCCAGTGCCGCGAGGGCGATCGGGTGCGGGGAGACCTCGACGAACCGGGTGTGCCGGTCCTCGATCGCCGCGGACAGCGCGTGCGCGAAGCGGACCGGGCGGCGCAGGTTCTTCACCCAGTACTCGACGTCGAACGCGGGCGCTTCCCTCGGGTCGTCCAGCACGCTGGTGTAGCAGGGCACGGTGGCCCGGCTCGGCTCCAGGTCCGCCAGCCCGGCGCGGAACTCGTCGAGCACCACGTCCACCGCGGGCGAGTGCCCGGCGCCGCCGACCTTGAGGCGCCGCGCCAGGCGGCCCATGCCCTCCACGTGCGCCACCAGCGCGCCCACCTGGTCGGCGTCGCCGCTGACGGTGCACTGGGTGGGCGAGGCGTAGACGGCCACGGTGATGCTGGGCCACTGGGCCTCCAGCTCGGCCAGCTCCGCCGGGGACAGCTCGACCACGGCCATGGCGCCGACCCCGGAGGCGTCGATGCCCGAGAGCAGCCGGGCGCGGGTGGTCATCACCCGCAGGCCGTCGGCGACGGTGAGCGCGCCCGCGACGACCGCGGCGGCGACCTCGCCCATGGAGTGCCCGACCACGGCGGCGGGTTCGACGCCGTGCGCGCGCCACAGCGCGGCGAGGGCGACCTGGATGCCGAACAGGGTGGGCTGGGTGGCGGCGAGGTCGGGAAGCTGCTGCTCCCCGGCCAGCACCGCGCGCAGCGAGAATCCGGTGACCTCGACGAAGGCCGGGTCCAACTCCTCCACGGCGGCGCGGAAGGCGGGTTCGGTGGCCAGCAGCGTGCGGCCCATCCCGTCCCACTGCGAGCCGTAGCCGGAGAAGACGAACACCACGTCGCTGTCATCGCGCCGGGCTGTGCCGGTGCGCACGTCCGGGCGGGGCTCCCCGGCGCCGAGCGCGCGCAGGGCGTCCACGAGGGACTCGCGGCCGGTGCCGACGACGGCGCCGCGCACGGCCAGGTGCTCGCGGCGGCGGGCCAGGGTCGAGGCGACCGCGCCGAGCGCGACCCCCGCGTTCTCCTCGGCGGCGAGCCAGTCGGCCAGGTCGGTCGCGCGCTGGGCCAGCGCGGTCGCCGAGCGGGCCGACAGCGCCAGCACGTGCGTGTCCCGGTCGTCGCCGCGCGGCACGCGCTTGCGCTTGGCGGGCCACTCCTCCAGCACCACGTGGGCGTTGGTGCCGCCGAAGCCGAACGCGGACACGCCCGCGCGGGCCAGGCCGGAGTAGCGCGGCCACGGGGTGGGCTCCGGGATGACCCGCAGGCCGTTGCCGTCGAAGTCGATGTTCGGGTTGGGCGCGGTGTAGTGCAGGCTGGCCGGGAGCCGCCCGTGCTTCATCGCCAGCACGACCTTGATCAGACCCGCGATGCCCGCGGCGCCCTCCAGGTGCCCCAGGTTGGACTTCACCGAGCCCAGCAGCAGCGGGCGGTCGGCGGCGCGGTCCCTGCCGAGCACCGCGCCGAGCGCGCCCGCCTCGATCGGGTCGCCGAGGAAGGTGCCGGTGCCGTGCGCCTCGACGTAGTCCACACCGGACGGGTCCAGTTCGGCCACCGAGTAGGCGTCGCGCAGCAGCGCGGCCTGCGCGTCGGGGTTGGGCGCCATCATGCCGTTGGAGCGGCCGTCGGAGTTGACCGCGCTGGCGCGGATGACCGCGAGCACCCGGTCGCCGTCGCGGCGGGCGTCGGTCAGCCGCTTGAGCACGACCACGCCGCAGCCCTCGCCGCGCACGATGCCGTCGGCGGCGGCGTCGAACGCCTTGCACCTGCCGTCGGCGGCCAGCACGCCCGCGCTGGTGAAGTTGGCGAACACCGCGGGCGAGAGCAGCAGGTTGACCCCGCCGACCAGGGCGTGGTCGGTCTCACCGCGCTGCAGGCTCTGCACGCCGTGGTGCACGGCGACCAGCGACGACGAGCACGCGGTGTCGACGGTCATGCTCGGGCCGCGCAGGTCCAACTGGTACGACAGCCGGTTGGCGGCGATGCTCGCCGCCGCGCCGGTGCCCGACCACGCGTCGATGGTGGGCAGGTCGACCATGGTCAGGTGGCCGTACTCGGTCGCGGACAGTCCCACGAAGACACCGGTGCGGCTGCCGCGCAGCGAGGCGGGCGCGATGCCCGCGTCCTCCAGCGCCGCCCAGGAAACTTCCAGCAGCAGCCGCTGCTGCGGGTCCATCGCCTCGGCCTCGCGCGGGGTGATGCCGAAGAACGCCGCGTCGAACCCGGCGACGTCGTCGAGGAAGCCGCCGAGGCGGGGCAGGCCGTCGAGGTCGGCGGCGGGCGCGAAGTCCTCCCACCGGCCCGCGGGCACCTCGGAGATGGCGTCCTGGCCCGCGGACAGCAGCGACCAGAACGCCTCCGGCGAGTCGACGCCCCCGGCCAGCCGCACACCGAGGCCGACGACCGCGACGGGCTCGCCGGGCGCGACCGCGGCCGCGACCAGGGGCTGGTCGCGGCCGGTGTCCTCGCCGGTGAGCGCGGCCACCAGCGCGGAGATCGTCGGGCTCTCCCAGGCCAGCGTCGGCGGGAGTGGTCTGCCGAGCAGCTTGCCCAGGTCACCCGAGAGCGTCACCGCGTCGCGGGAGGACATCCCCAGTTCGGTCAGCGGCCGGTCCGGGTCCACTTCCCCGACCGGGAGGTTGCGCAGTTCGGCGACCCGACCCACCAGCCAGGCGAGCAGGTTCTCCTGGGAGGTCATGCGGGGCGTCCGTCCTTGAGGGTGCCCTCGGCCCAGCGCTTGCGGCACACCGCGCGGCTGACCTTGCCGCTGGAGGTGCGCGGGACGCCACCGGGCTCGACGATGAGCACGTCGTGCAGGGACAGGCCGTGGTGGTGCGACACCGCGGCCTTGACCGCGCTGGTGACCTCGTCGCGGTCGAGGTCGGCGGCCTCGACGACCTTGGAGCGCTCCACCATCACCATGACCTGCTCGGACTGGCCGTCGAACACCGAGAACGCCACCAGCGAGTGCTTGCGCACCGCCGGGTGCGCCTGCTCCACGGTCGCCTCGATGTCCTGCGGGTAGTGGTTGCGGCCGTCGACGATGATCAGGTCCTTCATCCGGCCGGTGATGTAGAGGTCGCCCTCGTGCAGCACGCCGAGGTCGCCGGTGCGGAACCAGCCGCGGCCGTCGACGCCGGAGCCGTCGAAGCCGTCGTCCTCCAGGGTCTGGCCGAAGGACTCGGCGGTCTGCTCCGGGCGGTTCCAGTAGCCCTGGGCGATGTTGACGCCGCTGAGCCACAGCTCGCCGACCACGCCCTCGTCGAGCAGCTTGCCCGACTCCGGGTCGACGATCCGCAGTTGCTGGTCGAACGCCCGGCCGCAGGAGACCAGCTCGGTGGTGCTCGGGGTCTGCGCGGTGGCGACCACGGCCAGGCCGCGGGTCAGCGCCTCGCGGTCGAAGGTGACCGCCTTGGGCAGCTCGCCCGGGGTGCCCGACGAGATCAGCACGACCGCCTCGGCCATGCCCATCGACGGGCGGTGGGCGGTGCGCGGCAGGCCGCACTCGGCGAACGCGTCGGCGAAGCGGTTGATCGACTTCATGCTGATCGGCTCGGAACCGTCCACCAGCGACACCACGTCGGACAGGTCCAGGAACGCCTTCTCCCGGTCGCTGACCCGCGACGCGGCGTAGGCGTAGGCGAAGTTCGGCGCGGCGGTGGTGGCGCCCTCCGCGTTGGCCATCGCCGCGACCCAGCGGATCGGGCGCTCCAGGAAGGCGATCGGGTCCATCATCACGACCGGGCGGCCCGACCACATCGGCACGGCCACCGCGAGCACCAGGCCCATGTCGTGGAACAGCGGCAGCCAGCTCACCAGGGTGCCGTAGTCGTCCTCGTCGGTCATGTAGCACTCGGTGTTCTGCCGGGCGTTGGTCACCACGTTCCGGTTGGTGATCATCACGCCCGCCGGGATGCGGGTGGACCCGGAGGTGTACTGCAGGTACGACACGGCGTCGGGCTCGGGCACGAACGGCGCGTAGTCGGCGGCCCTGGAGTCGGGCACGGTGTCGATGGAGGTGACGTGGGCGACCCCGATGCCCTTCTCGGCGAAGTAGGAGTCGAGCAGTTCGCGCTGGTCGTCCAGGGTGAGCGCCAGGGTCGGGGAGCAGTCGGCGAGCACCGCGGCCAGCCGGTCGGCGTGCCCCGGCAGGTCCGGCTGGAACAGCGGAACCGCGATCCGGCCCGCGCGCATGGCCGCGAGCAGCGCCACGACGTACTCGGTGGACTGCCGGGCCAGGATGACCACCCGGTCGCCCTCGGCCGTGTGCGCCTGCACCTCAGCGGCGACCGCGCTGACCTTGGTGTCGAACTCCGACCAGGTCAGCGAGGTGGCGACACCGTCGACGCTGAAGCGGTAGTCCAGGTAGGTGATGGCGACCTCGTCGCCGTGCTCCTGCGCCCACCAGGCCAGCAGGGTCGCCAGGGAGTCGTTGCCGACCACCGGCCCCGCCACGGGGCTGTCGGTCCGCACACCACCAGAAGTCATCGTGTCCCGTCCTCGGGGTTGTCAGGGGTTCGAACGCCCGCCGCTGAACATTCGACCGGAATTCAGATTGCGGCCAAATGTGAATCGACAATTGAGGTCCGACAGATCCGGTCGATCTGAGAATAGAATTCGACCACCCACCGCCACCATATTTTCCGGTGCCACGGGGTGTCAACCATTCGGGTTTACGCCACAAACGCCCAATTGCATAAAACAATGTTTCTTAGCGTTCGGAGGTGAAAACTCGCGCCCTCGTTGTCAACGCGGTGACAAGTCATCCACCCTCCCGACCACTCGTACGACCCACGCGCCCCGCCGCACCCCGCGGGCGCGCCCGCGGGGTGCCGCCGATCACCCCTGGGCCGCCGCGGCGGTGTCCTCGGTGTGGAACTGCTCTTCGAGCTGCTCGGGGCTGTAGTCCAGGTCGATCGCGGCCACGGACATGCCGCGCGCGCCCTCGATCGCCCCGAGCCTGCGCAGCGCGTGGTTGCCCGCGTACTCCATGACCCCGTCGAGCTTCATGTCGAACGGGTCGCCGTCGAACTGCTTGGTCGTCCACTCGATCTGGGTGATCGCGTGCGGCAGCAGCCGCTGCATCTCGTCCTGCACGATCTGCCAGTTCGCGTCGTCGGCGGCCACGTGCCTGCGGCAGGTGAAGGTGCCCCAGGCCATGTGGCGGCGCTCGTCGTTGCCGATCGAGCGGATGAGCTGCTGCAACCCGGGCAGGATGCCGTTGCTGCGGCAGGCCGCGTTCCACACGTGGTAGCCGGTGAGCGCCAGCACGCCCTCGACCACGTGGTTGTAGACCACCGAGGCGCGCACCTGGTTGGCCGGGCTCGGGTCGGAGGAGAGCCGGTGCAGGGCGTTGGGCAGGGCGTCGTAGAAGATCGCCCGGTAGCCGGGGTTCTCCTCGACGTGGGAGTGCAGGTCCTCCTTGACCCCCACCGCGTCCAGCCACAGCCGGAAGGCCTGGGTGTGCTTGGCCTCCTCGAACAGGAATTGGGTCAGGTACATCTCGTCGCCGAAGCGGCCCTCGGCGCCCATGGCCTGGATGAACGGCTGGATGTCCTGGGTGACGGCCTCCTCGCCGCCGACGAACTGGGCGCAGAGCATGGTGGCGATGAAGCGCTGCTCGTCGTTGAGGTTGGCCCAGTCCTCGGCGTCCTGCGAGAAGTCGATGGCGGCGGGGTCCCAGAAGCGGCGGTTGCCCTTGGCGAACAACCGCAGCGGCAGGGAGTCCCAGTCCATTCCGGCCTTGCTCAGTGAGTGGAACTGCGTCCGGCGCTCGGTGGCGGCCTGCTCGCTGACGTCGGTCACGGGACTAACTCCTTCAGGTGTTCTCGGGGAGGGTCGAGCGGGGTCACCCGGCGAACGGGACATCGATCCAGGACGGGTCCGCGGGCGAGGACAGGAAGCCCAGCTTGCCGCCGTCGGTGTTCTTGTCGATGAACAGCGCGTCCTTGGAGTCGACCACCAGCGCGAGCCGGTGCCCGGCGGCGAGGTTGTACGCCGTGGGGGTGAACCGCAGGTCGAGCGGCAGCGGTGCGCCGGGGGTCGCGCCGCGCCAGGTGTAGGGGGTGTAGTTGATCAGCTTGCCGGTGCCGAACCGGTCGACGTCGTAGACGTAGGCCACGACGGTGCCCTGCGCCTTCGGGGGGCTCACGACCAGGTGGGCGGTGATGTAGCCGCGGATCTTCTGCGCCGAAGCCGCCTTGGGGCCGTTCCACATGCCGCCGCTGGAGCGGTCGAGCACCTGCAGCATCGCCGTGGGCGGGTTGCCGCTGAGCGCCTCCAGGCTGTAGGTCGCCAGCGGGATGCCCCCGTTGGCCAGGGTGTCCTTGTTGGCGTTGACCTCGGTCTTCCACGCCGCCGGGGGCGCCGAGGGCAGTAGCTGGGCGTCGCCGCCGAACATCCCGGCGGGCTTCGCGCCGAGGTAGAGCTTCTGCTGCCGCTGGCCCTGCACCGCGGCCCAGTCGCCCGCGGGCTCGGCCTTGTTGGTGCCCGGCCGCGGCACGACCTGGATCGGGGCCTCGGCGGCGATCGCGGTGTCGGTGCCCGCCACGTGGGCGTCGAACCAGCGGTAGACCGAGTTCCACACCCCGCTGGGCAGGCCGAGCAGGCCGCCGGACTCGGTGGCGGCGTGGTCGCCGGGCAGGATCTCCAGGCGCTTGGGACCGGTGAGCTGGGTGTACAGGTCGGCCATCTGACCGGGCTCGAAGACGGTCTCGCTCCAGGTCTGGATCATCAGCGTCGCGGGCTGGTTGCGGTTGATCTCGGCGACCCGGTTGATCGGCGACCGCTGCTGCGACCACGCCTTGATCGCGTCGTCCTGCGCGTCGGTGAGGTTCGGGTCGTAGATGCCCGCGAGCATCTGGTCGGACTCGAAGCTGAGCCTGCCGTTCTGCTTGCCGGACAGGTGCAGGACCAGGGCGGTGAGGCTGTGCCGGGTGTTCTCGGTCGACAGCGACCGCACCAGGTCGCTCCAGCCGCTCATCGAGGCCACGGCCTTGATCCGCGGGTCGGTGCCGGAGGCGAGGACGCCGATGCCCGCGCCGTAGGACACGCCCGCGACCCCGATCCGGTTCGGGTCGGACTCGGTGTTGGCCAGGCCCCAGTCGATGACGTCGGAGACGTCGGTGAGGTCCTGCCTGCCCGCGACCTGCACTTCGCCGCCGGACTCGCCGAAACCGCGGGTGCCGTAGGCGAGCACGGTGTAGCCCTTGTTCGCCAGGTTCACCGCGGGGACGGTGTTCTGCGTGACCCCACCGCCCCAGGCGCTGATGACGATCGCCAGCGGGTGCGGACCGGGCGACTTCGGTTCCATCACCATCGTCCGCAGCAGGACACCGTCCCGCGCGGGCAGGTCCACGAAGCGGGTGTCGAACCCGCTCGCCTGCGCCCCGAAGGCACCGGGCACCCAGGCCACCAGTGCGGCGAGCATGGCGACCGCCGCGAGCACCGCGGCACGTTTGCGCGACATCCGAACACCCATTCCGATGTGACGAAGAATTCCCACGCCGCCGTGAATGGCATTGACGATTCGGCCAAAAGCATTCAGAGAAGGCACAGGAACAAACCGCATTCCTTTATAAAACACCGACAATGGAAAGGTAGCATCGGTAAAATTTTGGGTCAAGACTGAGGAGAGACCGATACAGATCTTGCGGTTGACACACAAAAAACTCCCGAACCCTGCTCACGATCGAAGCAGCCCAAAACGTGAAAAAAACCCGAGTGGTCTTCACTTCCGACCGGTTGTCGCCACGCGGAGTCACCTCGGACACACCGGCCGAGACCAGCGGCGCAGGGTTGGGGTACCAAGCGGTCCGTTCGGGTACCGCACAGTCTCATTTTCACCGAGAAGATCGGATAAAAGATCACAGCGTTACGAAAGGCGTTACGACTGTGTAAGCAACCGCGACGCGCCCGGGCCAGAGCGAGCGGGGCGGCCCGATCCCCGGCATCCTGGCTGCCGTCGACCGTACGGAAAGGTTACGAGTGATCAGCACCAAGGCACTGCCGTTCAACAAGTACCGGGTGACCTTCACCCTCGACCGCGACGACCCGCCCGGCCCGGTCAGCGTCGTGGGCTGCTTCAACGACTGGACCCCGGGCTCGCACCGGCTGCGCAACCGCACCGGCGGCCTGCGCTCGACCACCGTCGTGGTGCCCGCGGGCTCCACCGTCTCGTTCCGCTACCTGGCCGCGGACGGCACGTGGAGTGACGACCCGGACGTGGCCGACCGGGACGAGGACGGCAACGCCGTCATCACCGTCTGACGCCCCGCGACCCGGGCGCGCACGGCCGTCGCGGGGCGTGTGGGCGCTGCAGGCGCGGCCCGCGCCCCCGGCCCCACCGGGCCCGGCCGCCACCGCCGAGCAGGCGCGCACCCGCCCGACCAGGTCGGGCGCACCGGGCGGGACCACCGTCACGGGTGCCCCACCCCGCCGCCGATCTCGCCCAGCAGG
Organism: Actinokineospora spheciospongiae; assembly: GCF_000564855.1. Taxonomy (GTDB): domain Bacteria; phylum Actinomycetota; class Actinomycetes; order Mycobacteriales; family Pseudonocardiaceae; genus Actinokineospora; species Actinokineospora spheciospongiae. The sequence continues at coordinate 43,643 of NZ_AYXG01000084.1, forward strand.
GCGTCGAAGGCGGCCGCCACCGCCGGGGTGAGCGCGTCCGGGTCGCTCCCGGCCTGCTCCCGGCCCGCCTGGAAGCAGGCCCTGGCCAGCCACGGAGCCAGCACCGCGGTCCGCTGGTCGGCCCGCATCCCGCGCAGGATGTCGCGGGCCAGCTCGACCAGCCGGTCCAGCTTGCGCCCACCGCGGTCGGCCAGCTCGGGGTTGTCGCCGATGAGCTGCTCGCGCAGCCGGTAGTTCTCGCCGTCGACCACCGACTCGGCGCAGATGGACAGCACCAGCCCGCGCATCAGCTCCAGGGCGGTGCGCAGGTCGGGGGCGCGCTGCACCGGCACCGGCTCGTAGCGGGCGCGCACCTCGTCGAGCAGCTCCTGCTCCCCGGCGAACACGACCTCCTGCTTGTCGCCGAAGTACCGGAAGAACGTGGTGCGGCCGACCTCGGCCCGGTCGGTGATGTCGGTGACGGTGACGCCCGCGTAGCCGCGTTCGGCGAACAGGGCGTAGGCCGCGGCGACGATCTCCTGCCGGGCCCGCTGCCTCTTGCGCTCGCGCAGTGGTGGCCGGTCGTCCATGGCGGGAGTGTATCGAGTACGAATCGGTACGCGGTACCACTCGGCACCGAGTGCGTCGAGGCATCGAAGACGTGATCGACCCATGTGTCGTGGACCACAGTGGCCAGGAACGCGCGTGCCCCTCCGACCGGTGGTCGGAGGGGCACGCGTGGGGTCGCTACGCCGACCGCAGGGAGATATCGTCGAGGACGAAGCTCGTCTGCAAGGACGCGTCCTCGACACCGGTGAACTTCAGCGCCACCGTCTGCCCGGCGAACTGGCCGACGGGGACGGTCCGCTGGGTGAAACCGGCCGCCGCGTCCACGTTCGACAGGGTGGCCACCGACGTGCCGCCCACGGTGACGGTGAGCCGGTCGTACACGCGGGTGCCGGTCTCGGCGGTGTCCACGTGCGCCCAGTAGGTCAGCACCGCGCCGGTGCACCCGGCGGGGATGGTCACCGTCTGCGCGGCGCTCTCGGTGTTGGCGCTGCCGCTCCCGTTCAGCCACGCCTTCCAGGTGCCGGTGCGCGGCGCCTGGGAGGTGGAGCTGTCGCGGACCCCGGTGCTGAGGGTCCACGGCGTGGTGCCGGACTCGAAGCCGCCGTTGACGACCAGCTCCGCCGGGGTGCAGGTGGTGCCGCCGCCGCTGGAGACCGCCTGCGCCCAGATCGTGTGCGCCACGCCGTCGGCGGTGCGGTCCAGGGCGGTGGCGTTGATGTTCGCCGTGGTGTCGCACGAGCTGTGGTAGCAGGCGTCGTACGCGGCGCCCGCGGTGCCGCCCCACTTGGCGGCCTGGGCGCTGGTCTTGCGCGCCGAGGCGCCGGTGGCGTAGCCGGAGGAGGGGATGCCCGCGTTCTTGAACGAGTAGTCGTCCGAGCGGCCCGCGCCCTCCACGTTCTCCTCGGGCGCCAGGCCCAGGGAGTCCCAGTACGCCTTCATCGGGGCGGAGACGGCGGTGGAGATGTTGTTGATGAAGTAGCCCGCGTTCCGCGACCCGACCATGTCGAAGTTGTAGTACGCCTTAATGGCCGTCCGCTGCGCCGAGGTGAGCGAGTTGACGTAGAAGCGCGAGCCGAGCAGGCCGGACTCCTCGTCGGTCCACCAGGCGAACCGCACGTGCTTGGCCATCGCCGGGTTCGCCGCGGCCAGTTGCAGGGCGTTCTCCAGCAGCACCGCGGACCCGGAGGCGTTGTCGTTGATGCCCGGTCCGGCCGAGACGCTGTCGAGGTGCGCGCCGAACATGACCGTCTGGCTGGTGTCGCCACCGGGCCAGTCGGCGATCAGGTTGTTGGAACGGTAGTTGCAACTGGTGCAGGTCTGCTCGGCGACGGTGAAGCCCGCCGCCTGGAGCTTGCCCTTGAGGTAGGCGACGGAGGCGGTGTAGCCCGCCGAGCCCGCGCGCCGGTTGCCGCCGTTCTGCGTGGCCAGCGCGTTGAACTGGGTCAGGTGCGCCTGCACCTTGGCCACGTCCACGTTCGGCGCGGCCTGCGCGGAGGCGCCACCGAGGACGTCCACCGCACCGATCGAGTCCACCGCGCCGATCGAGTCCACAGTGGAGCCCCTGGCGAACGCGGTGCACGTCGGGTCGGCGGTCTGCGCGGGGACGCTGACGGCGTTCCACGCGGCCTTGGTCCGGTTGTAGAGGTTGCAGGTGGCGTCGAGGTTCTTCGCCGCGGTGAGGGTGGCGGTGCGGTACCTCTTGTAGGTCATGCCGCTGGTCTTGAGCAGCATTCCCCCGTAGAAGACCTTGCCCGCCGCCTGGATGCCGATCCCGGTCACCGAGCTGCTGTCGCAGGTCGGGCTGACCGGCTTGCCGCCGCCCGGGTTGGAGCCCTCGGCCAGCAGGTAGAACCAGTGGTTCAGCGGCCCGGCCGCGGCGTGCACCTCGGTGCTCGGGATCGACGCGGAGTAGCAGTTGGGGTGGTTGTTGACCAGCGACGGGTTGTACATGTTGCGGATCGGCCCGTTGCCGGTGAGGTTGACCTTCTCGCCGACGAGGTAGTCGCCCGGGGTGTCGTACGGGGCGGGCTCGTTGGCGTATGCCTCGGTCAGCGCGCCGAAGATGTCCCCTGTGCCCTCTCCGAGCCCGGCCTCGCCGTTGGCGCCGCCGGGGGTGAACTGGTCGAGGCCGTGGCCGTACTCGTGGCCGACGACGTCCATGGCGCCGATCCACTGGCCCGCGCTGTTGCGCCCGATGGTGACGCTGGAGCCGTTCCAGTACGCGTTGGTGGTGTTGTAGCCCACGCGCGCGGGCCAACTGCCGCCGGAACCGGTGTGGCCGTTGCGGCCCAACCAGTTCTTGAGCATGTCGAACTCCTTCTGCGCCGCCCACATGACGTCGACGCAGCCGGTCTCCTTGCTGGTGGCGTTGCCGGTGCCCCAGGTGTCGGTGGTCTTGCTGAACACCTGGCCGGTGCTGTAGTCCGCGCACTGCAGGCCCGGGCGGGTGGTGTCCTTGAGCAGGTACCGGCCACCGGACTGGCTGGTGGTGATGGCCAGCGGGCTGGGGCCGTTCCACTGGCTGGTGCCGGTGCCGTGCTCGACGTCGTCGTGCCGGTCCAGCACGGTGCCGGTGACCGCGTCGACCCAGACCGTCAGGTGGCTCTCGCCCTCGGCGGTGGCGCCGCCGAGCACGGTCTGCCAGGCCAGCTTCGGGGTGTCGCCGGTCAGCTTCACCACCAGCGAGCGGGACTCGACCGCGTCGACCCTGGCCAGTTCACGCCTGGCGGTGGCCTCGGCGGCCTCACCGGTGACCGCAGGCGCGGTGCCGATCCGCACCGTCACACCGCTGGCCTTGGCACTGGCGCGCACCGACCCGTTGCCGTCGGTCAACACGGTCGCGTCACCGCCGACGACCGGCAGGCCGCGGTAGGTGCGCTCGTAGGCGACGGAGTGGAGGCCGTCCACCCACGGGGTGACCAGGCCCCGCCGGTAGACCTCGTCCGGACCCGCGCCGAGCGCGGTCGCCGCGACCCGGTCGGCCGCGCCCAGGGCGCGGGTCTGCGCGTCCGGGACGTCCGGGACGACCGGGGCGGCGGAGGCGGGGGTTCCCACCGCCGAACCAGCGAGGACGACCAGGGCGAGCCCGGCCGTCACCGTTCTGCGTGTCATCGATGCTCCTCGTGGCAGGGTTGCACGCCCGGGTCGAGCGGGGACACGCCCCAACCGGGCCCCACGAGCATCCGCACCCGGCACAGCACGGGTCAACACGGCGGCGGAATCCGTCAAAGAACCGTCAAACCCCCTGACGGCACAACGCAAACCGGTCAACACGGCAAATCCGACACCGAGACCCGCCAACGTAGCCGCCGACCACCCGACACACCGACACACCGACGGCCCGGCGACTCGGCCACACAAACGCCGGGCAGGCGGATGCGCGGGCAGGCGGATGCGATTGGCCAGCCGGCCACCCCCGAAACCGGCGGCCCGACCAAGCAAACGCCCGGGTGGGTGGATGTGTTTGGCCGGGGGTGGCGATCATGTG
>NZ_AYXG01000085.1 GCF_000564855.1 Actinokineospora spheciospongiae
AGGCTGTCACATGATCGCCACCCCCGGCCAAACACATCCACCCACCCGGGCATGGTCTGCCATGGATTTCTCGGACGGTGGTTTAGTGGGTTTCAGGCTGCTGTTTCGGTGTGGTGGTAACGGTTTTCGGCTTCGTTGGGGGTGATGTAGCCGAGGGTGGAGTGGAGCCGGGTGTGGTTGTAGAACAGTTCGATGTAGGCGCTGATTTCTCGGCGGGCTTGGGTGTGGGTGTGGAATGTGGTGGTGTGGACGAGT
>NZ_AYXG01000086.1 GCF_000564855.1 Actinokineospora spheciospongiae
CCCGGCCAAACACATCCACCCACCCGGGCAGTTCGCTCGCCGGGCCGCCGGTTTCGGGGGTGGTCGGCTGACCAGGCGCATCCACCCACCCGGGCATCTCCGTAACCGGGCCGGCGGTTTCGGGGGTGGGAGGCCAGCCAAGCGCATCTGCTCACCTGGTCATCTGCTTGGCCGGGCTGGCGGTTTCCTGGGTGGTCGGCTGGCCGAGTACTTCCACCCACCCGGGCATCTGCTTGGCTGAGCCGCCGGCTTCCTGGGTGGTCGGGCTGTTTTGAGACACGCTCCGGGGAGGCGCTGATGTTCGGCTGGGTGGGTGCGGCCCCTGCGGTCGCGCTGGCCGTGGTCCTGCTGTGGGCGGCGGGCTTCAAGCTGCTGGTGCCCTCCGCGTCCGCGGCGGTCCGGCGCTCGGCGCTGCGCGGGCTGGTCGGTGCTGAGCGGGTCGGGCCGGCGCACCGGGTGGTCGGGGGAGTGGAGGCGCTGGTTGCCGTCGCCCTGCTGGTTCCGGCGGTGCGGCCGGTCGGCGCGGTGGCGGCGGTGCTGCTGGGCGCGGGCATGGTCGCCTACCTCGGCTACGCCAGGTCGGCGGCGCCGGGGTCCTCGTGCGGGTGCCTGAGCGGGGAGGTGGCCCCGGTCGGGGCGCGCCAGTTCGCCAGGGCCGGGCTGGTGGTGGTGGCGGGTGCCGGGGCGTTGTTCCCCGGCGGGTTCGCCCCGGGGTCGGCGCTGCTGGTGCTGCTCGCGCTGGTGGCGCTCTCCCCGGCGTTGGACCCGTACTGGCGCGCGCCGCTGCGCCACGAACCGGACGACGCGCGGGTGGCCCTGGTCGACAGCACCGACGACACCGACAGCACCGGGGCGGCTCCGGCCGACAACGTGGAACCGGTCGGGTCCGCGACCTCGTGATTGTCGGTGCCTGGGTGCACCATGGGGTCATGTGTCGCAGCATCAAGACCCTGAGGCCCCCGTACGTCGAGGAGGCGGGCAACGACGACGTCCGCGCTGCGGCGTTGCAGTACGTGCGCAAGATCTCCGGTTTCCGCGCACCGGCCGCGCACAACGCGGCGGCCTTCGAGGCCGCGGTGGACGCCGTCGCGGCGGCCACCGCGGACCTGTTGGACCAGTTGGTCGTCAAGGGCCGGTAGGGGTTCGGCGCGTGGACCGGTTCGCGGGTGCCCACCACCGGCGAAGCGGTCCGCCGTCGTGAGCAGGGGAAAGGGGAGCACGTGGCGAGCAGGTGGCGGCGCAGCAGCTTCAGCGGGGACAGCGGCAACTGCGCGGAGGTCGTCCACGGGCCCCGCGTCGGCGTTCGCGACTCGAAGAGCCGGGGCGCGGAGCTGTGGTTCCCCGGTGGCGCCTGGGTGGCGTTGCGCGCCCTGCTCCTAGAGGAACCAGCCCGCGAACAGCGCCGGTGAGGCCGCCAACAGGCTGAACCGGATGAACCGGCCCACCAGCCCGGCCCCGATGAACGTGCTCAACCGCATCCGCACCAGCCCCGCCAGCACCACGGTCGCCATGTACGGCGGCAGCCCCACCACGGAGCTGACGCTGTAGGTGCCCAGCATCCAGTGCGGGTGCTCCTCGCACTTGGCCCGCACGGTCTCCACCCACGCCCGCAGCCGCTTGGTCCGCAGTTCCCACCGGGCCCGCCGCGCGGTCAGCGGCCTGGGCCGCCGGTGCAGGAACGCGGGCAGGTGGATCGATCCCCGCCCGGCGTAGTAGTACAGCAGCTTGCCCCCGACCTGCCCGACCGCCACCGCGGCGCCGAGGAGCAGGCAGGAGATCTGCGGTTGCTGCGTGGCCAGCCCGATCACGAACAGCTCGATGCTGACGAACGGGACCACGGCGGACCCGAAGGCGATGCCCAGGGTGATGCACAGCCAGGGCAGCAGCACGCGGACCCCCTTCCGTCGGACCGGCCGTCGACGGTACCCGACCCCACCACGGGGACGCCCGGACCGGCGGACCCGTTCCACCGCGCCCGGGATCGACCCCCGCGGGTCAGCCCGGCGCCGTCATTCCGGCAGCGGCCCCAGCAGGAACTCCCCGGCCGAGCCCTGGCTGTCGTCGAAGTAGAATTCGCGGATCGCCGACAGCAGTTCGGCCGTGCCGATGTAGCCGTCCTCGTCGGTGTCGAGCCGCCGGTGGACGTCGCGCCCGGTCGCGTCCGGCAGGGCCATCAGGCCCCGGGTCCAGCGCACCTCGTCCTCGGCGGACAACCGGCCGTCGCCGTCGGTGTCGGCGATGGCCATCAGCGCGTCGAGGAAGGGCACGTAGACGCGGTCGAAGTTCTCCGGCGTCTCCAGCAGGCCCGCGGTGAACGCCCGCTTGTACTCGGCCAGGTCGATCCGGCCGTCGCCGTCGGTGTCGGCCGCGGCGGCCAGGTGCCGCCAGAGCCCGCCCATGAGTTCGCGCAGCCTGCGCAGCCCGGGGTCGGTGTCGGGGAGGCCGTACTCGGCGCCCAGGTTGGCGCAGGCCCGCTCGAAGTCGGCCGCGTCGACCAACCCGTCCCGGTCGAGGTCGTAGGTCTGGAACCGGCGCGTCAACTTGCGGTCCAGGAACGACGACATCGCAGCGGTCCTCTTCCCCTCGGGTGCTCGAACGACGTCGAGTCAACCACGGGTCGGGAGCGCGGTGGGATCGGGTGCGGACGGCCCCCCGGAAAAAATCCAGGAGATTTCGCCTGCGGTGTCGAGAACCAGTGCCCGGCTCCGTCCCCGGGGTGAGAGCGACCAGAATGGGGTCGCGCCAGTACTGAGGAGACAACCCACCATGGCCAAGTACCTGCTGCTCAAGCACTACCGCGGCGCCCCGTCGGCGGTCAACGACGTGCCCATGGCCCAGTGGACGCCGGAGGAGATCTCGGCCCACGTGCGGTACATGAACGACTTCGCCGCCCGGCTGGAGGGCACCGGCGAGTTCGTCGACAGCCAGGCGCTCGCCCCCGAGGGGACGTTCGTCCGGTACGACGGCGAGGGGCGCCCG
>NZ_AYXG01000087.1 GCF_000564855.1 Actinokineospora spheciospongiae
CGCCGGTTCGTTGGGTGGCCGGGTTTCGCTGCGCCCGGTGGGGCTGCTGGTGGCTGGCCGCCTGGCCGGTGGTTGGTGGGGTGGTTGCCGCTGCGCCCGGTGGGCCGCTGGTGGTTGGCCGCCGGGCTGGCGGTTGGTGGGGTGGTCGGCGGCTGCGCCGGGTGGGTCCGATGTGGCGGGTCGCTCGGCTGGCGGTTGGTGGGTGGTCGGCGGCTGTGCCGGTGGGGCTCGGCGTGGTGGGCCGCCGGGTTTGGGGCGGTGGGTGGCAGCGCCTGGTGGGATTTCGGGTGGCTGATCGCCAGACCAGCGGTTGGTGGGGTGGTCGGTCGCTGCACCCGGTGGGTTTGGGCGGCCGGTGACTCGGCTTGCGGTGGGGTGGTCGGTGGGGATCGGGCAAGTTGGTGGCCGGGCCGGTGGTTTGTGGGTGGTTGGTTGCTGCGCAGGCGGCGTTCTGGGTGACCGGCTGGCTTCGATGGCGGGCCGTCCGGTCTTGGCGGCTCGGGTCCGTGCCGGGTGCGGCTCCCGGCAGCACGGCGCTTCCCGGGTGCGGCTGGGCCGTTGTGGTCCAGCGGACAGCGTGGTGGCCGTCACCCGGATGCCACCCCCCGGCCCGGCGGCGGCTACTCTCGCGGCCGTCGTCCGGTACCCGCGCCGATGCGGGACTGGAACGAGGTCGAGGAGCCGTGGCGATGTCGTTCGGTGTTGTGCCGGTCTCCGGTGGTGCGTCGTGAGCAGGCCTGCGCGGTTGCGGGTCGGTGTGGTGTCGGCGGGGCGCGTTGGTGCCGTGCTGGGTGCCGCCCTGGGGCGGGCCGGGCACACCGTGACCGCCGCGGCCGCGGTGTCCCGCGAATCGCTGCGCCGGGCCGAGGAACTGCTGCCCGGCACCCCGATCCGGCCGCCGGACGAGGTGGCCGCGAACGCCGACCTGGTGTTGCTCGCCCTCCCCGACGACCGGTTGGCGGGCATGGTGCGCGGTCTCGCCGCCGCCGGTGCGCTGCGGCCGGGGCAGATCGTCGTGCACACCTCCGGTGCCAACGGGGTCGGTGTGCTGCAACCGGCTGTCGACGCGGGTGCGTTGGCGTTGGCCATGCACCCGGTGATGACCTTCACCGGCCGCGCCGAGGACCTGCACCGGGTGGCGACCTGCTCCTTCGGCGTCACCGCGGCCGACGGGGACGAGGTGGCCTGGAGCGTGGCCGAGGCGCTGGTGGTTGAGGTGGGTGCCGAGCCGGTGCGCATCGCCGAAGCCGTCCGGCCGCTCTACCACACCGCCCTGTCGCACGGCGCCAACCACCTGATGACGCTGGTGGGTGACTGCGCCGACCTGCTGCGCGAAGCGGGCGTGACCGCCCCCGGCCTGGCCGAGCGGGTGATCGCCCCGCTGCTCTCGGCCGCCCTGGACAACGCGCTGCGCCACGGTGACCGCGCCCTCACCGGTCCGGTGGCCCGCGGTGACAGCGGCACCGTGGCCAAGCACGTCGACGTGCTCGGTGAGCACGCCCCCGACCTGCTGCCCGCCTACCGGGCGCTGGCGGCCCGCACCGCCGACCGGGCGGGTGCCGCGGGCCTGCTGCGCCCCGACCAGCTTCCGGACGTCCTGGCCGCCCTCGACCACGAACCACCACAGGAGCAACGATGACCGCCCCGCGCTTCACCGCCGGGAAGCTGCACGTCCACGACGACCCGCAGCAGTTGGCCAGGGTCACCCGCGCGCTGCGGGCCACCGGCCGCAAGATCGCATTCGTGCCCACCATGGGTGCCCTGCACGAGGGCCACCGGGAGCTGATGGCCCGCGCCCGCCGCATCCCGAACACGGTGCTGGTCGCGTCGATCTTCGTGAACCCGTTGCAGTTCGGGCCGGGTGAGGACTTCGAGCGCTACCCGCGGCCGCTGGAGGCCGACCTGGCGGTGTGCGAGGCCGAGCGGGTCGAGCTGGTCCTCACCCCGCCGGTCGAGGCCCTCTACACGCCGGGCGCGCAGGTGACCGTCCACCCCGGACCCCTGGGCGAGGAGCTGGAGGGGGCGGTGCGGCCCGGGCACTTCGCCGGGGTGCTGACGGTGGTGGCGAAGCTGCTCAACATCGTCCGCCCGGACTACGCCATGTTCGGTGAGAAGGACTACCAGCAGCTCGTCCTGATCAAGAAGATGGTGCGCGACCTGGACATGGAGACCCAGGTGGTCGGGGTCCCCACCGTCCGCGACCGCGACGGGCTGGCCAAGTCCTCCCGCAACGCCTACCTCGACGACGCCCAGCGCACGGCGGCCGTCGCCCTGTCCGCGGCCCTGTCCGCGGGCGGGCACGCCGGTGCCGGTGGGGCGACCGCGGTCCTCGAAGCGGCCCGGGCCGTGCTCGACGGGACCCCGAAGCTGAAGGTCGACTACCTCGCCCTGCGCGACCCCGAGCTGGGTCCCGCCCCGGACGGCGGCGACGCCCGCCTGCTGGTGGCGGCCCGCCTCGGCACCACCCGCCTGATCGACAACGTCCCGGTGCTGCTCGGCACCCAGGACCTCGCCCAGTACGTCTAGCCCCCCGCCAGAAGGACCGGCCCATGTTCCGCACCATGCTGAAGTCGAAGATCCACCGCGCCACGGTCACCCAGGCCGACCTGCACTACGTGGGTTCGGTGACGGTCGACCCGGTGCTCATGGAGGCGGCCGACCTGCTGCCCGGCGAGCAGGTCGCCATCGTCGACGTGACCAACGGCGCCCGCCTGGAGACCTACGTGATCGAGGGGGAGCGCGACAGCGGTGTCATCGGCATCAACGGCGCCGCCGCCCACCTCGTGCACCCCGGCGACATCGTCATCCTCATCGCCTACGGCCTGATGGACAGCGCCGAGGCGGCGGCCTTCGCCCCGAAGGTCGTCTTCGTCGACGCGGACAACAGGGTCGTGCACCTGGGCGCGGACGCCGCCCACGTCCCCGAGGGCACCGAGCTGACCAGCGGCGCGGAGACGGTCGACGCGGCCCGGCTGGACGCCCTCCTGGCGCACGAGAGCTGACCCTTGCTGCTCACGATCGACGTCGGCAACACCAACATCGCCTTCGGCCTGCACAACGCCGACGACCTCCTCCGCGACTGGCGGATGCGCACCGACGCCAGGATCACCGCCGACGAACTTGCCCTCACCATGCGCGGGCTCCTCGGCGAGCACGCGGAACGGGTCACCGGCGTGGCCGCCCTGTCGACGGTCCCGGCGGTCCTGCGCGAGGTGCGCGCCATGCTGGGCCGCCACTACCGGTCCCTGCCCAGGGTCATCGTCGAACCCGGGGTCAGGACGGGGGTCCCGCTGCTGGTCGACAACCCCAAGGAGGTCGGCTCCGACCGCATCGCCAACACCCTCGCCGCGCACCACTACTTCGGCACCGCGTGCGTGGTGATCGACTTCGGCACCTCCACCAACATCGACGTCATCTCAGCCAAGGGCCAATTCCTCGGCGGCGCCTTCACCCCCGGCATCGAGATCTCGGTCGACGCGCTGGCGTCGCGGGCCGCCGCCCTGCGCAAAGTGGAGATGGTGCGCCCCCGGTCGGTGATCGGCAAGAACACGGTGGAATGCCTGCAATCGGGCATCATGTACGGCTACGCGGGCCAGATAGACGGACTGGTCGCCCGGATCACCCGGGAACTGCGCGACACCGGCCACACCGACGACATCGCGGTGATCGCCACCGGTGGTCTCGCCCCGATAGTCATCGACGAAACCACCACCATCACCCACCACCGACCGGACCTGACCCTCCAGGGCCTCCGCCTCATCTACGAGCGAAACCAACGCTGATTCGCCTATCCCCGTTGTCGGCACCGCGCGAGCGGCATCACGAAACCCGGCTTTCGCTCCCCGGCTTTCCCCGGTGAAACCGACCCACCGGACCCGAAAACCCGTCGGCACTCCGACCTCGGCCGACAACCCCACCACTGGCGAACCCGAACCAAGCACACACGCCGCTTTTTCTCGCGCGCGCGTAACCATCCACAACCCCCACCCTCCCAAGGGGACCCGCGTCCTTGCGGCCATTCTACCGGGGCAAAGGGGAAAGCGGGGGGAAGTGGATCTTGCCTGTGGACAACTCGTATCCCTCGGAAGGCTGAATCCGCGGCGAGCCGGGGACGGCACCGCGTGGGCCGGGATCGCTGTGGAAGTCGGTTCGCCGAGGGAGGTCTGGATTGCCGGGGGAGGTCTGGTTCGCCGCGGGGGTTGCGATTGTCGGGGAGTTGCGGTCAGCGGCGGAAGGCCCGGATCACCGTGGTGATCAGGGGGCGCTCGAACTCGCCCTCCGAGGTCTCCGAGTGCGTCTGGAGGTAGGACCGGACCTGGTTCAGCACCGCTTCCCGCTCCTCCTCCGGGGCCTGGGAGATGTGGCTCTGCGTCCGCAGGGTGGCGATCATCGACTCCACGGTCCGCCGCTGCGAGTGGTGCACCTGCACCTGCTCCGGCGGCTTGAGCTGCGGGTGTTCCGGCACGCCCCTCGGCTGCCGGGGGAGTTCCCCGACGGTGGTGGTGGTCAGCTTCTCCAGCCCGGCCACCCAGGGCACCGTCAGGTCGTCGTGGTTCCAGAGGGCGGCCAGGACGCCGCCGGGGCGCAGGACGCGGACGATCTCCGGGAGGGCGCGGGCGGGGTCGAACCAGTGGTAGGCCTGCCCGATCACCACGGCCTCGACCGAGGCGTCGCGCAGCGGGATCTCCTCGGCGGTGCCGTCCAGGGCGGGCACGTCCGGGAACAGCCGGGTGAACTCCGCGCGCATCGCCGGGTCGGGTTCGACCGCGGTGACCTCCAGGCCCAGCTCCAGCAGGCTCTCGGTCAGCTTCCCGGTGCCCGCGGCGAGGTCCAGCACCCGGTCGCGGTCGCCGATGGCCCACTCGATGGCCTCGACGGGGTAGCCGGGCCGGTGGCGGGTGTAGTCGGCGGCCACGGAGCCGAATGAGGCGGCCCGCCTGGCGAACAACTCCTCGGAGTCCATGGCGCCACCGTAGCCTCGTCCCCCGGCGATACCCGGTGGGGGAGTTCGCCTTGCCACGACCCGGGTGTGCGTCCCCGGCGGGACCGCCGCGGCGCGCGTTCCGGGTGGGGTCGCGCCCGTCCCGGGAACCGCGTTCGGCAGTGGCGCGGGCGTGCGGGGCACGCCCGCGGGCGCTCGGGTGTCCCCGCGTTCGGCCGGGCCCGTTCGGCACCGACCGGGACGGCGCCGACCGGCCGACATCGCATTCGCGCGAGTTCCGCCCCGGTGCTCGGCGAGTTCCGCGTTGTCGGGTATGGCGAGTGCCCCGGGGACCGATCCGCTTTCACTCCCCCCGTGCGGGTGACCCGTTCGGGTATCGGGCGCTAACGCAATCCGGTGGATTTGCGCTAACCTGCTTCCCGGGAGCAATTCACCACATGGTGGCCGAGTCGCTCAATGAGCCGGTACATTCCAGCCCGAGGAGGCCCATATGGCGCAGAAGGTCACTGTTTCGCTCGTCGACGACCTCGATGGGTCGATCGCTGAGGAGACGGTCGAGTTCGGCCTCGACGGCGCGTCCTACCAGATCGATCTGTCCTCGGACAACGCCGACAAACTGCGCGAGGCGCTCGCCGACTTCATCGACAGCGCGCGCCGTTCCGGTGGCCGCAAGCGCGTGCCGGGCAAGGTCGCGGTCGGCCGCGCCCCGCGCACGGCGTCCGCCGACCGCGAGCAGAACCAGGCAATTCGCGAGTGGGCGCGCAAGCAGGGGATGAAGGTCTCCGATCGCGGCCGAATCCCGTCGGAGGTTCTCGACGCTTACAACGAGCAGGCCTGAGCCCGAAACGCGGACAGGTCCGAAGGGGCACCGGTGCGCCGGTGCCCCTTCGGGCATTCCGATGATCTTCGGCGAGTCCGCGCGAATTCGCGGGCGGAGTTGTCCGCCGGTGCGCCCCGGTGATTCCCCCGGGTGATCGGAGTCGCATTCGTCACTCCGGTCCCACCCGGAACGCTCACCCCTTGGGGCACACCCGCGGGCAGGTGGAGCAGGTGCCCTGCCCGGCGGCGAGCAGGTAGTGGAAGCAGCAGCTCTCCCGGCGCCTGGTCCACTCGACCGGGCCACCGTCGGCGGGGTGCACCGCGCGCAGCGTCGACCCCGAGGTGAACGGCGCCGGGCCGTCGTCGAGGACCAGGGCCGCGTCGAGCACCCCGGCGCCCTCGTCGCCGCCGTAGCGGCCCGCGAGCCACAGGGCGTTGTCGAGCGCGTCGGTCGCCGCCGCCCAGAGCATCCGCCTGCCGAACCGGACCTGCGGGCCGAACACGTCGGCGAACCGGCTCGCGTGCGCGGCGAACCGGCCGCGCAGCACCGCGGCCAGCGCCCGTTCGTCGGCGACCGCGGTGGCCTCGGCGGTGCCCGCGGCCGGGTCGTCGGGCAGGCAGGCGAAGTTCGGGTTCAGCACCGCGATCGCGTCCGGGTGCGGGCGGGGCTCGGCCATCCGGAACGCCAGGTCCTCCGGGCGCAGCGACGGGACCCGCCGCTCGTGGTGGAACAGCAGCCCGGCCAGGTAGCCGGGGACGGTCAGGTACCAGGACATCACGTAACCGGCGGTCGTCCGATCGGGCGAATCCCCGTACTGGGCCCGCAGCCAACCCGCCAGCCCGGACCGCCAGCGGTCGAACCCGTCGGGCAGGTCGAGGAAGTCCGCGCAGGTGGTCCACCTCGGTGCGCCCCCGGGCAGGCCGTACCGCAGCTCGACGCGCGCCTGCCGCGGGTTCACCCTGGACAGCGAGTCGGCCAGGGGCCCGCGCCGGTCCAGGGCGTCGGGCCGGACCCGGTACCCGGTCGTCACCGGCGGGTACCGTCACGGTGTGCGACGTGGCCGCTGGTCCACATGGCGTGGCCCTTCTGCTCCGTACGGTTACTGAGGTATGCCTTACCTTACCCAGTATCCCGCGCGGTCGGCCACCGGAACAGCCCGCGGTGCGCTTTCCCGGGTGGCGAAGCCCACGGAAGGGGTGCTCCCGGCGCGTGTTCGCGCTCAGCGGACACGGCCCCGGTTGCGGAATCCCTCCCGGTCACCGCACGTTGGACACAACGAAGGGACCACCGGGCAACGGCGCCACGGGGGTTCGGCCGCAAGTGGCACTGAGAGCTTGCGTCGGGCCTACTACAGTGGTCCCACGGTGCTGAATCCGATCCGAGCGGAGCGGATGAGGGCCGCCGGCGCAGCAGTCAGGGAGTGCGAATGTTCGAGAGGTTCACCGACCGCGCGAGGCGGGTGGTCGTCCTGGCCCAAGAAGAGGCCCGGATGCTCAACCACAACTACATCGGCACCGAGCACATCCTCCTGGGCTTGATCCACGAGGGTGAGGGTGTCGCCGCCAAGGCGCTCGAGTCGTTGGGGATCGCGCTGGAAGGCGTGCGGCAGCAGGTCGAGGAGATCATCGGCCAGGGCCAGCACGCGCCGAGCGGGCACATCCCCTTCACCCCGAGGGCCAAGAAGGTCCTGGAGCTGTCACTGCGCGAAGCGCTGCAGCTCGGACACAACTACATCGGCACCGAGCACATCCTGCTCGGCCTGATCCGCGAGGGCGAGGGCGTCGCCGCCCAGGTGCTGGTCAAGCTCGGCGCCGACCTCAACCGGGTCCGCCAGCAGGTCCTGCAGCTCCTGTCGGGCTACCAGGGCGGCAAGGAGTCCACCGAGACCGGCGGTCGCGGCGAGGGCACCCCGTCGTCGTCGCTGGTGCTCGACCAGTTCGGCCGCAACCTGACCGCGTCCGCCCGCGAGGGCAAGCTGGACCCGGTCATCGGCCGGACCAAGGAGATCGAGCGGGTCATGCAGGTGCTGTCGCGGCGCACCAAGAACAACCCGGTCCTCATCGGCGAGCCCGGCGTCGGCAAGACCGCCGTCGTCGAGGGCCTGGCGCAGATGGTGGTCAAGGGCGAGGTGCCCGAGACCCTCAAGGACAAGCAGCTCTACACCCTCGACCTGGGTTCCCTGGTCGCGGGCTCGCGCTACCGCGGTGACTTCGAGGAGCGCCTGAAGAAGGTCCTCAAGGAGATCAAGACCCGCGGCGACATCATCCTGTTCATCGACGAGATCCACACCCTCGTCGGGGCCGGTGCCGCCGAGGGCGCGATCGACGCGGCCTCCATCCTCAAGCCGATGCTGGCCCGCGGTGAGCTGCAGACCATCGGCGCCACCACGCTCGACGAGTACCGCAAGTACGTCGAGAAGGACCCCGCGCTGGAGCGCCGCTTCCAGCCGATCCAGGTGGGCGAGCCGTCGCTCGAGCACACCATCGAGATCCTCAAGGGCCTGCGCGACCGGTACGAGGCGCACCACCGCGTCACGATCACCGACGCCGCCCTGGTCGCCGCGGCCACGCTGGCCGACCGCTACATCAACGACCGGTTCCTGCCGGACAAGGCGATCGACCTGATCGACGAGGCGGGCGCGCGGATGCGCATCCGCCGGATGACCGCGCCGCCGGACCTGCGCGAGTTCGACGAGAAGATCGCCGACGTGCGCCGCGAGAAGGAGAGCGCGATCGACGCGCAGGACTTCGAGCGCGCCGCCAAGCTGCGCGACAACGAGAAGCAGCTCCTCGGCCAGAAGGCCGAGCGGGAGAAGCAGTGGAAGGACGGCGACCTCGACGTCGTCGCCGAGGTGGACGACGAGCAGATCGCCGAGGTCCTGGCGAACTGGACCGGCATCCCCGTCTTCAAGCTCACCGAGGAGGAGACCACCCGTCTGCTCCGCATGGAGGACGAGCTGCACAAGCGGATCATCGGCCAGGAGGACGCCGTCAAGGCCGTCTCCCAGGCGATCCGCCGCACCCGCGCGGGCCTCAAGGACCCCAAGCGCCCCTCGGGTTCGTTCATCTTCGCCGGCCCGTCCGGTGTCGGCAAGACCGAGCTGTCGAAGGCGCTGGCGAACTTCCTGTTCGGCGAGGACGACGCCCTCATCCAGATCGACATGGGCGAGTTCCACGACCGCTACACCGCCTCGCGGCTCTTCGGTGCCCCTCCCGGGTACGTGGGCTACGAGGAGGGCGGCCAGCTCACCGAGAAGGTGCGCCGCAAGCCGTTCTCGGTGGTCCTGTTCGACGAGATCGAGAAGGCGCACCAGGAGGTCTACAACACCCTCCTGCAGGTGCTGGAGGACGGTCGCCTGACCGACGGCCAGGGCCGCACGGTGGACTTCAAGAACACCGTGATCATCTTCACCTCGAACCTCGGCACCCAGGACATCTCCAAGGCCGTGGGCCTGGGCTTCACCAGCGGCAACGACCAGGGCTCGAACTACGAGCGGATGAAGAACAAGGTCAACGACGAGCTGAAGAAGCACTTCCGCCCGGAGTTCCTCAACCGCATCGACGACATCATCGTCTTCCACCAGCTCAACGAGCAGCAGATCATCACCATGGTGGACCTGATGATCGGCCGGGTCGAGACGCAGTTGAAGAACAAGGACATGGCGATCGAGCTGACCGAGCGCGCCAAGCTGCTGCTGGCCAAGCGCGGTTTCGACCCGGTGCTGGGCGCCCGCCCGCTGCGCCGCACGATCCAGCGCGAGATCGAGGACCAGCTTTCGGAGAAGATCCTGTTCGGCGAGATCCAGCCGGGCCAGATCATCATCGCCGACGTCGAGGGCTGGGACGGCGGCGAGGGCTCCACCGACAAGGCGAAGTTCGTCTTCCGCGGTGAGGCCAAGCCGTCGCAGGTCCCCGACTCCCCGCCGGTCGAGCTCTCCGCCCCCGGTGGCGGCGAGGCAGGCGAGGACTCGGCCGAGGGCTGAGCCTGAGTTCTGAACCGGAAGGCGGTCTCCCCACGGGGAGGCCGCCTTCCGGCTTTTCCGCTCCCGCCCCAAGAGGGCTGTGGATGGATGGAGCGGGGTGGCGGTGGACGCCAGTACGCTGGGGGCATGGCAGTGGTGAAGATCAACGCGATTGAGGTCCCCGACGGCTCCGGCCCCGAGCTGGAGAAGCGGTTCGCCGCCCGGCTGGGCGCGGTGGACGGCGAACCCGGCTTCCTCGGGTTCGAACTCCTCCGGCCGACCGGCGGGGAGACCCGCTACTTCGTCTACACCCGGTGGGAGACCGAGGAGCACTTCCAGGCCTGGATGAAGGGCTCCGCCAAGGAGGCGCACTCCGGCGAGCGCGCCAAGCCGGTGGGCACCGGTTCGGCGCTGCTGGAGTTCGAGGTCGTCCAGAGCACGAGCCCCCGCCCGGCTGAGTGAGCTTCGAGCGGGCGGCTGACCTCATCCGGGAGGCCGACGCGGTCCTGGTGTGCGCCGGGGCGGGCATGGGCGTCGACTCCGGCCTCCCGGACTTCCGGGGCAACCAGGGCTTCTGGCGCGCGTACCCCCCGTACGCGCGCCTGGGCCTGGCCTTCGAGGAGCTGGCCGACCCCGTGCACTTCGCCGACGACCCGGAGTTGGCGTGGGGCTTCTACGGCCACCGCACCCACCTCTACCGCGACACGATCCCGCACGGGGGCTTCGCCATCCTCCGCTCCTGGGGTGCCCGGGTCTTCACCTCCAACGTCGACGGCCAGTTCCAGAAGGCGGGCTTCGCCGACGTCGCCGAGGTGCACGGGTCGATTCACCACCTCCAGTGCACCCTGCCGTGCCGGAGCGACATCTGGCCCTCCACGCAGGACATCACCGTCGACCCGGACACCATGCGCGCCGTGGGCGACCTCCCCGCCTGCCCGTCCTGCGGCAGCCTCGCCCGCCCCAACATCCTGATGTTCGGCGACGCCCACTGGGTCCCCGACCGCAGCCAAGCCCAACTCGACGCGGTGAACGGGTGGCGGCGCGGCCGCAAGGTCACCGTCGTGGAGATCGGCGCGGGCCAGGCCGTTCCCACCGTCCGCCGGTACGCCGAACTCGCGGGTGCGGCGACCGGCGCCCTCATCCGCATCAACCCCCGGGAGCCTGACATCCGCCACAACCGTGGCGTCTCCCTGCCGGTCGGCGCCCTCGAAGCGCTCACCGCCATCCAGGAGCGCCTGTAGGCCCTGTCCCCGCGGTTCTCTAGCGGGGCAGCACCAGGTCGGTGAACAGCACGTTGTGGTCACTGCCGGGCAGGTCGTAGACCGCCGCGGACGCCGCCCCCAGCCGCCGGTCGAACAGCACGTGGTCCAGGGTGACCGGCGGCCCCACCGGCCACTGCGACCACGTGGGACGAAGGGCCTCCCCGGTCACCTCGGCGGCGTCGGAGTACCCCCGGTCGATGAGCTGGGTGAACGACGCGTGGTCCAAAGTGGCGTTGAAGTCGCCCACCAGGACCCGGGGCCGGGTGCGCCCATCAGGGCTGGGGAAAGCAGCCAGTTCCCGCTGCCACTGCGCGCGGTCTACCTCGGAACCGACCGGCGGCACCGTGTGCACCGAGACCACCTCCAGGTCCTGGCTGCCCGACAGGTCCAGGACCGCCGCGGGCATCTCGAAGCGGCTGCGCTCCGGCACCAGCACGATCTGCCGCAGCGGCACCTTGGCCAGGATGCCGCCGCCCTCGCCGCCCGCCTTGGGGCGCAGCACGCGGTTCGGGAGCAGGTCGGCGATGCCCGCCCGGTCGAGTGCGGCCACCGCGGCCGGGGTCAGCTCCTGCAACGCCAGCACGTCGACCCGGGCATCGCGGACCAGGCGGACCAGGGTGGCCGGGTCGGCGAGGCCGAGGCGGAGGTTGGCGGTCATCACCCGCACGTGCTGGCCGTCCGGCAGGGAAGTGCCGTCCGGGAGGACGCGGGGGGTCAGGACGATGCCCAGGGAGATCGACAGGACCAGGGCCAGCAGCGACTGGAGGCGGCGGCCCAGGACCAGAGCGAACAGGGTGATCACCAGCCCGCCCACGGCGGTGTACGGGGTGAGGGCGAGCGCGGCGGCGGTAAACCGATTGCCGTCGTGGCCGCTGAGCCGGAGGATCGTCAGCCCCAGCAGGGCCAGCACCGGCAGGGCCACCAGCACCGTCACCCAGCGCCGTCGCCTGCGCCGGGGTGGTGGGGGTGGACCTTCCGGCGGGGGGATCTCCGCGCTGGTCGGCCGGGTGAGCGCCATGCCACCAGGATGCCCCACCGGGCCGCTGTCACGGCGGGGTGCCGCTGACAGCGCGCTGTGCCCGCGCTGACAGCGGTCGGGTGCAGCCTGGGTGGACACGAAGAAGGGGGACGCATGTCCGGCAACACAGATCTGGCCGTGGAGGCCGAGGGGCTGGTGAAGCGCTTCGGGGACACGGTCGCCCTCGACGGGGTCGACCTGGCCGTGCCGAGGGGGAAGGTGCTGGGGGTGCTCGGCCCGAACGGGGCGGGCAAGACGACCGCGGTCCGGGTCCTGGCGACGCTGCTGCGCGCCGACGAGGGGTGGGCCAGGGTCGGCGGGTACGACGTGCGCGAGCAGGCGACGGCCGTGCGCGGGCTGATCGGCCTCACCGGCCAGTACGCCTCGGTCGACGAGGACCTGTCCGGCACCGAGAACCTGGTGCTCATCGGCAAGCTCCTGGGCCTGCCCAAGGCGGAGGCCAAGGCGCGCGCGAAGGACCTGATGGCGCGCTTCGAGCTGACCGACGCCGCGGGCCGCTCCGTCAAGACCTACTCCGGCGGGATGCGCCGCCGCGCCGACCTGGCGGCCAGCCTGGTCGGCCGCCCCGAGGTGCTCTACCTCGACGAACCCACCACCGGCCTCGACCCGCACAGCCGCAACGAGGTGTGGGCCACCGTCCGCACCCTCGTCGACGACGGGACGACGGTGCTGCTGACCACCCAGTACCTGGAGGAGGCCGACCGGTTGGCCGACCTGATCACGGTGATCGACCACGGCAGGGTCATCGCCAACGGCACCCCGAACGAGCTGAAGCGCCGCACCGGCGGCCAGGCCCTCCAGGTGCGCCCGAGCCTGCCCACCGACCTGCCCGCGGTCGCGGCGATCCTGCGCGAGCTGACCGGCATCGACCCGATCACCGACGCCGAGTCCGGCCTGCTGAGCACCCCGGTCGACAACTCGCTGCTGCTGTCCGCGCTCGTCCGCAGGCTGGACGAGGCGGGCATCACCGCCGACGAGCTGGCGCTGCGGCTGCCCAGCCTCGACGAGGTGTTCCTGTCCCTGACCGGCCGGACCACCCCGGTGACCGAAGGGAGCGTGGCATGAGCACGCCCACCACCACCCACATCAGCCCCGGCCTGGCCCTGCGCCACGGCTTCGCCCTGGCGGGCCGGTCCATCACCAAGACCCGCAAGAACCCCGAGTCCCTGCTGGACGTCACGCTCCAGCCGATCATCTTCCTGCTGCTGTTCGTCTACCTGTTCGGCGGCGCGCTCGCGGGCAGCCCCGAGCAGTACCTGCAACTGCTGCTGCCCGGCCTGATGGTGCAGAACATCGCCTTCGCCAGCCTGGGCACCGGCATGGCGCTGTGCACCGACATCAGCAAGGGCGTCTTCGACCGCTTCCGCAGCATGCCCATCGCCCGCTCGGCGCCCCTGGTCGGCGCGGTCCTGGGCGACGTGGTGCGGTTCGTGGTCACGTTGGCGGTGCTGATCGTGTTCGCGGTGATCCTGGGCTTCCGGGTGCAGACGGACCCGGGGCGGTTCCTGGTCGCGGTGGTGCTGATGATCCTGTTCGGGCTGTGCCTGTGCTGGGTGTCGGTGTTCGTCGGGATGCTGGTCAAGAGCCCGCAGGCCGTCCCCGGCACGCTGGTGGCGTTCATCCTGCCGCTCACCTTCGGCAGCAACGTGTTCGTCTCCGCCGACACGATGCCGGGCTGGCTCAGGGGCTGGGTCGAGATCAACCCGGTGTCGCACCTGACCAACGCCGCCCGCGGCCTGCTGCTGGGCGGGGAGTGGGTGGGCGATGCGGTCTGGGCCTTCGTCTGGGGTGTCGCGATCGCCGCGGTGTTCTTCCCCCTGGCACTGCGCGCCTACCGCCGCCGCGTCGGCTGACCGGACCGCCGATGGCCCGCTCCGCCGCGTGCGGGGCGGGCCATCGGTTCATCGGTTGGCCGCCGGATCATGGTCTGGTCGGATTCAGTGGTGAATCCAATGCGACATGGCGCACCAGCTTCTCCGGTGTGCGATGTTCCCCATCACTCCGCAGGTGCTCCAAAATCTGCTGTGGACACTGCATTGTGGAGGGACTTGAGCGCGGTGGCGCGGTCGAGGGCCGCTGCTGCCGCGTGGGCCGCTTCCCCTGCCCGTGCGCCGATCCGCTCGTCGATCGCGGCCCTCAGGCTCGTCAGTTCCGGGTTGCCGAGGTCGGGGGCGCCGCGGATGGCCGTGCTCAGGCCGAGCAGGTAGGCCGCGCCCGCCGGGTCGCCCGCGGCCAGCCACGCCATGGCGGCGGTCTCCGCGACGGCGCTGACCACCGGCATGTCCGGGATGGCCGACAGGTCGACCGCGGCGGTGCGCAACCGGGCCAGTGCCAGCGGCAGGTCGCCGGTGGCGACGGCGAGCTGGGCGCCGACGGTCGTCAGCGTCCTGGCCATGTGCGGGGCCCGGTTCTCCAGCGTCGCCACCCGCGCGGTGACCGCCTCGTGCTCGGCCACCGCCGCCGACAGGTCGCCGCGCTGCCGCAGGACGGTGGACAGCCAGCTCTGGACCAGGATGCCCAGGTCGTTGGTGCCGCGTTCGCGCAGCATCCGCAGGGCTGCGCGCAGGCCGCGCTCGGCGCCGTCGAGGTCGCCCGCGCGGCCGCGCTGGATGGCCAGCCGGGCGAGCATGCCGGGCAGTTCGTCGGCCGCGCCCAGCTCGCGGACCAGGTGGACGGCCTCTTCGACGGCGGCGATCGAGCCCGCGTGGTCGCCGAGCAGCGAGCGGCGCTCGGCCACCTGCCCGATCGCCATGGCCTGGCCCCAGCGGTCGCCCAGCTCGCGGAAGCGGGCCAGCGCCCCGGCCGCCGCGGCCTCCGACCCGGCCAGGTCGCCGGTGTTCTCCAGCAGGAAGGCCCGGCCCAGCTCGGCCATGGCGCGCGCCCACGGGTCCGGGTGCGCCGCCGCCCGCGCCAGCCCGGCGAACGCCTCGTCGACCTCCCCGGCGAACGCGGCGAGCATCGGTTCCACCATCGCCATCGACGGGTGGTGGTCCATGGCGCGGGTTTCGGCCAGCTCGGTGCGCAGCTCGGCCAGCACCGCCGGGTCGGGCATCCCGGCCGCGTCGTCGAAGGCGGTCAGGGCGCGCAGGGTGGCGGTGGCGTGCGCGGGGGCCGGGCCGGGCAGCGCGACAACCGACCGCATCAGGTTCACCGCCTCCCGGTGGTGGCCGCTGATCATCCAGAACCAGCCCGCGCGCAGCGCCAGCCGGGTGGCCAGGTCGGCGTCGCCCGCCTCGGCGGCGTAGCGGGTGGCGGCCAGGACGTTCTCCTGGTCGGCGGCGATCCTGGCCATCCAGCGCACCTGGTCCGGGCCGCGCAGCCGGGGTTCGGCGTCGTCGAGGAAGGCCAGCGCGCACCGGCTGAACGCGGCGCGCACCCGCGCGACCTCGGCGGCGCCGTGCTCGGCGAGCCGCTCGGCCGCGTACGCCCGGACCGTCTCCAGCACCCGGTACCGCACCTGCCCGTCGCGGCCCTCGGCCACCTGCACCAGCGACTTCTCCACCAGCGAGGCCAGCACGTAGACGACGTCCTCGGCCGGGAGCAGGGTGTCGTCGGCGGCGACCGCGGGGACCCAGTCGGCCGCGGCGGGCGCCGGGAACACCGACAGCCGCGCGGCCAGCACCCGCTCCGGTTCCTCCAGCAGGTCCCAGCTCCACTCGACCACCGCGCGCAGCGTCCGGTGCCGGGGCAGCGAGGTGCGGCTGCCGCCGGTGAGCAGCCGGAACCGGTCGTCGAGCCGTTCGGCGACCTGGCCCAGGGTCATCGACCGCAGCCGGGCGGCGGCCAGCTCCAGGGCCAGCGGCAGCCCGTCGAGGCGGCGGCAGACCTCGGCGACCGCGGGGGCGTGCTCGGCGACGGCGAACCCGGGGGCGGCGGCCTCGGCCCGGTCGGCGAACAGCCGCACCGCCTCGGCGGCGAGCACCTCGGCGGCCTCGGCGCGCTCGGCGGGCAGCCCCAGCGGTCCGACGCCGAACACCACCTCGCCGGTGATCGCCAGCGGCTCGCGGCTGGTGGCCAGCACGGTCAGCCTCGGGCAGCGGGCCAGCACCGCGTCCGCCAGGGCCGCTGCGGCCTCGACCAGGTGCTCGCAGTTGTCCAGCACCAGCACGCCCCGCTGCGCCGACAGCATCTCCACCACCCGGTCCAGCACCCGGCCGGGTCGCGGCGGCGCGCCGCCCGGGGCGTCCAGCAGCCGGGTCTCGCGGGCGCCGAGCGCGGCCAGCACCGCGCCGGGCACGTCCTCGGCGGCGCGCACCGCGGCCAGCTCCACCAGCCACGTCGGCCGCTCGGAACCCGCGACGGCCTCGCACGACAGCCGCGTCTTGCCCGCCCCGCCCGGCCCGACCAGGGTCACCAGCCGGGCCGAGGCGAGCAGCCCGCGCACCTCGGCCAGCTCGACCCGCCTGCCGACGAAGCTGGTCAGCGCCGGGGTGGGGACGGCGGCGGGGGCCGCCGGGGCGAGGTCGCCGCGCAGCACGGCCAGGTGCAGGTCGCGCAGCTCTGCGGACGGTTCGACGCCCAGCTCCTCGGCCAGTGCCCGGCGGATGCGCTCGTGGGCGGCCAGTGCCTCGGCCTGCCTGCCGGACAGGTACAGCGCGCGCACCAGCAGCCCGGCCGCCCGCTCGCGCAGCGGGTGCTCGGCGACCAGGCCGTGCAGCTCGGCCACGGTGTCGGCGTGCCCGCCCAGGTCGACGTCGGCGGCCAGCCGGTCCTCCAGGGCGGCCACCCGCAGCTCGGTGAGCCTGGTGATCGCGGCACCGGCGAACGGCGCGTCGGCCAGCCCGGACAGCGCCGGGCCGCGCCACAGCTCCAGCGCGGCGCGCAGGGCCGCCGCGGCCTCGGTGGGCCTGCCCTCGCGCAGCGCCAGCCTGCCCTCGGCCGCCAGCCGCTCGAACCGGTGCACGTCGACGTCGTCGCGGTCGACCACCAGCCGGTACCCGGACGCCGACGACTCGACCAGCCCGTCGGCCCCGGCGCGCAGCGCCCGGCGCAGCCGCGACACCAGCGATTGCAGCGCGTTCACCGCGTCAGCGGGCGGTTCGTCGCCCCACAGCGAGTCGATCAGCGCGGCCGAGGTGACCACCCGGCCCGCGTCGAGGGCCAGCCGGGCGAGCAGCATCCGCAGCCGGGCCCCGCCCAGCTCGACCTCCACCGCGCCCGCGCCGGTGACCCGCACCGGGCCGAGCATCGCCACCCGCACGCGACCAGCCTCCCAAACCGCGGTTGCCGCCCGACTCCCGGCCACCGCTCAAATCTCTGTCACCGCAGAGTGCCCGGGAACAGGTACCGGTCCTCCGGCTTCGCCGCGTCGCGGAACCAGGCGGTGAGGAACGGGCGCAGGTCGGCCTGCCCGGAGACCTCCACGGCCATGTCCTCGAACTGCGGCCAGCTCGCGTTGCCGTCGCGGTGGGTGCTCGCCCACCGCTTGAGCAGGCTGCTGAACGCGTCCTCGCCGATCTGGCGGCGCAGGGCGTGCATGGCGAGCTGGCCCTTGTCGTAGACGGCGGTGAACTCGTTGCCCGGCCCCATGTCGTAGAGCTTGCGGTTCCAGTAGCGGGTGTTCCCCGACGTCTTGGACACCGTGGCGCGGAACCGGTCGTCGAGGTCCACCCGGTTCGCCGACTCGTCCCACAGCCACTGCGCGTAGGAGGCGAAGCACTCGTTGAGGCAGATGTCGGCCCAGCTCTCGATGGACACGCTGTCGCCGTACCACTGGTGGGCCTGCTCGTGCACGATCGTGTCCAGGTCAGCCCACTTGGCGTAGATCGGCCTGCCCTGGGTCTCCAGCGAGAAGCCGATGTTCTCGTTGAGGAAGATCCCGCCCGCGCCGCTCTGCGGGTACGGGCCGAACCGGTCGGCCAGGAACGCCAGCACCTCCGGCACCCGCTCCTCGTCGGCCCGCTTGCCCTCGGTGCCCGGCGCGTACGCGTCGACCAGCGGGACACCGCCGGGCAGCGTCGACCGGACGATGGTCCACCGGTCGATGGCCACGGTCGTCACGTACGGCGCGATCGGGTTCGGCTCCACCCAGGTGAACGTCGTCCACCCGCCCTCGGGCTTCGGCGCCTCCTCGCGGCCGTTGGACACCACGCTCCAGCCGTCGGGCACGCGGGCCCGGACGCTGAACGTCGCCTTGTCGCGGGGGTGGTCGTTGACCGGGTACCAGCTCGACGCGGAGTGCGGCTCGCCCGCCGCGTACGCCCCGCCGGAGGTGGAGACCTGCCAGCCGTTGGTGCCCAGGTCGCCGTCCGGTTCGGCCTGCGGCTCGCCGGAGTAGACGACCCGGGTCTTGAACTCCGCGCCCTTGACGACCGGGGTGGCCGGGGTGATCACCAGTTCGTGGTCGCCCGCGCGCTCGGCCCGGGCTCGCACGCCGTCGACCTCGACCCGGCTGACGTCGAAGCCGGTGAGGTCCAGGTTGAACCGGGACAGGTCGGCGGTCGCCTCGGCGGTGACGGTCGTGTCGCCGTCGAGGCGCCGCGCCGCCGGGTCGTAGCTGATCCCCACGGCGTAGTCGGTCACGTCGTAACCGCCGTTGCCGTCGTCGGGGTAGTACGGGTCGCCGATCCCCTCCGCCCCTTCGGCCCCGTCGACCGCGGGCGGTGTGGTGCCGGGCGGTGCGGTCGAGTCGGGGGTGGCGGTGCACCCGGTGAACGCCACCGCGGCGAGCAGCGTGGCGGTGAGGCGGACGGCGGGGACCCTGGGCATGGGCCCATTCTGGACGCTGTCCGGTGAGGTCGCGGTGGCTTCGGGCACACTCGGCGCGGTGGAGATCGTGGAGTTCGGCGGTACGGGTCGACCGATCGTGGTGCTGCACGCGCTGATGGGCCGGGCGTCCACCTGGTGGCCGTGCGCCGCGTGGTTGTCCCGCTACGGTCGGGTGCTCGGCTTCGACGCCCGCAGCCACGGGCGCAACCCGCACCGGGGCGTGTGGACCACCGAGGACTTCGTCGGCGACCTGGTCGACGTGCTGGCCGGGTTGGGCGAGCCCGCCGTCCTGATCGGCCACTCGATGGGCGGGCTGCACGCGCTGGGGGCCGCCGCGTCCGCGCCGTCGCTGGTGCGGGGGGTGGTGACCGAGGACGTGGGGGTGGACCTGGTCGGGCGGACCGCGGACGACTGGCGGGCGTTGTTCGCCGAGTGGCCGGTGCCGTTCCCGTCGCTGGCGCACGTCCGGGAGTTCTTCGGGCCCGCGGCGGACTACTTCGCCGAGTGCGTGGAGGAGCGCGACGGCGGCTACCGGCTGATCGCGGACCTGGAGGACCTGTTCGGCATCGCCGAGGAGTGGGGGCGGCGGGACTTCTGGGCGTACGTGGACGCGGTGTCGTGCCCGGTGCTGGCGGTCGAGGCGGAGCACTCGGTGATGCCCGCGGGCCAGCAGGAGCAGATCCCGCTGCGCGCGCCGGGCGGTGGGCGCCACGTCGTCGCCCCCGGCTCGGGCCACCTGGTGCACGGGTCCGCGCCGGAGTTCTACCGCGGCGCGGTAGAGGCGTTCCTGTCGGAGCTGTTGGGGCGCTGAGGGTTCAGCGGGTGAAGAGGACGTCCTCGGTGCCCGGGTTTTTGGTGTCCAAAATGGACACCTTCACCACCTTGGCGCGGATGGTGTCGGTGGGGAACACCGCGTTGAACGCCGTGGTCATGTCCGGGGTGGGGACGCCCTGCAACAGGGTGCAGTGCGGCATCCAGTTGCCGGGCAGGTAGTAGGCGCTGGGGTTGCGCACCTTGCCCGCCAGCACGTCGTGCAGTGCGGAGTGGACGGCCAGCAGTTCCGCGTCGGTCACCGCGGCGAGCACCAGGGCGTTCTCGTTGGCGCTGAACGTCGACAGGGCCGAGAGCCAGATGTCCGGCACGGCCAGCAGGCGCAGCTCCGCGACCAGGGCGGTGCGGGTCTTCGCCGGGATGTCCGAGGCCAGCGCGAAGGTCAGGTGCGGCGGGAACGGGCGCTCGGGGGGCAGCCCGGCGGCGTCCAGGCGGGACCACAGGGCGCGGACGGACCGGTCGGCGTCGGGGTCGAACGTGGCGACCACTCCCTGGGGCATGGCCGCAGTGTGCCAGGTCCCGTGCCCGGCTCGGCCCGGGCACGGGACGCGCCGCTAGCCGTTCAGCAGGGTGCGCCAGTCGCGGGACTCGACCCGGGTCAGGGAGCGGTCGCGGAGCAGAGTGCGGGCCGCGGCGGCGGCCTCACTGGCCTCGGACAGCTCGACCGGGCGGATGAGCGCGGGCCAGGCGCCCGCGCCGAGGAAGCCGCTCTCGTCGGCCACCCGGCTCGCGTAGCAGGGGTCGGAGCGCAGGCCCGCGGCGTCGCCGAAGCGGCGCACCGCGGCGGCGGTGGCCGCGCCGAACACGCCGTCGGCGGGCAGGTCGCGGGAACCCCGTTCGCGCAGCAGGTGCTGGGCGGCCTTGACCCTGTCGCCGGTGTCGCCCGGCTTGAGCAGCGGCCAGGTCTGCGGGTGCGCCACCGCGCGGCCCAGGACGCCGCCGACGGCCGTGCGCAGCTCCGGCAGCCGCCCGTAGAGGACGCCGCCGGGGCACTCGGTGCTGTTGAAGTCGCGGTGCCCGCGGATCTCCGACGGCGCGATGTCGTACTGCCGTGCGATGTAGGCGACCAGGCCGACCAGGGAGTTCCACAGCCGCGCGGGCACGTCCACGCTGGTGTAGAGGCCCTCGTTCTCGATCCCGATGACCTCGCTGTTGTGGTCGCCGACGTTGGCGCCCATCAGGTGCCTGGTCCCGTCGCGCAGCGCTTCCAGGCTGCGGTGGCGGCCCTCGGTCACGTGCCCGCCGCGGCTGTTGGTGAGCTGTTGGCCGCTGTCGATCCAGCCGTTGTTGTCCATGTGGTGGTCCTGGATGGACCGCGAGATCGCGTACGCGTGCTCCAGCGACAGGTCGCCGCTGTTGGGGCCCGCGGTGTGGTGCACCACGATGTAGGTCGGCCTGCGGTCCAGCACCTCCACGGCCGCCCGCGGTTCCCGCGCTCCCCAGGTCTGGCAGGAGGCGATCACAGGGGCGGCGGCGTTCGCGGTGGCGGTGAACACGGGAAGTGCGGCCCCCGCCGCACCGACGGCGATGCTCGTCCGCAGTAAGTCGCGCCTGGTCAGAGTCATCTCGATCTCCCTCGACGAAGGAGCCGGACGGCCCCGGACCGGGAACTGGTGTCGCCGACCGTAGCCAGGGGGTCACCCTTGAGGCAATGGTTTGCCAACCATCGGGCTAATTGGTTGGCTGGTTTCAGTGCTCTCCGGGCAGCGCGAACTCCCCGTTCGCGGTCTGCTCCACCAGCCCGTCGACCAGCAGCGAGTCCAGGCACCGGTCGCGCTGGCCCGCGTCGGACCACACCAGGTCCAGCCGCGCCTTCGAGGCGGGTTCGGCGCTGCCGCGCAGCACGTCCAGCAGCAGGCCGCGCACCTGCCGGTCGGTCCCGGCGAACCGCTGCACCGCCTTCGCCGGGCCGTCATAGGCCGGGCGGCCGTTGTGCTGCCAGGCGCAGCCGTCGAACACCGGGCAGTCCGCGCACCGCGGTCCGCGCGCCACGCACACCACCGCGCCCAGCTCCATCAGCGCCGCCGACACCTTCGCCGCGGTCGCCGGGTCCTGCGGCAGCAGCTTCGCCACGTCGGCCAGGTCCCGGGTGGTCGACGGCGGACCGGCGTCACCCGCGCCGTGCACCGCCCGCGCCACCACCCGCCGGACGTTGGTGTCGACCACCGGGCAGCGCTGCCCGTAGGCGAACGCCGCCACCGCGCGGGCGGTGTACGCGCCGATGCCGGGCAGGCCGAGCAGGGTGTCGACGTCGGCCGGGACCACGTCGCCGTGGTCGGTGGCGATCGCGGTCGCGGCGGCGTGCAGGCGCAGCGCCCGCCTCGGGTAGCCGAGCTTGCCCCACGCCCGCAGCACCTCGCCCTGGCTCGCCGCGGCCAGCGCCGAGGGCAGCGGCCAGCGCGCCATCCACTCCAGCCAGATCGGTTCCACCCTGGCCACCGGGGTCTGCTGGAGCATGATCTCGCTGACCAGCACACCCCACCCGGTGGTGCCCGGCTTGCGCCAGGCGAGGTCGCGGGCGGTCCGGTCGAACCAGTCGGTCAGGTCGGCGAGGTCGGCGGCGTCCACCCGGCGAGTGTAGGTACTACCGCACCTCGGTGATCTTCGCGGTGCGCACGTCGTAGACGAAGCCGCGGACGTTGTCGGTGTGCGGGATGAACGGGCTGCGCCGCACCCGCTCGACCGACAGCCGCACGGACTGCTCGACGTCGCGGAACGACTCCACCGCCCACGGCGGGCGCATGCCGGTGTCGGCGGCGACCTCGTCGCGGAACTCGTCGTCGGTGAAGGTGGCCAGGCCGCACGAGGTGTGCTGCATCACCACGACCTCGCGGGTCTGGAGCTTGCGCTGGCTGATCGACAGCGACCGGATGACGTCGTCGGTCACGATGCCGCCCGCGTTGCGCATGATGTGCGTCTCGCCGTGGCGCAGGCCGAACACGTCGAACACCTTGATCCGGGCGTCCATGCAGGTCACCACGGCCACGTGCAGGTCGGGCACCGGGGTGGGGATTTCCGGTGCCCCGTGGTCCGGCCCGTCGAGATGGCGCTGGAGCAGGTCGTCGATCGCGGTCACGGCGGCCCTTCCGTCAATCCTCTGTGTCCGGTCCATGAAACCGGTTGTTCACCAGGGGGGCAAGGCGGTCTTGTCCAATATCACTCCTGGTGCATGTGTCCGTTCCGGATACCGCCCGATAGGGGGTGGCGTCTTACTCCACTCGGCCGCACGGCGGCGTTACCGTTCCGCAGGTGATTGACCCGAAAGGACCGCTCCCGCGCGGCACCTACCTGCGACGTCGTGCGCTCGCCGTGGCGCTGGCGGCAGGCGGCGTGGTCGTGCTCATCTGGAGCATCACGGCACTGCTCGACGGCGGGGGCGACGGCCGGGAGGTGCGCGGTGCCGGGGCGGAGGACCAGCCGACCAGCGCGCCGCCGTCCACCTCCGCGCTCACACCCCCGCCCTCGTCCACCACCGCGGCGCCCGAGCCGCCACCCAGTCCCGCCCCGCCCCCGCCACCGCCGGACCCGAACCTGCCGTGCCCCGACGCGGCGGTGGCGGTGTCCGCCGAGGTGGAGGCGCCGTCGTACCGGGTGGGCCAGCGGCCCGCGCTGCGGCTGGTGGTGACCAACGCCGGGGCGGTCCCGTGCACCCGCGACGTCGGCCGCGCGCTGCGCGAACTGGTTGTGACCAGCGCGGACGGGGTCACCCGGGTGTGGTCGAACAACGACTGCGCGCGCGTGTCCGGGCAGCAGCCGCAGGTCGTGCAGCCGGGGGAGCGGTTGGTGTTCGAGGTCAACTGGGCGGGGCGCACCTCAGCACCCGGCTGCCCGCTGGCGCGGACCGCGGTCCCGCCGGGGAACTACCTGGTGGTGCCCCGGCTCGGGGCGGTCGTGGGCGCCGGGGCGCCGCTCGCGCTGCTCCCGTGAGGGGTCCGCGCTCAGGGCCCGAACCAGCGCTCCTCGGCGGTGCGCGGCGGGGCGGCGGTGGCGCCGGTGACCAGCTCTGTCTCCAGGGTGATCTCGCGCGGCCGGGTCGGGTCGACGGTGCCGAGCAGCAGCTTGCCCGCGGCCTTGCCCTTCTCCAGGACCGGCTGGCGCACCGTGGTCAGGCCGATGCGCTCTCCGTCGGGGATGCCGTCGAAACCGGTGATGGTGAGGTCCTGCGGCACCCGCAGGCCGCGCCGCTTGGCCTCGGCGAGGGCGCCGAGGGCGAGGATGTCGGAGGTGCAGACCAGGGCGGTGACCTGCGGGTCGGAGTCGAGGAGCTGGGCGGCGGCGGAGGCCCCGCTGGCGGTGCTGTGGTCGAAGCGCTCGACCACCGGCACCCGGGACCACTCCACCCCCGCGATGGTGAAGGCGTCCGCGATCCCGGCGAGCCGGGCCCGCTGGACGTGGAAGTGCGCGGCGTGCTGGCGCTCGACCGGGGCGAAGCCGTCGTTGCGGTCGCGGGCCAGCCGCATGCAGACCACACCGACGCGGCGGTGGCCCAGCGCGATCAGCCGCTGGGCCAGGGCGGTGATGGCGCCCCGGTCGTCGATGCCGACCCGGTCCACGCCGTCGACGATGGGCTGGTCGGCGACCACGGTCGGCACCGGCCGCGACAGCACGGCGGCCAGGTGCGGGTCGTCGTCGGGCACCGAGTAGACGACGAAGCCGTCGACGCCCGCGCGGTGCACCGCGGCGACGTCCTCGCGCTCGGGGTTGACCGGCACCAGGTGCAGGCCCTGGCCCGCGTCCTCGCAGGCCAGCGCCAGCCCCTCCAGGAAGCCGAGCGCGGCCGGGTCGCGGAAGGCGTAGGACAGGTTCTCGGTCAGCAGCAGCCCCACCGCGCCCGCCTTGCGGGTCCGCAGTGACCGGGCCACCGGGTCCGGACCGGGGTAGCCGAGGCGCCGGGCGGTTTCCAGGACGCGCCTGCGCAGCTCCGGTGAGAGCTGGTCGGGTCGGTTGTAGGCGTTGGAAACCGTGGTCCGGGAGACTCCGAGTTCCGCCGCGAGGGACGCGAGGGTCGCCGGGCGTCGAACGTGCATTGACCGCGCCATGGACTGACCGTAACGGTTCAGAACCACTAGTAGAAGCCCGGTTACCGCCCGGTCGCGCGGTTGGCGTCACCCGGTCGGATGAGTGGCGCTGCGCGGGCTGACGTAGTCTGAAACCGACAACGATTACCATTACCGCGATCATGGATCGCGCCTGCCCTGGGAGAAGCCTCATGACACCCCGTTCCCGCAGACCACTCGCCGTCGCGGCGGGCCTCACGGCGGTCACCCTCGCCTCGGTCACGGCGTGTGGTGGCTCACAGGACACCGCGGCGCCCACGAGCGGCGCGGCAGCCGACGGCAAGGTCGTCGTCGTCGCCTCCACCAACGTCTGGGCCAGCGTCGCGCAGGCGGTCGGCGGCGACGGCGTCACCGTGAACGCGATCCTCAGCGACCCGGCGGCGGACCCGCACGGGTACGAGGCCAAGCCCGCCGACGCCACCAAGTTCACCGACGCGAAGGTCGTCATCTCCAACGGCGGCGGCTACGACGACTTCATCGCGGGCCTGTCCCAGGGTGCGGCCGACGCCCGCAAGATCGTCGCCTTCGACCTGCTCGGCGCGGCCCCGGCCGACGGCGAGGAGGTCAACGAGCACGTCTGGTACGACTTCGGCACCGTCCGCAAGGTCGCCGACACCCTCGCCACCCAGCTCGGCGAGATCGCACCGGACAAGAAGGACAGCTTCACCGCCAACGCCAAGACCTTCGGCGAGGGCCTGGACAAGCTGACCACCTCCGCCGCCGCCATCGGGCAGGCCAAGCCGGGCGCGAAGGTCGTCGCCACCGAACCGGTCGCCGCCTACCTGTTCGCCGCCGCCGGGCTCGCCGACGCCACCCCGCCCGCCTTCGCCGAGGCCATCGAGGAGGAGACCGACCCGCCCGCCGCCGCGGTCGCCGACATCGACGCCCTGGTCACCGGCAAGCAGGTCGCCGCGGTCGTCTACAACGCACAGACCGAGACCCCGGTCACCAAGCAGCTCAAGGACAAGGCCACCGCGGTCGCCGTCCCGGTCGTCGCGGTGACCGAGACGCTCCCCGCCGACGCCACCGGATACCTTGAGTGGATGACCAAGCAGGTCGACTCACTCGCGGGAGCCGTGTCCGGATCATGAGCACCACCCCGGCGGTCACCCTGTCCGGCGCCCGGCTCGCCTACGGCGACCGGGTGCTCTGGGACGGGCTGGACCTCGACGTCGCCCCCGGCGAGTTCGTCGCCGTGCTCGGCCCGAACGGGTCCGGCAAGACCAGCCTGATGCGCGTGCTGCTGGGCCTGCGCGCGCTCAGCTCGGGCGCGGTGACCGTCGCCGGGGCGGCCCCGGGGCGGGCGAACCGCCGGATCGGCTACATCCCGCAGCAGCGCGCCCTCGACCCGGCGCTGGCCCTGCGCGGCCGCGACCTCGTCGGCCTCGGCTGGGACGGGCACCGCTGGGGCCTTGGCCTCACCGGCATCCGCGAACGCCGCCGCCGCGTCGACACCGCGCTGGCCGAGGTCGGCGCGGAGGCCTTCGCCAACCGCCCGGTGGGGATGCTCTCCGGGGGTGAGCAGCAGCGCCTCCGCGTCGCCCAGGCCCTGGTGGGCGACCCGGCGGTGCTGCTGTGCGACGAGCCGCTGCTCTCCCTCGACCTGGCCCACCAGCGCGCGGTCAGCGACCTGATCGACACCCGCCGCCGCACCGCCGACACGGCCGTCCTGTTCGTCACCCACGAGATCAACCCGGTCCTCCCCCTGGTCGACCGGGTCCTGTACCTGGTGGACGGACGCTTCCGCATCGGCCCCCCGGACGAGGTCATGACCTCGGAAACCCTCTCCGAGCTCTACCGCACCGAGGTCGACGTCCTCCGCGTCCGCGGCCAGGTCCACATCGTCGGCGGGCACGGCGCGGTGTGCGAGGACTTCCACCTGGCGGAGCACTGACGGTGGACAACATCTTCGACTTCCGGCTGACCTGGCAGCTCCTCTCGCTCGACTTCGTGCTCAGCGCCCTGCTCGTCGCCGCCGTCCTCGGCCTGCTCGCGGGCGTCCTCGGCCCGCTGATCGTCAGCCGCAACATGGCCTTCTCCGTCCACGGCACCTCCGAACTGGCCCTCACCGGCGGCGCCGCGGCCCTGCTCCTGGGCTGGGACGTCGGCAACGGCGCGCTCGCGGGCGCCATCGTCGCCGCCCTGGTCCTGGGCCTGCTGACCCGCCGCAGCTCCGAGTACGACTCGGTCATCGGCGTCGTGCTGGCGTTCGGACTCGGCCTGGGCGTGCTGATGCTGTGGCTCTACAAGGGGCGCGCGGCCAACAAGTTCGGCCTGCTCACCGGGCAGATCGTCGGCCAGGACTTCGCCAGCATGGCGTTGTTGACCGGGGCCGCGGTGGTGGTGCTGGCCGTGCTGGCCGTGGTCTACCGGCCGCTGCTGTTCGCCAGTGTCGATCCTGACGTGGCCCGCGCTCGGGGCGTTCCGACGACGCTGCTGGCGGTGGTGTTCGCCGTGCTGGTGGGCGTCGCCACGGCGCTGGGGGTCCGCACGGTCGGGTCGCTGCTGGTGCTGGCGCTGATGGTCACCCCCGCCGCGGCGGCGGCCCGGGTGACGGCCAGCCCGCTGCGCGCGACGGTGCTGGCGGTGGTGTTCGCGGAGGTGTCGGCGGTGGGCGGGATCGTGCTGTCGCTGGCCCCCGGCGCCCCGGTGAGCGCCTTCGTCACGGCGATCTCGTTCCTGATCTACCTGGTCTGCTGGCTCTTCGGCCGAGCCCGCCGCACCGCCCTGGCGTAGTCCGGCAGCCCACCAGCTCAGCCCAGGAGCAGCAGGACCTGGAGTTCGCCGACCAGGGCGCCGATGACGGCGCCCACGGCGATCAGCTTCCACTCGTCCTGGCGGAACGCCGGGCGCAGCAGGCCCTCGTACTCCACGCGGCTGAGCTGGTTCATCTTGGCCGCGATGGTGTTGCCGATGTCCAGGGCCTCGCGGGCGTAGGGCTCGGCGGCGAGGGCGGTGGCGCTCAGGTGGGTCATGGCCTTCTGGGCGGCGGCGACCTTGATCTCCTCGAACCGGTGCGAGCCGACCGCCACCGACACGAACGGCCGGGCCAGGCGCGCCTGCGCTTCGACGGAGTCGGCCACCAGCTTCTGGATCGAGGTCAGCAGCTTCTCCGACCGGGGGCCGCTGAGCACGCCCTCGACCAGGTTCGGGACCGTCATCACCTCGCGGGCGATCAGGTCGCCGTACTGGCGGGCGACCTCCACCCGCCTGCGCTGGAAGACGCCCTGGAAGCCGAGGACGGGGGAGCGGGGGAAGAAGACCAGCTTGATGGCCAGCCAGTCGGTGAACCAGCCGATGGCGGCGCCGAAGACGGGGAGGACCCAGGGCTGTTGGGTCAGGGCCCAGACGACGGTCTGGACGACGCCCAGGGCGAAGCCGAACCAGATGCCGCAGCGGGCGATGAACGCCATCTCCGGGCGGGAGATGTCGCGGACCAGGCGGACCAGGAGTGCCTTGTCGCGCTCCAGGGCGGTGACGGCGACCTGCTGGACGTCGAGGACCTCGCCGATGTTGCGGCGGACCTCGTCCATGACCCGGCGGACCAGGTCGGGGGTGCCCGCCTGGACCTGTTTGACCACCAGGTCCTGGGCGAGGACCGGCAGCATCTCCCAGAGCTGGGGGTGGTGCTCCTCCAGCACCTCGCGGGCGATCCGGTCGACCGTGAGCAGCAGGGGGGTCTGGATCTGGCGGGCGATGGCGTCGGAGTCGAGGCGGGCGACGATCTCGGCGGGGTCGACCAGCTTGCCGGTGATGAGGTCGGCGGAGACCCGGATCATCCTGGCCGAGTTGCGCGGGACCACGCCCTGCCAGCCCAGGTAGGGCTCGGCGACGCCGATGAAGCGCAGCGGCCGGAACATCATCTCGATGGCCACCCGCTTGGTCACGTACCCGATGACCGCCGCGATGAACGGCATCGACGCGTAGACCGGCCAGTTGGCCGCGAAGCCGCCGAGGAACGCGTCGATGTTCAAGCGGACCCGTTCGATGAAATGCGACGTTCTGTCCCGATCATCGACTCACCATCTCGCGACGGTGAGGTTGAGCCGGAGGCTCTTCCCGAGGCGGTCCGACTGCGTCCGCGAGCGGACGTCTGACACCGGTTCCTTCGGGCTGCTCACGCACCAACTGTGCGCGGTCGGCTGCCAGAGCAGCCAGGTTGATCGCGGCGTTGACGTCCCGGTCCAGGACGATGCCGCACTCCACGCAGGCGTGGGTGCGCTCGGACAGGGCCAGCTTGGCTTTCGCCGCGCCGCATCCGGAGCACGTCTTGGAGGAGGCAAACCAGCGGTCGGCGACGATCAGCTCCGCGCCGGTGCGTTGGGTCTTGTAGGTGAGCTGGCGGCGGATCTCCGCCCAGCTCGCGTCGGCGATCCGCCGGGCCAGGCGCCGGTTCCGGATCATGTTCGCCACGGCCAGGTCCTCGATCGCGATCACGTCGAATTCGCGGACCAAGCGGGTCGTGAGTTGGTGGATGGCGTCGCGGCGCAGGTTGGCGACGCGTGTGTGGATACGGTCGGCGCGGGCGCGGGACTTGCGCCACCGATTGGACGGCTCGACGCGGGTGCGGCGGTCCGGTCCGCGGCGGCGGGCGCACGCCCGTTGGGTTCGGCGCAGCGCCTTCTGTGCCAGGTCAAGGTGTCGCGGGTTCGGCACCGTCTCACCGGTGGACAGCACCGCGAGGGACTTGATGCCCAGGTCGACACCGACAACCCGGCCTCGGGTCCGCTCAGTGGGCACGGGATCGGGCAATTCGACGGAGAAGCTGCCATGCCACCGTCCACGCTGGAAGCTCAACGTCACCGAGCGGACCCGAGCGGTCCCGGCCTCCACGTGGCGGGTGAGTTCGCGGGTCGACTCGTGGGTGCGGACCAAGCCGATCACCGGGAGCCGGATGTGGCGACAGTCGGGGCCGAGGCCGAACGCGCCGGTGGTGAACCGGCAGGTCAGCCGCGCCCGGCGCTTGGACTTGAAACGGGGCATCCTCGCCCGACCGGCCTTGCGGTTGCCCAGCGCAGTCGACAGGTTCGCACACCCCGAGGCGTATGCCTCCTTGCTGTTCTCCGCCCACCAAGGCGCCACCTGCTCCTTGGCGGCGTTCCACGCCTTGCGCAGGCTGTAGGCGGAGGTGTCGATCCATGGGGTGAGCTGCTCGCCGGTCAGGCCGTAGGTCTGCTCAGCCGAGCGCTGCGCCCAGTTCGCGAGTACCCGGGCCAGGCACCAGTTGTAGGCGACCCGCTGCGCACCGCAGTGCGAACGCATCGCGTCGGCCTGCTGATCGATCGGGTCCAAGGCGAACAGGTAGGCGCGGATCATGATGGATCACCCGGTGCTTCGTCGGGCTCGACCTCGGTGAGGTCGCGGGCAAGGTCGTCAGCAGGTTCCGTCTCGTCGAGGACGATCACGGTTCGACCGTGGGCGGCCAAGGCTGCTTCCAGGTACTCGACCCCGAAGTGGGCCAGCCGGTCGCGGTGCTCGACGACGATCGTGGACACCTTCGGGTCGCCAAGCAGCTTGCGCAGCTTTGTCCGCTGCCCGTTCAGGCCCGAGCCTATCTCGGTGACAGTGCGGTCGATGCGAAGCCCGCGCTGTGAACACATCGTGAGCACTCGTCCGGCCTGGCGTTCCAGGTCCGATTCCTGCTCCTGCGAGCTGACCCGGCAGTACGCCACCACCGCGCCGACGGTCTTGGCCGGTGGGTCGACCAGGATGGTGCCGGTCGGGAGCTGCCGGGCAGGCGCCGGCAGCGTCCCGGCGTGGAACCAGTTCAAGGCGGTTCGGTACGAAACGCCCTGCTCCTTGGCCCAGACACTCAGCTTCACCCATCCATTATTACACAGAATGGCGTTTTATTACACATTTACAAATAGCTGCCGACCTTTGTCAGTGGCTCCCAGGTCAGTGCAGCACCAGCAGCACTTGCAGTTCACCCACCAGGAACCCGATGACGGCGCCGACCGCGATGAGCTTCCACTCGTCCTGGCGGAACGCGGGCCGCAGCAGGCCCTCGTACTGGATCGGCGTCAGCGCCCGGATCTGGGCGACGATGGTGTCGCGGATGTTCAGGGCACCGGTGGCGTAGTCCTCGACGTGGCGGACGGTGTCGGGGATGCGGGCCACCGCCTTGTGCGCCGCGGCGCGCTTCATCTCCTGGTAGCGGCGGGAGCCGACGGCGGCGACGACCAGGGGTTTGACCGTGCCCGCCTGGGCGTCGATGGAGCGGCGGACCTCGCGGTGGATCAGCTCGAACAGCCGGTCGGACTTCGGGCCGGTCAGCACGGCCTCCAGCACGTTGTGGACGGTCAGGACCTCCTTGGCGATGAGGTCGCCGTAGTCCTCGGCCACCTCGGACTTGCGCCGCTGGAACATGCCCTGCCAGGTGACCAGGCCCAGGAAGCGCTTGGGCTGCCGGGGGAAGAAGATCATTTTCAGGGCGAGCCAGTCGGTCAGCCAGCCGGTGAGGCCGCCGAAGACCGGCATCACCCAGGCGCTCTTGGTCAGCGCCCACACCACGACCTGCACCAGCCCGATCACCAGGCCGAACCAGACGCCGGACCGGGCGATGAAGCGCATCTCCGGGGTGGCGGTGTCGCGGATCAGCCGGTTCAGCACGGCCTTGTCGCGGACCAGGTTGCGCACCGCCATGTCCTTGACGTCGAGCACCTGGTCGATGTCGGCCGCCAGCTCGCGCATCACCCGCTCGACCATCCGCGGCGCCTCGGCGCGGACCCTGGCCAGCAGCAGCGCCCTGGCCCGGTTCGGCAGCCGCTCCCACAGGTTCGGCTGGTACTCGCCGACCAGCTCGGTGGTGATCTCCTCGACCACCCGTTCGATGGGTTCCCGCAGCTCGGCCACCACGGCCTTGGGGTCGAGCCGGGAGAAGACCTCTTTCGGGTCGATCAGGTTCGTCGTCATCAGGTCCATGGCGACCGTGGCCATCCGCTCGGCGTTGGCCGGGATCACCCCCTGCCACCCCAGCCTGCCGATCCCGACGAACTCCAGCGGCTTGTACATCATCTCGATCGCCGCGCGCTTGGTGACGTACCCGATGACCGCCGCGATGAGCGGCATCGTCAGGTACACGTGCCAGTGCTCGCCCATGTCGTCGGCGACGGCCCGCCAGTCCACCCGATCACCCCCTCGCCGCCGGGTCAGTTTCGCACGCCGCGGCACCGGCGCGGTGGAAGTGGACACAGGGGGAGCGGACACAGAGGACCGGCCCACCCCCGGGCGGGGGCGGGCCGGTCGGGGGTGTCGGGGGTCAGGCGTTGCAGGCGCTCGGGTTCACCACGAGCTGCGGGTTGTCGCCCTTGACGCCGAAGATCGGGATCTGCGAGCTGGGGGTGGCCACGCCGTTGGCGAAGCGGTAGGAGGCGAGGGTGCCGATGAAGTCCGGGTTCGGGGCCGAGCTGCTGGCCACCGCGAACAGGATGGTGAACTCGCGGGTGCCGAAGAACTCCTTGCAGGTGTAGCCGGAGCGGGCGCCCGGGCCGCCGCCCTCGAAGAAGCGCAGGGCCTGCCCGTCCGGGGTGGTGGCGACGCGGAAGCCGCCGGTGCCGAGGTCGACGATGTTGAAGGTCGTGGTGCCGTCGCCGGTGCTCTCGGTGACCAGGAGTTCGGCCTTGCGGTCCTTGTTGATGTCGACGACGCGGATCGGCTGGGCGCCGTCGGCCGAGGACAGCGGCAGGACCAGCGTGCGGGTCTGGCCGCCGACGGTGGCGCTGAGCAACTGCTCGGTGCCGTCGGTCTGGGTGGTGAGGGTGATGGTCTCGGCGGTGCCGTCACCGTTGAGGTCGGCCCGGGCGGTGACCGACGGGGCGGCGAGGGCGGGTACCGCGCCGACCAGGCTGATCAGCCCGGCGGCGATCAGCCCAGCGGTGGCGCGCGAGGTGGGAAGCATGCGCACGGTGGATCTCTCCCTTCGCGCGGACGCCTCTGTCCGCGCCGTCACCGACCCCCTGGTCAGGGTGCCGATTCACCGGAATTGACTGCTCAAAGGAACATAACCACCGGTACCGGGCAGTTTATGAACAGTGATCCAGATCACACTGAGCGTGCTAAAACTGGTAGTACAAGAACGGGCTGAACGTGCCGGATGCGACAAGAACCGCCGCCCACAGCAGCCCCGGCACCATCACCGCCACCCGCAGCACCTGCGCCACCCGGCCGCGCGAGGACTCCAGCAGCGGCCCGGTGACCGGCCCCGCGGGCAGCGCGAAGATCACCAGCGCCAGCAGCAGCGTCACCAGCACCTGGTTGCCCAGCGCCACGTCCACCTGGTCGGTCAGGCCGGTGAAGTCCGGCAGCAGCATGTGCCCGACCACCACCAGTGCCTGCCCCAGGCCGGCGGCCCGGAAGAACACCCAGCCGACGACGACCAGCAGCATCGTCAGCACCCGCCTGCCCAGCCTCGGCCACCGCCCGGCCGGCGCCCGCTCCAGCCCGAACCCGCGCTCGACCACCAGCAGCGCGCCGTGGAAGACGCCCCAGACCAGGAACGTCCAGTTCGCGCCGTGCCAGAAGCCGGTCAGCACGAACACGATGCCCAGGTTGCGGTAGGTGCGGGCGGCGCCGCCGCGGTTGCCGCCGAGCGGGATGTAGACGTAGTCGCGGAACCAGCGCGACAGCGACATGTGCCAGCGGCGCCAGAACTCGGTGATGGTGACCGACGAGTACGGTCGGGCGAAGTTCTCCGGCAGCCGGAAGCCCAGCATCCGGCCCAGCCCGATCGCCATGTCCGAGTAGCCGGAGAAGTCGAAGTAGAGCTGCAGCGTGTACGCGATGGCCCCCAGCCAGGCCACGGCGAAGGTCATCCGGTCCGGTGGGGTGGCGAAGCACTGCTCGACCAGCGGGCTCAGCGAGTCGGCGATGATCACCTTCTTGCACAGGCCGAGGGCGAAGCGCGGGAAGCCGGAGGAGATGTCGTCGAGGCGGTGCGTGCGCTGCTGCGGGAGCTGGTCGGCGATCTCCCGGTAGCGCACGATCGGTCCCGCCACGAGCTGCGGGAACATGGCGATGTAGGCGATGAACGACACCGGGTCGCGGCTGGCCGGGCGCTCGCCGCGGTACACGTCGACCACGTAGGAGATGTGGTGGAACGTGTAGAAGGAGATGCCGATCGGCAGTGCCAGGTGGACCACGGGGAAGTCGCCGCCGAAGATCTCCGCGAAGCCCGCGAGCTGCTCGGTGGCGAAGCCCGCGTACTTCCAGACCACGAGCACCAGCACGTCGAAGGCGATGACGCCGACGAGGACGTTGCGCCTGCGCGCCCGGTCGGTGTCCCACTCGTCGGGCTCCAGCCAGGGGCCCACCAGGTAGTTGACCACCATGCAGGTGAGCAGCAGGAGCGTGGTGGACCCCGCCCCCGCCGAGTAGAACAGCAGGCTGGCGACGGCGATGATCGCGTTGCGCCAGGAGCGGGGGCAGAGCAGGACCGCCAGGAGGACGACCGGGGTGAAGTACCAGAGGAACAACGGACTGGCGAACGACATCCTCTGCCCCCTCGGCGCGCCAACGGCTCCCAGACCCTAACGGGTCCGCCGCCTGGTCACCCCGCTCGCTCCGCCGCGGGAGCGGCCCGTGGGGGGCCGCTCACCCGCGGTCACCGGGGCGCGGTCAGGTGCGGCCCGCCACTCGCCGGCGCCTGGCCACCTCCGCCAGCACGACGCCCGCGGCGACCGAGGCGTTGAGCGATTCCACCCCGGCCGACATGGGGATGCTGATGGTGGCGTCGCAGGCCTCGCGGACCAGCCGCGACAGGCCCCGGCCCTCGGAGCCGACCACGACCACCAGGGGGCCGGTGGCCAGGTGCAGGTCGTCCAGTTCCATCGTCCCGTCGGCATCGAGGCCGACGATCATCAGGCCCTTGGCGGCCAGGGTCCGCAGTTCCCTGGTCAGGTTGGTCGCCACCGCGACCGGGATCTTCGCGGCCGTGCCCGCGCTGGTGCGCCAGGCCACGGCGGTGATGCCCGCGCTGCGGCGCTGCGGCAGCAGCACGCCGTTGGCGCCGAACGCCGCCGCCGAGCGGATGACCGCGCCCAGGTTGCGGGGGTCGGTGACGCCGTCCAGGGCGACCAGCAGCGGCGGCTCCGCGGTGGCCGCGGCGGCTTCCAGCAGGTCGTCGGGGTGGGCGTACTCGAACGGCGGCACCTGCAGGCTCAGGCCCTGGTGCATGGCGCCCGCGGTCAGCCGGTCCAGCTCCGGGCGGGAGACCTCCAGGACCGAGATGCCCCGGTCGGCCGCCAGCCGGATGGACTCGGCCACCCGGTCGTCCGCTTCGACGCCGATGGCGACGTAGAGGGCGGTGGCCGGGATCTGGGCGCGCAGGCACTCCACCACGGGGTTGCGGCCCGCGATCAGCTCGCTGGTCGGCTTCTCCTTGGTGCCCGCGACGCGCTTGGTGGTGGGCTTGCGGTAGTTCTTGTGGCCGGGGCGCTCCTCGGCCTTCGGGGTCGGGCCCTTGCCCTCCAGCCCCTTGCGCCGCTGGCCGCCGGAGCCGACGACCGCGCCCTTCTTGGTGCCCGGATTGCGCATCGCGCCCTGGCGCCTGGAGTTCCCTGCCACGTCAGCTGTCCTTCAATGTCCACAATGGACCGTCGAGGGTGTCCTCGACGGTGATGCCCGCGCACTGCAGGCGGTCCCTGATCGCGTCGGCGGCCGCGAAGTCGCGGTTCGCCCTGGCCTGCTGCCGCTCGGCGAGGAGACCGTCGGCCAGGGCGCCGACCGCCTCGCGAAGCCCGTTGTCCACTGTGGAGGTATCGGACCACTTGGCCGACAACGGGTCCAGGCCCAGCACCCCGGTCATCCCGCGCACCGACGCCGCCGCCGCCCGCGCCGCCGCGTCGTCACCGCCGTCGAGGGCGGTGTTGCCGGTGCGGACCGCGCTGTGCACCGCGGCCAGCGCGGCCGGGGTGGCCAGGTCGTCGTCCATGGCGGCGGCGAACTCCGGACCCGGGTCGCCCTCGGGCACCACGCCGGTGCGCTGCACGACCTTGCGCAGGAACGACTCCACCCGTTGGTAGGCGCGCACCGACTCCTCCAGCGCCGCCTCCGAGTACTCGATGTTCGAGCGGTAGTGCGGGCCCACCAGGTAGTAGCGCAGCTCCTGGGCCCGCACCCGCTTGAGCATCTCCGGGATCGACACCGTGTTGCCCAGCGACTTGGCCATCTTCTCGCCGCTGATGGTCACCCAGGCGTTGTGCATCCAGTACCGGGCGAACCCGTCACCGGCCGCCCGCGACTGAGCCTGCTCGTTCTCGTGGTGCGGGAACACCAGGTCCTGGCCGCCGCCGTGGATGTCGAACTCGGCGCCGAGGTAGGTGCGCGCCATCGCCGAGC
The DNA here is from genome assembly GCF_000564855.1 of Actinokineospora spheciospongiae. Lineage (GTDB taxonomy): Bacteria > Actinomycetota > Actinomycetes > Mycobacteriales > Pseudonocardiaceae > Actinokineospora > Actinokineospora spheciospongiae. Next base: position 35,958 of record NZ_AYXG01000087.1, read on the forward strand.
ACTCCAGGTGCCAGCCGGGGCGGCCCGCGCCCCACGGGGTGGGCCAGGACGGCTCACCGGGCTTGGCGGACTTCCACAGGGTGAAGTCGCGCGGGTCGCGCTTGCCCGCCAGGGCCGGGCCCTCGCCCTGCTGCACCTCGTCCGGCTTCTGCCGGGACAGCTCGCCGTAGGCCGGGTACGAGCCGACCGAGAAGTACACGTCGCCGTCGGCGGCGTACGCGTGGCCCGCGGCGATCAGCCGCTCCATCAGCTCGACCATCTGGGTGATGTGGCCGGTGGCGCGCGGAGAGATCGACGGGGGCAGGCAGCCCAGCACGTCGTAGGCGTCGTCGAAGGCGCGCTCGTGCGTCGCCGCCCACTCCCACCACGGCCTGCCCGCCTCGGCGGCCTTGGTCAGGATCTTGTCGTCGATGTCGGTCACGTTGCGGACCAGCCGCACGTCGTTGCCCCGGTGGGCCAGCCAGCGGCGCAGCACGTCGAAGTTCAGGCTGCTGCGCACGTGCCCGATGTGCGGGATGCCCTGCACGGTGGCGCCGCAGACGTAGATGGAGACGATCCCGTGCTCGCGCGGCGCGAACTCGCGCAGCGAACGGCTGGCGCTGTCGAAGATGTGCAGGGACACGGTTATCTCCTGGTGGGAGCACGAGATTTCTTGGGAAGAATGGTACGGGCAACGCCACGCGCGGTCGTGCCCGGTTTGGCTTGACTTACCCCGCGATGCCGTGGGCGCCCACCGCGCGCAGCAGCGCGTCGGGGCGGTTCGCGGTCGCCTGCGGCTCCACCCGCTCGAATCGACAGCCGATCCGGGTGGCCGCGCCGTCGGCCTCGGCGCTGTCGCCGACCATCAGCGCGTCCGCCGGGTCGACCCCCAGGCGCTCGCAGGCCAGGCGGAAGATCTTCGGGTCCGGCTTGACCACGCCCTCGGCGAAGGAGAGGACGAACTCGTCGACCAGGTCGAGCAGGCCGTGCGCGGCGAAGGTCGGGCGCAGGTCCCAGGCGATGTTGCTCAGCACGGCCACCCGCAGGCCCCGCTCGCGCAGCAGCCGCAGCACGGCGCCGGTGTCCGGGTACGGCCGCCAGGACTCGGGGTCGAGCATCCTGTCGTAGAGCCTGCTCGGCACGTCGGGGGCCAGGGCCAGCGCCGGGGCGCCCAGGGAGGCCTCGTAGCCCGCGCGGTGCGCCCGCGGGTCGAGGTCGCGGCGGTGCCAGGTGTCGTGCAGGTCGGCGGGCAGGTGCTCGGGCACGCCGGTCGGGATGGTCATCAGCGCGAACAGCTCGACCACCCGTTCGGGGGTCAGCGGGCTGCCGTCGAGGCTGGAGAAGTCGTCGTCGGGCCGGGCACCCGGCTCCAGACGGAACAGGGTGCCCGAGAAGTCCAGCAGGACGCCGCGGATGCCCACGGCGCCCACGCTAGAGGGTCAGGCCGAGTTGCCTGTAATCCGGTCCGGTGTGAGGCGTACCACAACGCGCACGGTGCCCTCCGGCTCCTCGGGGTAGGACTCGCCCCGGTAGGCCCGCGACAGCTCCTCGATCAGCTCCCGGCCGCCCTCGTCGGTGAGCGACACCGACCCGCGGATCTCCACGTAGCTGTACGGGTTCTCCCGGTCGTAGGCGGTCAGGCTGACCCTCGGGTCGCGTTCGAGGTTGCGGGCCTTCTTCCTGCCGCGCACCGTCGAGAGCAGGATGTCGTCGCCGTCGCGCTTGGCCCACAGCACCGAGGTCTGCGGGCTGCCGTCGGGGTTGATCGTGGCCAGGACGACGTAGTTGTGGTCGTCGAAGATCTTGCGTGCGGTCTCGCTCAGCGCTGCCATGGGCTCGAACCTACGGCCGCGCGGGCCGGTCCGCGCGGCGTTCAGCCCGCCGGGACGAGCAGCGCGGTCGCCACCGCGGCGATGCCCTCGCCGCGGCCGGTCAGGCCCAGGCCGTCGGTGGTGGTGCCGGAGACCGACACGGGGCCGCCGACCGCCGCGGACAGCGACTCCTGCGCCTCCGCGCGGCGCTTGCCGATCTTGGGCGCGTTGCCGATGACCTGCACCGCGGCGTTGCCCACGCGGTACCCCTCGGCCTCGACGAGCCTGCGCACCTCGGCCAGCAGGACCGCGCCGTGCGCGCCCGCCCAGCGCGGGTCACCGGTGCCGAAGACGGCGCCAAGGTCGCCCAGGCCCGCCGCCGACAGCAGCGCGTCGCACAGGGCGTGCGCGGCGACGTCGCCGTCGGAGTGGCCCGCGCAGCCGTCGACGCCCTCCCAGAGCAGCCCCGCGATCCAGCACGCGCGGCCGGGCTCGATCGGGTGAACATCGGTGCCGATGCCGACCCTCACCGCGGCCCCTCCCCGGCGAGGACGGCCTCGGCGATGGCGAGGTCGAACGGGGTGGTGATCTTCATCGCATAGGGGTGGCCGGGGATCGCCAACACCGGCACGCCGAGCTTCTCGACCAGGCCCGCGTCGTCGGTCGCCGAGTCGCCCGCGAGGGCGTAGGCCCTGCTCAGCGTGTCGACGGCGAAGCCCTGCGGGGTCTGCACCACCCGCAGCGCGGCCCGGTCGGGGGTGTCCTGGACGACCTCGTCGATGTCCACGCGCTTGACCGTATCGGCCATCGGCAGCACCGGGATCACCGCGGGGGCACCCGCCTCCACGGCCGCGACGACGGCGTCGACGACGGCGGGCGGGGTGAACGCGCGGGCGGCGTCGTGCACCAGCACGACCCGCACGTCCGGGTGCACGGCCAGCGCGTGCCGCAGCGCCAGCCGGACGGACTCGGTGCGGTCGGCGCCACCGGGCACGACCTCCGCGCGCAGGCCGTGCTCGCGCAGCAGCGCCTCGGTGGCGCCCACCTCGGCGGGCGGGGCCGCGACGACGACATGCCGCACGCGGCCCGCGTTGAGCAGGCCGCGCACGGCATGGACGAGCAGTGCGACACCGCGCACCGGGACGAGCGCCTTCGGCATGCCGTGGCCGAGGCGTTCACCTCGGCCCGCGGCGGGCACCAGGACGACCGTGCTCACCGGGACGTCGTCCCGCGGGGTGTCAGCAGCGTCACGACCGGGCCGGATTCGACGGTGGCCCGATCGGGACTTGCCAGGTCTTTCGCCAAGGATCAGACGGCCGCGGTGGACAGGACCTCGTCCAGCAGGACTTCCGCCTTGTCCTCGTCGGTCCCCTCGGCCAGCGCCAACTCGCTGACCAGTATCTGGCGCGCCTTGGCCAGCATCCGCTTCTCACCAGCGGACAGGCCCCGGTCCTTCTCCCGCCGCCAGAGGTCTCGCACCACTTCGGCCACCTTGTTCACATCGCCGGAGGCGAGCTTCTCCAGGTTGGCCTTGTACCGACGCGACCAGTTGGTCGGCTCCTCGGTGTGCGGCGCGCGCAGGACGTCGAAGACGCGGTTGAGGCCCTCTTGACCCACGACATCCCGCACGCCCACGATCTCGGCGTTGTCTGCGGGGACGCGAACCGTGAGGTCACCCTGGGCGACCTTGAGGACGAGGTACTTCTTCTCCTCGCCCTTGATCACCCGGGTTTCGATCGCTTCGATGAGTGCGGCACCGTGGTGCGGGTAGACGACGGTCTCTCCGACCTTGAAAACCATGTGTCCTCTGCCCCTTTCGCTGACTCCATCTTAACACGGGTCGGGCGGTGCCGGTGATGGACCTGTGATCCGTCTTCGCAGGTCAAGGGCCAAATGGGGGAGATGTTCGGGGTTGACAAACGCCCCTGTCGCGTACTCAGCCATCACCCGATCGGGGCTGCTTGATCCACTGTGGACGTTGTGGCGGCGGCCCCGGCGGGCCACTATGGCGGACCACACGCGGCTCCGATCCATTGCGCGGGCTAGGCTTCGCCCGGCAATGTCGGCAGCGGACGCAGGAGCCCTTCGTGAGTCGTGGACAGCAGAACCTGACCGGTGGGCGGCGCCTGGCCCCGGCCCTGGCCGGCCTCGGCCTGGCCGCGGTCCTCGGGGTGACCGGGTGCTCGGCGGGTCAGATCACCCAGACCGACTCGCAGCTCCCCGCGGTCAACGGCGCGGAGCACACCCAGGGCGCCATCGCCCTGCGCAACGCGGTGCTCGCCTACCCGGAGGGCGGCTCCTACCCCGAGGGGTCCGAGGCGCCGCTGGTGCTCACCATCGTCAACACCGGCTCCGCGGACGACGCGCTGACCGAGGTCACCAGCCCGGTCGCCGCCTCGGCCACCGTCACCGGGAGCAAGGACCTGCCCGGCGGCTTCGCCATCGAGGTCGGCACCCCGGGGGAGAACGCCGAGGTCGGCGGGCACTCCTCGGCCGCCCCCACCCCGACCCCCTCCGGCGCCCCGTCCTCGGCGCCCGGCTCGGTCGCGCCGACCACCTCGGCCAAGGCCCCCAACGAGAAGCTGGGCGAGCTGGAGATCGTGCTCGAGGACATCAACACCAGGCTGTTCCCCGGCAAGACCGTGCCGGTCACCTTCGTCTTCGCCAACGCGGGCCCGGTGACCGTCGAACTGCCGATCGGGGCCAGCAGCGAGCCGCGCGAGGAGCAGCACGCCGAGGAGCACTGACCCACCGGTCGTGGACGGGCGGGCGCGGGCTGTCGGTGCCCGCCCGTAGCTTTGTCCCGTGGCCACGACCAAGACCCCGAAGCCGAACTACCGCTGCGCCGAGTGCGGGCACGGCGTCGCCAAGTGGTTCGGCCGCTGCCCGGAGTGCCAGGCCTGGGGGACGCTGGAGGAGGTCGGCGCCCCCCGCCCCGGCCTGGCCCGGATCGCCGCGGGCGCGCCCAGCACCCCGGCCCGCCCGATCGACGAGGTCGACGTGGAGGCGGCCCGCGCCCGGCGCACCGGTGTCTCCGAACTCGACCGCGTCCTCGGCGGCGGCCTCGTGCCCGGCGCGGTGGTGCTGCTGGCGGGCGAACCCGGGGTCGGCAAGTCCACCCTGCTGCTGGAGGTCGCCTACCGGTGGGCCGCCCGCGACGGCGAGTACGGCCCCACGCTGTACGTGACGGGCGAGGAGTCGGCCGGGCAGGTGCGGCTGCGCGCCGAGCGCACCGGCAACGTGCACGGCGCCATGTTCCTGGCCGCCGAGAGCGACCTGTCCGCCGTCCTGGGCCACGTCGACGCCGTCAAGCCGGGGATGCTGGTCGTCGACTCGGTGCAGACCATGTCCTCCCCGGCCGCCGAGGGCACCCCCGGCGGCGTCACCCAGATCCGCGCGGTGACCGCGGCCCTGGTGGCCCTGGCCAAGGAGCGCGCCCTCCCGGTGGTCCTGGTCGGCCACGTCACCAAGGAGGGCTCCATCGCGGGCCCCCGCGTCCTGGAACACCTGGTCGACGTCGTCCTGCACTTCGAGGGCGACCGCCACTCGTCCCTGCGGATGCTGCGCGGGGTGAAGAACCGCTTCGGCCCCGCCGACGAGGTCGGCTGCTTCGAACTGGTCGAAGGCGGCATCGTCGGCGTCCCGGACCCCTCCGGCCTGTTCCTCAACAAGCGCGAGGCAGGCGTCGCGGGCACGGCCGTGACGGTGGCGGTCGAGGGCAAGCGCCCCCTGCTCGGCGAGGTGCAGGCCCTGGTGGCCAAGTCCCCCCTGGGCACCCCCCGCCGCGCGGTGAGCGGCCTGGACTCGGCCAGGGTGGCGATGGTCCTCGCCGTCCTGGAACGCCGCGGCGGCGTCAAACTGGGCGACGCGGACGTGTTCACCGCCACGGTGGGCGGCATGAAGATCCCCGAACCCGCCGCCGACCTGGCCATAGCCCTGGCCGTGGCCACGGCGGCCCGGGACGTTGCCCTGCCCCCGGACCTGGTGGTGCTGGGCGAGGTCGGCCTTGCGGGCGAGGTCCGCCGGGTGAGCGGCGTCCGCGCCCGCCTCACCGAGGCGATGCGGCTGGGCTTCACCAAGGCGCTGGTGCCCCCGGACCCGGGGGAGTTGCCGGAGGGGATGCAGGTGCGCATCGTGCCCGACCTGGGCTCGGCGATGAACAACCTGTCGGTGCTGCGCCCCTAGACCACGTCCGCGAAGCCACAATTCGACAACGCCGCACAAATTCCACAGTAGACGACCACAGTGGACAGGACCCCGACCGTTCCCGTCCCGAACCGCGTCGATCTGCCCGTCGGTCGTGGGCGGTGGCGCGGTGCCGTCCGGCACGGGTCTCTCCCCCTGGGTGAAGTCCCAGGGGGAGAGACTGCCGACGTGTCCCGTCAGTTCCTCGACATCCGCGCGCTTCCCCCGATCGGGGCAATCACGCCGACAGCAACTGCGCGCAGCGGATCAGACCCAGGTGCGAGTACGCCTGCGGGTGGTTGCCCAGCGAGCGCTCCGCGACCGGGTCGTACTCCTCCGGCAGCAGGCCCGTGGGGCCCGCCGCGTCGACGATCTGGGCGAACAGGTCCTCGGCCTCGGTGCGGCGGCCGGTGAGCAGGTAGGCCTCGATCATCCACGCCGCGCACAGGTGGAAGCCGCCCTCGTCGCCGGGGAGGCCGTCGTCGCGGTGGTAGCGGTAGACGGTGGAGCCGGAGCGCAGTTCGGCCTCGGTGGCGGTGACCGTGGCGACGAAGCGCTCGTCGGTGGGGTCGATGAGGCCGACCATGCCGATGAGCAGGGTGGCCGCGTCCAGGTCGGTGCCGTCGTAGGCGGTGGTGAACGACTTGATCTCGTCGTTCCAGCCGTTGGTCAGGACGTCGTCGGCGATCTGGGTGCGCAGGGGTTCCCAGGTGGGGTCGACCTCGCGGCCGTGGGCCCGGCCGAGCTTGATGGCGCGGTCGATCGTCAGCCAGCACATGACCTTGGAGTACACGTGGTGGCGCGGGCGGTGCCGCTCCTCCCAGATGCCGTGGTCGGGCTCGTGCCAGCGGCGGGTGACGGCCTCGGCCATGGCGCGGACCATGGTCCAGTCGCCGTCGGTCAGGGAGCCCCGGGCCTCGGCCAGGTCGGCGACCAAGTCCACGACCGGGCCGAACACGTCGAGCTGGACCTGCTGGTTGGCCAGGTTGCCGACCCGGACCGGGCGCGAACCCGCGTAGCCGGGCAGCGTGTCGATCACGGCCTCCGGGCCGAGCGTGGTGCCCGCGATCGTGTACAGCGGGTGCAGCCGCTCCGGCCCGGCCACGGTCTCCAGGACCCCGTGCACCCAGCCCAGGAACGCCTCCGCCTCCGCGGTCGACCCCAGCGACACCAGGGCCTTGGCGGTCATCGACGCGTCGCGCAGCCAGCAGTAGCGGTAGTCCCAGTTGCGGACGCCGCCGATCTCCTCCGGCAGCGACGTGGTGGCCGCGGCCATGATCGCGCCGGTCTCGCTGTGGCACAGGCCGCGCAGCACCAGCGCGGAGCGGGCCACCAGTTCCTTCTCCACCGGGGGCAGCACCAGCGTGTCCAGCCACGTCGACCAGTACCGGCCCGCGACGGCCTTGCGCTCGGGCTCGGTCTGCGCCTTGGGCGACAGGTCGCCGGTGCCGCAGCGCAGCTCGAACACCACCGGGGCGTCGGCGGTGGGCTGCACGACCGCGCGCGCGGCGTCCCACATGCCGTCGGAGGTGATCTCCCAGGTGACGCCGGGGGAGCGCAGGGCGATCGGGTCGGAGGTGCCGAGCACCCGCAGGCCGTCCTCGGTGGCCTCCAGGCGCACCTGCACCTGGCCGAACTCCGGTCGCGGGGCGAACTCCACCACGGCCGCGGAGGTGCCGGACAGCACCCGGGTCAGGTCGGTGCGGTACTCCTCGGCGCCGTGGTCGAGGTAGTCGGTGACCAGCAGGCCCGACCAGCGGGTCTCCACGGTCATGGTGCCGGGCAGGTAGCGCTGGCCCAGCGGCAGCCCGCCGCGCTCCGGGGAGACGGAGAAGTGGCCCGCGGTCGGCCCGCCGAGCAGGTCGGCGAAGATCGCCGCCGAGTCCGGCTCCGGGTGGCACAGCCAGGTCAGCCGGGCGTCCGGGGTCACCAGGGCGACCGAGCGCTCGTTGGCCAGCATCGACAGCCGCTCGATCGGCGGGGCCTGCTCGCCGTAGAGCCAGTTGCGCCGCTCCTCCAGCAGGAACGCCAGCATCGTGGCCACCGCCACCGGGTCGGCGATGCGGTACCCGGCCAGGCTGTCGCCCTCGCCGACCTTCACGCCCAGGTCGGGGCCGGAGAGCCGGGCGAAGGCCTTCTCGTCGGTCACGTCGTCGCCGACGAAGATCGCCGCGGTGGCGCCGACCTGGTGGCGCAGCACGTCGAGGGCGTGGCCCTTGTCGGTCTGCACGACGGCCAGCTCGACCACGGCCTTGCCCTCGGTGACCTCCACGCCCGCCCAGGTGCACGGCCCGGAGCGGACCAGCCCGAGCACCCGCTCGGCGGTCTCCGGGTCGGTGCGGCGCACGTGCACGGCGATGCTGGCGGGCTTGACCTCCAGTTGGACGCCGACCGCGCCGTCGACCAGCTTGTCCAGCTCCGCCTCCACGCGCTGGTGCAGCTCGCGGGCGGCGGCGTCGAGCGCGTGCACGAAGCCCACGTCGAACTCGGAGCCGTGGCTGCCGACCAGGTGCACCTCCGACGGCAGCCGCGACAGCGTCGCCAGGTCGCGCAGCGCGCGCCCGGAGATCACCGCGGTGGTGGTCTCGTGCAACCCGGCCAGGGAGCGCAGCGCACCGACCGACTCGGTGTGCGGCCGCGCTTTCTCCGGGTCCTCGACGATGGGCGCGAGAGTGCCGTCGTAGTCGCAGGCGACCAGCAGGCGCGGGGTGCGGGCCAACTGCACGATCGCACGCCGGAGTTCGGCGGGGAGGGCCTCGGCGGTCAACGCCTTCTCCTTGGGGACATCGGTGTCAGGGGAACGACAGGGCGCTAGTGGCCGTGCTCTGGTTCCAGTGCGTCGAGGAATGAGCGCGCCCACCGGTCGACGTCGTGGGTCAGCACTTGTCGCCGCAGCGCGCGCATCCTACGGCGACCTTCTGCTGGATCGATCGTGAGGGCCGCGAGCATGGCGTTCTTGACACCATCGAGGTCGTGCGGGTTCACCAGGAAACTGCTCGTCAGCTCCGCGGCGGCCCCGGCGAACTCCGAGAGCACCAGCGCCCCGCCCAGGTCGTGGCGGCAGGCCACGTACTCCTTGCAGACCAGGTTCATGCCGTCGCGCACCGGGGTCACCAGCATGACGTCGGCGGCGGCGAAGAACGCGGCCAGCTCCGCCCGCCCCACCGACTGGTGCAGGTAGTGCACGACCGGCCGCCCGACCCGGCCGAACTCGCCGTTGATCCGGCTGACGATCTGCTCGATCTCCCCGCGCATCCGCTGGTAGTGCTCGACCCGCTCGCGGCTGGGGGTGGCGAGCTGGACCATGGCCACCTCGTCCGGGTCGACCTTGCCCTCCTGGAGCAGCTCGTGCAGGGCGTAGAGGCGGCGGTCGATGCCCTTGGTGTAGTCGAGCCGGTCCACCCCGAGGATGATCTTCTTCGGGTTCCCCAGGTCGGCCCGGACCTGCTGGGTGCGGGCGACGGTCTCCTTCTTGCGGGCCAGCGCGTCCAGCCCGGCCGAGTCGATGGAGATGGGGAACGCGCCCACCCGCACCGCCCGGTTGCCGAGCTGGATGACACCCGGCCGGGTGCGCACGCCGACCGCGCCGCGGGTCGGCTCCAGGCCGAGCAGCCGCCGGGCGAGCCAGAGGAAGTTCTGCGCGCCGCCGGGCCGGTGGAAGCCGACCAGGTCGGCGCCGAGCAGCCCGCGCACGATCTCCGCGCGCCAGGGGAGCTGCATGAACAGCTCGGTCGGCGGGAACGGGATGTGCAGGAAGAACCCGATCCGCAGGTCGGGCCGCAGGTCGCGGAGCATCGAGGGCACCAGTTGCAACTGGTAGTCCTGAATCCACACGGTCGCGCCGGGGGCGGCCACCTTCGCGCACGCCTCGGCGAAGCGGTGGTTCACCTTGACGTAGGTGTCCCACCAGCCCCGGTCGAACACGGGCGTGGCGACCACGTCGTGGTAGAGCGGCCAGAGGGTGCCGTTGGAGAAGCCCTCGTAGTAGTCGCGCACCTCGGTGGAGGTCAGCGACACCGGGTGCAGCCGCAGCCCGTCCTCGGTCAGCTCGTCGAGTTCCACGTCGGGCACGCCGGGCCAGCCCACCCAGGCGCCGCTGTGGCTGCGCAGGAACGGGGCCAGCGCGCTGACCAGGCCGCCGGGGCTGGACTTCCAGCGCTGGGTGCCGTCGGGCAGCCGTTCCAGGTCGACCGGCAACCGGTTCGCCGCGACGATGAAGTCCGCGCCGTCGGACCCGGGAGCGTTTTCGCTGCTCACGCTGGACGTGCCTCCTGTCGAACCGGGGAGCTCGCTTGGCCTGTTGAGGCTAGCCAACGCGGGCCGACCCCGCGTCCTGCGAGCGGGGCGTGAATTGGGTGCAATCTGTCACTCGACCGGTCACTCCAACCGGCGCCGGGTCGGCCGCAGCGGCCCGGACATGCGCGGCCCGGCCAACCGCCGCTCCAACCGCCCCAGCCCCGACCGCACCGGCTGCGCCAGGTACTCACCGAGGACGACCCCCGCCGCCAGCGCCAACGCGATCGCGGCGGCCAACATCAACGTCGGCAGCCCGCTGACGGTCCGCTCCACCGCGAGCTGGTAGAGCGCCCGGTAGGTGGTGATCCCCGGCAGCAACGGCACCATCCCCGACACGGCCACCACCAGCGGCGGCATCCCCAACCGCCGCGAGACCACCCCACCACCGAACCCGATGACCACGGCGGCCCCGGCGGAAGCGGCGATCGGCCCCGCCCCGGTCAGCGAGAGCGCCCCGAACCCCGCCGCCCCGATCCCCCCGGCCGCGGCCGAGACCACGAGCGCTCTCGGCGTCGCGTAGCTGGCCAACCCGAAGCACCCCGAGGCCGCCGCCCCGGCCAGGGCCAGCACCGGCAGCCGCAGCGCACTGGGCGGCAGCGGATCGGCCAGGGGCGTGTACTGCATCCCGAGCGCGGTGGCGACGTTGAAGGCCAGCACGACACCCGCGATCAGCCCCGCGGTCATCAGCGAGACCTCCATGGTCCGCCCCGCCGCGGTCACGTTGTACCCGGTGATGGCGTCCTGCACGGTGGACACCACGGACAGCCCGGAGAGCAGAACGGTGATGGCAGCCGCCACCAACAACGTCGGCCGAGCCGCGGGCACCCACCCGCTGACAAAGAGCGCGAGCGCCCCACCGGTCGCCAACGCACCCCCGACAGCCTGCTGGAAGAAGAAAGGAAGCGCCCTCCTGTTCAGAACCCGCCCCACCCGATCCACCACCGCGGTGATCCCACCGGCGAACAACGCACTCAACAGATCCCCACCGATCAGCACGGTGACCGCCACAGCCATCCCCGCCCACGCGGCAGTGGCCATCCACCGCGGATAGGGGTGCTCAGCGGTGGTGATCCCCTCCAACTCGACGTGGGCGTCCTCCGCCGACACCCGCTGCCGGGTGATCCGCCGAACCAGGTTCTCCACCGCGGCCAACCGCGTGTAGTCCAGGGACCGCGACCGCACCACCCGCAACGAGGTGATCGGCGGCTCCTCCGTCCCCCGCCAACACGCCACGGTGATCGACGTGAAGATCACGTCCACCTCGCAGTGCGGCAACCCGTAGGCAGCGGCCACGGCGATGATCGTCGCCGTCACGTCGGAGGCCCCGGCCCCCGACGTCATCTGCACCTCCCCGATCCGCAACGCCAGGTCCAGCACGAAGTGCACCTGCCGCTCCGCCAACTGGGCAGGCCCCTCCACCGCCTCACCCGCCACCGGAGCCACCCCACCGCCCGCCGGTCCAGCGGCCCTGTCGCGCTGCCACCACAGCCCCACCCGCCGCCCACCGCGCCCGAAGCGCCCCACAACCGCCTCCCCACCCCAGCGTCACCCTCCCGGGTGACCCGGGCCGTCCAGGCGACAGTCTCCGATCCCGGCCCACCCCGCAACCGCGCGGGCTCCGGCCTTAGGATGGGCGCGGCGCCCGAGGGCGCCGCGCCGGTATAGCTCAATTGGCAGAGCACTCGCCTTGTAAGCGAAAGGTTTCGGGTTCAAGTCCCGATACCGGCTCCACTGCAGGTCAGAGTCGGTACCGCTCGGGCTGGCGGATGTTGTCGACAAGCCGGGAGCAGGCGGCGTCGTTGACGGTGACAATCCGCTGTCGGCTACCGAGCGAAGATCGTTCGGCCCCCTCGTGTCACGGCGCTCCAGCCAGATCCGGCCCCCTCGACGTGCCTACCTCCACGTCGGGTCGCGATTCGACCTCCGGCGGCTCTGGTCGCCGGTCACCGCGTCGAGCACGGCCTGCACAGCGTCGGCGCGCTCGGGCAGATCGATGGCCCGCCACAGCTCGACCGCCGAGCCCAGGTGACGCTGGGCCGCGGCGGCGTCACCGAGCTCGCTCTCGAGTTCGCCGAGCTGCTGCCAGCACGCGGCCTCGTTGCTGCGGTCGCCGTTGAGGCGGAAGACGAGTGCCGCGCGCTGGAGGGCCGACTCCGCACGGGAACGGTCACCGAGCTCCGCGTAGATCGTGCCGAGCCGTTGGTCGGTGTAGGCACCGCACCGCTCGTCGCTGATCTCGTTGAAGATCGTCAACGCTTCGGTGAGGTCGCGCAGCGCGGCCGGGGTGTCGCCGATGCCCAGGTGGTACCGGCTGAGCGTGCGGAGGATCACCGCCTGCCGGTGGCGGTCGCCGAGGTGCCGGGCGATCCGCAGGCCGTCCTCGATCCACAGACCCGCGTCGTCGGAGCCCCGCTCGAAGCCGATGATGCCGATGGCGGTCCGGATCTGCGCTTCCGCCTGCCGGTGCCCGGCGGCGACCAAGTGGGCCAGCGCTTCCTCGTCGAAGGCCAGCGCCTCGTCGAGTTCGCCGCGGACGCGGTGCACGGTGCCCAGGCTCGCCAACGCGAGTCCTTCGCCGCGTCGATCGCCGGTGGTCCGGTACAGCTCCACGCACCGGCGCAGGTCCTGGCGGGCTTCGTCCACCTCGTCGAGGTAGATGTGCACCTGGCCCAGTCCTTGCAGCAAAGCCGCTTCGCCGTGGGTGTCACCTGCCGCTGTGGCCGCTGCCAATGCGAGCCGGTGGCTGTGGTTCCAGTCCTGGTAGAGGCTGCGGTGGTCGTAGTACGGCACCGCGGCGACCGCCAACTCCCACGCGAGTTCGGCGAAGCCCCATTCGGCCGCGAGTTCGATCGCGCGCAGCAGCGTCCCGCGCTCGGCGTCGAACCAGGCGAGGGGATCGACGACCCGGTGATCCGGGCTCCAGCGCGGTGAACGGCCCGGTGTCGGCCGGAAGAGGCTGGGGTAGAACAAGTCCCGGGCTTGCTCTGCGAGGGCGAGCCAGGCCGAGATGACCCGTTCCACCGCCGCCCGGCGTTCCGCGACCGGGTAGTTGCCCGATGCGCCTTCCGTCGCGTAGGCGCGCAGCAGGTCGTGCAGTCGATACCGCGGCTGGCCCGCGGAGTCGGTGGTCACCAGGCGTACGAGGTAGGCGTCGACCAGGGCGTCCAGCACGTCGTGCGCCACCCGTCCACCGAGCAGCGGGCCGATCACCCACGCGGGCAGTGTTTCCGCGCCCAGCAACCCCAGCAGCCGGAACGCCCGGACGGATTCCTCGGGGAGCTGGCGAAGGCTGAGGTCGAAATTGGCTCGCACGTCGAGGTCGCCGACCCGCAACTCGCGCAGGCGCCGGGATTCGTCCTCCAAGCGGTCGCGCAGCACCCGCAGGGTCCACCCGCGCCTGCCCGCGAGCTTCGCGCCTGCGATCCGGATGGCCAGCGGGAGGTGCCCGCACAGCTCGACGATCGCATCGGCCGCCTCCGGTTCCCGCCCGACGCGCTCCGCGCCTGCGATGCGGGCCAGCAGGTCACGGGCATCGCGCGGGGACAACACGTCCAGCTCGACGTGCTCGGCACCGGCCAGGTCCGCCAGCCGGTGCCGACTCGTGATCACCACCGCGCAACCGCCGGACGGCGGCAGCAGCGGCCGGACCTGCTGGGCGCAGGCCGCGTCGTCGAGCAACACCAGCAGGCGGCGGTCGGCCAACCGTGACCGGTAGAGGGCGGCTCGTTCGTGCAGACCGGCGGGCATGACCGCGTCCGTGACGCCGAGGGCGCGCAGCAACTCGGCCAGCATCGGCGCCGGGTCCCGGGGCACCTCGGACGTGCCTGCGAGGTCGAGGTGGAGCTGGCCGTCCGGGTAGCCGTCCCGTACCTGGTGGAGCGCGCGCACCGCGAGCGTCGACTTCCCGGTCCCGGGCGCGCCGACGATCACCACCACCGGGCGCTCGCCCAGCAGCCCCAGCAGCTCGCCCAGCGGCTCGGCGTGCCCGGTGAAGTCCGGGATGTCCGCGGGCAACTGGGCGATCGGCCGCTGCTGCCCGGCCGTGGCGACCCAGTCCAGTGCGGGGTCCGCGCGCAGGATCTGCGCGTGCACACGCCGCAGCCCGGGCCCGGGGTCGGCGCCGAGCTCGTCGGCCAGCAGTCGCCGGACGTCGTGGAACACCGCGAGCGCGTCGCCTTGGCGCCCGCTGCGGTAGAGCGCGATCATGAGCAGCTCCCGCGCGCGTTCGCGGTACGGGTGCTCCTCGGCGAGCCGGAACAGCTCGGGGACGGCCAGCGCGTGCTCGCCGCGCAGCAGGTCGAGCTCGGAGAGGTCCTCGAGTGCACCACACCGGTACTCGGCGAGCCGGGCGCGTTCGGTGGTGGCCGCGGGCGTGTCGATGCCGCTGAAGGCAGGCCCGCGCCACAACTTCACGGCCTCGGCGAGGTGCTGCCGGGCCGCGGTGAGATCACCGTCGCTCTTCGTTTCGCGCGCCCGGACGAGGCGGGAGGCGAACTGATCGCTGTCCAGTTGGTCGGGGGCCACCCGCAACAGGTAACCGGTGCCGATCGTCTGCAGTGAACCGCGATCGAGCCGCAGCGATCTGCGCACGTCACCGACGTACTTCTGGACGAGGTTCACCGCGCTCCTCGGTGGGTTCCCGTCCCAGGCGCCCTCGATGATCCGCTGGCGGTCCACTCGCTGGTTGGCGTGCAGCAACAGCACCCCGAGCACACGCAGGCACTTGCCGGAGCCGACCTCGACCGTGTCCACCCCACGCCAGACCACGACCGGGCCGAGCACGCCGAACCGAACACCAGGCACGCAAACACCCCCTCCCCGGCTCGATCGTACCTCTGACCAGTTACTTTCCGTAGGACTGCAGTACGACTGCAGTGAACACTGCGAGCCTTTCGTCGTCAGCCGACACGTGGTGACGAAAGGGGAGATCCATGATGGGAATCGACGCGAAGGCACGCCGCTCAGGTGGCTGGAGGGCAGGCGAGCCGGTCCGCCGGGCGAAGGCGTACGCCACCGTGACCGCGGTCGTGGCGGCGACCGTTCTGGCCGGGGCACCGGTCGCGACCGCGACACCCCTCACGACCACCGCGGACCCGTCCAGCTCGATCGATCCGATCCTCCGCTACGGCGCGACCTACGCCCTCGGCAAGCTGCGCTGGCATCAACGATCCGTCGACGTCGACTACTCGTTCAAGGCGAGCAACTGCCGTCGGCTCTACGCCTGGGGTTACGACGCCAATGGCAACGAATGGCCGCCGAGGAGCACCAGTCTGCACTGCAACGACGTGTCCACCGACACCATCAACGTGCCCGTCGACATCGCGGGCGGCCCGCGCTACGTCATCCTCTGCTTCAGGGACGAGAACGACACCTACGACCTCGTCTGCGAGGGCTACGCGCATCCCTGACCGGTCCTTGGTGCCAGCCGGGGCCGAAACCGTGTGAAGATCAACTCCAGGCCGTTCGCCCCATCGCTCCACGCGCGCTCCCGCGCGCCCCGCCCACCGCTCCCAGCGCTTGGTTCCGCAGATCACCGCGTGTGTCGAGGGCACCCCCGGTCCACGGGGGACGCACTCTTTCGATCACAGTGCGGTGCGGTGCTCGCGGATTGGGGTACCCCAGGTAGTGGCGGTGTGCAACATTCTTGCGGGTGCGGGCGGTGTCGTCCGCGGGAGCGGGTGGAGGTCGGCGTGAGCGTTCCGGTCATTCGGGTGGGGGCCGCGACTGATGTGGGGTTGGTGCGCGCCGCCAATGAGGACTGCTTCCTGGCGGAGGGGCGGGTGTTCGCCGTCGCCGATGGGATGGGTGGGCACGCGGCGGGGGACGTGGCCAGTCGGATGGCGGTGGACGGGCTGCGCGAGCTGGACGTGGAGCGGGTGGTGCGGGGGGAGGACGTGCGGGCGCGGCTCGTGCGGGTGAACGCGGACATCGTGGCCGCCGCGGAGCGGCACCCGGAGCAGGCGGGGATGGGGACGACCGTCACCGGGGTGTGCCTCGCCGACGTGGACGGGGAGGCTCGGTGGGTGGTGTTCAACATCGGGGACTCGCGGGTCTACCGGTACGCCGACGGTGGGTTGGAGCAGTTGACCAGGGACCACTCCGAGGTCGCCGAGATGGTGGCCGCCGGGCGGTTGAGCCCGGAGGAGGCGGCGGTGCACGCGCGGCGCAACGTCGTGACCCGGGCGTTGGGGTCGGACGCGCCCCCGGAGCCCGATCTCTGGCCGCGGACGCCCGTGGTGGGGGAGCGGTTCCTGATCTGCTCCGACGGGCTGACCGGGGAGGTCGCCGATCAGGACATCGCGGCCGTTCTCGGTGAGGTCGTCAACCCGCAGGAGGCCGCGGACAGGCTGGTGGACGCCGCGTTGGCCGCCGGGGGGCGGGACAACGTGACCGTTGTGCTGGTCGACCACGTGGCGTCGGAATCCGGTGCGGCGGCGGAAGCCGACCAGGTGACGGAGGCCATCCCGCTCGCGCAACGGTGACACCGCGGGTTCGGGGCGGTCAGCGCAGGGAGATGACGACCTTGCCCTTGGCGTGGCCCACCTCGACCGCGGCCACCGCCTTCTCCGCCTCCTCGAACGGCACGACGTCCTCGACCCTGGGGTCCAGCTTCCCCTCGGCGACGTGACCCGCGACGATCGCCAGCACCCGCGCGGTCCGGTCGCGCTCGACCATCACCCCGCCGAACTCGGCCGCGGTGGCCGGGTCGCCCGCGGTGACGATCGGGCCGCCGTCGAGCAGGGGGGCGACCGCCCGCAGGCCGTCGCCGCCCGCCAGGTCGAAGATGGCGTCGACCTTCGGCAGCAGGTCGTGCACGCGCTGGACGATGCCGGGGCCGTACTCGACGAAGATCGCGCCCAGTGACTCGATCAGCTCGCGCTTGTCCGGGCCTGCCACGCCGACGACCGTGAGCCCCTGGTCCCGGGCGAGTTGCGCGGTGGCGACCCCGACGCCGCCGCTGGCGCCGTTGATCAGGAGGGTCTGACCTTCCTCGAGGCCCAGTTGGACCAGCGCGTCGTACGCCGTGGCGGCGGCGACCGGGAGGGTGGCGGCGTCGGTGAAGGAGACGTGCGGGGGTTTGTGCGCGGTGGCGGCTGCCGTGGTCAGCGCGAACTCGGCGTAGGCGCCGGAGTCGGGGGCGGTGCTGCCGAACACCTCGTCGCCCACGGCGAAGCCCTCGACGTCCTTGCCGACCGCGCGGACCACGCCCGAGACCTCGGTGCCGAGGACGGCGGGCAGTTCCAGGGGGCGCACGTCCTTCATGTGCCCGGCGCGGATCTTCCAGTCGACCGGGTTCACCCCGGCCGCGGCGACCTCGACCAGCAGTTCACCGGCCATCGGCTCCACCGGGTCCAGGTCGAGGTATTCCTGGACCTCGGGGCCCCCGTACTCGCGGAATCCGTATGCCCTCATGACACTCCTCTGCGCAGGCGATCGGGTGGGCGATGCCCTGGGCCTACCCGCGCGGACCACGCCCACACACCGCTCACCCGGGCGCGGAAACTTTTTTCGACCGGGTGTCGATTCCGGGGGTGGCTCGTTCGACGCGTCAGTGTTCGAGCCACACGATCGAGGAGAGCGACATGCCGCGTTTCATGATGATGCACAAGATGACCCCCGACGTGGAGGCCGGTGTCCCGCCGACCCCCGAGCTGATGCAGCGGATGGGGGCGTTCATCCAGGAGGCCGTCGACGCCGGGGTGCTGCTGGCCGGTGAGGGCCTGCGGGAGACCAAGGAGGCCACCCGGGTCGTGGTGAAGGACGGGGAGGCCACGGTCACCGACGGGCCGTTCGCCGAGACCAAGGAGTTGATTGCCGGGTTCGCCATCATGCAGCTGCCGGACCGGGCCGAGGCCGTGCAGTGGGCGCTGCGGTTCGCCGACGTGCTCGGGCACGACATCGAGATGGACGTCCGGCTGGTGGTCGAGGCGCCGTAGCCTGACCGCGTGGCGGACGCGGTTGAAACGGTGTGGCGGATGGAGTCCGCACGGCTCGTCGCCGGGCTCGTGCGGCTCGTCCGCGACGTCGGGATGGCCGAGGAGTTGGCACAGGACGCCCTGGTGGCGGCGCTGGAGCAGTGGCCGGAGACCGGGACCCCGCGCAACCCCGGCGCCTGGCTGATGGCCGTGGCCAAGCGCCGCGCCGTCGACCAGTTCCGCCGCCGGGAGACCCTGGACCGCAAGTACCTGGAGATCGCCCGCGACCTGGAGACCGAGGTCCCGGAGCCGACCGCGGGGGAGATCCGGGACGACCTGCTGCGGTTGATCTTCACCGCCTGCCACCCGGTGCTGTCCGCCGAGGCCAGGGTGGCGCTGACGCTGAAGCTGCTCGGCGGGCTCAAGACCGAGGAGATCGCCCGCGCGTTCCTCGTCGGCGAGTCCACCGTGGCGCAGCGGCTGGTGCGGGCGAAGAAGGCGCTGGCCAAGGCCGACGTCCGGTACGAGGTGCCGTCCGGCCCGGAGCTGGCCGGGCGGCTGGCCTCGGTCCTGGAGGTCATCTACCTGATCTTCAACGAGGGCTACTCGGCCACCGCGGGCGACGACCTGATGCGCCCGGAGCTGTGCGCGGACGCCCAGCGCCTCGGCCGAGTCCTCGCCCGGCTGATGCCGCGCGAACCGGAGGTGCACGGCCTGGTCGCCCTGATGGAGATCCAGGCCTCGCGGGCGGGCGCCCGGGTCGACGCCAACGGCGAACCGGTGCTGCTGCTGGAGCAGGACCGCACCCGGTGGAACCGGCTGCTCATCGGCCTCGGCCTCGACGCCCTGGAGAAGGCGGAGCGGCTGGGGCCGCGCGGCCCGTACACCGCGCAGGCCGCGATCGCCGCCTGCCACGCCCGCGCCGCCCGCCCGGAGGACACCGACTGGGCGCGCATCGCCGACCTGTACGCCGAGCTGGCCTCGGTGAACCCGTCGCCGGTCGTCGAGCTGAACCGGGCGGTCGCGCTGTCGATGGCGCACGGCCCGCAGGCCGGCCTGGACCTGGTGGACGCGCTGGCAGGCGAGCCCGCGCTCAGCCGCTACCACCTGCTGCCGACCGTGCGCGGCGACCTGCTGGTGAAGCTGGGCCGCCCCGCCGAGGCCCGCGCCGAGTTCGAGCGCGCCGCCGGGCTGACCCGCAACACCCGCGAGCGCGCCCTGCTCCTCGACCGGGCCGCCGCCTGCGGCTGACACCCGGGTTTTCCCCAGCCTGGGGATGGGCCTGTGCACAACGATGACCCGGTGGGCGGCTTGACAGCACGATCCACATCGGCCAGGGACCCTGCGCCGCGGTGGTGTCCGATTCATCTCACACCGACCCCTTCTCAGGGCGCCCACCTGCGGTTAGATTAGGCAAGCCTGACCTAAGAACCGGTCGATGACGCCCTGGGAGAGCCGCGTGCACCGATACCACGAACTGAGGATTCCCGGCCGGTTCGAGCCCTTGGCGCTGGCCGGGCGCCTGGCCTCGTCCGGGGTGTTCGAGTCGCACGTCGTCTACGAGCGCGCGGGGGAGTTCTGGTTCGCCGGTGACCGCCTGGTCGAGGTCGTCCTCAACCGCGACGCGGTCCGCACCACGGTCGACGGCCGCACCACCGCCCAGCCGTGGACCGGGAACTCGCTGGCCCAGGTCAAGCAGGCCCTCGCGGACGCGGGTGTGTCGCGCTGGCGGGCCTTCGGCTGGGCGGGCTTCGAACTCGCCTACGCCATCGCGGGCAGACCGGACCTGGTCGCCGACCAGCCCCTGCTGCACCTGGCGGTCCCGCGCACCGAGATCCGCCTCGGCGCCGACGAGGTCGTGGTCCGCACCGTCGACGTGCCCCGCCTCGCCGAGATCACCGACCTGCTCGGCACCCCCGCCGCCCCGGCCGAGGTCGAGGCCACCCCGGTCGAGATCACCGCCGATGAAGGTCGGATCGCCTACCAGCACGCCGTCGCCGCCGCGGTCGCCGACATCCGCGCGGGCCAGCTCAACAAGGTCATCCTCTCCCGCGCGGTCGACGTCCCCTTCGAGGTGGACCTGGTGTCGACGTACGTGCTGGGCCGCACCCGCAACACCCCCGCCCGCTCGTTCCTGCTCGACCTCGGCGGCTGGCGGGCCGCCGGGTTCAGCCCCGAGACGGTCACCGAGGTCGCCGCCGACGGCGAGGTCAGCACCCAGCCGCTGGCGGGCACCCGCGCCCTGGACGGCGACGAGACGACGAACCTCGACCGCAGGCTGGACCTGCTGTCGGACCCCAAGGAGGTCTACGAGCACGCGGCGTCGGTCAAGCTGGCCTGCGAGGAACTGGAAGACCTGTGCGAGCCGGGGTCGGTGACGGTCAAGGAGTTCATGGCCGTCAAGGAGCGCGGCAGCGTGCAGCACCTGGGTTCCCGGGTCAACGGCCGACTCGCCACCGGCCAGGACGCCTTCTCCGCGCTGGCCGCCCTGTTCCCGGCGGTCACCGCCTCGGGCATCCCCAAGCTCCCCGCCTACGACCGCATCGCCCGGATGGAGGACCGCCGCCGCGACCTCTACGCGGGCGCCGTCCTGATGACCGACTGCGACGGCGCCCTGGACGCGGCGCTGGTGCTGCGCGCCATCTACCAGCGGGACGGCCGCACCTGGCTGCGCGCGGGCGCGGGCATCGTCGCCGACTCCACCCCCGAGCGCGAGTACGAGGAGACCTGCGAGAAGTTGGGCAGCGTCGCCCCGCACGTGGTCCGCGCGGTCCGCGAACTGGTCGAAATCTCCGCCTGAGAACAAGGAAAAGCCCCGGCCCGGGAGAACCCGGGCCGGGGCTTTTCCGCATCTCACAGCCGGGCGGCCAGCTCCTTCTTGCTGACCTTGCCCACCGCCGTGTAGGGGAACTCCGGCAGCACCTCCAGCCGGTCGGGCAGCTTGTAGTCCGCCACCCCGCGCTCGCGCAGGAACGCCGCGATCCCGGCCAGCGTCGGCGCTTCACCCCGGGCCAGCACGAACGCGCAGGTGCGCTCGCCGAGCATGTCGTCCGGCACCCCGACCAGGGCCGCGTCGTGGACCAGCGGGTGGGCCAGCAGGTGGTTCTCCACCTCCTCGGCGGACACCTTCTCCCCGCCGCGGTTGATCACGTCCTTGACCCGGCCGTCGACGACCAGGTGGCCGCTGGGCAGCTCCCGCACCAGGTCGCCGGTCAGGTAGAAGCCGTCCGCGGTGAACGCGCGGGCGTTGTGCTCCTCGGCGCGGTAGTAGCCGCGCAGGGTGTACGGCCCGCGGGTCAGCAACTGTCCCAGCTCACCGGGGGCGACCGCGTCACCGTCCTCGTCGACGACGCGGATCTCGTCGTCGGCCGACAGCGGCCTGCCCTGGGAGGTGACCACCAGCTCCAGCGGGTCGTCGAGGCGGGTGAAGCAGAGCAGCCCCTCCGCCATGCCGAACACCTGCTGCAACGCGCACCCCAGCGCCGGGGTGACCCGCCGGGCCGCCTCCTCCTTGAGCTTCGCCCCGCCGACCTGCAACAGCGCCAGGCTGGACAGGTCGCGCCCGGCGAACTTCACGGCCTCCATCCACAGCAGCGCCAGCGACGGAACCAGCGCGGTCACCGTCACCCGCTCCCGCTCGATCAGCGGGAACGCGTCCGGCGGCGACGGCGACGGGGCCAGCACGACCGTCCCGCCGACCGACAGCACCCCGAGCACCCCGGGGCAGGCCAGCGCGAAGTTGTGCGCCACCGGCAGCGCCGCCAGGTACACCGTCGAGGAGTCCAGCCCGGCGACCTCGGCGCTGGCCCGCAGGTTGTAGGCGTAGTCGTCGTGCGTGCGCGGGATCAGCTTCGGCAGCCCGGTGGTCCCGCCAGAGAGCAGGAACAGCGCCACCGAGGACGGTTCCGGCACCGGGAGTTCGACCGGCTCGGCGTCCACAGAGGACAAAGCGGTGTGGTTGCCAGGATCGCCCGACACCAGCACCCGGGGCACCCCGGGCATGGACGCGGCCAGCTCCCGGTAGTCGAACCCCGCGTGCCGGTCGGGGATCACGTAGGCGACCGCCGAGCTGTGCGCCAGCAGGTACTCGATCTCGCTGCGCCGGTGCGCGGGCAGCGCGTACACCGGCCGCGCGCCCAACCGGAACAGCGCGAACGACAGCACCACGAAGTCCACGCTGTTCGGCAGGTGCACGACCACGTTGTCCCCGGCCGAGATCCCCAGCGCGGCCAACCCGGCGGCGAGCCGCGACGCGCGCGCGTCCAGCTCGCCGTAGGTCACCCGCTCGGACCCCGACACCAGGGCGACGTCGGACGGCGCACCGCCGAGCAGCGTGCCCAGGCGGGCGCCCGTCCAGTGGCCGCGTTCCCGGTAGCGGGCCGCGAACGCGTCAGGAAACGACATCCGCGCGTGCCTTCTCGATGACCCCGGTCAGCTCGCGGATCACCGGCGCCAGCTTCTGGTACGACATGGGCGTCTCCGCGTGCCACAGGCCCAACTGCTTGGCCTGCACCGCCGGGAGCTGCGCCCAGGTCGGGATCTTCGCCAGCTCGTCCTGCGACAGGGTGAACTGGCGGGCGTCGGTGAGGATCAGGTCGGCCGGGTAGGTGGAGGCGCGCTCCCAGCTCAGCTCGTCCCAGGTGGGCTGCTCGCCCGCGGTGGGGGCGACGATGTCGACGCCCTGCTCGGTGAAGTACTTGAGGTCGCTGAAGAAGCTCGGCTTGCCCACCAGCAGCGCGTCCTGGGTGCCCTGCACGACCTCCACCTTGAGGCCCGGCTTCGCCGCGGCGGCGGCCTTGAGCGCGGCCCCCGCGTCCTCGAAGTCCTTCTTCGCCTTGGCCAGCTCGGCGGAGTTGAGGTCGGCGCCCAGGGACTCGGCGAGCTTGGCGAACTTGGCGATGCCCTCGGCCGCGGACACCCCGCCGAGCTGGATGGCGACCATCGGCGCCTTCTCCTCGATGGCGGCCTGCGACTCCTCCGGGATGTACCAGAGCGACTCGCCGTACATGATCGTCACCAGCAGCTCGGGGCGCTGCTCGGTGTACTTCTCCAGGTTGAACTCGCCGAACTCGGTGCCGACGCTGACCACGCCCGGGTCCACGTCCCCGGCCTGCGGGTCGGCCTTGCCGTCCTCCAGCTTCTGCGGGCCGAAGACGGCGGTCGGCTTGATGCCGAAGTCCACCAGGGTCGCGGCGGCGTTGACCTGCATGACGATCCTGGTCGGCCGCTGCGGCAGCGACACCGTCTTGCCCCGGTCGTCGGTGAACGTCCACGGACCCGAGGGGGCGGCGGCGGTGCTGCTGCCGTCCGCCGAGGCGCCCGGCCCGGAGTCGCCGCAGGCCGCGAGCAGGCCGAGGGCGAGCGCGCCCGCGGTCAGGCCGAGGAACCGGCGGCGGGTCGGCACGCGCGAGCGGCCGGAGGTGAAGGTCGTCATTGTTCTGCTCTCTCGGGGATTCTTCGGGGAGTGGTGGCTCTCGGGATCAGTGCGGGAGGTTCGCGGGGGTGGTGCGGTCCGTGGGAACAGCGCGATCCGCCGGATCGGCGCAGCGGTGCCTGCCGAAGGGGACGATGAGCGGGGTGCCCGACAGCGGGTCGGGGATGACCTCGCAGCGCAGGCCGAACACGTCCTCGACCAGCTCGGCGGTGACCACCCGGAGCGGGTCGCCCTCGGCCACCACCCGGCCGGACTTCATCGCCACCACGTGGTCGGCGTACCGGCAGGCCTGGTTGAGGTCGTGCAGGACCATGACCACGGTCCGGTCGCCCGCGTGGTTGAGGTCGGCGATCAGGTCCAGCACGTCGATCTGGTGCGCCAGGTCGAGGTAGGTGGTCGGCTCGTCGAGCAGCAGGTACGGGGTGTCCTGGGCCAGGGCCATGGCGATCCAGGCGCGCTGCCGCTGCCCGCCGGACAGCTCGTCCACCGGCCGCTCGGCCAGGTCGGCCAGGTCGGTGGCGGCCAGCGCCAGGTTCACCGCGTCGCCGTCCTCCGGGGACCACTGCCGCCACCAGGTCTGGTGCGGGCTGCGACCACGGGTCACCAGTTCGCGCACGGTCATGCCCTCCGGCGCGGTCGGCGACTGCGGGAGGATGCCCAGCTTGCGAGCCAGGTCGCGGGTGCGCATCCGGTGGATGGACTCGCCGTCGAGGTGCACCGCGCCGCCGTCGGGGGTCAGCAGCCGCGACATCCCGCGCAGCAGCGTCGACTTGCCGCACGCGTTCGCGCCGACGACCACGGTCACCTTGCCCGGCGGGATCACCAGGTCGACCCCGTCGATCACGGTCCGCTTCTCGTAGGCCAACCGCAGCCCCTCGGCGCGCAGCCCAGCCCCGACCGGCGCCCCGTTGCCCAGCGCGGTGTTGTCCAGCGCCGTGTTGCCCAGCGCCGTGTTGCCCGACCCGGTGTTGTCCGTCATGCCCCACTCCCCAGTCGCTTCGCCCGGCTCAGCAGCCAGAGCAGGTACGGCGCCCCGATCGCCCCGGTGACCACACCCACCGGCAGCCCGAACGGCCGCGCCAGCAGGTCGCCCGCCAGCACCACCAGCGCCCCGGTCAGCGCCGACACCACCAGCGGCGGCGTCGGTCTGCGCGCCAACCGCAGCCCGATCTGCGGCGACACCAGCGACACGAACGCCACCGGCCCGGCCGCCGCCGTGGCGAACGCGACCAGCCCGACCCCGGCGAGCATCAGCGCCAGCCGCGCCTTCTGCACCGGCACCCCCAGCCCGCGCGCCGTGTCGTCGCCCAGCATCAGCCCGGACAGCCACCGCGACATCAGCAGCACGACCGGCACCAGCACCAGCACAGCTCCCGCCAGCGGCCCGACGTGCTTCCACTCCCGCAGGTTCAGCGACCCGGTCAGCCACAGCACCGCGCGCTGCGCCTGGAACACGTCCGCCCGTTGCAGCAGGTACGAGGTGAGGCTGGTGAACAGCGCAGACACCCCGATGCCCACCAGCACGATCCGGTAGCCGGTCGTCCCGCGCCGCCAGGCCAGCAGGTAGATCGCCGTGGCACTGGCCAGCGCCCCGAGCAGCGCGGTGGTCGAGGTCCCCAGCGACGCCCCGAACCCGAACACGATCCCGGCGACGGCGGCGGTGTTGGCGCCCTCCGCCACCCCGATCACGTCCGGGCTCGCCAGCGCGTTGCGCGCCAGCGTCTGGAACACCGCCCCGGCCAACCCGAACGCCGACCCCACCAGCAGCCCGACGAGCACCCGGGGCAGCCGCAGGTCGTAGACGATGTCGACGGTCGTCGGGTCGCCGTACCAGAACAGCGCCCGCATCGCGTCGACCGCGGTCACCGGGTAGTCGCCGAAGGTCAACCCGAGGCAGAAGCACAGGAAGACCAGCACCGCCAGCACCACCGCCACCCAGAACGGCCGGGCCCGCAGCACCCCGGAGGGCCCCCGGTCGCCGACCCGGAAGGTGGTCTGCCCGTCCACGCGCGCAAGGGTGATCATCACAGCTCCGGCAACTTGCGCCTGCGGACCAGGGCGATGAAGAACGGTGCCCCGAGGAACGCCACCACGATCCCGACGTGGATCTCCCGCTGCTCGGCGACGACCCGGCCGAGGATGTCCGCCCCCAGCAGCAGCACCGGCGCCAGCACGGCGGAGTAGGCGAGCACCCACCGCTGGTCCGGTCCGGTGATCGCCCGCGCGATGTGCGGCACCACCAGCCCGATGAACGCGATCGGCCCGCACACCGCCGTCGCCCCACCGGCCAGCAGCGTGATCGCCACCGCCCCCCGGATGCGCACCCCGGTCACGTTCTGCCCGAGCGACTTCGCCACGTCGTCCCCCAGCGCCAGCATGTTCAACCCCGGCGCCGTCAGCAGCGCCAGCACCAACCCGAGCACCAGGAACGGCAGGACCTGGAGCAGCACGGAGGAGTCGGGCACGTTCAGCGACCCGACCGCCCAGAACCGGTACTGGTCCAGCGTGGAGGAGTCCAGCAGCAGCAACGAGCTGATGATCGACTGCAACAGCGCCGACACCGCCGCCCCCGCCAGCGCCAACCGGGCCGGGTGCGGCCCGCCCAGCAGGTACACCACGACGGTCGCGGCCAGCGCCCCGGCGAAGGCGAACCAGATGTAGCCGAACAGGGCGGTCACCCCGAACACGCTGGTCGTCAGCACCACGCCCAGCGCCGCCCCCGCACCGACACCGAGCAGGCCCGGGTCGGCGAGCGGGTTGCGGGTCAGCCCCTGCATGAGCGCCCCCGCGATCCCCAGCGACACCCCCACCGCCACCCCGAACAACGTCCGGGACAACCGCATGCCGTTGACGATCGCCGCGTCCTCGCCTGCGGCCGGGTCATCGCCCAGCAGCCGCAACACCTCCGGCAGCGGGATGTACTTGCTGCCGACCATGATCGACAGCACCGAGACCGCGAGCAGCCCGGCAACGGCGACCAGCAGCCAGCGGACCCGGTGGGCCGCGCGGCGGGGCGCCTGGACAGGCGGGCTTGGGGCGAGCACGGAGTGAGGATAGCCTAACGAAGGGCAGGCTTACTTCAATGTGGACAACGGTGGAGGAGGACCCATGCGGGTCGTCATGTTCGGCTTCCAGACCTGGGGACACCGCACCCTGCAAGCGCTCATCGAATCCGAACACGAAGTGGTCACGGTTGTCACCCACCCACAGGGCGGCGGGGTCTACGAGCAGGTCTGGAGCGACTCCGTGGAGGAGCTGGCGAAGGAGAACGGCATCCCCGTCATCCTCCGCGAACGCCCCGACGACCAGGAACTGCTCGACGAGCTGCGCGCGCTCGACGCGGACGTGTTCGTCGCCGCCAACTGGCGCACCTGGATCTCCCCGGAGGTCTTCGAGCTGCCCAGGCTCGGCACCCTCAACATCCACGACTCCCTGCTCCCGGCGTACGCGGGCTTCTCGGCGATGATCTGGGCCCTGATCAACGACGAACGGGAAGTCGGCGTCACCGCCCACCTGATGGACGCCACCCTCGACGCGGGCGACATCGTCCTGCAACGCGCCTTCCCCGTCGGCCCCCGCGACACCGCGGGCGACCTGGTCGCCAAGTCGATGGACATCTTCGGCCCCATCACCGTCGACGGCCTCGCCCTGATCGCCTCCGGCCGCGGGGACTTCCAGAAGCAGGACCGCACCAAGGCCAGCTTCTTCCACAAGCGCGCCAACGAAGACCTCCGCATCGACTGGACCTGGAGCGCGGAGGAACTGGACCGGTTGGTGCGCGCCCAGTCGACCCCGTACCCCAGCGCCTTCTGCTACCACCGGGGCAAGCGCCTGGAAATCATCACCGCCGAGGTCTCCCGCGAGGTCTACGGCGGAACCCCCGGCCGCATCTTCTACCGCGAGGGCGACGGGGTGGCGATCGTCGCGGGCGCGGAGGCCCGGCGCGGCAAGAGCAAGGGCCTGCTGGTGAAGACCGTGCGCACGGCCGATGGTGAAGTGCAGAGCGCGGAGAAGTACTTCACGCACATGGGCGGATACCTCACGTCCCGCCCGTAGCAGTCGGCCCACCGCCCGGCACGCTCCCCGCGTGCCGGGCTCAGTCGTCGTCGTCATCCGGTCGCCGCCGCTCGGCCTCCTGGCAGGCGGCGGTGGCGGTGGCCACCAGCCTGCGGAGACTGTTGGTGGACATGGACAATTCGATGGTGGAATGGCTGCCGAAGCACAACTCCACCATGTCCGAGCGGACGACGTAGGTGATCGGGCAGTCGTCCGCCACCGTGGCCCAAGACCCGCCCTGTACTTCCATTTGCATGCGCTTCCTCCTCTGCTGTATCCAGATTCCCTGACGTTTCACCGCGGGACAACGCCGTGACGCGGTCGCAACAGGTGAAACGGATCGGAATGTCGGTCACGCAAAGGTGTCACCGGCCGACAACAACAGGAGGAATCGATGGCCAAGGCGCCGAAAACGGTGGTGCTGGGGCGTGTCCTGCGCCGGGAGCGAGAAGAGCGGGGAATCGGCCTCCGGGAATTCGCGGGCCGGATCGACCGCGATCCGGCCGTGCTCTCCCGGTGGGAAACGGGAGAGCGCACCCCCAAACCGGAGGACGTGGCGAGGATACTCACCGTGCTCGGTATCGGCGGGCAGCGCTACGCCGAGGTGATGACACTGATCCACGGTGCCGGGGAATCGCACTGGCTCGCCCTGTCGTCGCCGGAACACCGGCAGCAGGTGGCGGCCTTCGGCGAATACGAGCGCAGCGCCAAGACGATCCACACGGTTTCCCCGTTGCTGATCCCCGGCATCCTCCAGGTGACCGACTACATCGCCGCGATCATGTCCGAAGGTGGGCTCCCGCCTGAGCAGGCGGCGGCCAACGTCGCCCGCCGGGTGGCGCGGCGGGCGGTGCTCAGCGGCCCCGAACCGGCGCGGCTGGTCGCGCTGATCGGCCAGGCCGCACTGCACCAGGAAGTGGGTGGCCGGGCCACCACGCTCGCCCAGCTGCGCCACCTCGTCGACGTGGCCCGCCTGCCGAACGTGGAACTGCGGGTCGTGCCGTTCGGGCAGGGGTGGCACCCCGCGCTCGAAGGGCCCTTCTGCCTGATGGAGTCGGATTCGCTGCCGCCGGGGGTGTTCCTGGAGCTGCGCCGGACCGCCGTCTGGCTGCACAGCGCCGAGGACGTGGCCGTCTACCGCGCGGCCGTCGACGGCGTCATGCGTGCGGCGTTGAGCGAGCAGGGCTCGCTCCGGCTCATCGCCGACCTGCTCCGCCGCGCGGAAGCGGACCTACCGGTGCCCGCCTGAATCAGGCGTCGGCAGGCTCGGTGACCACGCTGGCCCGCCGCAGTTCCGGGTAGAGCGCGGCGACCAGCAGCACCACGAACACGCACACCCCACCACCGATCGCAATGGCAGGCCCGGGCCCCAGCAACCCGGCCGCGAAACCCGTCAGCACCCCGCCCAGCGACGGGCCGGTGATCGCCTGGGCCAGCCACACACTGCCCACCCGGCCCTGCAACCGGTCCGGGGTGTTGCCCTGGAGCAACGCCCGCCGCAGGATTTCCGAGAACACGTCCGCCAGACCGCCCACACCCAGCAGGAACAGCACCAGCGACAGCTCCGTGCTCACCCCGACCCCCGTCGCCGCCACGCCCCAGAGGGCGGCCACGCCGATGAGGATCAAGCCCGAGCGGCGGGCGGTGGCCGTCCAGCCGGAGACGATCGAGCCGATGAACGCGCCCACCGCCGGGGCGGTGTAGAGCAGGCCGACCAACTCCGGGCCGCCGCCCAGGCGCTCGGACGCCAGTTGCGGGTACAGCGCCGAGGGCATGGCGAACAGCATCGCGCCGAGGTCGACCAGCAGCAGGGACGAGATCAGGCGGTTGCCCTTGATGAAGCGGAACGCCTCGCGCAGTGAACCCTCCGAGCCGTCGGGGCTCTCCGGGTCCTCCGACTTCTCCGCAGGCGGGACCGGCATCGGGCTGACCAGCACCAACAGCCCTGTCGTACCCAGGGCCATGACGGCTGCGGCGCCGTAGCAGGCCGCCAGGCCGGGGCCGCCGATCAACAGGCCCGACAGGGCGGGGCCGACGATGCCGCCCAGTTGGGTCGTGACCGCGAGCAGCGCGCCCGCCGAGGTGAGCTGGTTCTCGCCGACCATGGACGGGACGACCGCCGTCAGCGCCGACTCGCCGATCCCGTCGATCAGGCCGTGGGCGGCGGCGAAGACGAAGACCACCCACAGTTGCGGGGTCGGCAACAGGGCGTTCACGGCCAGGCCGACAAAACCGAGGCTCGCTCCGAAACTGGTCAGCACCACCAGTTTCTTGCGGTCCACGCGGTCGGCGAGGACGCCGCCGAGCAGGAAGCCGATCAGCAGGGTGGTGCCGAGGGTGAGGCTGACCAGGGCCACCGGGGCGCTGGAACCGGTGATGTCGAACACCTGGACGGCGACCGCGACCGAGGTCAGGCCGATGCCGAGCAACCAGAGCGTTCTGCTGGTCAGCACCAACCGGAAGTCGCGGTTTCCGCGCACCGGGGCGGGGTCGAGTACGAGCTGTCCCAGGCGCACGGGTCCTCCGACTCGCTACGGGTGAGCCTTGCCCCTTGAGAGGTAAGGCTGTCCTAAATTAGCATCCGGAGTCGGGCGCTGGACCGATGGTGTTCCGCCTGCCGAACGAGGAGGGTCGACCCCGGTGACCGACGACGCCCGCGCTCGCAAGCGTGCCCTGCTGCGGCAGCGGCTCGCCAAGTCCGGACTCGCCGCCGCCGAGGTCGCGCCGATCACCCGCCGCGCGCCCGGGTCACCGGCACCGCTCTCCGACGCGCAGCGGCGGATGTGGCTGCTCCAGCGGCTGGACCCGGAGTCGACCGGTTATGTCCTGTGCGCGGCCATCCGGTTGTCGGGGGCGCTCGACACCGACGCGTTGCTCGCCGCGATCGCCGCCGCCTGTCGTCGGCACGAGGTGCTGAGCACCGTGTACCCGGATGCCGGGGGGCAGGTCGTGCTGGCCGGGGTGAGCCCGGTTCCGGTGCTGGTCGAGGGGGACGAGCGCGCTGTCCGGGAGGTCGTCGCGGAGCTGGGGCGGACGCCGTTCGACCTCGCCGAGGAGTCGCCGCTGCGGGTGCGGGTGGTCAAGGCGGCGCCTGATCAGCACGTCCTCGTGCTCGTCGCGCACCACATCGCCTGGGACGACAGTTGCTGGGAGATCCTGCTGGGCGACATCTCCGCCGCCTACCGCGGCCGGGACCTGGTGGCGCCTGCGGTGGACTACGCCGACTACGCCGCCTGGGAGCAGGGGCAGGACCGCTCGGCGCAGATGGAGTACTGGCGCTCGAAGCTGACGCCGCTGCCGGAGCCCCTGGCGTTGCCGCTGGACCGGCCGCGACCGCAGAAAGTGGGCGAGGACGGCGGGCGGCGGCACCGGGCCGTGCCCGTCGCCCGACAGGTCAAGGAGTTCGCGCGGGCCGAGGGTGTCACCCCGTTCATGGTGCTGTCGGCGGTCGTGTCGGCGGTCCTGCACCGCTACACCGGCAACCCCGACATCACGCTCGGCACGCCGACGGTCGACCGCTCGCGCGACGAGGTCGCCGGGGTGGTCGGGAACTTCGGCAACACCGTCGTGCTGCGCTCCACAGTGGATGGTCACGGCAGCTTCCGGGAACTCCTCGCGCACGTCCGCGAGGTGTGCGCCGGGGCATACGCGAACGCGACCCTGCCGTTCGACCGGCTCGTCGCCGACCTCGCCCCCGAGCGCGGGTCGACCTCGGTGCTGTTCGACGTGCTGTTCTCCCTGCGCACCGAGGTCCTGCGCGGGCTCGACATCCCCGGGGTGACCGCCGCCGACATCCCGGTGCACAACGGCACCGCGCAGTTCGACCTGGCCTTCGCCGCCGTCCTCACCGACGACTCCCTCGACCTCGAAGCGACCTACCGCACCGAACTCTTCGACAGCGAGACCGCCGACGCGCTGCTGCGGCACACCGACCGGCTGCTGCGCGCCGTCCTGGCCGACCCGGACGTGCGCGTCGCCGACGTCGACCTGCTCGGCCCCGAGCGCGACCGCGTCCTGCGCGACTGGAACGCCACGACCGCCGAGGTGCCCGCGACGACCCTGCCGGAACTGCTGGCCGCCCAGGTCGCGGCGACCCCGTCGGCCCCGGCGCTGGTGTTCGAGGGGCGGCGGCTGACCTACGCCGAGTTCGACGCCGAGACCGCCCGGGTGGCCGCCGCGCTGCCCGGGGTGGGGCCGGAGAGCGTGGTGGCGCTGCTGCTGCCGCGCTCGGTCGAACTGGTGGTGGGCATCTGGGGGGTGCTGCGCGCGGGCGGGGCGTACCTGCCGGTGGACCCGGACTACCCGGCCGACCGCATCGCGTACATGCTCGGCGACGCGCGGCCGGTCACCGTCCTGACCACGCGGGCGATGCTCGACCGGTTGCCACCGGGCACCCCGCACATCCTGCTCGATGCGCCGCTTCCGACCGGTGTTGCGTCTACTGTGGAGCTTCGGCCGGAACACCCGGCCTACGTGATCTACACTTCCGGGTCGACCGGGCGCCCCAAGGGGGTGGTGGTCCCGCACGCGGGGATCGTCAACCGGTTGCTGTGGATGCAGGACGAGTACCGGCTTGTGCCGGGGGAGCCGGTCCTGCAGAAGACGCCGTCGAGCTTCGACGTGTCGGTGTGGGAGTTCTGCTGGCCGCTCATCGTCGGCGCGACGCTGGTGGTGGCGCGGCCGGAGGGGCACCGCGACCCGTCGTACCTGTCCGAGCTGATCCGGGTCGAGGGTGTGACGACTGTCCACTTCGTACCCTCGATGTTGCGGGCGTTCCTCGCCGACCCGACGGCGGCGCGGTGCACGGGGCTGCGGCGGGTGCTGTGCAGCGGTGAGGCGCTGCCCGCCGACCTGGCTTCGGCGTTCGCGTCCGTGCTGCCCTCGGTGGAGCTGCACAACCTGTACGGGCCCACGGAAGCGTCGGTCGACGTCAGCTCGCAGCCGAGTGTGCCCGGGCTGACCACGGCAACGGTCCCGATCGGGCGACCGGTGTGGAACACGTCGCTGTACGTGCTGGACCGGGACCTGCGGCCGGTGCCCGCCGGGGTGGCCGGGGAGCTGTACATCGCGGGCGTGCAGCTCGCACGGGCGTACCTGGGGCGGCCGGACCTGACGGCGTCGCGGTTCGTGGCCGACCCGCACGGGAAGCCCGGATCGCGGATGTACCGGACCGGCGACGTGGCCCGGTTCTCCCGCGACGGGGTGCTGGAATACCTCGGGCGGGCCGACGACCAGGTGAAGCTGCGCGGACTGCGGATCGAACTGGGCGAGATCGAGGCGGTGCTGGCAGGCCGGCCCGGGGTCCGGGGCGCGGCGGTCGCGGTGCGATCCGGTCAACTGGTGGCGTTCCTGGTCGGCGACGCCGACTGGGAATCGGTCCGCGCCGAGGCGGCGGCGGTGCTGCCGGAGTACATGGTGCCCACGGCGTGCGTGCCCGTGCCGTCGCTGCCGCTGAGCCCGAGCGGCAAGCTCGACCGCAAGCGCTTGACCATCGCCGAGGAGTACGCCCCCCGCACGACGGCGGTCGCCCGGGAGCCGCGCACCGACCGCGAACGGGTGCTGTGCGCCCTGGTGGCGGAGGTCCTGAACCGGCCGACCGTCGCCCCCGACGACCGCTTCTTCACCATCGGCGGCGACAGCATCCAGGCCATCACCCTGGTCGGCCGCGCCCGCGCGGCGGGCCTGGAGTTCACCCCGCGCGACGTGTTCGACCAGCAGACCCCGGCGGGCCTCGCCGCGGTCGCCGTCGAGGCCGAAGCAGACGTGCACGCCGTCGACGGCACCGGCGAGGTCCCCGCCACCCCCATCATGGAATGGCTCCGCGCCCGCGGCGACGCCATCGCCCGGTTCAGCCAGACCATCCAGCTCCAGGTCCCCCCGGGCACCGACCTCGCCCCGCTCACCGCCGCCCTGCAAGCCGTCCTCGACCACCACGACGCCCTCCGCGCCCGCCTGCTCCGCTGGGCCGACACCCCGTGGCAGCTCGACATCCCCGCCCCCGGCGTCCTCGACGCCGCGGCGATCCTGCGCCGCATCGACACCACGGGCCTCCCCGCACACGCCGTCGACGCCCTGGTGGACGCCGAAACCACCGCCCACCGCGACCGCCTCGACCCCGACGCGGGCGCCATGACCTGGCTGACCTGGCTCGACGCGGGCGCCGACGAACCGGGCCGCCTGGTCTGGACCGCGCACCACCTGGTCGTGGACGGCGTCTCGTGGCGAGTCCTGATGACCGACCTCGCCGACGCCCACGCACCCGCCGCGGCGGGTGCCGAGCCGGCGCTGCCCGCCGTCCGCACCTCCCTGCGGGCGTGGTCCCGCAGCCTCCCCAGCCACGTCCCCGCCGCGACCCGGCGACCGTGGCCCGCCTCCGACCAGGAGCACCTTCCCATGTCCCGCCCGCTGGACCCCACCAGAGACACCGCCGCCACCGCGGCCCACCTCCGCCGCACCCTCGACGCCACCGCCACGGTCCCCCTCCTCGAAGACGTCCCCGCCGCCTTCCACGCCACCACCCACGACGTCCTCCTCGCCGCCCTGGTCATCGCCACCACCGACTGGCGCCGCCGCCACGGCGGCCACGGCACCGCCCTGACGGTCGACCTCGAAGGCCACGGCCGAGACCTCGGCGGCGACCTCTCCCGCACCGTCGGCTGGTTCACCAGCCTGTACCCGGTCCGCCTCGACCCCGGCCCGGTCGACCCGGACGACGCCATGGCGGGCGGCTCCGCCGCGGGCGAGGCCCTGCGCCGGGCCAAGGAACAACTGGCGGCCATCCGGGACGCGTCCACCCTGTACGGCATCGCCCGCTACCTCGGCGGGGCCGTCGAACCCGGTCCCGCCCCGATGATCGGCTTCAACTACCTGGGCCGCTTCGACGCCTCCGGCACCGACTGGGGCCTGACCGGCGACGGCCGGGCCATGCGGGCCGGGGTGGACCCCGAACTCGCGGTGGCCCACGCCATCGAGGTCACCGCGGACGTGCGCGACCACCCGGACGGCCCCCGGCTCTCGGTGACCTGGGAGTGGGCCGCCGGAGTGCTGTCCGAACACGCGGTCAACGACCTGGCCCACGCCTGGTTCCGGGCACTCGCGGGCCTCGCCGCCCACGCGAAGACCACCCGAACCACCCTGACCCCCGCCGACGTCGCTTTGACCGGCCTGGACCAGCCCGCCATCACCGCCCTGACCGCCGGCGTCGACGCGGTCGACATCCTCCCGCTCACGCCACTGGCAGAGGGCCTGCTCTACCACGCCCTGGGCGGCAGCGACCGCCTGCTGGACGCGGACCACCGCGCGCGGGGTGCGAACGGCCTTCCGCCGGGCGCGGACGGTTCCCCGTCCGGTGCGAGCGCCGACCGGCCTGCTGCGGACCAGCGCGTGCGGGACGGCCACGGCGGTGCCGAGGGGGTGGGCCCCAGCGGTGCGGGGCCGGACCTCGGCGGCGCGGAACCGGGCGGCGGTGGTGTGGGAGCGGACCCCTACACCGTGCAGCTCAGTGTCGAGTTGCGTGGGGACGTTGACCCGACTGTGCTCCGGCGTGCCGCGAACTCGGTCGTGCGGCGGCATCCTGTGTTGCGGTCGCGGTTTCGGACCGCGCCCGATGGGCGGGCGTTCGCCGTGATCGCCAAGGACGCCGTGGCTGAGTTCACCGTTGCCGAGGTGGTCGATGAGCGGGCCGAGCGGGAGAAGCCGTTCGACGTCGTCAACGGGCCGCTTGTTCGGTTTTCGTATGCGCGTGGCGGGCAGCTCGTGCTGACCTGTCATCACCTCCTGATGGACGGGTGGTCTCTCGCGGTCGTGCTGCGGGAGTTGTTCGAGTTGTACGGCACGGGGGGTGACCACGCGCCGCTCAAGCCTGCGCCTCCTTATCGGGATTACCTTGCCTGGCTTGCTGGTCGGGACACCGATGCTGCCGTGCACGCGTGGCGGCGCGCGCTGGCCGGTGTCGACACCCCGCCTCCTGCGGTGGCCACGGGGGCGCCTCGGCAGTTGAGTCGGGACATCGCCGCCGCGGGGATCGCTGAGCGGGCGCGGCGGTTGGGTGTCACGGTCAACACCGTTGTGCAGGGGGCTTGGGCGTTGTTGCTCAGTGCGAGCACGGGGCGCACTGATGTGGTGTTCGGGACCGCCGTGGCGGGGCGGCCCGGGGAACTGGTTGACGTCGAGCGGATGGTGGGGTTGTTCGTCAACACCGTGCCGGTCCGGGTCACCCTCGATCCGCGGGAAACCGTGGGTGAGCTGTTGGGCAGGGTGCAGCGCGAGCAGGCCGCCCTGCTCGACCACCAGCACCTGGGGTTGGCCGACATCCAGCGGGCCGCCGGGCGCGACCGGCTGTTCGACAGCCTGGTGGTGTTCGAGAACTACCCGCTCAGCCCGGCTGACCTGCCGGACCCCGGGCCCGGGGTGGCGGTCGTCGGGGTGCGCGGGCACGACGCCAC
Source organism: Actinokineospora spheciospongiae (assembly GCF_000564855.1). Taxonomy (GTDB): domain Bacteria; phylum Actinomycetota; class Actinomycetes; order Mycobacteriales; family Pseudonocardiaceae; genus Actinokineospora; species Actinokineospora spheciospongiae. Next base: position 72,079 of record NZ_AYXG01000087.1, read on the forward strand.
GCACTACCCGCTCGGGTTGACGGTGCTCCCGGTGGGCGACCGGCTCACGCTCGCCATTGACCACCGGGGGCCTGCCGTTTCCAAGACGGCGGCTCAGCGGATGTTGGATCACCTCCTTTCCCTGCTGGAACTGGATTCCGATGTCCGTGTGGGGACATTAGACCTGACCACCGACAAAGCCGCGTCGATCCATCCACAGGCGACCCGGACCCTGCCGGAGTTCTTCCGGGAGCAGGTCAGGAGCACGCCGGACGCCCCCGCGCTGACCGGGGCGGCGCGGGACCGGACCTTCGCGGAGCTGGACGCCCACACCGATCGGGTGGCGCGGGTGCTCGCCGCGCACGGGGTCGGGCCGGAGGTGGCCGTCGGGCTCGCCCTGCCGCGCGGGGAGATGGTGGTCGGGTTGCTGGCCGCGTTGAAGGCGGGCGGGGTGGCCGTGCCGATCGACCTGGCGTACCCGGCCGACCGGATTCGGCACATGCTCGACGACGCCGCGCCCCGGGTTGTCCTGTCCACACAGGACATGGACCACCCGTGCGTCATCCGGCTCGACGACCTCCCGGAGGCCGAGGTCGAGCCGGTGGCGGCGACCACCGCGAACGCGGCCTACACCATCTACACCTCCGGCTCGACCGGGCTGCCCAAGGGCGTCGTGGTCGACCACGGCAACCTCGCCACCCTGTTCACCGGCCACCGCGACACCCTCTTCCGCCAGGCGGGCGGGCGCACGCTGCGGGTCGCGCACACCGCCTCCTTCTCCTTCGACTCCGCCTGGGACCCGGTGTTGTGGCTGGTCGCCGGTCACCTCCTCGACGTCGTCGACGACACCACCCTGCGCGACGCGGAGGCGCTGGCCGCCTACGTCGCCGACCGGCGGATCGACTACCTGGACCTGACCCCCGCGCACCTCGCGGCCGTCGTGGAGCACGGGCTGCTCGACGACGGCGGGCACCGGCCGGAGCTGCTGGTCGTCGGCGGGGAAGCGGTGCCCGCGAGCCTGTGGGAGCGGCTGCTCGACGTGCCGGGCAGCACCCCGCACAACCTCTACGGCCCGACTGAGACCACGGTCGACGCCTACCGGTGGGACCGCACCGGCGGCGCCGCCGTCGCGGGCGCCCGGCTGTCCATCCTGGACGGTTTCCTGCGGCCGGTGCTGCCGGGTGCGGTGGGGGAGCTGTACGTCGGCGGCCCCGGTGTCGCGCGCGGTTACCTCAACCGGCCGGGGTTGACGGCGGAGCGGTTCGTCGCGGGCCCGAACGGGTCGCGGTTGTACCGGACGGGTGATCTGGCGCGGTTCGACGACCACGGGGTGCTCGTCTACGTGGGTCGGGCCGACGACCAGGTGAAGATCCGCGGGTTCCGGGTGGAACCGGGTGAGGTAGAGGCCGCGCTGCTGCGGCACCCGTCGGTGTCGGCGGCGGCCGTGGTGGTGCGCGACGAGCGGTTGGTCGCCTACGTCGTGGGCGGGGTGGCCGAGGAGTTGCGGGCGCACCTGTCCGACGTGCTGCCCGCGCACCTGGTGCCCGCCGCGTTCGTGGCGCTGGCCGAGCTGCCGCTGACGCCCAACGGGAAGCTGGACCGGGTGGCGCTGCCCGCGCCCGCCGCGGGGACGGCTTACCGGGCGCCGCGCGACCCGCGCGAGCAGATCGTGTGCGGGCTGTTCGCCGACGTGCTCGGGGTTCCGGCGGTCGGTGTCGACGACGACTTCTTCCAGCTCGGCGGACATTCGCTGCTGGCCAGTCGGCTGGTGAGCCGCATCCGGTCGGTGCTGTCGGTGGAGCTGCCGGTGCGGGCGCTGTTCGACTCGCCGACCCCGGCCGGGGTGGCGCTGGCGGTGCGCGACGGTGGTGCGGCGCGTCCGCCGCTGGTCGCCCGGGAGCGGCCGGAGGTGGCGCCGCTGTCGTTCGCGCAGCAGCGGCTGTGGTTCCTGCACCAACTGGAGGGGCCGAGCCCGACCTACAACATCGCGGCGGCGCTGCGGCTGCGCGGCGCGCTGGACGTGGCGGCGCTGACGGCGGCGGTGGACGACGTGGTGGCGCGGCACGAGGCGCTGCGGACGGTGTTCCCCGTGGTCGACGGGGTCGCCCGGCAGGTCGTGCGGGACCGGGCGGACACCGGGCTCGTGGTCGTCGACGGCGTGGACCTCACCTCGGCAGCCCAGTACGAGTTCGCGCTCGCGGTGCAGACGCCGCTGCGGGTGACGCTGTTCCGCGCCGCGCCGGACGAGCACGTGCTGCTGTTCACGCTGCACCACATCGCCGGTGACGGGTGGTCGTTCACCCCGCTGACCAGGGACCTCGCCACCGCCTACCGGGCGAGGATCGCGGGTGAAAGTCCTGAGTGGACTCCGTTGCCGGTTCAGTACTCGGACTTCTCCGCGTGGCAGCGGGAGCTGCTTGACGGTGCCGAGGCCGAGCGGCAGGCGCAGTACTGGCGCGCGGCGCTGGCGGGCATCCCGGACGAGCTGGTCCTGCCGACCGACCGGCCGCGACCCGCCGAGTCGTCCTACCGCGGCGGGCTGGTGGAGTTCGCGATCCCGGACGGGCTGGCGCGGCAGGTGCGCGCGGTCGCGGGGGCGGTCGGGGTCAGCCCGTTCATGGTGTTCCAGGCGGCGCTGGCCGTGGTGCTGCAACGGCTCGGCGCGGGCACCGACATCCCGCTGGGCACCCCGGTCGCCGGGCGGCTGGACTCGGCGCTGGACGACGTCGTCGGGTCGTTCGTGAACACGCTGGTGCTGCGGACGGACATGTCCGGCGACCCGACCGTGCGGGAGCTGCTGGGGCGGGTGCGGCAGGTCGCGCTGGGCGCCTTCGAGCACCAGGACCTGCCGTTCGAGCGGCTGGTGGAGCTCCTGAACCCGGTGCGGTCGGCGGCCAGGCACCCGCTGTTCCAGGTGATGCTCGCCTACCAGAACAACGCGCCGGTGCGGCTGGAGCTGCCGGGGCTGGAGGTGTCCGACCAGGTCGTCGACACCGGGGTCTCCTCGTTCGACCTGACCTTCACCGTGGTCGACGAGCCGGGCGCGGCGATGACCGGGTTCGTCGAGTACAGCGCCGACCTGTTCGACGCGGCGACCGCCGCGGGCGTGGCCGAGCGGCTGGTGCGGGTGCTCGCCGGGTTCGTGTCCGATGTGGACGCCCCGGTGTCGGCCGTGTCGGTGCTGTCGGCCGAGGAGCGGCGGTCGCTGCGGTCGGGTGGGGCTGTCGCGCTGGAGGCGCTCGAGTCGGTCGTCCCGCTGCTGGCCGCGCAGGCCGGGGCCACGCCGGACGCGGTCGCGCTGGTCTCCGGGGAGCGGCGGGTGACCTTCGGCGAACTGGCGGCGCGGGTGTCGCGGGTCGCGGCCGGGCTGCGGGCGCGGGGTGTGGTGGCCGAGGCGCCGGTGGCGGTGTCGCTGCCGCGCTCGGCGGACGCGGTGGTGGCGCTGTTCGGCGTGCTGGCGGCGGGCGGGGTGTACGTCCCGGTCGACCCGGAGCACCCGGCGGAGCGGGTCGGGCAGATCCTCGCGGAGGTCCGGCCGGTGCTGAGGTTGTCCACAGGGGCGGACCTCGCCGACCTCGAACTGTCGGTGCCCTCGGGTAGCGTTGAAATCAGGGGTCCCCTTGGCGAGTTGATCATGGATTCGGCTCGGATCGGGGCTGGGGAAAGCGTTGTCGAGGCTGGCGAAAATGGTCGCTGGCCTGGGGAAGTCGCCGATGGTGCCCGGGGAGCTGCCAGCGGCGGAGGGGAAGCCGCCGGTGGGGTGAGCGGTGGTTGGGGGGCCGGGGTTCGGGGTGGGGACGCGGCGTACGTCGTCTACACGTCCGGGTCCACCGGGCGGGCCAAGGGGGTGGTGGTCGAGCACCGGGCGCTGGGGAACCTGTTCGCCGAGCACCGGGTGAACCTGTTCGGGCCGGAGGAGGCGCGCCTCGGGCGGAAGGCGCGGGTGGCGCTGACCGCTTCGTTCTCCTTCGACGCGGCGTGGGACGCGTTGCTGTGGCTGGTGGCCGGGCACGAGGTGCACGTGCTCGACGACGCGACCCGGGCTGATCCGCGGGCGGTCGAGTACTACGCGCGGCTGGAGCAGGTCGACGTGCTGGACGTGACGCCGTCGTTCGCCGGGCGGATGGGTGGGTGGCCGGGGGTTCTCGTCCTGGGTGGGGAGGCGGTCGACCCGGTGCTGTGGGAGGCCGTGGCGCGCAGCGGGACGCGCGGGTACAACCTGTACGGGCCGACCGAGTGCACTGTGGACGCCTTGCGGGCGGCTGTCGACGGCACGCCGAACGTGGGTGTGCCGGTGGCGAACACCGGGGCGTACGTGCTCGACGCTGCTTTGCGGCTGGTGCCCGCCGGGGTGGTCGGGGAGTTGTACCTCGGCGGGGCGCAGGTGGCGCGGGGGTACGTGCGGCAGCCGGGGAGGACCGCCGAGCGGTTCGTGGCGAACCCGTTCGGGGCGGCGGGCAGCAGGCTCTACCGGACCGGTGACCTGGTGCGGCGGCGCCCGGACGGGGTGTTGGAGTTCGTCGGCCGGGCGGATGAGCAGGTGAAGATCCGGGGGTACCGGATCGAGCCGGGGGAGGTCGCGGCCGCGCTGCTGGACCTGCCCGGGGTGACCGAGGCCGTGGTGGTGGCGCGGGACAACGCGCTCGTCGCCTACGTCGTCGGGGCGGTGGAGGGGTTGCGGTCCCGGCTCGCCGAGCGGTTGCCGGACTACATGGTGCCCGCGCACTTCGTGCCGGTCGACGGCATCCCGTTGACCGGCAACGGGAAGGTCGACAAGGCGGCCCTCCCGGCGCCCGAGCGCGGGCAGCGCGAGGACCGGCCGCGGACCGCGACCGAGGACGTCCTCTGCGCCGTGTTCGCCGACGTCCTCGGCCTGGACCGGGTGGGGCCCGAGGAGGGGTTCTTCGAGCTGGGTGGCGACAGCATCGTGTCGATCCAGCTCGTCAGCCGGGCCCGGGCGGCCGGGTTGCTGGTGACCGCCAAGGACGTGTTCCGCCACCACACCCCGGCCGCGCTCGCCGCCGTCGCGGTGCCGGTGGGGACCGAGGAGGGGGTCAGCGAACCGGAGGGCGCCGCGCTCGGATTGGTGCCGGAGACGCCGATCGTGGCGTGGCTTCGGGAGGTGGGTGGGCCGATCGGGCGGTTCAGCCAGTCGATGGTGCTGCGCGTTCCGCCGGGCAGTGCGCAGCGGTACGCGCAGGCGCTGCAAACCGTCCTCGACCGGCACGACGCGCTGCGCGCCCGGTTGCACCGGGGGGACACCTGGTCGTTGGAGGTCGGGCCGGTCGGGTCGGTGGCGGCGGTGACCTGCTTGCGGCGGGTCCCGCTGGACGGCGCCGAGGTGGCCGCCGAGGCCGAGCAGGCGCAGGCCGGGCTCGACCCCGACGCCGGGCGCATGGTGCGGGCGGTGTGGTTCGACGCGGGCGCCGAACCGGGGTTGCTGCTGCTCGTGGTGCACCACCTGGTGGTCGACGGGGTGTCGTGGCGGGTGATCACCGACGACCTGCGGGCGGCGTGGGAGACCGGGGCCGCGACCACGGTCCCCGGCACGTCGCTGCGCGGGTGGGCGCGGCTGCTGGGTGAGCAGGCGACCCGGCCCGCCGCGCTGGCCGAGTTGGCCGTGTGGCGGGAGGTCGGGTCGCACGAACCCGGCCTGGCGCTGCGCCGCGCCCTCGACCCGGCCACCGACACCACCGCCACCCTGCGCTCGCTCACCCGCACGCTGCCCGCCGAGCACACCGAGCCGCTGCTGAGCACGGTCCCGGCCCGCTTCCACGGCGGGGTCGACGACGTGCTCCTGGCCGGGCTGGCGCTCGCGGCGAAGGACGGGCTGCTGGTGGAGCTGGAGGGCCACGGACGGGAGACCGAGGTCGCGGAGGCGGCCGGGTTGCGGGCCGACCTGTCGACAACCGTCGGCTGGTTCACCTCCGCCTACCCGGTGCACCTCGCCCCCGCCTCCGACGCGGAGAAGGCGGTCAAGACGGTGAAGGAGCAGTTGCGCGCCCTGCCGCGCGACGGCATCGGCTTCGGCCTGCTGCGCCACCTCAACCCGTCGACCCGGGCGGAGTTGGCGCACGTCAAGCCGCTGGTGAGCTTCAACTACCTGGGCCGGTTCAGCGGCGGCTGCGACGCGCTGTGGTCGGTGGCCGACGAGTCCACCGCCGTGCCGCTGGGTGCCGACGCGGACATGCCGGTCCCGCACGCCCTGGACATCACCGCCGCCACCTGGGACCTGCCGACCGGGCCCGAGCTGACCGTCACCTGGTCCTGGCCCGACGGGGTGCTGGACGAGGCGGCGGTGACCGCGCTGGCCGACGGGTGGTTCGCCGGGCTGATCGCCATCACCCGCGCCGAGGCGGGCGGGCACACCCCCTCCGACCTGGACCTGGTCGACCTGAGCCAGGACGAGATCGACGAGTTCGAAGCCGAATGGAGCACCAGTGAGTAGGCCCAAGGGGCTCGACGACATCCTGCCGCTCTCGCCGCTGGCCGAGGGGCTGCTGTTCCGGTCCGAACTGGACAGCACCGGCCCGGACGTCTACACGGTGCAGCTCGTGCTCGGCGTCGACGGCCCGCTCGACCCCGAGCGGCTGCGCCGGGCCGCCGAGGCGCTGCTGGTGCGGCACCCGAACCTGCGGGCGGGGTTCCGCCGCCGCAAGAACGGCACCGCCGTCGCGCTCATCCCCAGCCGCGTCGAGCTGCCCTGGCAGTACCTGGACCGGCCGGAGCACGACGTGGCCCTGGCCGAGCGGGAACGCCGGTTCGTGCCCGCCAAGCCACCGCTGATCCGGTTCGCGCTCGTCCGCGAGCACGACACCCGGCACCGGCTGGTGATCACCAACCACCACGTGCTGCTCGACGGCTGGTCGACGCCGCTGCTCGTGGCCGACCTGTTCGCCCTCTACGACGACCCGGCGTCGCTCAAGCCCGCGCCGCCGTACAAGGACTACCTGTCCTGGCTGGCCAGGCAGGACCGCCCGGCCGCCGAGTCGGCGTGGACGCGGGCGCTGGCCGGGTTCGCCGAGCCGAGCATGGTCGCCCCGAGCGAGGGCACCCGGGCGCCGCTGGCCCCGGAGCGGGTGGAGCGCACCCTCGACCCGGCGCTGAGCAGCGGCCTGGACGCGCTGGCCCGGGCGCGCGGGGTCACCGTGGCGACGGTCGTGCAACTGGTGTGGGGCACGCTGCTGGCCCGCGTCCTGGGCAGGCACGACGTCGCCTTCGGCACCACCGTCTCCGGGCGCCCGGCGGAGCTGCCCGGCGTCGAGGACATGGTGGGGCTGTTCATCAACACCGTGCCGGTCCGGATCACCCTGCGTCCACAGGAGACGGTCGCGGAAGCGCTCACCCGCGTGCGCGACGAGCAGGCGGCGCTGCTGGCCCACCAGCACCTGGGCCTGTCGGACATCCAGCGGCTCGTCGGCGGCGGCGACCTGTTCGACACCATGGCCGTGTTCGAGAACTACCCGTTCGACCAGGAGAAGGCGCGGGAACCCGTCGCCGGGCTGACCCTGTCGCCGGTCTCCGACAGCGACGCCGCGCACTACCCGCTCGGCCTGACCGCCCTGCCCGGCCGGGAACTGGCGCTGCACCTGGACTTCCGCCCGGACGTGTTCGACCGCGCGCACGTCGAACGCCTCGCCGACGCCGTGGCGCACCTGTTCGCGCAGGTCGTGGCGAACCCCGACCGGCCGGTGGGCACCCTCGGCCTCACCGCCGGGGTGCCCGGGGAGTGGAACGCCACCGGCACCCACCCGCGCACGACCCTGCCCGCCGAGTTCGCCAAGAACGTCCGGGCGAAGCCGAACGCCGAAGCGCTCGTCTGCGAAGGCGAGAGCCTGACGTATGCGGAGCTGGACGAGCGCACCGATGCTCTCGCCGCTGTGCTCCAGGGGCACGGCGTCGGACCGGAGCAGGTCGTGGCCGTCGCCGTGCCGCGCGGGGTGGACCTGGTCGTCTCGCTGCTGGCCGTGCTCAAGGCGGGCGGCGCCTACCTGGCGCTGGACCCTGACTACCCGGACGACCGCCTCGCCCTGATGGTCGACGACGCGCGGCCCACCGCCGCCATCGCCACCCCCGACCTCGCGGGCCGCCTCCCCGGCGTTCCGGTCGTCGACCCCACCGCCGCCGCTCCCGGCTTCACCGCCCCCGACCTGCTGCCTGAACACCCCGCCTACGTCATCTACACCTCCGGTTCCACCGGCAGGCCCAAGGGCGTGGTGGTCCCGCACGCGGGCATCGGCAAGCTCATCGCCACGCACACCGAGAAGCTGCTGGTCACCCCGGACAGCCGGGTCGCCCAGTTCGCCTCGCCCGGGTTCGACGTGGCCTGGTGGGACCTGGTGCAGGTCATGTGCACCGGCGGCACCCTGGTGGTCGTCCCCGCCGAGCGCCGCGTCGCCGGGCCCGCGCTCACCGACTACCTGCGCGAGCAGCGGGTCACGCACGCGATCCTGCCGCCCGCGCTGCTGGCCGCGCTCCCGGAGGAGGCCGCGCTGCCCGAGGGCATCACCCTGCTCGCGGGCACCGAGGAGGTGACGCCGAAGCTGGTGGACCGGTACTCGCCGAACCGGTTGATGTTCAACGCCTACGGGCCGACCGAGGTCAGCGTCAACTCCACGCTGGGCCGGTGCCGCCCCGGCATGTCCGCGCCGGTCCCGATCGGCCCGCCCGACCCCGGGACGCGCGCCCACGTGCTCGACTCCGGGCTCTCGCCCGTGCCGGTGGGCGTGGTGGGGGAGCTGTACTTGGCGGGTGACGGCCTGGCCCGCGGGTACCTCAACCGGTTCGACCTGACCGCCGAGCGGTTCGTCGCCGACCCGTTCGGCGAGCCCGGCACCCGGATGTACCGCACGGGCGACCTGGTGCGGTGGAACGCCGAGGGGGCGCTGGAGTTCGTCGGCCGGGCCGACGACCAGGTGAAGATCCGCGGGTTCCGGGTGGAGCCGGGGGAGATCGCGGCGGCGCTGCTGCGGCGGCCGGAGGTGTCGGCCGCGGTGGTCGTGGTCCGGCAGGACGGGCCGGGTCAGCGCTCGCTCGTCGCCTACCTCGTGCCCACCGCCGGGAGCACCGCCGACCCGGCTGAGCTGCGCAAAGCCCTCGCCGCGGAGTTGCCGTCGGCGTTCGTGCCGTCGGCGTTCGTGGTGCTGGACCGGTTGCCGGTGCTGCCCAGCGGCAAGCTCGACCGCAAGGCGCTGCCCGCCCCGGACGCCGCCGCGCAGCCCGCCGGGCGGCGCCCGCGCGACCCGCGCGAGGAACTGCTGTGCGCGGCGTTCGCCGAGGTGCTGGGCGTACCGGTGGGGATCGACGACGACTTCTTCGGCCTCGGCGGGCACTCGCTGCTGGTGCCCCGGCTGACCGGGCGCATCCGGGCGGTGCTGGGCGCGGACCTGCCGCTGCGTGCGGTGTTCGAAGCACCCACGGTGGCCGCGCTCGCCGCCCGGCTCGACGGGGCGCGCAGGCAGGTGCCGCTGGTCAAGGTCGCCCGTGGGGCCACACTGCCGCTGTCGTTCGCCCAGCAGCGGATGTGGTTCCTGTACCGGCTCGACGGTCCGACGCCCACCTACAACATCCCGTTCGCCATCAAGCTGACCGGCCCGCTGGACCGGCGAGCGCTCGCCGCCGCACTGTCCGATGTGGTCGGACGGCACGAGAGCCTGCGCACGGTGTACCCCGAGGTCGACGGCATCCCGCACCAGCACGTCCTCGCCGCCACCCCGACCCTGGACGTGGTGCCCGCCGCCGACGGCTCGCTGCCGTCGAAGCTGGCCGACGCCGCCGCGCACGCGTTCCGGCTCGACGAGGAGACCCCGTTCCGGGCCACGGCGTTCGCCGTGTCCGACACCGAGCACGTGCTGCTCCTGCTGGTGCACCACATCGCCGCCGACGGCGCCTCCGCGCTCCCGCTGCTCGACGACCTCAACACCGCCTATGCCGCCCGCGCCCACGGCCGAGCACCTGCTTGGCGTGAGCTGCCGGTGCAGTACGCCGACTACGCGGTCTGGCAGCGCGAACTGCTCGCCGACGACGGCGACGTGCTGCCGCAGCAGGTCGAGTTCTGGTCGCAAGCGCTTGCCGGGCTGCCCGAGGAGCTGTCGCTGCCCACCGACCGGCCCCGCCCGGCGGTGGCGGGCCGGGTCGCCGGTGACGTGGAGTTCGAGTTGCCCGCCGCGACCCACCGGGCGCTGCGCGAGCTGGCGAAGGCCACCGACACCAGCCTGTTCATGGTGTTGCAGGCGGGCCTCGCCGCCCTGCTGACCCGGCTCGGCGCGGGCACCGACATCCCCATCGGCGCCCCGATCGCGGGCCGCACCGACGACGCGCTCGACGACCTGGTGGGCTTCTTCGTCAACACCCTGGTCCTGCGCACCGACACCTCCGGCGACCCGGCGTTCACCGAGCTGCTGGGCCGGGTCCGGGAGTTCGACCTGGCCGCCTACGCCCACCAGGACATCCCGTTCGAGCGGCTGGTCGAGGTGCTCAACCCGGCCCGGTCGCTGGCCAGGCACGCGCTGTTCCAGGTGATGCTGGCCTTCCAGACGATGCCCGCCGACGCGCTGACCTTCGGCGACCTGGCGGTGGAACCGGCGTCCACCGGGCCGGGCGGGGCGAAGTTCGACCTGTCGTTCGACCTGCTGGAGGTCGAGGGCGCCGACGGGCTCAGCGGGGTGCTGGAGTACCGGGTCGACCTGTTCGACGCGGCCACCGCCGCCAACGTGGCCGAGCGGTTCGTCCGCTTCCTCGACGCCGTGGCCACCGACCCGAAGCGGCCCATCGGCCAGGTCGACATGTTGACCCCGGCCGAGCGCGACCGCGTCCTGCACGACTGGAACGACACCGCCCTGCCCTACGACGGGCCGGGCACGCTGCCGGAGCTGTTCGCCCACCAGGCCGCGGCCACCCCGGACGCGACCGCGCTGGTCTGCGAGGACACCCACTACACCTTCGCCGAGCTGGACGCCGCCGCGAACCGGTTGGCGCACGAGCTGATCGCGCGCGGGGCCGGGCCGGAGAAGGTCGTTGCCCTGTTGCTGCCGCGCACGGCCGAGACCGTCGTGGCGATCCTGGCGGTGCTCAAGTCCGGCGCCGCGTACCTGCCGATCGACCCGGCGTACCCGGCCGACCGACTGGAGTTCCTGCTCTCCGACGCCGATCCGGTGCTGGTGCTGCGGCCTGAGGACATGGTGGCGGATCTGGGCGCGCACCCGGCGACCGCCCCGGAGACCGGTCTGCGGCCCGAGCACCCGGCGTACGTGATCTACACCTCCGGGTCGACCGGGGTGCCCAAGGGCGTCGTGGTCGAGCACCGCAGCGTGGTCAACCTGTTCGCCTCGCACCGCGAGACGCTCTACCGGCCCACCGTGGACCGCGCGGGCGGGCGGCGGCTGCGGGTCGCGCACAGTTGGTCGTTCGCCTTCGACGCGTCCTGGCAGCCGCAGCTCTGGATGTTCGACGGGCACGCGCTGCACGTGGTCACCGAGGACGTCCAGCGCGACCCGGACCTGCTGGTCGGGTTGATCGAGCGGGACCGGATCGACTTCATCGAGGTCACCCCTTCGCACGCGGTGCAGCTCGCCGCCGCGGGCCTGTTCCGCGACGGCCGCTGCCCGCTGCTGGTGCTCGGCGTCGGCGGTGAGGCGGTGCCGTCCACGCTGTGGCGCGACATCCGCGAGCTGGAGGGCACCGAGGGGTACAACCTGTACGGCCCGACCGAGTCCACTGTGGACGCGCTGGCGGCGCGGATCGGCGCGAACCCGCGGCCGGTCGTCGGCCGCCCGACCGCGAACACCCGGGCCTACGTGCTCGACCGCGCGCTGCGGCCGGTGCCGCCCGGCGTGCTCGGTGAGCTGTACGTCGCGGGCGCCGGGCTCGCCCGCGGCTACCTCGACCGGGCCGGGCTGACCGCCGAGCGGTTCACCGCCGACCCGTACGGCCCCGCCGGGGCGCGGATGTACCGCACCGGCGACCTGGTGCGGTACCTGCCGGACGGGTCGTTGGACTACGTCGGCCGGGCCGACGACCAGGTCAAGGTGCGCGGCTTCCGCATCGAACCGGGCGAGATCGCGGCGGCCCTGTCGCGGCACGACTCGGTGGCCCAGGCCGTGGTCGACGTCCGCGAGGACACCCCGGGGGACAAGCGGATCGTCGGGTACGTGGTTCCGCGCACGACCCTCGACCTGCCCGCGTTGCGCGCGCACCTGTCCGCCGCCCTGCCGGACTACATGGTGCCCTCGGCTTTCGTGGAACTGGCGGCCCTGCCGCTGACCGCGCACGGCAAGCTCGACCGGCGAGCCCTGCCCGCCCCCGACCCGGCCCCGCCGACCGGCACCCGCGAACCGGCCACCCCGCTGGAGGAAGTCCTCTGCGCGGTGTTCGCCGAAGCGCTGGGCAAACCCCGCGTCGGCGCCGACGCCGACTTCTTCGCCGGTGGCGGGCACTCGCTGCTGCTGGTCCGGTTGCGCGACCGGATCGAGGCCGCCACCGGGCACCGGGTCGCCGTCGCCGACCTGTTCACCTCACCGACCCCGGCCGCGCTCGCCGAGCGCATCGCGGCCGCGTCCACGCACGACACCCCGGCCCTGAGGAGCTGACCATGACGAACCCGTTCGAGGACAACGACGGCACGTACCTGGTGCTGGTCAACGCGGAGAACCAGCACTCGCTGTGGCCCGCGTTCGCCGACGTGCCCGCCGGGTGGACCGTCGCGCACGACAGCGACACCCGCGCCGGGTGCCTGGCCTACGTGGAGGAGCACTGGACCGACCTGCGCCCGGCGAGCCTGGTGCGCCAGACCACAGACCGGTGATCGCGGGGGACTCCCCCTGGGCAACTGTTTAGGTTAGCCTCGCCTACGTTGGGCAGCGTCGGCCAGAAGGGAACGGTTGTGAGCAGCGAGGTGTACGACCTGGTGGGAATCGGGTTCGGGCCGTCGAACCTGGCCCTGGCGATCGCTGTCGACGAGCACAACCGGTGCAACCCGGGGGAGGCGCTGCGCACGGTGTTCCTGGAGAAGCAGGCCGACTTCGGCTGGCACCGGGGGATGCTGATCGGCGACGCCACCATGCAGGTGTCGTTCCTCAAGGACCTGGTCACCATGCGCGACCCGGCCAGCGACTTCAGCTTCCTGTGCTACCTGCGCGACCGCGGGCGGCTGGTGGACTTCATCAACCACAAGACGATGTTCCCGCTGCGCACCGAGTTCCACGACTACTTCGAGTGGTGCGCCGCCCGCGTCGCCGACCAGGTCGCCTACGGCCGCGAGGTCGTCTCGGTCCGCCCGGTCGAGGTCGACGGCGAGGTCGCGTACTTCGACGTGGTGGCCCGCGACGGCGACAACGCCGTCACCTACCGGGCGCGCGACATCGTCGTCGCCACCGGGCTGCGCCCGCGGCTGCCCGTGGACGCCATCCCGTCCGAGCGGGTGTGGCACAACATCGAGCTGATGCACCGGGCCACCGCGCTCGCCGAGTCCGCGCCCAAGCGGGTCCTGGTCGTCGGCGCGGGCCAGAGCGCGGCGGAAACGGTGGCGGAACTGCACTCCACGCTGCCGGGCACGACCGTCACGGCCGTCTTCGCCCGCTACGGCTACGCCCCCGCCGACGACAGCCCCTTCGCCAACCGCATCTTCGACCCGGAGGCGGTCGACCACTTCTACACCGCCTCCGACGACGTCAAGCGGATGCTGCTCGACTACTCGCGCAACACCAACTACTCCGTCGTCGACATGGACCTCATCGAGGAGCTGTACCGGCGGGAGTACCGCGAACGGGTCAGCGGCAAGAAGCGCCTCGACATCCGCAACGCCTCCCGCGTCACCTACGCCCGCGAAACCGACGACGCCGTGTACGCCACGGTGGAATTCCTCCCCACCGGCGAGACCGAGGTCCTGGAGTGCGACGCCGTCGTCTACGCCACCGGCTTCCTCCCCGGTGACGTGTTCGACCTGCTCGGCCGCGCCTCGACGGTGTGCACCCGCACCCCGGAGGGCAAGGCCGTGCTGGGCCGCGACTACCGGCTGGAGACCGCGCCCGGCGTCACCGCGGGCATCTACGTGCAGGGCGGTTCCGAGCACGCGCACGGCATCACGGTGACGCTGCTGTCGAACACGGCGGTCCGCGCGGGCGAGATCCTGGCGTCGCTGCTGCGCCCGGCCGAGGAGCGGGTCGCCGAACCCCTCCTGGTGGAGGTCGCGCTGTGACCGCGATCCTGCGCCCGCCGCTGGCGATCACCTCGGCGGAGGTGGTGTCCGTCGCCGACCTGACCCCGAGGATGCGCCGCATCACCCTGGGCGGCCCGGGCCTCGACGGCTTCGCGGGCGACCACCCGGCGGACGCGATCAAGCTCCTGCTGCCGCCCGGCGGCGTCGGCGCCCCACCGGTCGCCTCCTGGGGTGCCGACGGGCTCACCCTGGCCGACCCGGCGGCGGAGTTCGAGCTGCGCACCTACACCGTGCGCCGGTTCGCCGCGGGCCTGCTCGACGTCGACGCCGTGCTGCACGGCCACGGCCCCGGCACGAGCTGGGCGCGCTCAGCGGCGGTCGGCGACCCGGTCACCTTCCTGGGCCCCCGCCGCGACTTCCCCGACGACTTGGCCGAGTCCGCCCCGGAGCTGCTGCTGGTGGTGGGCGACGAGACCGCCATCCCGGCCGCCGCGGGCATCGCCGAAGCGCTCCCCGAGGGCGGGCGCGCGGTGTTCCTGCTGGAGGTCGACGACGCCGCCGACGAACTGGCCCTGACCTCCCGGGGCTCGCTGTCGGTCACCTGGCTGCACCGCGGCGGCGGTCAATCGCTGGCCGACGCGGTCCGCGCCGTGGCGCTGCCGCCGGGCCGCACCCGCGCCTGGGTCGCGGCGGAGAGCGGTGTCGCCGTGGGACTGCGCCGGGTGCTGCGCCGCGAACTGGGCCTCGCCCGGGGCGACGTCACCGCCTTCGGCTACTGGCAGCGCGACCGAGTCGCCGACGACATGGACGACGTGCCCGAGGAGCCGAGTTGATCCCGCCCCACCCGGCCGCCACCCCCGACCCGGCCAACCGCCACAGCCCGTTCCCGCTCAACGACCAGCAGCAGGCGTACCTGCTCGGCCGCACCGGCGTGTTCGAATTGGGCAACGTCTCCACGCACGCGTACTACGAGTACGAGGGCCACCTCGACCCGGCGCGGTTCACCGCCGCCTGGCGCCGCGCCATCGCCCGCCACGACGTCCTGCGCACGGTCATGCTCCCCGACACCAACCAGCAACAGGTCCTCGCGGACCCGGGCGAGTTCACCCCGGTCCTGCGCGACCTGCGCGGCACCGACCCGCAGCCCACCCTCACCGAGATCCGCGACCGCCTCTCCCACGAGGTCCGCCCCGCCGACCAGTGGCCCCTCTACGCGGTGGAGATCTCCCTCCTCGACGCCCCCACCGCCCAGACTTCACCCGACTCAGCGATCCCGGACGCCCCGAGTTGTCCACAGGCAAGATCCACACCGCCCACGAACCCCGTTCCCGCAGGTAGAATGGCCTCAGGGACGGCAATCCCCTCGGGAGGGTGGGGGCTGGGGATGGAACGCGCGCGCGAGGAATTCTGCCGCGTGCACGTCAGCTTCGACGCCCTGGTGCTGGACTACCTGAGCTGGCAGCTACTCATCGCCGACCTCACCCGCTTCTACGCCGACCCCGACCTCGACGTGCCGCCGCCGGGCATCGGCTTCCGCGAGTACGTGCTGGCCGAGGCCGAACTCGCGGGCACCGACCGCTACCGCCGGGCGGCGGACTACTGGCGGGCGCGCATCCCCGAGCTGCCGCCCGCGCCCCGCCTGCCCACCGCCGTCGACCCCGCGACGGTCCGGCACCCGCGCTGGTCCAGCCGCCTGGACACCCTGCCCGCCGACGACTGGGCGGCGGTGAAGCTCACCGCGGCGAAGGCCGGGCTGACCCCGACCGTGCTGTGCCTGGCCGTGTTCACCGAGGTGTTGACCGCGTGGAGCGAGTCCGCGCGGTTCTCGGTCAACGTGCCGAGGATGAACCGGTTCCCGCTGCACCCCGACGTCAACGGGCTGCTGGGTGAGTTCGCCTCGTTCTCCCTGCTGGCGGTGGACAACCGCGAACCGGCGCCGTTCGTCGAGCGGGCGAAGGCGTTGCAGAAGTCGTTCTGGGCGGACCTGTCGCACCAGGAGTTCTCCGGGGTGCGGGTGTTGCGCGAGCTGGTGAAGGCCGGTGGTGGGACTCGCGGCGCGGTGATGCCGGTGGTGCTGACCTCGACGATCGGGTTCACGGCGGGGGAGAACCCGCTGCTCGGTGAGCGGCTGCCACGGGTGTTCGCCATCTCGCAGACCCCGCAGGTGTACCTGGACGTGCAGATCGAGGAAACACCCGCCGGGCTCGTCTACAACTTCGACTCCGTCGACGGGGTGTTCCCGGGCGGACTGGTCGGCGAGCTGTTCGCCGCCTTCGGCGCGGTGCTCGCCCGGCTGGTCGACCCCGCCGCCTGGTCCACCGTGGACTTCGGGTTGGCCGGGCCGAGCCGGGTCGACGGGCCGGTGCGCGACATCCCGGAGGAGCTGGTGCAGGACGCGTTCCTGCGCCGGGTCGCCGAGCACCCGGACAAGGTCGCCGTCCGCTGCGGCGAGACCGCGCTGACCTACGCCGAGCTGCACGAGAAGGCGCGGCGGATCGCGTCCTGGCTGCGGGTGCGCGACGTCGACGGGCCGGTGGCGATCGTGCTCGACAAGGGCTGGGAGCAGGTCGCCGCCGCGTACGGGGTGCTGCTCGCCGGGTCGCCCTACCTGCCGATCGACGCCGCCGCGCCCCAGGCCCGCACCGCGGCGATCACCGCGCAGGCGGGCGTGTCCGTGGTGCTCGACCGGGCCGCCGTGGCCGTCGCGTTCGCCGAGGACGTGGTGGACTTCCCCGCCTCCCGGCAGACCCCCGACGACCTCGCCTACGTGCTGTTCACCTCCGGCTCCACCGGCACCCCCAAGGGCGCCATGATCGGCCACCGCGGCATGGTGAACGCCTTGGGCGCCACCGTCGAGGAGTTCGGCGTCGGCCCGGACGACGTGGCCCTGGCCGTCACCGCGCTGCACCACGACATGTCCACCTTCGACCTGTTCGGCGTGCTCGGCGCGGGCGGCACCCTGGTCGTGCCGACCGCCGACCGCGACGCCGAGCACTGGGCGGGCCTGGTGCGCGAGCACGGCGTGACCGTGTGGAACTCCGTCCCGGCCATGGCGGAGATGCTGCTGGAGGTCACCACCCCGCGGCTGCGGCTGGTGTTCCTCGGCGGCGACTGGGTCCCCCCGCGCGTGGTAGCCCGGCTGGGCGAGGCCACCGTGGTCTCCGTCGGCGGCCCCACCGAGACCACGCTGTGGAACATCTGGCACCGGGTGAGCGCCGCCGACCTCGCCTGCCCGACCATCCCGTACGGGCGGCCGATCGCGAACACGGCGTACCGGGTGCTCGACGAGCGCGGGTTCGACCGGCCGGTGGGCGTCGCCGGTGAGCTGCACTGCGCAGGACCCGGGGTGGCCCACGGGTACTGGGGCGACCCGGAGCGGACCGCCCGCTCCTTCGTCGAGGTCGACGGCGAGCGGTGGTACCGCACCGGCGACCTGGGCAGGCTGCGCGCCGACGGGGTGCTGGAGTTCGTGGGCCGGGCCGACGCGCAGTTGAAGGTGCGCGGGATGCGGATCGAACCCGGCGAGGTCGAGTCCGTGCTCGCCGCCGTGCCCGGGGTGCGGTCCGCGGTCGTCGTCGGGGTGCCGAACGAGTCCGGCCCCGGCCACCGCGCCCTCGCCGGGTACGTCACCGGCGCCGTCGACCCCGAGGCGGTGCGGGCCGCGGCGCGGTCGGCGCTGCCCGAGCACATGGTGCCCGCGACCGTCGCCGTGCTGCCCGAGCTGCCGCTGACCGGCAACGGCAAGGTCGACCGCGCGGCGCTCACCGCCGCCGTCCCGGCCGCCGCCGAGCACGTCGAACCCGAGGGCGCCCTGGCCACGACGATCGCCGACACCTGGGCCGACGTCCTCGGCCTCGACCGGGTCAGCGCCACCGCCGACTTCTTCGCCCTCGGCGGCGACTCGCTGCTGGCCACCCGGGTCCTCGCCGAACTGCGCGAAGCCCTCGACACCCCGGACCTGCCGCTGATGGCGCTGTTCGGCACCGGCACCGTCGCGGGCATGGCCGAGGCGCTGCTGGCCGCCGAGGCGGAACCGGGCAGGCTCCGCCGCGTCGCCGAGCTGTACCAGGAGGTCATGTCCCTCAGCGACGACGAGGTGGCCGCGGAGCTGACCCCGTGACCCCGGCTACCGTTGGCGTTCCGCCGAGGAGGGGACTGGACATGGCCGACCGGATTCCGACGCCGTGGGTGCGCTGCTTCGCGCAGCGACCGGGGGCCGCGCGCACCCTGCTGTGCTTCCCGCACGCGGGCGGGGCGGCCAGCTCCTACCGCGGCTGGACCGCGCACCTGCCCGCGGACGTCGAGCAGTGGGTGGTGCAGTACCCGGGCCGCGAGGACCGGATCGCGCACCCCATGGTCGACGGCATGGACGCCCTGGTGGACGCGGTCATCGCGGCCGTGGAACCCGCCCTGGACCGGCCGGTGGTCGTGTTCGGGCACAGCATGGGCGCCTCCGTGGCGCACGAGGTGGTGCTGCGGCTGGCCGAGCGGCGGCCCGGCCTGGTGCGGCGGCTCGTGGTGTCCGGTCGGCCGGGGCCCGCGGACCAGAAGCCGCGCGAGGAGTTCGTGCACCTGCGCGACGACGCGGGCGTCACCGCGGAGCTGACCACCCTCGGCGGCACCGCGGCCGAGGCGTTCGCCGACCCGCAGCTCGCCGCGATGCTGCTGCCGGTGATCCGCAACGACTTCGCGCTGATCGAGCGGTACCGGCCGGGCGGCGCGGTGCTGGACCTGGAGGTCGTGGCGATCACCGGGGACGCCGACCCGTCGATGGCGGCGGAGACGGTGGACTCGTGGGCCGCGGCCACCACCGGGCCGTTCACCCGGCACGTCCACCCGGGCGGCCACTTCTACCTGTACGACCACCTGCCCGCCGTCGTCGAGGCGGCGCTGGCACCGGAGAGGGGAGCGGGCGTGTCGTCGGACGCGTTCTCGGTGGAGGGCCTGCGGGCCTCGGTGGCCGAGGTGCTGGGGGTGCCGGTCGAGGAGGTCGGCGCGGACACCGGGCTGTTCGAGCTGGGGCTGGACTCGATGCGGATGATGATGCTGTCGGTCCGCTGGCAGGCGCTGGGGGTCGAGGCGCCGTTCGCGGACCTGGCGGAGAACCCGACCGTGCGCGCCTGGTCGCGGCTGCTGTCCGCCTGACGCCTCCTGTTCCCCTTCTTGTCGGGCGGTGCCGCTAACGTTCGGCGCATGGCGACCCTGGTGACGTTCCACGCGCATCCCGACGACGAGTGCATCTCCTGCGGCGGGGTGATGCGCAAGGCCGCGGACGAGGGGCACCGGGTGGTGCTGGTCGTGGCCACCCGCGGCGAGGTCGGCGAGGTCCCCGACGGGTTCCTGGGCTCCGGTGAGGAGCTGTGGGAGCGCCGGGTCCGGGAGACGCACGCCGCGGCCGAGGTGCTGGGGGCCGCGCGGGTGGAGTTCCTGGGCTACGTGGACTCCGGGATGATGGGGGAGCCGACCAACGACGCCCCCGGCACGTTCTGGACCGCGTCGGTGGAGGAAGCGGCCGAGCGGCTGGCGGTGATCCTGCGCGAGGAGTCCGCCGACGTCCTCACGATCTACGACGACAACGGCGGCTACGGGCACCCCGACCACATCCAGGTGCACCGGGTGGGGCAGCGCGCCGCCGAGCTGGCCGGGACCGCCCGGGTGTTCCAGGCCACCATGAACGCCGACCACATGCGGGCCGGGATGGCCGCGGCCAAGGCCGCCGGGGACCTGACCTTCGACGTCCCCGACGAGGACTTCGACATGGGCAAGCCCGCGTCGGTGATCACCGCCGCGGTGGACGTCACCGCCTACCTCGACGTCAAGCGCAAGGCCATGCGCGCGCACGCCAGCCAGATCGCGGAGGACTCGTTCTTCCTGGCGATGCCGGACGAGGGCTTCGCCCACGCCTTCGGGACCGAGTGGTTCATCCGCGAGGGCCAGGGCCCGGGCATCACCGAGACCGACCTGATGGCCGGGCTGTAGCCGCTGCCGGGGGGCGCGGTCCGCCCTGCGGCCGGAACCTTGTCACCGTGTGACAATCGGCCCAGGCGGACCGCCCCGAGGAACGGGCGCCGCGCGTTCCACCAGCAGAGGAGAACCATGCCGTACCTGGCCGAGGACAGCCGCTACGACCGGATGCCCTACCGGCGCACCGGGCGCAGCGGGTTGAAGCTGCCCGCCATCAGCCTGGGGCTGTGGCACAACTTCGGCGACGACCGGCCCTACGAGACCGGCCGGGCGATCCTGCGCCGGGCCTTCGACCTCGGCGTCACCCACTTCGACCTGGCCAACAACTACGGCCCGCCCTACGGCACCGCGGAGGCCAACTTCGGCCGGGCGCTGCGCGACGACCTGCGCCCCTACCGCGACGAGCTGGTCATCTCCACCAAGGCGGGCTACGACATGTGGCCCGGCCCGTACGGGGACCACGGGTCGCGCAAGTACCTGCTGTCCTCTTTGGACCAGTCATTGACCCGCATGGGCCTGGACTACGTCGACATCTTCTACTCGCACCGGTTCGACCCGGAGACCCCGCTGGAGGAGACCGTCGGGGCGCTGGTGTCGGCCGTGCAGCAGGGCAAGGCGCTCTACGTCGGCATCTCCTCGTACTCGCCGAGCACCACCCGGCAGGCCGCGGAGATCCTGCGCGGCGCCGGGGTGCCGCTGCTGATCCACCAGCCGTCGTACTCGCTGCTCAACCGGTGGATCGAGGCCGAACTGCTCGACACCCTGGGCGAGCTGGGCGCCGGCTGCATCGCGTTCTCGCCGCTGGGCCAGGGGATGCTGACCGACAAGTACCTCGACGGCGTGCCGGAGGGGTCGCGGGCGAGCCGGGACTCGTCGCTGAGCACGGACCTGCTGTCGGCGGAGAACCTGGCGCGGGTGCGCGGGCTCAACGGGATCGCGCGGGAGCGCGGGCAGAGCCTGGCGCAGCTCGCCATCTCGTGGGTGCTGCGCGACCGGCGGGTCACCTCCGCGCTCATCGGCGCGAGTTCGGTGGCGCAGTTGGAGGACAGCCTGGCCGCGCTGGACGCGCCGCCGTTCACCGACGCCGAACTGGCCGCCGTCGACGAGTTCGCCGTGGATTCCGGGATCGACCTGTGGGCGTCGTCCCGCAACGCCGGGTAGGGCATGACGGCGTTCACCCGGTGAGTCGGGGTTAACACGGCTCCGGTGAGGAGGACAACCGTACTGTTGTCCTCCTCACCGGGGTTTTCGCTTTCCCGCAGGTGGGTGGCGGGTTCCGCGGACCGCGCCCCCTGACCGCCCGAAAATTTCCTGTTACGTTTCCCCGGTATGTCGGGCATGTCGAAAGACCGCGTGATCGAGCAGCCGTCCACAAAGGACGGCTGTGAGCTGTGGCGGATCGCCCGCGACTCGCGGGTGCTGGACCTGAACTCGTCCTACGCCTACCTGCTGTGGTGCCGGGACTTCGCGGGCACCTCGCTGGTGGCCAGGGTGGACGGCCGGGTGGTCGGGTTCGTCATCGGCTTCACCCGCCCCACCGAACCGGGAACCGTTGTGGTGTGGCAGATCGCGGTCGACGCCGACCAGCGCGGGCAGGGGCTGGCCGCCGCGCTGCTCGACGAGTTGGCCGCCGCACTCGCCCCGCGCGGGGTGCGCACCGTCGAGACCACCATCAGCCCGGACAACGCCGCCTCGATCGCCCTGTTCACCGCCTTCGCCCGCCGCCACCGCACCGACATCGACCGCGCCGAGCTGTTCGGCGCCGACCACTTCCCGGACGAGCACGAGGCCGAGGACCTGTACCGCATCGGTCCACTGGACACCCGCGTGCCCGCGTCCGCCTGAAAGTCCTCCTGGGAACGGAGATCTGCCATGAGCGTGTTCACCAACCTCGAATCCGAGGTCCGCAGCTACTCCCGCGGTTGGCCGGTCGTGTTCGACCGCGGTGTCGGCAGCGTGCTGCACGCCGAGGACGGCACCCCGTACCTCGACTTCTTCGCCGGGGCCGGGGCGCTGAACTACGGCCACAACAACCCGGTGCTCAAACGGGCCGTCCTCGACTACATCGAGCGCGACGGCGTCACGCACTCGCTGGACATGAACACCGTGGCCAAGCGCGACTTCCTGGAGACCTTCGAGAACGTGGTGCTCAAGCCGCGCGAGCTGGACCACAAGGTCATGTTCCCCGGCCCCGCGGGCGCCAACGCGGTGGAGGCCGCGCTGAAGCTGGCCCGCAAGGTCACCGGCCGCCAGTCGATCATCAACTTCACCAACGCCTTCCACGGCATGACCCTCGGCGCGCTCAGTGTCACCGGGAACTCCCTCAAGCGCGGCGGCGCGGGCATCCCCCTGGTGCACGCCACTCCGATGCCGTTCGACAACTACCTCGACGGGCAGGTCCCCGACTTCCTGTGGTTCGAGCGGCTGCTCGCCGACAGCGGCAGCGGGCTCAACGACCCCGCCGCGGTCATCGTCGAGACCGTGCAGGGCGAGGGCGGCATCAACGTCGCCCGCGCCGAGTGGCTGCGCGCGCTGCAAGACCTGTGCAGGCGCCACGACATGCTGCTCATCGTCGACGACGTGCAGATGGGCTGCGGGCGCACCGGCCCGTTCTTCAGCTTCGAGGCCGCGGGCATCACCCCGGACATCATCTGCCTGTCGAAGTCCATCGGCGGCTACGGGTTCCCGCTCGCGCTGACCCTGCTGCGCCCCGACCTCGACGTGTGGGAGCCCGGCGAGCACAACGGGACCTTCCGCGGCATCAACCCCGCGTTCGTCGCCTCCACCGCGGCCCTGCGCGAGTACTGGACCGACGACACCCTGGAGAAGGGCACCCTGGCCAAGGGCGAGCAGGTCGGCCGGGTGCTGACCGGGCTGGCCGAGGCGCACCCCACCGCCGACCTGCTGCCCAGGGGGCGCGGGCTGGCGCGCGGGCTGCGGTTCGCCGACGGCGGCACCGCTTCGGCGGTGTGCGCGGCGGCCTTCGAGCGCGGCCTGCTGATGGAGACCGCGGGCCCGGACGGCGAGGTCGCCAAGGTCATGCCGCCACTGACCACCACCGACGAGGAGCTCGAGCGCGGCCTGGGCGTCCTGGTCGACTCGGTCGCCGCCGTGCTCTGACCGCCCCGCCCACCGACAGTCACCCCGGCAGGAGGAGGAAAGCATGATCGTCCGCACCCTGGACGAGATCACCGGCACCGACCGCGACGTGGTCACCCCGAACTGGCGCAGCAAGCGCATCGTGCTGGCCGGGGACGGGGTCGGTTTCTCGGTGCACGAGACCGTGCTGGAAGCGGGCTCGGTGAACGACTTCTGGTACGCCAACCACATCGAGGCCGTGTTCGTCACCGCGGGCGAGGGCGAATTGCTCGACAAGGAGACCGGTGAGACCCACCGGCTCGCGCCGGGTTCGCTGTACCTGCTCGACGGCCACGAGCACCACCAGTTGCGGCCCACGACCGAGATGCGCACCGTCTGCGTGTTCAACCCGCCGGTGACCGGCCGCGAGATCCACGACGAGGACGGCGTCTACCCGCTGCTCGTCGAGCCGACCACCGACCGCTGAACGAGAG
Organism: Actinokineospora spheciospongiae; assembly: GCF_000564855.1. GTDB lineage: Bacteria > Actinomycetota > Actinomycetes > Mycobacteriales > Pseudonocardiaceae > Actinokineospora > Actinokineospora spheciospongiae. The sequence goes on from NZ_AYXG01000087.1 coordinate 95,749, forward strand.
CACCGAGGAGTACCCGTGACCGCTCTGGGCACCAGGACCGAGGACCGCTACCGCACCCGCACCGCCCGCGCGCTCGACCCGGTCGACCGCGTGGAACCCACTGTCTGGCCGGGCGTCGAAGGCCCGATCGCCGACCCCACCATGGCCGCGCACGACCGGGACGGGTACTCGACCCACCCTGACCTGCTCAGTCCTGCCGAGGTGCATACCTACCGGCAGGAGCTGGGCAGGCTGGTGGCCGACCCGGAGTTGCGCGCGGACGAGCGCACCGTCGTCGAGCGCTCGACCGACCAGGTGCGGTCGATCTTCGAGGTGCACCGGATCAGCCCGCTCATCGCCGAGCTGGTGCGCGACCCCCGGGTCCTGGACCGGGCCAGGCAGGTCCTCGGCTCCGAGGTGTACGTGCACCAGAGCCGGGTGAACTTCATGCCCGGGTTCACCGGCCGCGGCTTCTACTGGCACTCCGACTTCGAGACCTGGCACGCCGAGGACGGGATGCCCACCCCGCGCGCGGTCAGCATGTCGATCGCGCTCACCGACAACCACCCGTTCAACGGTGGCCTGATGGTCATGCCCGGCTCGCAGCGCACCTTCGTGCCGTGCGCGGGGGAGACCCCCGACGAGCACTACCGGGCGTCGCTGACCGAGCAGGAGATCGGTGTCCCGAGTCACACCGCGATCACCGCGCTGGCCGACGCGCACGGCATCGACCAGTTCACCGGCCCGGCCGGGTCCGCGCTGCTGTTCGACTCGAACCTCATGCACGGGTCCGGCAACAACATCACCCCCTTCCCGCGTTCGAACATCTTCGTGGTGTTCAACAGCGTGGAGAACGCGGTGGTGGAACCGTTCGCTGCCCCGTCACCCCGGCCGGAATTCATCGCGGCGCGACAAAACAGCGGGGAACCACTGCGCTGACCAGGTGACCCGTCTGTTTCCCGACGAGTGCGCACTGTTATCTTGATAACGCGGACACCACGCGTGCCCGCGTGCTCCACCGGCGCTGGACCGGAACGCCTCGCGGTGTTCCCGCTCGGGGTGGGACCTGCTCGTGTCCCGGTCGACCGCGTGGAGTCCGGCCCCGCGGCCGCCGATATCGGGATCGGCGGCCACGGGGCCGTACCCGTTCCGGGTTAGGCCGTCCGGTTGACTCGCGCCGCTTCCGCTGACCGAACACGAGGCAGGCTCTAGGTTTGGCGCAGGTGCGAGTCGAACGCGGGGGTGGCGGATGGCGCACGAGTGGTTCACGCGCGAAGAGGCGCAGGGACCGAGGTTCTGCGTCCTGGGACCGGTCGGCGCGGTCGTGGGGGACCGCGCCGCGGTGCCGGGCGGGCCCGGCATCGGCGGTCTGCTGGCGATGCTGCTGCTCGAACCCAACCAGGTGGTGCCGGTTGAACGCATCGTCGACGTCCTCTGGGACCACGAACCGCCCGCCACCGCGCGCACCATCGTGCAGGGCTACATCTCCCGGCTGCGCAAGTGGCTGTCCACGGTGGACCCGGGGGGCACCACCAGGATTCAGACCAGCGGCGCGGGCTACCGGCTCGCGGTCGAGGAGGCGCGGATCGACGTCGCGCTGGCCAGGCGGCTGCTGGCCGAATCCCGGGGCAAGCCCGCCGACGTCCGGGCCGAACTGCTCTCCCGGGCGCAGTCGCTGTGGCGCGGACCGGAGCTGTCCGACATCGCGGGCCGGGTGCGCGCGCCGGAACTGGCCGAGCTGCGGTTGACGGTGATCGAGGCCCGGCTCGACGCCGACCTGGAGCTGGGCAGGCACGACGAGGTCATCGGCGAGCTGGTCGCCCTGGTCGACACGCACCCGTTCCGCGAGCACCTGGTCGGGCAACTGGTCCTGGCCCTCTACCGCAGCGGCAGGCGCGCGGCGGCGCTGGAGTTCTACCAGCGCTTCGCCCACCGGGCCGCGGGTGAGCTGGGCCTCGACCCCGGACCCGGCCTGCGCGAGCTGCACAGCCGGGTCCTGCGCGACGACACCACGCTGCTGGAGCCGCGGCCCACCCGGGTGATCACCCCCAGGCTCGGCGTCCTCGTCCCGGCCGAGCTGCCCCCCACCCCGTCCGGCTTCACCGGCCGCGACGCCGACCTGGCCTGGCTCGACCGGCTGCGCGCCGGGGGCGACCCCGCCGCGACCGCCGTCGGCGTGCTGGCCGGACCGGCCGGGATCGGCAAGTCCGCGCTCGCCGTGGTCTGGGGCGCGGGCGCCGCCGCGGCCTTCCCCGACGGCACCCTGTTCGCCGCCCTGTCCGGCTTCGACCCGGCGCACCCGCCCGCCGACCCGGCGGCCGTGCTGGGCCGCTTCCTGATCTCCCTCGGCGTCACCCAGGACGACGTGCCCACCGAGCAGGCCGACCGGGTCGCGCTCTACCGCACCCTGCTCGCCGAGCGCCGGGTGCTGGTCGTGCTGGACGACGCCCGCGACTCCGACCAGGTCCTGCCGCTGCTGCCCGGGGGCAGCTCCTCGGTCGCCCTGGTCACCAGCAGGCGCAGGCTCGACGGCCTGGTCGCCCTGGGCGCCCGGCTGCGGGTCGTGCAACCCCTCGCCCCGGACGCCGCCGCCGCGGTCATCGCGCACGCGGCGGGCACCACCGCCGCCGCCCCGGACCTGGACCGGCTGGCGCGGCTGTGCGGGTGCCTGCCGCTGGCCCTGCGGATCATCGGCGCCCGGCTCGCCTCCAGTCCGCAGTGGTCGGTGGGGGAGCTGGTCGAGCGCCTCACCGACGAGCGCACCCGGCTGGGGGCGCTGCGGGTGGAGGACACCGAGACCGGGGTCCGCGCCGCCCTGGACGTCACCGTCGGCGCCCTCACCCCGGACCGCGTCGAGGCGCTGCGCCTGGTCGGCACCGTCCCCGGCGCCACCACCGGCCCGCACCTGCTCGCCGCCCTCGCCGGGGTCGACGTCGAGACCGCCCGCGACCGCCTGCGCGCCCTGGCCGCCCTGTTCCTGGTCACCGAGACCGCCCGCGACGTGTTCGACGCGCACGCCCTGGTCCGCGCCTACGCCCGCGACCTGGCCGCCGACCGCGCGACCCGCCTCCCCGAGGTCCTGCGCTACTACCTGGCGGTCGCCGACCACAGCCGCCGCCACCTGCGCGCCGCCGCCGACGACCTCGACGAGTCCGCCGACCTGCCGCTGCCGCCGATCCCGGACCGCGACGCCGCCCTGGACTGGTTCGAGACCGAGTGGCCCAACCTCCTCGCCGCCGCCGCCGAGGGCGCCGCCGCGGGCCTGCACGACCAGGTGTGGCGCCTGGCCAGGCTGGCCGGGGAGTTCCGCCGCACCCGCCCCCGCCGCGACGACTGGGCCTGGGTCCTCGACCTGGGCCTGGAGTCCGCCCGCGCCGCCGGGGACCGCCGGGGCGAGGTGCTGATCCGGCTGAGCCGCTGCGTGCTGCTCACCCGCTTCGGCGGCGAGTCGGAGATCCTGGCCGACGGCGAGCGGGCGGTCGCCGTCGCCACCGAGCTGCGCGACCCCAGGCTGATGGTGATGGGCCACAACGCGCTCGCCAGCGCCCTCTACGGCCAGAAGCGCCACCACGACGCCCTCGCCCACTACCACCGCGCCCTCGACCTGGCGGTCCGGGCGGACTACCGCCTCGGCGAGGCCAACATCCACAACAACATCGCCCAGGTCCACCGCGACCTGGGCGACCCGGCGGAGGCGGTCGCCCCGCAGACCCGGGCGGTGGACATGTTCCGCGAGGTCGGCGACCTCGGCTTCGTCGGCCTCGCCCTGGCCAACCTCGCCGAGCTGGAGCACGAACTCGGCCACCTCGCCCCGGCCAGGGCCCACGCCACCGAGGCCATCACCCTCGCCGCCGCCAACGGCCTGGAACTCACCGAGGCGTTCGGCCGCGAAGTCCTCGCCCGCGTCCTGTGCGAGGAGGGCGACCTGCTCGGGACCAGAGTGGAGCTGGAGAAGGCGGCCGACCTCTACCGGGTCGCCCAGTCCCCGCTCGTCGCCACCGTCCAAGAAAGACTCGACACGCTCCCCGCCGTTTAGCGAACGGTTAGCCGTGACGCGGTGATCACTGGCAGTGTTGTCGTCGGGCGCCGACCTCGCTGTCGACGGCGCCCCTGGGCGGCGAGCATTGGGGGAACGCCGCCGCAGGCCGGCCGGCGACTCCGGGGGGATGTCCGCCGGCCGGTCCGCATGTCCGGCGGAAGCGCTTAAGGAAGCCGGGGGCGCCCAAAGGGACAGTCAGCTCGGGACAGTGGGGGCCGCGCGAAGTCCGCATGGGGGGCACAAGCCGGAATCCTGTTTGTGTCGGCGTTCTTCGGGGTTGTGCGCCGGTGCGACCGCGGTGTGGTGGGTTCCTCGTCACGGTTCGACAAAGCGGGCTCGGGTGGGCGGGTCGAGCGGTCAGGTCTTTTGGGGTGGGGTCTTGCCCGGGTTTTTTGCGGGGGTGCCCGGCTGGGTGGATGTGTTTGGTCGTGCCTGTTTCCTGCAAAGCCCGGGTTTTGGTGGGTGGTGCCCGGCTGGGTGGATGTGTTTGG
>NZ_AYXG01000088.1 GCF_000564855.1 Actinokineospora spheciospongiae
GGGGCCCCGGCCAAACACATCCACCCAGCCGGGCACCACCCACACAAAGACCGGTTCAGGGAGCGCGCCCAAAAGGTTCAGTCAGACCGCTCGACAGCGATCCGAGCCGAAACCTCCCCCAAAGCCTCCTGGTACTCCGGCAGCGGGTTCATCGCCACCGCCATCCGCAACTGCGTCTGCGCCTCGGTCAACCGGCTCTGCCGCTGCAACGTCTTCCCCAGCGCGAACAACGCGTAATGATCAGTCGGGTCCAGTTCCAGCACCCGCCGAAAGGCCCCCTCGGCCCGCCGCAACTGCGCCGACCCCAGGTACGCCCGCCCCGCCAACAACTGCACGCTCGGGGCGTCCGGGTCCGCGTCGAGGATCGGTGCCAGAGCCGCCAGCGCGTCCAGCGGCCTGCGTTGCGCCACGAGCGACTCAGCGTGGCGGAACGCCTCGACCGGGTTGGCGGGCTGCTCAGTCATACTCCGCCTCACCCTACGCGCGGATCGGCGGTCCCTCGACCCGCCACGGGAGTGATCACGCTCGGTGAGAGCCACGCCTCGCGCACCGGGAGCCGTCAGCCCGCTAGGCTCGATCAGGCGTAGTTCGGACGTTGTGAGGAGTACCACGTGGCGGTCATCGAGCAGGTCGGCGCACGCGAGATCCTGGACTCGCGGGGCAACCCCACCGTGGAGGTGGAGGTGGCCCTCGACGACGGCACCCTGGCCAGGGCGGCGGTGCCCTCCGGGGCCTCCACCGGTGAGCACGAGGCCGTGGAGCTGCGCGACGGCGACCCGGCCCGCTACGGCGGCAAGGGCGTGGAGAAGGCCGTCACCGCGGTCCTGGACGAGATCGGCCCGGAGCTGACCGGGATCGACGCGGTCGACCAGCGGATCGTGGACCAGAAGCTGGTGGACCTCGACGGCACGCCGGACAAGTCGCGGCTGGGGGCGAACGCCATCCTGGGCGTGTCGCTGGCGGTGGCGAAGGCGGCGGCGGAGTCCAGCGGGCTGGAGCTGTTCCGCTACCTGGGCGGGCCCAACGCGCACGTGCTGCCGGTGCCGATGCTGAACATCCTCAACGGCGGCGCGCACGCTGACACCGAGGTCGACATCCAGGAGTTCATGATCGCGCCGATCGGCGCGGAGAGCTTCCGGGAGGCGCTGCGCTGGGGCGCGGAGGTCTACCACGCGCTCAAGTCGGTGCTCAAGTCCAAGGGCCTGGCCACCGGCCTCGGCGACGAGGGCGGCTTCGCGCCGAGCCTGTCGAACAACCGCGAGGCACTGGACCTGATCGTCGAGGCCATCGGCAAGGCCGGGTACGTCGCGGGCCGCGACATCGCCCTGGCCCTCGACGTCGCCGCCACCGAGTTCTACTCCGACGGCGCCTACACCTTCGAGGGGACGAAGAAGAGCGCCGAGCAGCTTACGGCGTACTACACCGAACTCCTCGACGCGTACCCGATGGTCTCCATCGAGGACCCGCTGGCCGAGGACGACTGGGACGGCTGGGTGCGGCTGACCGCCGAGGTGGGCGAGCGCGTCCAGCTCGTCGGCGACGACCTGTTCGTCACCAACCCCGACCGGCTGGAGGAGGGCATCGCCCGCCGCGCGGGCAACGCGCTGCTGGTGAAGGTCAACCAGATCGGCACGCTGTCGGAGACCCTGGACGCGGTCACCCTGGCCACCTCCTACGGCTACCGCAGCATGATGAGCCACCGCTCCGGCGAGACCGAGGACACCACCATCGCCGACCTGGCCGTCGCCACCGGCGTGGGCCAGATCAAGGCCGGTGCCCCCGCCCGCAGCGACCGCGTGGCCAAGTACAACCAGCTCCTGCGCATCGAGGAGACCCTCGGCGACGCGGCCCGGTACGCGGGCGACCTGGCGTTCCCCCGCTTCACCCCGGAGGCCTGACCGGTGGCCGGGCGCGGGGGCGAACGCGGTCGGGGCCACAGCGCCCCGGCCAAGCGGCCGACCCGCGTCCGGCGCACCCGGCCCGCGGTCTCGGTCCCGGACCCGGTGCCGGTCTCGGCCCCGGCGAAGAACAAGGCGGCCAAGGACAACGCCAAGCGCGCCATCCTCGGCCTGTCCACCACCCGCCGGGCGGCGGTCTTCGCCACGGTGGTCTGCGCCCTGGCGCTGAGCGTCGCCGTCCCGCTGCGCACCTACCTGTCGCAGCGCTCGGACGTTCAGGCCCAGGAGCAGCGCCAGGCGGAGCTGCGCACCCAGGTCGACGAGCTGGAGCGGCGCAAGGCCCAACTGGCGGACCCGGCGCAGACGCAGATCGAGGCGCGTAAGAGACTGCGCTACGTGATGCCAGGAGAGACGCCGTACATGGTGGAGCTGCCCGACCAGGCCGTGAACCCCGGTCAGGGCGAACCCGCCGCCGCCCCCGCCCGCCCCGGCTCGTGGTACGAGGACCTGTGGGGCTCGGTGAACGGCCGGTGATCGCCCAGCAGGACTTCGACACCGTCGCCGACCAGCTCGGCCGCACCCCGCGCGCCATCCGCGAGGTCGCCCACCGCTGCCCCAGCGGGCACCCGGCGGTGATCCAGACCAGCCCGAGGCTGGAGGACGGGACACCGTTCCCGACGCTGTACTACTCGACGTGCCCCCGGCTCAACTCCGCCATCTCGACGCTGGAGACCAGTGGCGTGATGAAGGAGATGACGGATCGGCTGGGCACCGACCCGGAGTTGGCGGCGGCTTACCTGCGGGCGCACGAGTCCTACCTGGCTGAGCGGGACGCCATCGAGTCGTTGGGGACCGGGGTGACCGCTGGGGGGATGCCCGGGCGGGTGAAGTGCCTGCACGTGCATGTTGCGCATGCGTTGGCCAAGGGGCCTGGGGTGAACCCGTTCGGGGATGAGGCGTTGGAGATGCTGGCCGGGCATTGGCCCACTGGGCCTTGTGCTGCTGAGGACGGGGACTAGGGCCCGGTCTTTGCTGGGGTACCCGGGTGAGTCGATCTGCTCGGTCGTGTCCGTGCGGTCTTTTGCTGGGTGCCCGGGCAGGGCTTCTTGCTCAGTCGTGGCTGTGGTTCAAGGGCCCGGTCGTTTGTTGGGCGTGCCC